>NZ_CP123781.1:600000-1200000 GCF_029909415.1 Minwuia sp. IMCC3009
GGCATCAATCCGGCGGGCTATGTCATCCACAGCTGCATCCATCGCGAATTGCCGGAGATCGCCTGTGTGCTGCATACCCACACTGTCGCCGGCACCGGGGTCTCGGCGCAGGAGGAGGGATTGCTGCCCCTCACCCAGACGTCGATGCTGTTCACCGGCCAGGTTGCCTATCACGACTACGAGGGCGTGGCCCTGCGGGAGGAGGAGCAGGCGCGGATGCTGGCCGACATGGGCGACAAGCGCATCATGATCCTGCGCAACCACGGCCTGCTGACGGTCGGCGAGACGGTGCAGGAGGCGTTCCTGATGATGTACTACATGGAGCAGGCCTGCCGGATGCAGGTCGCGGCCCAGTCCGGTGGCGGCAAGCTGACCATTCCGTCTCCCCAGGTGCAGCAGTATGTGCGCGACGCGGCCTCCGGTGGTTTCGGTGCGGGCGTTGGCCAGCGGGAATTTGCGGCCCTGGTGCGTCGTCTGGACCGTCAGGACACGAGCTGGCGCGAATGATCCGCCACGCCACCCCCGCCGCGCTGTCCCTGCTGTTGCTGGCCCTGCCGCTCGTCGGCACGGCAACAGCGGAGGAGCGCGGGCAGATCTTCGGCGACAACACGGTCGCCGGGACTGCGCAGGACGGTGAACAGGATGCGCTGCTGAAGGAACTGCGCGGGCTTGTGGATGAGGCAGAACGGTCCCGCGCGGCCGACCCCCGTTTCATCCGCGACCTGCGACAGCTGATCGAGCGGCATGACCAGCCGAAGTTCGAGCTGCTGGTGCGCGACCTGTTCGAGGATGGTGACTTCACCAATGCGCCGAAGTGGCAGGTGACCGAGGGCACGTTCCGGATCGGTCGCTATGGCGGCCTGATCTCGGAAGTCGTCGAACCCGAGCCGCAGCCACAGACGCAGGGTTCCGGTCAGGGCAGCGAGGCGGAGGCGGTGGTCCGCCTGTTCGGCCAGATCCTGGGCGCGAAGAACGGGAACTCGGGCCGACAGGCCAACAATGCACCGGCGGAGACCCGACCCGATCCTGCCCTGATCTATCTGGTGCAGCCCTTCAGCAATGCCTTCGAGATCCGTGCCCGGCTGGAGAGCGATCCGGAAGCGGGCGGCAGTATCGAACTTGGTGTGTTTCAGGGACAGGGCGGTCGCATCGGCTATCGCCTGGTCTTTGGCTCAGGGGGTGAGGCGCAGCTCGTGCGTGTCGGGCGCAGCGTCAGTGTCCTGGCGAAAGGGCCCTTCCGGATGCCGGAACTGGTCGATGGCTGGCGCAATCCGGGGTATGATGTGATCTGGCGACGCGACGCGCGGGGCAGGATGACCGTGGTGGTCGATGATCAGGGCATTCTGGATGTCTCTGACACCGCCTTTCGTGATCCGTTTGACGGGCTGCGGCTGCGGAACATCCGCGGTCGTCATGCCCTGCAGGGCGTGGAGGTCTACGGGCAGAAATGATCCGAAGGGTTCAGGGCACCCGACGGTCTCTTCCTGGTGGCAGGCGCGGGATGCACCTCGTTGGCTGCCTGACGCTCGTCGTCGCCATGCTGGTGATTGCCTCGGGCGTGCAGGCCGCACGGCCGCTGGACCTGCGGGATCTTTCGGTCGACGTGCAACGGTCCCTGATGTCCGCCTGCGGTATCCGGGATGGCCGCATCCTGCAGCGCCACGTTCCCTGTCTCAGCCATCACGCGGAGGCCTGGCGACGTCTGGTGTTCCAGCCGGATCTCTCTCTCTACCCACCGGGTGAGCAGAAGCGCCTGCGCGAAGGCTGCGCGGAGATGGTCGAGAAGGGACCGGCACCGTGGGGCCGCTGCATCGAGCAGGAGATGGTGCGTCAGAAGGTGCCCGTCGAATATCCCGATCTTGCCCGGCTTGACGCCGATGGTGTGGGGCGTGTGCGCGAAGCCTGCGCCTCGGCAGCGGACGTCAGCTCCCACCGGGAGGCGGCCTGCCAGGAGCACTGGCTCGAGCGGGTGCTGGAGGAACAGGAGCGTGAAGCCGCACCGCAGGCGGAGCCGCCCGAGGCGTCCGCACCGGTCAATGTCGCCGCCGCGGCAGCGGAGGCAGAAGTACCCTCCGTCGAGGCACAGCCGATGACCGGCGGGCTGATAGGTTTCAGCCAGCTTGATCCCGACAGCGACTTCTGGCCCGACTGGCAGGGTGGCGCGCAGTACCGACCGGGCAGCGCGACCGGTGACATATTGTCGGGGCATGAGTTGTTCCAGCGCGTTGCACCTGCGGTCTTTGTCGTGCTGGCCGCCGCCAACGAGGCGGATTTCAGGGCCGCACGCCATGTCCGGCAGGGGTCCGCCGTGGCCATTTCCGAGGATCGGCTGGCCACCAACTGCCATACGGTGAAGGACGCCGGCATTCTGGTGCTGTTGCAGGGCAAGACGCATGGCCCGGCGGAGCTGGTTCATGCCGACCCTTCGTCGGATCGCTGCATCCTGCGGTCGCTGGAACTGACGCTGCAGCCGGTGCCGGGCGTGCGCGACTATGCGGACATGAAGATCGGTGAACCCGTCTTCGCCATATCCGCGCCGCGCGGCCTGCAGCAATCCATGCAGGATGGTATCGTCTCCCAGCTTCGCTCCAACGCCGGGGTCAACCTGATCCAGACCTCCGCATATGCGGCACCGGGATCATCGGGCGGCGGGCTGTTCGACCGGCGCGGGAACCTGGTCGGCATCACCAACTTCGTGGTCGGCAAGGATGATCGCCTGCACTTCGCGATCGCCGCCGACGAGTTCTGGAAGTAGGTCAGTCCATCATTCGATCGGACTGCAACGGCCTGCGCCCCTACCAGGTCAGTTCCTCGCCGTCGAAGTTCCAGAACCGCCCGGAAGCCTCATCCGTCATGCCGTTGGCGACCTTCAGCAGCCCCGCGGCGCTGTCTGCAGGTGTCACCGGTGCGGCCGAGCCGCCCATGTCGGTGGAGACCCAGCCCGGATGGGTGGCGATGACCCGGATGCCGCGCGGCCGCCATTCGTTCGCCATGCAGACCACGACCTGATTCACTGCGGCCTTGGAACTGCGATAGATGAAACGGTCGCTGACCGTGTTCAGGGACATGGATCCCATCCTGCTGGACACGACGACGATGGTCTTGTGATCGCTGGCCGCGACATTGTCGACCAGCGCCTCCGACACCCGATAGGGGGCATAGACGTTGACTTCCATGGTCTCCCGCCAGCCGTCGATGTCCATGTCGCCGATGGCCTGGCGATCGGGTCCGATGATGCCGGCATTGTTGAACAGGATGTCGATGGGCCGGTCGCCCAGTGCGGCCTTCAGGCTGTTGATGGCGTCCAGGTCAGTGACCTCCAGCGCCTGGGCTTCCGCACCCTTTGCCACCAGGTCGTCCAGGTCACCGATCCTGCGGGCGCAGGCGATGACGTTGGCGCCGCCTTCCAGACTCTGCAGCGCCAGCTGGCGACCGATGCCGCGTCCGGCACCCGTGATCAGGATTGTCTTGCTCATGTGCTGTTCCCTTCGGTCCTTCGGTCAGCCCGTGCCACCAGCCAGCGATAGACCGGCGTCAGCAGCACAGGCAAGGTGTACATCGGTGCCTGCCCGACCGCAAAGTACATGATCGTATCCGGTTCCGCCCGGTCAGCCAGCGTGACCAGTACCAGACCCATGTTGCAGTTGCCGCTCATCAGGCCGACGGCCAGCGCGATCCGGGGGCCAAGATGCCAGAACAGGGCCGCCCCCGCGACCTGCAGCACTATGTTGAAGGCGAAGGCCAGGGCCGTCGTGGCCAGCACGTGTCCCGGCATCTGCAGCGCCATCTCCGTGACGCCATCGAAGACACCGACGACGAAACAGGTCATGGCGAGCACCGCGGCACCATCCAGTTGCGGTCGCATGCCGATCAGCCTTTCCTGACCCAGCAGCCGTCGCATGGTCCATGCGAGTCCGAAGGCGACGGCCACCAGCAGCCCGAGCCGCATCATGAAGGTGCCGAGCGAGATTTCCAGCGCAAGGTCCAGCAGGTTCAGGGCCATGGGCGGCAGGATGAAGGGGGTCAGCCACATGGCGGCAACCGTGGTGACGATGACGATGGCCCCGTCGAGTCTCAGGAAGATGGCGATGGCGGCGGCGGAGACAATCGGCGGCGCGGCGGCCATCAGCACCATGCCGGCCAGCACGCCATCGGTCAGACCCAGGTGGCGCAGGATCAGCCAGGTCAGCACCGGGCTGACGACGATCATCCACAGGCACAGCAGGCCGATCAGTTTCCAGCGTCTGGCATATGCCCAGAGGTCGGCCCAGTCGATACGCATCAGTGCGATGACCAGAGGCAGGACGATGAAGGCGGCAAGCCAGGGACGCACCAGGGTGCTGAGCGGCGGAATGGCAAAGCCGATCACGACCGCAAGCGCCAGGAACCGGGTGGCATGACGTCCGATGAATGCCAGGGGGGACAGCAGGATGGAATGCATCCGTGCTCAGCCCGCGCACATGGCTTTGCATGACTCGATTGGCACGTGCCGATCCTCCCCGCTGAAATCGCGACCCCCTGAGAGGCAGCATCGTCTGGCGACTGGCCGTGCGCAAGCGCACTGCCTTGTTGCTGGCACTACTCTTTCTTGCCGTGCGATCTGCGCAGTGCGTCGCAGGGGTCCTTGTCATCCAGGCGGGGGGTGAAGATGATCGCGTCGAAAGCGCCGGGCGGGAAGTTGGTCATGTAGGCCGCCGGATCGTCGACGCCATCCACCACCTCGAACATCGCGATGGCGGCTGTCCGGGCGCGGCCATCCAGTGTCTGCAGATAACGCGGCACGCCCCGGTCCTTCCGGACATGACCGCTGCCCGCGATCAGCACCGCGCCGCTGCCCTCGGTACTGGCGACCATCGCCAGGGCCATGGCCGCGTCGCGCAGCCGCTGGATCTTCGCGATGCCCTGAAGCCCCTTGTCACCGGCCTTCATCATGCCGCAATGGCTGTCGACGAGTTCCTGGTCGAGCGCCGCACGATCCGCGTCCGACCAGGGTGTCTGCTCCAGCAGGTGAGCGACGGAGGCGGGTACCGCGTCCGCATTGCCGTTCATGGCCAGATCCATCAGGCGTGCTGCCGAGATATTGCCGGCAATCTGCGGCAATCCGAGTTCAAGCGCGACCTCTGCGATCGGCTGATACTTCGTCCAGGCGGGCCAGCCGGAGGAGCCCCAGTCAAGCGCCGGACCCATGCCCGCCGCCGTGGCCCCGTCGCGGCGCAGCCATGACTGGAGTTTCGCGTCCTGTTCCGCGGTGATCATCTCCCAGACGACCGTGGGACGTTCGGCAGGGGGCCGGTCCGCAGCCGCGAGGCGCAGCAGCCTTGCCTGCAGCACGTGATGATCCGGGTTGTTGTGCTTCTCTCCCAGCAGCACGAAATCCGCCTTCTGCACCAGGAACTTCAGGTCGCGTTCGGTGCCGATGGCCTTGCGGGCGTGGACCCATATCTTTCCAACCAGCTTGTGATCGGACAGCAGGCTGGTCCGCCAGCTCTCCGGGATCAGCCGGTCCGCGCTGGCCGGCGTGCCGAGACCTACCAGCGCGAGGGTAAGGAAGCACAGGATCGCCGGGAGAATGCGCATCAGTTCATCGTGCCCTTCATGTCGCCGAGACGGTCCAGCATGCCGCGCACCTGTGCCAGGTGCGGGTTGATCCTCAGCGCCGCCTCGAAGGCGAGGCGGGCGGACAGGGAATCACCATGCTGGAGGCATATCTGACCAAATCCGGAAAGGGCGCCGAAATGACGGGGCTCACGAAGCAGCGTTTGCTGGATGTCATTCAGGCTCTGTTCGTGACGGCCCGCGATGTAGTGCAGGGTGGCGCGCTTGTTCCATGCCTCGGCCCATTGCGGCTGGCGGGCACAGAGGTCATCCAGCAGCTTGCCCGCGCCCTCGTGGTCGCCGGACGCGATTGCCGTGATGGCGCGCTGCATCAGGTCCGCCGCTGCCGCGTCGCTGTGCTCGCACCAGACCGCCCAGATCAGGTCCTCGATCTCGAACGGCAGATTGGCGCTCTCCGGCGATGCGAGGTCGCGGAACAGGCTGTTCAGCCGCTTCGGGAGAGACGGATGCGGCTGCCTGTCAGGCAAACCGATCACCACCTCCAGGGTCCTGTGCAGCGCGGCCTCGATCATTCGGGGTCATCCTGCTGCACTTCATCCAGGCCCAGCGCGACGCCCGCACCGGCAAGCGACATGATGGCGAAGACCCCGATGGCTGCCGCGATGCCGAAGCTTTCCGCGACGACACCTATCGCCGCCGTCCCGAGCAGCAGGATGCCGATGATGGTGTTGGCCAGCGCTGTATAGGCGGCGCGATCCTCTTTCGGCGCCATGTCCACCAGATGCGTGGAACGGCCCAGCCGGACCCCCTGGTAGGCCAGTGTCAGCACGAACAGCAGCGGCGCCAGCCAGAAGCTGCCGTGCTGTCCGAGCAGCCCGGCCTGTTGCATCACCAGTGCCCCGGCGAGGGTTGCCGCCCCCAGCAGGCCGGACAGGGCCAGTACCTTGCGGCTCGAACGGTCGGAGAGCCGTCCCCAGACATAGCCGCCGAGAATGGAGGCAAGGGAGGCCGCGATGACGAACAGGCCCAGATCGGCCAGTCCGCTGCGCCCGCTCTCCCCCGCCATGGCCAGCAGATAGGGCGGGGCCAGCGCGGTTGCCACCAGCAGTCCCCGCGCCACGATGAACCGGCGCAGCTGCACCCGCTCCCCCAGCAGGCGCAATTGCCGGATGGCGACGGCGAACGGGTTGCCGCCGCCCTCCGTAGCGCCTGGTGCTTCCTGCAGTGTCGTGAACAGGGCACCCGCCAGCAGCCAGGCGCCGCCTGCGAACAGCAGCACGATGGCGATGGTGGTGATGGTCTGCTCCAGCAGGTGAAGGCTGAGCGCCAGCCCGAACAGCAGCACGGCACCGGAGGCGAGACTGCCCGCGGTGCCGGTGGCGGTGCCGCGCGTC
Source organism: Minwuia sp. IMCC3009 (assembly GCF_029909415.1). Classification (GTDB taxonomy): domain Bacteria; phylum Pseudomonadota; class Alphaproteobacteria; order Minwuiales; family Minwuiaceae; genus Minwuia. The sequence goes on from NZ_CP123781.1 coordinate 606,951, forward strand.
GACTTGGACACCGTCTTGCCCAGCACATCCTTGTAGCTGACGGAGCAGGCGCTGCGCGCCGTCGCCATGACAGCCAGCAGGCCCACAATGGCCCAGCCGGCCGCCGCGCCCTGAAGCGTCAGGGCGACCAGCCCCATGCCGATGACGGCCAGACCCTGAATGATGCTGCCGGTCGACCAGACCCACTTGCGGACGGCAAGCGACCGGATTCCGCCGGAAATGAACAGTTGCGGCAACAGCGCCCCGGCTTCCCGCACCGGGACCAGAAAACCGATCAGCCCGGCGGGCGCGCCAAGGGCCGTCATCAGCCAGGCGAGCACGAGCTTCGGATCGACCAGCCCGTCGCCGACCTTTGTCAGCGACAGGCTGAGCACGTGCGTCATGAAATTGCGTGGCTGCTCATTGCAGGCGGAGTCGGGAATGTCACGGCAGACCCGGCCCTCGTCATCACCGGTCAGGATGCCATAGGCGCGCCTGACCGGTGTCAGCCTGTTGACGTCAATCGAGCTCAATGGTCGGCGATCTCGTCATCCTTGAACAGGAACTTGCGCAACTGGCCATCGAAGTCGGCGCTGTTGCGGCGCAGCCATTCCAGCACCATCGCCGCGTGCTCGATCTCCTCGCGCATGTTGTGCAGCAGGATCTCCTTCAGATCCTTGTCGTCGCAGTCGTCGGCGCGCTGGCGGTACCAGTCCACCGCTTCCAGTTCCTCCATCAGGGACGTGATCGCCTGGTGCATGTGGATGGTCTCGGTGCTCAGCCGCTCGCGCGGGGCATGAAGGTTGTCACTGGCCATGAAAGTCTCCTGTATCTCGCTGGTCGCGGGCAAACGTTGCCCGTCAATTGCGCTGCTTACTCTACGGCAAAGCCCCGGTCGGGGATCAGGCAGCGGCGTCGCACCTTCCGGTCCCGCACTTGCGGTTCGCGGCCCGCGGCGCATCATGGGGTCAGTTGGATGCTTTGAGCGGAGACACAAGGGCATGTTGCAGGGAAAGGTGGCGCTGGTGACCGGTTCCACGTCGGGGATCGGTCTGGGCTGCGCGGAGGCGCTGGCCGCTGCCGGAGCCATGGTGATGATGAACGGCAGTCGCGCCGCTGACGCCGCGGAGGACCTGCGCGCCGAAGTGGCCGCGCGCCATGGTGCCGACGTTCGCTATCTGGCGGCGGATGCCGCCAGCGGTGAAGCGGTCCGCAATCTGGTGGCGGCAACCGAGGCGGCTTTCGGCAAGGTGGACATTCTGGTCAACAATGCCGGAATCCAGCACGTGGCTCCCATCGAGGACTTTCCGCCGGACATGTGGGACAGGATCATGGCGATCAACCTGTCGGCAGTGTTCCACGGCACCGCGGCGGCGCTGCCGGGCATGAAGGCGCGACGCTGGGGGCGGGTGATCAACATCGCCTCCGCCCACAGTCTGGTGGCCAGCCCGTTCAAGTCGGCCTACGTCTCGGCGAAGCACGGTGTTCTGGGTTTCACGAAGACGGCGGCGCTGGAGGTCGCGCAGCACGGGATCACCGTGAACGCCATCTGTCCCGGCTATGTGCTGACACCGCTGGTGGAGAAGCAGATACCAGATACCGCCAGGGCGCGCGGCATCACGGAGGAAGAGGTGAAGCGCGACGTTCTGCTGGCCGCACAGCCGACGAAGGAATTCGCGACCGTGGAACAGATCGGGGCGCTGACCGTGTTCCTGTCATCGGATGCCGGGGCGGCCATCACGGGGACAGGCATGCCGATGGACGGCGGCTGGACCGCGCAGTAGGGCCGGGCCCTTCGGCGGTTCGGTCGGCGCGTCTCAGCCGGCAGAGACTTCCGTGTTGATCGCGACCAGATTGTTGCCGCCGTTCCTGCGGCGTGTCTTCTCGGCATACATGGCACTGTCCGCTTCCTGCATCACCCGGCGCAGTTCCGTGTCCGGGCCGTAGCAGTGGATGCCGATGGAGGCGGAGGTGTCGATCTTCTGGCCCATGTCGGTGGTGACGACCATTCCGTCGAGCATGCGCTGCAACCGGCGTGCGTTCTTCAGGCCGTTGCTCAGCGTGGTGCGCGACAGCACGACGACGAATTCGTCACCGCCGATGCGCGCCACCAGATCGTTCGACCGCACATTGTCGCTGAGGGCGGCAGCAACCTCGTACAGCACCTGGTCGCCTGCATGGTGGCCGTAGGCATCATTGACCTGCTTGAAGCCATCAAGGTCGATGAAGCAGATCACGCCTTCCTCGTTGTAGCGTTGCGCCGTGCCGAGCAGTGCCGTCATCGCCTCCTCGAAACCGCGGCGGTTGAGCATGCCGGTCAGCGCGTCGGTGCGCGTCAGTTCCTCCAGTGCCCTGATCTGCTGGCGCTGCTGGGCAAGCTGCTGTTCCGCGTTGGCGGCGAAGTCGAGCAGCCGCTCCAGCAGTTGCAGTCCGTCGCCGTTGAAATCCGGACTAGACTTGCCGTACCGACTGAGGACCTCGTCAGCAAGGCGACCGACGTAGGGCGCGCAGCTCAGGCTGGGAAGCGGATCGTTCAGCGTCGCAAGGCTCATGACCGGATACTCCTGATCTGATGTGCTCTCAATTCACGAGCCCATCAAAGCAACCGGCGTGCCAGAAAATTACATTCATAATATCAATAAGTTAGAAATTCTCCCGCGACCAACCGGCAAGATGTTCCGCGCACTTACAGGGGGGTAGGGCAAGGCTTGCCCTGGAAGAAAGCGTCCAGATTGTCGAGGCAGCAGTACCCCATCGCGTCACGGGTCTCGACGGTTGCGCTGCCCAGGTGCGGCATCAGGAACACGTTGTCCAAGGTGCGGTAGCGGGGATCCAGATTCGGTTCGTTGGCAAAGACGTCGAGACCGACCGCGAACAGCTTGCCTGACTGCAGGGCCGCGATCAGGTCGTCATCGTTGATGATGTCGCCGCGCGCCGTATTGACGATGATCGCGCCGTCCGGCATCTGCCCGATCAGGTCGGCGTTGACCATGCCACGGGTCTCATCGGTGCTGGGGCAGCTTATCGAGAGGAAGTCGGAGACGGCGAACAGCTCCGCGGCAGTGGCGTGATAGCGGGCACCGTTCTCCTCATCCTGCGGCAGGCGATTGCGGTTGTGATAGTGGACCTGCATGCCGAACCCGCGGGCAGCGGCGGCGACGGCCTGTCCGATCCCGCCCAGGCCCAGGATGCCGAGCCGGGCACCACTGACCTGCTTGCCCAGCAGCATGGTGGAGGTCCAGCTTGCCCATTTGCCCTCCCGCACCAGCGTCTGCCCCTCATGCCCCCGCCGCGCGGCACCCAGCAGGCACAGCATCGCGATTTCGGCCACGGCAGCGTCAAGCACCTTCGGCGTGTTGGTGATGGTCACCCCGTGCGCCCGAGCCGCCGCAAGATCGATATGTTCATGGCCGACGGAGTAGGTGGCGATGATGCGGATGCTGTCGGGCAGGGCGTCCAGCAGTGCAGGCGTGATCTTCTCCGAGCCGCAGATCATCATTGCGTCCATGCCCTGGGCCGCGCTGACCAGTTCCTCCGGCGACATGATCCGGTCCGTCGGGTTCAGGGTGGCGTCATAGTCTCGCCGGATTCTGGCTGTGACATTGTCCGGCATGTGACGCGTGACCAGCAGGCGGGGCTTCTTCTGCATCATGGGCTCCGTTCAGCTTGTGTTTGGCTTTTCCGCCTATAGGTTATGGACATCAATCAAAGGACGCGACCCCCTGATGACAATCTCCACCCGACTGCTGCTCCTGCTCACCCTTCTCGTGGCTGGCATGGCGGCTCCGAGCCTGACCCGAACCGCCGCGGCGCAGAATTTCATCCCGCATCGTGCGATCTATGATCTGGACGTGCTCGACCGGGAAAAGCCTGCAACCTTCTCTCAGGTTTCCGGACGGATGGTCTACGAGTTCGACGAGACCTGTGACGGGCTGATCTATTCCCATCGCATGCTGATGAACCTGGTGACCCAGCGGGGCGAGCGCGTGCAGTCGGAAGCGGTGGTGAGCTTCCTGGAAAGCAAGGACGGACACAGCCTGCGGTTCTCGGTGCGGGAGAGCTACAACGGTCGCATGTCCGCCCATCGCGAAGGCTCCGCGACCCGCAATGCGGTTGGTGAGATCGCCTCCGTCACCTACAGCCGCAATGATGGCGACGATGCCGACGAAGTGCCGGAAACCCTGCCGAAGGGCGCGCTGTTCCCGCTGGGGCACAGCATCGACATGGTGCGTGCGGCACAGGCTGGCCAGTTCGTCCACAATGCGAAGACCTTCGACGGCGACTCGATATCCTACGTCGATACCTTCATCGGCAAGGATCGCGGCAAGCATGAGGCCAGCATCCCCGACAGCATGAAGGACACATCCGCCTGGATGATGCGGGTGTCGTTCTACAAGCCCGATGCCATCGATTCCGCGCCCTATTACGAGAGCCAGATGCGCATGTACGCCAACGGCCTGTCCGGCAGCTTCACGCTGGAGACCGAAGACCTCTCGGCGATTGCCCGCCTAAGCGAGGTCGAACTGCGCGACGCGCCGGTCTGCGACTGAGCGACTGAGCTGTCTGATTACCCGGGCGACAGCGGCAGGATCATCAGCGGGATCATCCGGCCCGGTATGGAGCCGGAAGGCGCCACGCCGACCCGATGTGCACCTGCCTTGAGATAGAAGGCCTCGGCATTCGGATCAGCCTCGATATGCAGTTCGGACGCGCCCTGCATTCCGGCCTCTGTCATGGCCCAGTCGATCAGCCGCCGACCGGCTCCCATACCCTGGCAGGCCGGATCAACGAACATCAGCTGCAGATGCCACACGTCCCCTTCGCGGGAAACCTGCGCTGTTCCGATGAGCTTGCCGTCGGCTTCCAGAACGGCGAAGGGGCCTCTGGCCAGGATCTCCGGGGTGACCGTCAGTTCGGTGCGGCAGGCTTCCATGAAGGCCGCGTCGTAGCCGTTTGACGCTTTCGAGCGCATCACCAGGTCGGTCAGTGCGGCACATTCCTCCTGTCCTGCCAGCCGCAATTGCATGGTGGTCTTCTCCGGTATCTCAGTTGAGTCCCGCCCGGCGGCGGTAGCCCAGCGCCTCGGCGATGTGCGGGCGACCGATGCTGGCGCTGCTTTCAAGGTCGGCGATGGTACGTGCGACCCGCAGGACACGGGTATAGCCACGGGCGGAGAGCTTCAGCCGTTCGGCCGCGTCGGTCAGCAGGCTCTGGCCGCTGCTGTCGGGGGTGGCGATGGCGATCAGGGCCTGGCCATCCACCTCCGCATTGGTGATCGGTCCCAGATCCAGGCTCTCGTGTCGTGCCGCCTGCAGGTCGCGGGCGCGGGCAACCCGTGCGGCGATCTCGGCGGAGCCTTCGGCGGGGGGCGGAAGGGTCAGGTCTGCGGCGGACACGGCAGGCACGTCGATGGACAGGTCGATACGGTCCATCAGCGGCCCCGAGATCTTCGACTGGTAATCGATGGCGCAGCGCGGCGCGCGGGAGCAGGCGCGCTCCGGGTCATCCAGATGACCGCAGCGGCAGGGGTTCATGGCGGCGACGAGCTGTACCCGCGCCGGATAGGTGACATGGGCGTTGGCGCGGGCCACCACGGCCTCCGCCGTCTCCAGCGGCTGACGCAAGGCTTCCAGCGCGGGGCGGGGAAACTCGGGCAGTTCGTCGAGAAACAGCACGCCCCGGTGCGCCAGCGAGATCTCGCCCGGTCGCACCTTCAGCCCGCCACCGACAAGGGCAGGGGTGGAGGTGGAATGGTGCGGGTTGCGAAAGGGCCGGCGGCGGGACAGCCGCCCCTCCGTCAGTTCGCCTGCCAGACTGCGGATCATGGAGACTTCCAGCGCCTCTGCCGGTGACAGGGGCGGCAGCAGGCCGGGCAGGCGCGCGGCCAGCATCGACTTGCCGGATCCTGGCGGCCCCAGCATCAGCAGGTTGTGGCCCCCGGCAGCCGCGATCTCCAGCGCCCGCTTGGCACTCTCCTGCCCCTTCACATCACGCAGGTCGGCACCGATGGCATCCATGTCCACCGGTCCCGGCTCCGGCGCCGACAGCACCTGTGTGCCCTTGAAGTGATTGACGATGGCCAGCAGGTCGGGTGCCGCGATGATCTCCAGATCCCCGGCCCAAGCGGCCTCCCCGCCGCAGAGCGCGGGGCAGATCAGCCCCTGGTCCCGCTCCGCCGCCGCGACCCCGGCAGGCAATACACCGGCTACCGCCGCGATCTGACCGTCCAGCGCCAGTTCTCCCAGCGCGATGTGGCCCGCCATGTCCTCCGCGGGCAGCACACCGACGGCGGCCAGCAGCGCCAGCGCGATGGGCAGGTCGTAGTGGCTGCCTTCCTTCGGCAGGTCGGCGGGGGACAGGTTCACCGTGATCCGCTTCGGCGGTAGACCCAGGCCGATGGCGTCCAGCGCCGCCCGCACCCGCTCCCGGCTCTCCGCCACCGCCTTGTCGGGCAGGCCGACAATGGTGAAGGCAGGCATCTGCGCCGAGACCTGCACCTGCACGTCCACGATCTGCGCCCGGAAGCCCTGGAAGGCGACGGTTGAAATTCTTGCGACCATGCACGCAAGTTAGACCAGAGCCATTCTGGTGTCGCCCCTCAATAGGTGGCGCGGCCCCCCGAGATGTCGATGACCTGACCGGTGGTGAAGGAGCAGTCCGCCGACGACAGCCAGGCGATCAGGGCGGCGATCTCGGCCGGTTCGACGAAGCGGCCCATGGGGATCTTGGAGAGCATGTAGTTGATGTGCTCCTCCGACATCTGGTCGAAGATCGCCGTGCGGGCGGCGGCGGGGGTGACGCAGTTCACCATGATGTCGTGGTCGGCCATTTCCTTGCCCAGCGACTTGGTCAGCGCAATGACTCCGGCCTTGGAGGCGGAGTAGGCCGACGCGTTGGGGTTGCCCTCCTTGCCCGCGATGGAGGCGACATTGACGATGCGGCCATAGCCCGCCGCGCGCATCAGCGGGCTGACCGCGCGGCAGCAGAGCCAGACGCCGATCAGGTTGATCTCGATGATCTGGCGCCACTCATCGGGCGTGTAGTCCCAGACGGTGCGGTTGGCCCCGGCGATACCGGCATTGTTGACCTGGATGTCGATACCGCCAAGCGCACTGACGGTCTCCTTCACCGCCGCATCCACGGCGTCGGCATTCGTCACATCGACGCTGATGGCGGTGGCCCCGATCTCGCTGGCCGTCGCACTGGCAAGGTCCATGTCCCGGTCCCAGAGTGCCACCCTGGCGCCGGAGGCGATGAAACGCTCCGCCACCGCGCGTCCGATCCCCTGTGCGCCGCCGGTCACCACGGCCCTGCGGCCCGCCAGATCAATCGTGTTCATTGTATCTCCCCAAAGTCTGTATCGCGCTGTATCGCCTTGTTTTGCGCCAGATTGGAGCCGGAGCGTGCAAAAAGCCAGAGGCAGCACGCGGGGCCGTTGCGGTGCTTCCCCTGTGACGGTTGCCGCGTCCGGCCAAACTGGGTCTATGATTCCGCTGCCCGGTCGTAGACAATCCCGGAAGCTTTCGGGTGTGGCCGGTTGGGGCCGCCCGCACCGCCAGAATACTTGAGCCAGTTCCGGAGGGGGTCTGAACCATGTCTGATTTGCCGCGCGTCCCGTTGCTTGTGCCGGGTGCCACCAGTTCCGCCAGTGATGTCGTCGTCTCCGCACCCTGGGACGGGTCACCGATAGCCAATGTCGCCCGTTCGGACAGTGCGACGGTGGAAAAGGCCCTCAGCAACGCCTTCGAGCTCTATCGGGACCGCGACGCCTGGATCCCGATGCGGGAGCGGGTGCAGATCCTGACCCGTGCCATGGCAATCATGCGCGACCGTCGCGAGAGCATGGCTGTCGAGGCCGCGCGCGAAGGCGGCAAGCCGCTGGCCGATTCCCTGATCGAGGTCGATCGGGCCATCGATTCCGTGCACATCTGCATCGACGAACTGCGCAGCCGTGCGGGGGAGGTGATCCCCATGGGCATCACCGAAAGCTCCAAGAATCGCGTTGCCTTCACCCGGCAGGAACCGATTGGCGTGGTGGTCGCGGTCAGTGCCTTCAACCATCCGCTCAACCTCATCGCGCATCAGGTGGCCCCTGCGGTCGCGACCGGTTGTCCGGTGATCGTGAAACCGGCGGACAAGACCGCGCTGTCGTGCCTGCACTTCGTGCAGATCCTGCATGAGGCGGGATTGCCGAAAGCCTGGGCGCAGGCCGTGGTCACGGCGGATCGCAAGGATGCCACCGCGCTGGTGACCGATCCGCGCGTCGGGTTCTTCAGCTTCATCGGCTCGGCCAAGGTCGGCTGGGCCCTGCGGGCGCAGCTCGCCCCCGGCACCCGCTGCGCGCTGGAACATGGCGGCGCGGCCCCGGTGATCCTGACGGAAAGTGCCGATCTCGACCGCGCGGTGCCGTCACTGGCCAAGGGTGGCTTCTATCACGCCGGTCAGGTCTGCGTGTCGGTACAGCGGGTCTATGCCCATTCATCGGTCTGCCGCACCTTTGCCGACCGGCTGGCCGAGGCGGCGCAGAAGATGGTGGTGGGCGATCCTACGGACAAGGCGACCGAGGTCGGTCCGCTGATCACGCCGGGCGAGGTGGATCGTGTGCATGAATGGGTCGAGGAGGCCCGCGCCGGCGGTGGCGAGATCCTGTGCGGCGGCGAGAAGCTGTCGGACACGGCCTACAAGCCGACCGTGATCCTGAATCCGCCTGCGGACGCCAAGGTCTCCACCATGGAGATCTTCGGCCCCGTGGCCTGCGTCTTCAGCTACGACGACATGGACGAAGCCATCGCCAGGGCGAACTCCCTGCCGTTCTCGTTCCAGGCGGCGGTGTTCGGACAGGACATCGACCGCATCATGCGCGCCACCAGCCGTCTCGATGCGGCGGCGGTGATGGTGAATGACCACACCGCGTTCCGGGTGGACTGGATGCCCTTCGCGGGTCTGAAACTGTCGGGTCATGGGGTGGGCGGTGTGCCGCATTCCATGCACGAGATGTCCGTTCGCAAGATGACCGTGATCAATTCGCCCGAGATTCGGGACTGATCACGGCAGTCTGTCCGGTCAGTTCAACCGGCAGGTATCGGAAATTGAGGGGAGAATTCGAAAATGGCGACAACCGTCAAGCAGATGGTCGACCGGGCCATGAGCAAGGTCGAGACCATCAGTGTCGAGGATGCGAAGGCGCTGGTGGGCCGGGATGACGTGACCATCGTGGATATCCGCGATGTGCGTGAACTGTGGCGGGAGGGCAAGATTCCCGGTGCCTATCACGCGCCGCGCGGCATGCTGGAGTTCTGGGTCGACCCGGAAAGCCCCTATGCCAAGGACGTCTTCCAGTCGGGCAAGCGGATCGTCTTCTATTGCGCCGCAGGCTGGCGTTCCGCACTGGCGACGGAAGCCGCGATGGAACTGGGTCTGAAGAACACCTGCCACATCGATGGCGGTTTCGGCGACTGGAAGAAGGCCGGCTACGAGATCGAGGCTGTCGAGAAGAAGTGACCCGCTTTCCTGGGGAGGAAACACAATGGCTGAAACGACAGATCTGAGCGGGCGCGTGGCGCTGGTCACCGGCGCCGGGTCCGGCATTGGCCGCCAGGCGGCGGAGACCCTGGCCGGTGCCGGGGCCGCCGTGGCCTGCACCGACATCAACCTGGCCGGTGCCCAGGAAACCGCGGCCTCCATCGAGGCTGCGGGCGGGCGCGCCATCGCCATTGCCCATGACGTGGTGGAGGAAGACCAATGGGAGGCGGCGGTCAAGGCGACCGTCGATGCCCTGGGTGGCCTGCACATCATGGTCAACAATGCCGGGATCGAGCTGGTGAAGACCATCCCCGATATCTCGACCGCCGATTTCCGGCGCGTCATGGATATCAACGTGCTGGGTGTCTTTCTGGGCATCAAGACCTGCACTGATGCCATGACGGCGTCCGGTTCGGGCTCCATCATCAACCTGTCCTCGGTCGCTGGTCTGATCGGCGCGCCCCGGCAGGCGGCCTACTGCGCCTCCAAGGGCGCGGTGCGACTGATGACCAAGGCGACGGCGCTGGAACTGGCCGGGGCAGGGCACCCGATCCGGGTGAACTCCGTGCATCCGGGCATCATCGAGACGCCGATGCTGGAAGACCTGATGACCGGTGTGCCGGACGAACAGCGCAACCAGCGGCTGGCGCAGATGAAGGCACGGCACCCCATCGGTCGCCTGGGTCAGGCCACCGACATCGCCAATGCCATCCTGTTCCTCGCCTCCGACCTGTCATCCTTCATGACCGGCTCCGAAGTCGTCGTCGATGGTGGCATGACCGCGAACTGACGCGTTCGAACCGCCTGCTCGCACAGGAACCGCTCTCTTTCCCCTTGCGGGGGGAGGGGACGTTCGCTCCCGTGCAGGTTCGCCGATTGCGTCGCCCGCTCAGGCGGCGTCTCCCTTTCCGGCCTGTTGCACGTCAAAGATGGAGACGTAGCCCTTCGACCAGTCGGGCGGCATCAGGCAGGGGCGAGGGTCGAAGCGGGCCCACCTGGCCCGCTCACCCCGGACGATGGTGTTCGAAAGCGGCAGGTTGGCGACGATGCTGGGTTCCAGCGTCAGTGCGTCGGCCGCCGAATAGGTATGGAGCAGCAGTGGCCTGACCCGGCTGGAGCGGTTGGGTTCGGAGCCATGCACCATCCGGCAATTGTGGACGGTGACGGAGCCGCGCGGGCCCTTCAGCCAGACCACGTCGTCCACCGGCACGCGCCCGATGTCCTTCTCCGCGATGTAGCCGGTCCAGTTGCCGTCGGCGCCATAGAGGTCGAACAGTTCCGACTCGTGGCTCTTCGGGATCACCCCCATCGGCCCCATCTCGTCATCCACGTCCGACATGTAGAGACCGATGGTCAGCGGCGAGTAATTGGTGTGCGGCCAGAACTGGATGTCCTGGTGCCATTTCACCTCCTCGCCGCCCCCCGACCATTTGAAGTTCAGTTTCGAGTGGTGGTACTTCACATCCGGTCCCAGCAGGTCGGCAGCCAGATCGACGATGGGGCCGTCGAAGGCGAACTCGCGATAGACGGGATCATGCTCCGCAGGCTGGGACAGTCGGCGCAGACGCGGATTGTCGGCACTGTGGTCGGGTTCGATGTCGAACTTGCCGCTGGATTTCGTCACCTTGCGGCTTTCCGCGATGAAGCGGTCGGTCACTTCCCAGAGCCGGTCCATCCAGGCGTCCGACACGAAGTTTTCCAGCAGCAGATAGCCATTCTCCTCATAGAAGGCCTTCTGCTCCGGGGTGATGGTCTTGAGATCATGCGTCATGATCAGCTCTCCAGTTCGTCCATCAGCTTCGCATAGCGGTCCAGAACACCCTCCACCCGGTCCGGCGCGGAGGTCGGGACACCGATGACCGAACGGGCAATGCCCAGGTCGCGGTAGCGCTTCAACAGATCCTCGTTCACATCCACCTGCGCGAAGATCGAGAGTTCGATGGACGCCGGATCGCGTCCGGCCTCCTCCGCGCGGCGGTGCAGGTCGGCGATGGCGGCGGGCATGTCGTCCAGCAGCACATTGATCGGCATCCAGCCGTCACAATAGTTCACGACACGCTGCCTGCCGGTGCCGGTGGCCGAGCCGAGGATGATCGGCGGGTGCGGTCGCTGTACCGGCTTGGGGTAGGAGTAGCATTCGTCGATCTTCACGAACTCTCCGTCGTAGGACGATTTCTCCTCGGTCCAGAGCGCCTTCATCGCCTCCACCTTTTCCCGCAGCACCTTCCAGCGCCGCTCGAAGGGGATGCCGTGCTGCGCCATCTCCTCGGCGTTCCAGCCACCGCCGATGCCCAGCAGCACCCGACCGTTGGAGATCACGTCCAGGGTCGCGACTTCCTTGGCCAGCGTGATCGGGTCGCGCTGGATGACCAGCGAAATGCCGGTACCGAGCTTCAGGTTCTTCGTCACCGCAGCGGCGGCCCCCAGCGAAACGAAGGGGTCCATCATGCGGTAATAGGGTTTCGGCAGTTCGCCGCCGCCGGGAAAGGGGGAGAGGCGGGAGGTCGGAATATTGGTGTGTTCCGGAAACCAGACAGAGTCGTAGTTGCGTTCCTCCATCATCACCGCCAGGGCGTCGGGACGTATGGAATAGTCGGTATTGTAGCAGAATGCGCCGAGTTTCATGACGGTCAGGCCTCCCCACCTGTTGTATGCTGCTCCAATCGCAGCATGACCTTGCCGCCGGGGCAAGCCCGAGCTTTGGCGAGGCTCATGCGGCAATCGGCGCATCGTGCGCGGCATTCGCCTGTCCTATCTCCGCCCCATGAACACGGCATCTTATCAGGGACCTTCCCGCCGCGCGGTTGTCACATGGCTGTTCATCGTGGCCGCGCTGGTCTTCATCATGGTCGTCGTCGGCGGCATCACGCGGCTGACGGAGTCCGGCCTGTCCATGACCGACTGGCATCCTGTCACCGGCTGGCTGCCGCCGCTGAGCGACGCCGCCTGGCAGGTGGAGTTCGACAAGTACAAGGCATTCCCCGAGTACCAGAAGGTCAACCTCGGCATGACCCTGGACGAGTTCAAGACGATCTACGCCTGGGAGTTCAGCCATCGGCTGCTCGGGCGGATCATCGGTCTCGCCTTCTTCGTGCCGATGGCGTTCTTCATGCTCACCGGACGGATAAGGCGACGGGAGATTCCCTGGTTCCTGTTCCTGCTGGTGGCGGGTGGATCACAGGGTGCGCTTGGCTGGTTCATGGTGCAGAGCGGTCTGGTCGACCGGCCCGATGTCAGCCAGTACCGGCTGGCGGCACATCTGGCGCTCGCCTTCTCGATCTATGCCCTGCTGCTTTGGACCGCCTGGTCGCTGCGCGAGGAAGGGCGTGATCGCCAGGCCCTGAGCGGCATGCGGACACCGGCGATCATCCTCGCGGCGCTGGTCCTGCTGCAGATCGTCATCGGGGCCTTCGTCGCCGGCATCAATGCGGGCCACATCTACAATACCTGGCCGCTGATGGATGGCGCGCTGGTGCCGGATGGCCTGTTCGCCGGGGGGACGGGACTGGCCGCCCTGTTCGACGATCACCTGACCATCCAGTTCGTCCACCGCATTCTGGCCTATACCCTTCTCGGCGTTGCCATCTGGACCATGCTGCGCGGGCGCTGGGTCGGCGGGCGGGCAAAGTCCGCATCGATGGGGGTCATGCACGCCATCATCCTGCAGATCCTGCTGGGTATCGCCACGCTGGTGATGGTTGTGCCGGTCTGGCTCGGTGCGCTCCATCAGGCGACAGCCCTGCTGGTCTGGACAGCGGCACTCTGGCTCGTCCGGCTGGCCTGGACCGGTGCGCGGACACGCGTTGCGGGCTGACTCGCTTCCGGATATGTGCCTGAACGCAACAGGGCGACCCTGACGGGCCGCCCTGTGGTCGTGTTCCGATAGGTGGGGTCGGAGGATCAGCTGTCGGTGGCACCGGCGTTGTCACGCGACTCGAAGCAACCGGAGCGGGTCGCGTCTTCCTGGTTGCCGAGCGTGGCGCGGATCTGGGCGCGAACGGCCTTGCAGGCTTCCTCGCTGTCGAAGGTGCCGAAGTAGATATCGACGTTGCTCTTCAGTTCGCCTTCCCAGGTGCGGGCCTTGTACTGGATGCGGCGCGTGTCATAGGCGGTCAGCACGGAAGCCGGTGAGCTGGTCACGTCAATGGTGGCGATGGGGCTGCTGTCGGCCGGAACACTCATGCCGGCGGCAGCGGCGATCAGCAGATAGTACATTGTATGGTCTCCTAGGTGTTTGTTCGGGCCTCAGCAGGGTCCCGGTCTGACTTGGTCGGTTGTGGGTTGGTTACCGGCTGGCGACGATCTGCTTCGATTCGAAACAACCGGAGCGCTTGTCCTCTTCCAGACCCTTGTCTGAAAGCTCGGTGCGGATCTGGGCACGGACGGCCTTGCAGGCTTCCATGCTGTCGAAGGTGCCGAAGTAGACATCCACGTCGCTCTTCAGTTCGGCTTCCCAGTTGCGGGCCTTGTACTGGATCCGGCGGGTGTCATAGGCGGTGAGTTCCGAACTCGGTGCGGTGAACACGTCGACCTTGGAGATCGGTGCATTGTCGGCGGGGATGCTCAGTCCGGCAGCGGCGGCGATCAGCAGGTAGTACATGGTTTCAGCTCCTTCATTCGTCTGGCCGCATCGGGCGGCCCCTTCGTCTTTCGCCGGAACAGGAGCAGCATCCGTGCCAGACTCAGCGCAGAGGTGAGTTAAGAGGCGTGCCAGGACGGCGCGACCCCCCTCGTACTGCGCGAATTTCTCGACCGACGACCATCGTGAAAATCCATTAACCATCTGAATTAAAAAAGAAAAAAAGCGGGATTGTGGCTATGGTCACAATAATGCCACAGCAATGTCGCAACGCGAGAACCCCGCGCGGGAGTGCCGGGAGTCTCGCGGTGCCGGCACCGGGGGATGAGGTGCAATCTGTCATGCAAATGGATGTTCTTGCCGTGGGAGTCGCGATTTGCACCGCTGGCATGCGGCGATTGCTCTGTCTGGCATGTGCAAAACCTGCGCGATATAAACCGTGAGACCGAACACGAAGGAGAAGGCGCACATGACCGACGGCAAGGACAAGACCCTCGCGGACTGGGAGGCTGCGGCGGAAAAGGAACTGCGCGGCAAGTCGCTGGACGATCTGGTGTGGCAGACGCCCGAAGGCATCCCCGTGAAACCCCTCTATACGGAGGAGGACATATCGGGTCTGGACCATCTGGGCAGCCTGCCCGGCATGGACCCCTACGTCCGGGGTGTGCGCGCCACCATGTATGCGAACCGGCCCTGGACCATCCGCCAGTATGCGGGTTTCTCGACGGCGGAAGAGTCCAATGCCTTCTATCGCCGCAACCTCGCGGCGGGACAGCAGGGCCTGTCCGTGGCCTTCGATCTCGCGACGCACCGTGGCTATGACAGTGACCACCCGCGCGTCATGGGCGACGTGGGCAAGGCCGGGGTGGCCATCGACTCGGTCGAGGACATGAAGATCCTGTTCCGCGACATCCCGCTGGACAAGGTTTCGGTCTCCATGACCATGAACGGCGCGGTGCTGCCGACTCTGGCGGGCTACATCGTGGCGGCGGAGGAACAGGGCGTCGGGCCGGAGAAGCTCTCCGGTACCATCCAGAATGACATCCTGAAGGAATTCATGGTCCGCAACACTTACATCTATCCGCCGGAGCCCTCCATGCGGATCGTGGCGGACATCATCGACTACACCGCCAACCACATGCCCAAGTTCAACTCGATCTCGATCTCCGGCTATCACATGCAGGAAGCCGGGGCGACGCAGGTGCAGGAACTGGCCTTCACCCTGGCGGACGGGCTGGAATATGTGCGCACCGCCGTTGACCGGGGGCTGGACATCGACAGGTTCGCCCCGCGGCTCAGCTTCTTCTTCTGCATCGGCATGAACTTCTTCATGGAGGTGGCGAAGCTGCGCGCGGCCCGGTTGCTGTGGCACCGCATCGTCAGCCAGTTCGACCCGAAGGATGCGCGCTCCACCATGCTGCGCACCCATTGCCAGACCTCCGGCGTCAGCCTGACGGAGCAGGATCCCTACAACAACGTCATCCGCACCACGGTGGAGGCCATGGCGGCGGTGCTGGGGGGGACCCAGAGCCTGCACACCAACGCGCTGGACGAGGCGATTGCCCTGCCCACCGACTTCTCCGCCCGCATCGCCCGCAATACCCAGCTTGTGCTGCAGGAAGAGACCGGAATCCCGAACGTGATCGATCCGCTGGGCGGTTCCTATTACGTCGAGGCGCTGACTGCGAAGCTGGCGGAGGACGCCTGGGCGCTGATCCAGCAGGTCGAGGAGCAGGGCGGCATGACCAAGGCGGTGGCCGAGGGGATGCCGAAACTGATGATCGAGGAGGCGGCGACCCGTCGCCAGGCGCGCGTCGACCGGGGCGAGGACGTGATTGTCGGCGTCAACAAGTACAAGCCATCGACGGATACAGCGCCCGAGGTGCTGGACATCGACACCACCAAGGTGCGCGACGGGCAGATCGCCCTGCTGAAGAGCATCCGGGAGTCCCGTGATCAGGCCGCCTGCGACGCGGCGCTGAAGGCACTGACCGAAGGCGCGCGCGGCGACGGCAACCTGCTGGCCCTGTGTGTCGATGCGGCCCGCGCCCGGGCCACGGTGGGGGAGATGTCGGACGCGATGGAGGAAGTCTTCGGGCGTCACCGCGCCGAGATCCGCTCCGTCAGCGGTGTCTATGCCAAGGCCTATGAAGGTGACGAGGGCTTCGCGAAGATCCAGTCGGATATCGATGACTTCGTCACTGCCGAGGGCCGTCGCCCCCGCATGCTGGTGGTCAAGATGGGCCAGGACGGGCACGACCGTGGGGCCAAGGTGATCGCGACGGCCTTCGCCGACATCGGTTTCGATGTGGATGTCGGACCCCTGTTCCAGACCCCGGAAGAAGTCGCACGCGACGCGGTGGAGAACGACGTGCACGTCATCGGCGTCTCCTCCCTCGCCGCCGGGCACAAGGCCCTCGTCCCGGCCCTGATGCAGGCGCTGAAGGAGCAGGATGCGGAGGATATCCTGGTCATCTGCGGCGGTGTCATCCCGTCCGGTGACTATGACTGGCTGAAGCAGGCTGGCGTTTCCGGCATCTACGGTCCGGGCACGCACATCCCCGCCGCCGCGGCCGAGATCCTGGAACTGGTGGCGAAGTCGCGGCGCGACGCGGCAGCCTGACGCCTTCTCGGCCAGACTTGTGCAAGCTGGGGCGGGTCGCTATGCAGGTGGCCCGCCGCCCCCATCACGTCCGGACCCGTTGAATGTATCCTGAACCCCGTCAAGTCGGCCTGGTCAACTGGATCGGCCTCTGGACCCTCTATGCCAAGGAAGTGCAGCGCTTCATGAAGGTGGCGGGGCAGACCGTGCTCGCGCCCATCGTCACTACCCTGCTGTTCCTGGCGATCTTCACGCTGGCCCTGGGGGAGGGGCGGGCGCCGGTTGGCGGTGTCGCGTTCGAGGTCTTTCTGGCACCGGGACTGGTCATGATGGCCGTGACCCAGAACGCCTTCGCCAACAGTTCCTCCGCGCTGCTGATCGCGAAGATCCAGGGCAATATCGTCGATATCCTGATGCCGCCGCTCAGCGCGGCAGAGCTGCTCGTCGCCTTTGTCGGGGCTTCGGTCACGCGGGGACTTGCAGTCGCGATAGCGGTCACGGCGGCGATGACACCCTTCGTCGATCTGCCGTTCTGGTCGATTGGCTGGGGCCTGCTGTTCGTGGTGCTGGCCTCCGTCATGATGGGGCTGATCGGTATCCTGACGGGCCTCTGGGCCGACAAGTTCGATCACATGGCCTTCATCACCAATTTCGTCATCACGCCACTTGCGTTTCTCTCGGGCACGTTCTATTCGATCGACCGCCTGCCTGAATTCGCGCAAGGAATAGCGTTCGTGAACCCCTTCTTCTATGCCATCGATGGTTTTCGCCATGCCCTCACCGGGCAGGGTGACGTTTCGCTGGTGCTCGGGGGCACGGTGCTGGCCGTCATTGACGTGATTCTGGCCATCTGGGTTCTGGTCCTGTTCCGACGAGGGTACAACCTCAAGGCTTGACCGTGGGGTGACTGCCCCATAAAACCTCCCCCTTTCCGTCGGGTCAGCATTGATCCGGCGCCGGGGACCAATCCAGACTTCCAACCAACCTGTCATCCAACCGGAACGGGAGACCTG
This sequence comes from Minwuia sp. IMCC3009, assembly GCF_029909415.1. Lineage (GTDB taxonomy): Bacteria > Pseudomonadota > Alphaproteobacteria > Minwuiales > Minwuiaceae > Minwuia. The sequence goes on from NZ_CP123781.1 coordinate 624,646, forward strand.
TTCCCGAAAATCGAGCCCATTGGAGGCCGCCATGATCGATGTCGTGATGCCGACTTATGCAAGAACCCCCGTTTCCTTCGAACGTGGTGAGGGTGCGCATCTGTACGCGACGGACGGGCGACGCTTCCTGGATTTCGGGTCCGGTATCGCGGTCAGCCTGCTGGGCCACAGCCATCCTGCGCTGGTGAAGGCCGTGCAGGACCAGGCCGCGAAGCTCTGGCATGTCTCCAACCTCTACGAGGTGCCTGAGCAGAAGGCGCTGGCGAAGAAACTGACCGACAACAGCTTCGCCGACACGGTGTTCTTCTGCAATTCGGGTGCGGAGGCGTTGGAGGGCACCATCAAGACGGCGCGGAAGTATCATTCCGCAAACGGTGCGCCGGAGCGTTATCGCATCATCACGTTCGAGGGCGCGTTCCATGGCCGGACGCTGGCCACGATGGCAGCGGGCGGGCAGGAGAAGATCCTGGCCGGTTTCGGCCCGAAGACGGATGGCTTCGATCAGGTGCCGTTCGGTGACCTCGCCGCTGCCCGGGCTGCCATCGGGCCGGAGACTGCCGGCATCCTGGTGGAGCCGATCCAGGGCGAGGGCGGTGTCCGCGTGGCGGAGCATGCTTTCCTGAAGGGGCTGCGGAAGCTGTGTGACGATGCCGGTATCCTGCTGCTGATGGACGAGGTCCAGTGCGGCATGGGTCGGACCGGCAAGCTGTTCGCGCACCAGTGGACGGACATCACCCCCGACGTCATGGGCGTCGCCAAGGGTATTGGCGGCGGTTTCCCGCTCGGTGCCTTCCTGGCAACGGCGGAAGCTGCCAAGGGCATGGTGGCCGGCAGCCACGGCACCACCTATGGCGGCAACCTGATGGCCATGGCGGCAGGCAATGCCGTCGCCGACACGGTACTGGCCGAGGGTTTCATGGAGCATGTGCAGCAGGTCGCCAATCGCATGAAGCAGGGGCTGGCATCCATCAGCGACCGTTTCCCCACTGTCTTCAAGGGCGTGCGGGGTACCGGCCTGATGCTGGGTCTGGAATGCGTCATGGTGAATGGCGACGTTGTTGCGGCGCTGCGTGAACAGGGACTGTTGACCGTCCCCGCCGGTGACAATGTGGTCCGGATCCTGCCGCCGCTCGTCATCGGTGATGCCGAGATCGACGAGGGACTGGGCATGATCGAGACCGCCGCCACCGCATTGGCCGGGAAGGCAGCGGCAGGATGAGCGCGATCAGGCACTTTCTGAGCATCGAGGATGTTTCCGCGGCAGCGCTGCAGGGCATCATCAGGGACGCACGGGACCGCAAGGAGGCCCGGGCGGGGTGGCCCAAGGGCCGCGCCGACGAGGATCGACCGCTCGACGGGCATCTGCTGGCGCTGATCTTCGAGAAGCCGTCCACCCGGACGCGGGTGTCCTTCGATGCGGCCATGCGCCAGCTCGGCGGCCAGACCACGATCCTGAACGCGGGCGAGCTTCAGCTTGGTCGCGGCGAGACCATCGGCGACACGGCGAAGGTGCTGTCGGCCTATACCGACGGCATCATGATGCGCACGTTCGAACAGGCGAAGCTGGACGAGCTGGCCGAACAGGCCTCCGTCCCGGTGATCAGCGGCCTGACGGATTCGGGGCATCCCTGTCAGTTGATGGCTGATGTCCTGACGCTGGAGGAGAAGCGTGGTGGCATCGCCGGGCAGACGATTGCCTGGTCCGGCGACGGCAACAACATGGCCAATTCCTGGATCGAGGGCGCATCCCGCTTCGGCTACCGGCTGCGTCTCGCCTGTCCGCAGGGACTGGAGCCGGATGCCCAGGTGCTGAAACGCGCCCAGGCTGACGGTGGCGACATTACCCTGACCGACGACCCGCGCGCTGCGGTGGAGGGGGCGGATTGCGTCGTGGCCGATACCTGGGTGTCGATGGGCGACGAGGACGCGGCGGACCGCCACAACCTGCTGCGCCCCTATCAGGTCGACAGGGAACTGATGGGGCTGGCCCGCAAGGATGCGGTGTTCATGCACTGCCTGCCGGCGCATCGGGGGGAGGAAGTCACGGCGGAAGTGATCGACGGCCCGCAGTCGGTGGTGTTCTCGCAGGCCGAGAACCGCGTGCACGCGCAGAAGGGCGTTCTGCTCTGGTGTCTCGGCCACTGACCGACCTGTCCGGTCGCATTGAGTGATGAGGAACAAGCAATGGCGCAGGCCAAGGCCGCACCGACTGACGACCTGATTCAGCCCTTTCACCTGAACGGGCGGGAGGTGCGGGGACGCATCATCCGCATGGGATCGGTGGCACATGCCGTGCTGACCCGCCACAGCCTACCCCCTGCCGCCGCATCCCTGCTGGGGGAGGCGATGGCCCTGACCGCCATGATGGCCAGCGCGATGAAGTTCGACGGTATCTTCACCCTGCAGGCGCAGGGTGATGGACCGGCCAAGGTGCTGGTGGCGGACTACCGGAATGGCGGCGATCTGCGGGGCTATATCCGCCTGTCGGAGTCGTTTGACGCGGTGCGCGACACCAGCGCGGATGGCCTGCTGGGCAAGGGCGTCCTGGCCCTGACGGTCGACCGCGAAGGGGACCACCAGCGCTACCAGGGCACGGTGGAGCTGGAAGGGGACAACCTGTCGAGTTCGGCCGAGTACTATTTCCGTCAGTCGGATCAGGTGCCGAGCCTGTTCCGGCTGTTCGCGGGGCATGGGCCGGACGGCAACTGGCGTGTCGGTGGCCTGATGCTGCAATCCCTGCCCAAGGATCCGGACGAGGACAAGGCACAGGAAGACTGGACGCTGGCGGAAACGCTTGCCGCGACCGTCAAGCCGCAGGAACTGCTCGACCCGACGCTTTCTCCGGCGGAACTGCTGTACCGGCTGTTTCACGAGGATGGCGTCTGGCTGCATGACGCGACGCCGGTGCGGGACCAGTGCACCTGCTCCGTCGAACGCATCACGGAAGTGGTTCAGTCCTTCCCCGAAGAGGAGGTGCGGGACCTGGCCGTCGATACCGGCGATGTGTCGGTGGACTGTCAGTTCTGCGGTCGAACCTATAGGCTGCCACTGGATGCCCTGATAGGAGATTCGAGCACATGAACCTCTCTCGCCGTCGGCTGTTCCTTGTTGCGCCCGCACTGTTGCTGGTGGGGTGCGGTGGCCCGTCCGTGCTGCCCGACGGGCCGCGCGTGCCGGAGATTTCCTTCCGGCACCTGCCTGCAATCACCTTCGATGTCGCCAGCATCGACGTGCAGCAGCCCTTCGTCTCGTCCGGCCAGCCGCCGTCGATCGAGAGTCAGATACCGGTCACACCGGCACAGGTGGCACGGAACTGGGCGCGTGACCGGCTGAAGGCCGGCGGCGCGGATGGGGTGGCGCGCTATGCCATCCTGGACGCCAGCGTTCGCGAGGTTGCACTGAAGACCGACAAGTCCCTGACCGGATTGCTGAAGACGCAGCAGGAAAGCAAGCTGGAGGGGCGGGTCGAGGTCCGTATCGACATCAACAGTTCAAGGGGCGCGGGTTTCACCAATGCCATCGCGACCCGCAGCCAGACCATCCCGGAAGGGCTGACCCTGGATGAACGGGAGCAGTTGCAGATCGATTTTGTCGAGGCTCTGGGTCAGGATATGAACCGGCGGCTGGAAACGGAGATCCGCTTCAACCTGACCACATTCGTGAAGCCATAGGGGACGGCGACATGGCGAAGGAAATCATCCGGCATCCCGTGCTGCAGCAGATGATCGACAAGGGCAACGTGCCCCTGTCGTTGGCGACGAAGGGGGCCGGGCTGGTCTTCGTTTCGGGCCTGCCGCCGGTTGATCTGGAGACCGGGCAACTGGTCCAGGGCGATATCGAGGCACAGACCCGTGCGTCCCTGAATGCGGTCAGGGCGGTGCTGGAAGAGGCGGGTTCATCCCTCGACAAGGTGCTGAAATGCACGGTCTTTGCCGTGAATGCCGGACAGTTTGACCGGGTCAATGCCGTCTATGCCGAATTCTTCCCCAGCGAACCGCCTGCCCGGACCTTCGTGACCGTGGGCTCCTGGCCCTGGTCGTTCGATATCGAGATCGAGGCGGTGGCACTCGCCTGACCGCCTTCTGCAAGGAGACTGAACGTGGCACCCAGACAACGCATTGCCGTCACCGTACCCGCCGGCCCCCGGCTGCAGGACACGATCGACCGCCTGACATGGGCGGAGGCCAATGGCTACGATGACGCCTGGTTCGCCGACGGTGCCGCGCCGGACGCGCTGACCTCGGTTGCCGCGCTCGGCCCACGCTTCGAGAAGCTGCGGTTCGGCATCGCCGTCACGCCCGTCTTTTCCCGCACCCCCGCCGTGCTGGCGGCAACCGCCAACGTGATCGGTCAGGCCATGCCGGGTCGTTTCGTGATGGGGCTGGGATCGTCGAGCCAGACCATGATGGTGGGCTGGCACGGTCAGCACTTCGAGAAGCCGCTGACCCGCGTCAGGGAGACCGCGCAACTGGTGCGCTCCATGCTGGCCGGTGAGAAGTTGGACTTCGATGGTGTGACGGTGAAGAGCAAGGGCTACCGTCAGGCCCCGCTGGAGCCGACCGTGCCGATCTATCTGGCTGCGCTGCGGTCCAACATGATCGAGATGGCGGCCGAGGTCGGTGACGGCGTGATCTTCAATCTCTGGCCGAAGAAGGCGCTGCCTAAGATGATCGAGCATGTCCATGCCGGTGCGGCCCGCGCCGGGCGCGACGGCGCGGATGTGGAGATCGTCAACCGCCACATGGTGCTGGTGACGGACGACAAGGCAGAGGGCCGCGCCCGGTTCCGCCAGAATTTCGCGCCCTATTACGCGACGCCCGTCTACAACAAGTTTCTCGCCTGGGCGGGATATGAGGATGAGGCCGCGCAGATCCGCGAAGGCTGGGCCGAGAAGGACCGCGCCAAGACCACCGGCGCGCTGGTCGATGACCTGATCGACGACATCGCCATCATCGGCACGGCGGACGAATGCCGCGAACGGCTGCGCTGGGCGGCGCAGACAGGCATCCACACCCACATCATCGCGCCCCTCAGCCCCGATCCGAAGGAAGCGGTGCGCTGCTTCGAGGCGTTCCGTCCGGAAGTCTTCTCCCTGGCGGCCTGAAACGGCTGGTCAGACCCGCCAGCGCCCCGGTCGCGTGTGATGCGGACCGGAGGCAGGTGGCCTCAGCCGCCGCGCAGTGCCGTTGTCGCCGCCATGTCGACCTCTCCCGCATCGGTCAGGGCGACGCGATAGACATCGCGGGCGCGCTCGCGGCTGATCCAGCCTTCGCGCACGTCCTTCTCGATCCGTGCCGGTTCGCGTTCCGCCGGATCACCGTAGCCTCCGCCACCGCAGCAGTGCGAGACGATGGTCTCTCCCTCATGCAGGGTGACGACATCGCTGTTCGCGGTCGGCGTGATCTCCCCGTTCGTGCCGCGGATGCCCTGGAAGGCACTGCCGCCGCGACCGGCGCCGCGCACACCCTGGGCCGGATTGTGGGTACCGTCGGAAACAAAGGCCACTTCCATGTTGCCACGGGTCGGGCCGTACTCGACCAGCATGCCGGGGCCGCCCTTCTGCTTCCCCGCGCCCTCGGAGTCGGTGATGAAGCGGCGTGTCTTGACCAGCATCGGATGACGCATCTCGTCCAGTTCGATGCTGTCCTGATAGCAGAGTCCGGCATTGCCGACGTGGCCCAGCGTGATCCAGGCATCGGTGCCGGGTGCTGCCGCGCCGCCGGTCATGGCCAGGAAGAGCTGGTTGACGTAGCGTTCCTTCAGCTTCGGATCATAGCCCGACACGACGCCGACGGAGGCGGGCAGGATGGCGCCGGATTCGGCCATGCCGAAGCCTTCCTCCAGCTCCGCGATCGCTGCCTGAACCGAGTTGGCCACCCGGTCGGCCACATTCGTGGTGGCGACGGAACAGCTTGTCGGATGCTCCGGAATGCCGCAGATCGCGTTCTTCTTCAGGTGAATGTCGATGCGTCGGAACGCACCGTCATTCTTCGGCACTGACGGATCGATGGAATTGAACACGCCGATCATCGCCGCCGTGCGGGCACAGGCCTCCGACAGGTTCAGGCCGCAGGGCAGCGCATCCATGTTGTCGGTCAGGTCCACCGCGATCCGACCCGCGCTCGCGTCCACATTGACCGTGACGTTGATGGGGATGCCGTCTTCCGGCGTGCCGGGGACCGGGTCATGACGGCTGGTCCACGATGTCTTGCCGCTGGGCATCTTCGCGATGGCGTTGACCATCCGATTCTCGGTGTAGTCGAACCACTGGCCCGTGAAGTCATGCAGCGTGTCCCAGCCGATCTCGTCGGCCAGGGAAAGCAGTTCCCGCTCCCCGATGCGGGCGGCGCCGACCATGGCCAGATAGTCACCCCACCACTGCTCCGGCACCCGGATGCGCAGCATGCACATGCGGATCATGTCACCGATGTTCTCGTAGTTCTCCTGGATCTTCACGCCGGGGAAGATCAGCGCGCCTTCCTCATAGACGTCGCGCGCATTGCCCATGTAGGTGGTGGGCTGGGAATTGCCGCAGTCGGCCTGATGCGCCTTCGCCAGCACGGTGAAGTGATGCACGCCATCATCATCGATCACCGGCACGATCAGGGTGTGATCGGCGGGGTGGGAGCAGCCGTGGTAGGGCGAATTGTGCAGGAACGCGTCGCCCTTCTTCAGCGTCGGATGAAACTCCTTGATCGACCGCGCCATCAGGTCCGGGCCACTCAGCACATGGATCGGCAGGCTTTCCGCCGTCGCCAGCAGCCGGTCGTCGGCAGTGATGATGCAGCAGGAGAAGTCGCGGGCGATGTTCAGAACGCCCGAACGGCCCGTGCGCAGCAGCGTGTTCGCCATCTTGCGCGCGATTCCCTCCAGCCGGTTGTTCAGAATCGCAAGCTGAACGCCGTCGATCTGCTTCGAAGTCGCACTGTCAGCCATTTTCACTACTCCCTTACCAGGCGCGCCAGCCACCATCGACGGGCAGGATCACGCCGTGAACCGATCTGGCTTCTTCCGAGGCCAGGAATATTGCCGCGCCGGCCATGTCGGCGGCGGGCAGGAAATCGTCCCCTGACGGGGTGCGGTCGCGCACCTTCGCGGACCATTCGGCATCCGCGCGCAGTTCGGCGTTCAAAGGGGTCACGATGTTGCCGGGGGCCAGGACATTCACGTTGATGCCGTGCGGCGCGAGTTCCAGGCAAAGGGACTTGGTCAGATTGTTCATCCCGCCCTTGGAGGCGCAGTAGGCCGCCGATTCCGGGAAGCCGCCGATCCCGGCGATGGAACTGACATTGATGATCCGGCCCCAGTGCTGCTGCTTCATGTGCGGCACGCAGACCTTGGTCAGGAAGAAGGCGCTCTTCAGGTTGGTGTCGAGCTGGCTGTCCCAGTTCGCCTCGTCCACGTCCTCGATGGGACATGGCTGGAAGATGCCGGCATTGTTGACGAGAATGTCGACGGGACCGAGGCGCGCGGTGATGTCCGCATGCAGCCTTTCGATCTCCGCGACCTGGCTCACGTCTGCCTGAAACGCTTCCGCTGTGCCACCGTCGGCCCTGATCCGGGCCACGATCTCGTCGGCGGTTTCGCGGTTCCGGCGGTTGATGACCGCCACGGCAGCCCCTTCAGCGGCCATCGCCAGAGCGATCTCGGCCCCGATCCCCTGGGATCCGCCGGTCACGGCTGCAATTCGGCCTGCAAGTCGCATGGAAGGGCTCCTGGAAAAAAGGGAGCCCCGTCCCGGTGGTGGCCGGAACGGGGCTCGGGTCGTTTCATCGCAAGGGGTAGATCACCGTGCGATGTAGGAGTAGCGCTTGCCGAACAGCACATCCAGCGGAACAGGTTCCGAGATGGTGAAGTCAGCGGCCACGGCAGGCTTGCCATTGGTCGTTTCCACGATCAGGTACGGCGCACGATCCTGATGGTGCAGGATGTTCGTGAACGTCCGCGTTCCGATCAGGAACGGCTCCTCACGGAAGGTTTCCATGGCGGCAATCACGGCATCGGTGTCGAAGGTACCGGCCTTCTCGACGGCACGGGCCCACATCTCGACCACCAGGTAACCGGGATAGGTGTACTGGCTGTTCGGACGCTCGCCGAAGCGGGCTTCGTACTTCTTGTTGAACTCCTCAACAGCCGGGCGCGGATCGTCACCGTAGATCGACGCCTGCTCGGTCACATAGTGGCCGGTCAGGTTCGGAACGGAGTCAAGCCAGTAGGTGCCGCTCATGGAGCTGCCACCGGCCAGGGCCGAGGTGATCCCGGCTGCCCGGATCTGGCGAAGCGCACTGGCGCCACCCGGGATGTAGGAGCAGTTGATGATGATGTCGGGCTGCGTCGGCAGGCTCTTGATGCGGGTGATCTGGGCCGCAATGGAGGCATCGCCGTTCTGGTAGACATCATGACCGAGGATCTCCAGCCCCAGCTTCTCACGCCACATCCAGTCAAAGCCGTAGCAGATGCCCTTGTTGTACTCGATGGTGGTGTCCAGCAGGATGTAGGCCGTCTTCCAGCCCTTGTTCTGCGCACCCCACTCGGCGATCGTCGCACCCTGCACGCCCGCGAGAACGGACGAGGAGAAGGCGTTCTTGCCGACACCCTGGATGCCCGCCAGCACGCTTTCCGCACAGAGGAAGATCGCGATCTTGTTGGCGTTCTTCGCAGCCAGCGCCGCCGGAGCACCGAAGTCGTAGTCACAGTCGACGGCGACCATCTGCGCGCCCTCGTTCAGGACTTCCTGACCGGCCTTGGCACCTTCGACACGGTCGGTCTTGGCGTCGGCCATGACGTAGGTGATCTTCTTGCCGAGGATGCCGCCCTTGGCGTTGATGTCATCGATGGCGATCAGCGCCGCATTGGTGGATGGCTGGCTGTAGGCCTGCATCCAGCCGGAATAGGACGCCGCGAAGCCGACGACGACTTCGTCATCAGCGGCGTTCGCCACGGTCGCACCGGCGGCGAGACCCAGCGCCGCGACCGCGCCGATGGCAGATGTTGCTAGCTTTCTCATTCGACAAAAACCTCCTGTCATGTTCGCGCGCCCTTCCGTCGAGCATTGAACCTGACCGATGTCGCCTCCTGACATCGGACCGGGTTCTTGTTGCGCTGCAACAGAACGGCGTCACGCTGGAAACATGCTACGACATATCGGGAAACTGGCAACCACCGGGCAGGGGGGATAGCTTGGACCCATGTGCACAAAACTGAGATGTATGGCGCACCGCACCTGAGGTTTGGGACGTTTCAGCGGCTCGCAAGCCCGCAGAACCCGCGGGATTCCAGCGCTTCGCCATGGGTCGCGACAGGGTGCAGGCAGCGGTGGTTATCTTGCCGCGCCGCAACATCGCGTCTAACGTCGCAGCATCGATGCGGTGAAACACATCGTTCCCGGACATTTCTGCAATCGCGGAGGGGCTATTGGTGCAACAGGGCGGAGACAGCAGTTCCACGCTGGAAGTACGCGACGTCACCATCAGATTCGAGGGGCTGACAGCCATCGATCAGGTGAACGAGACCGTAACACCAGGTGAGATCCTCGGGCTCATCGGTCCGAATGGCGCGGGCAAGACAACGCTGGTCAACACGATGACCGGATTTCAGGAACCGACTGTCGGGGATGTCCTGCTGGATGGTACCTCGGTCCGCAAGGTCAATGCTCACCAGCTGCGTCGCATGGGCGTGTCCCGCACGTTCCAGGCGGGTCGGCTGTTCCGCGAGATGAGCGTGGTGGAGAATGTCGAGGTTGCCGGCGTCGGCATGGGCCTGCGTCGCGCCGCGGCGCACAAGGAAGCCACCAAGCTGCTCGACTGGATCGGCCTTTCCGACCGCGCCAACGTGCTGGCCGGCGCTCTGCCCTACACCGATGAACGGCGCGTCGGTATCGCCCGCGCCCTGATCCAGTCGCCGAAGTTCATGCTGCTCGACGAACCCGCCGCCGGCATGTCCGATCTGGAATGCGATGACCTGATGAAGCTGGTGCAGCGCGTACGGGACGAATTCGGCTGCGGCATCGTGCTGATCGAACACAACATGCGCGTCGTCATGGGGGTCTGTGAACGGATCCACGTGCTCGACAGCGGCAGGACCATCGCGCGCGGCACCCCGGGGGAGGTTCAGAAGAACCCGGCGGTGATCGAAGCCTATCTGGGCAAGGGGTAAGGCGATGCTTGAAGTCAAGGACCTCGAAGTCCGCTACGGACGGCTCACCGCACTGCGCGGTGTCGATCTCTCGATCAGGGAAGGCGAGATCGCCTGTATCGTCGGCCCCAACGGGGCGGGCAAGTCGACCACCCTGCTGGCCATCTCCAGTGTCCTGACCCCGACCGCGGGCAGCATCATCTTCGATGGCACCCCCATCCACGGCACCCGACCCGAGGAAGTGGCCCGCATGGGCATCTCCCAGGTGCCGGAGGGACGACACATCTTCACGTCGCTCTCGGTTGAGGAGAATCTTCAGGTCGGCACGGCCACCCGCAGCGACAAGGCCGAGATGAAGCGCGACTATGACCGGGTGCTGGAGACCTTTCCGATCCTGGGGGAACGTCGCAAGCAGTCCGCCGGCAAGCTTTCCGGCGGGGAGCAGCAGATGCTGGCCATCGGTCGCGCGCTGATGACCAACCCGCGCTTCATGACCATTGACGAACCGTCTCTCGGCCTCGCGCCCAAGATCGTCGACCGGGTCTACGAGGTGCTGATCGACCTGCGCGAGAAGCGCGGGCTGACATTGCTGATCGTCGAGCAGAGTTCGGAACGCGCGCTGAAGGCTGCGGACTCCCTCTACGTCCTGCGCAACGGCTCCATCCAGCTGGGCGGCAAGGCAGCCGACCTGCAGGACGGCAAGGCAGTCCACAAGGCCTATTTCGGCTTCTCTGATGACCATGAAGGGGAGGTGATGATCTGATGGCGTTCGCACTTCAGGTTCTGATGAATGCACTCAGCCTCGGCAGCCTGTATGCCCTGGCCGCACTTGGTATCGGGTTGCTGTTCGGGGTGCTGAAACTGATCAACTTCGCCCATGGTGACTTCATCACGGTGGGTGCCTACGCGTTGATCGTACCGTCCGCCGCGACCCAGGCGACGCTGCTGATCGGCGACTTCCACCCGCTGATCCTGATCCCCTGCATCGTGGTAGTTGTCGTCATCCTGGCGCTGATCGCGGAATTCCTCGTCTTCCGGCCCCTGCGGAACGCTTCACCCGCGACCCTGATGATCGGGTCATTCGCGCTCGGCTTCGTCATCCAGAACATCCTGATCATGATCTATGGCGGCCGCCCGAAGGCGGTCGGCATCTGGTCGGACCTGAGCCTGGGCGTGGAACTGATGCCCGGGGTGGAGGTGCCGAAGCTGCAGCTGATCATCATCGGCGTGACGCTGGTGCTGATGGTGGTGCTGGTACTGTTCCTGACCAAGACGAAATACGGTGTTCACATGCGTGCCGCGGCGGAGGACTTCCGGATGGCGCGGATGCTGGGGATCGAGGCCAATCGCGTGATCATGCTGGCGGTCGCGATCAGCGGCATGCTGGCCGCCGCCGTCTCCATGCTGTTCGTGGTGCAGACCGGTATCCTGGATTTCCGCATGGGTGTCTCGCTGATGCTGTTCGCCTTCATCGCCACGGTGATCGGGGGGATGGGCAGTCTGGTCGGGGCCGTGGTCGGCGGCTTTGCCGTCGGTGCGGTCAGTATCCTGCTGCAGACCTTCCTGCCGTCGGAGATGCGGGTGTTCCGGGACGTGTTCGTCTTCGCCATCGTGATCTTCATTCTTCTGGTCAGGCCGCAGGGTCTGGTCATGTCCCGTGCGTCCAGGGAGCGTGTCTGAGATGGAGCCGAAATCACCTCTGGGCCACATGGTCCGCGAAGTCTGGCCACTGATCATCCTGTCCGTCGGGCTGCTGCTGGTGGTCGTCGTCATCCAGTCCTTCGGAGACCGGATCGTCAGCCAGTCCCTGACGGAGGGACTGATCCGGCTGGTGGTCGTCATCGGCCTCTACATCTTCATCGGCAATTCCGGGCTGATCTCCTTCGGCCACATCGGCTTCATGATGATCGGTGCCTACGCCACGGCCTGGCAGACCATGGATCCGATGACCAAGGACATCTTCATTCCCGGTCTGCCGGCCTATCTGCTGGCCAACTCGCACCACTGGCTGATCGCGACGATCATCGGTGGCCTGATCGCGGCCATCGCGGCCTTCATTTCAGGCCTGGCCATGATGCGGCTCTCCGGCATCGCGGCCTCCATCGGCACCTTCGCGCTGTTCATGAGCTTCTATTCCCTCTACCTGCAATGGAGCACCTGGACGGCGGGCCAGAGTTCGCTGGTCGGGATACCGGTCACGACGACCCCCTGGGTGGCGTTCTGGTTCTGCATCGTCGCCATGATCGGGGCCTTCGTCTATTCCCGCTCCAAGTTCGGCCTGGCGCTCAGGGCGAGCCGTGAGGATGAGGTCGCGGCCAAGGCCGCAGGCGTCAACGTGACCGGGGAACGGGTGATCTCCTTCACCCTCAGCGCCTTCTTCGTCGGCATGGCGGGCGGTCTTTACGGCCACTTCCTGGGACTGCTGACGGTGGATACCTTCTATCTGCCTATGACCTTCATCACGCTGTCGATGCTGGTGGTCGGCGGCATGCAGAGCCTTTCCGGCGCTGTTGTCGGCACCATCGTCCTCTCCTTCGTGATCGAACTGCTGCGCAAGGCGGAGAAGGGCTTCAGCCTCGGCGAGACCAGCATCAGCCTGCCGGCCAGTTCGGCGGAGGTGGGGCTGGGTATCATCCTGCTGCTGATCCTGATCTTCCGCCCCTCCGGCTTTACCCGGAACTCGGAGATCTACTGGCCCTTCAAGCCCAAGGTCGCCGTCACCGAGGTAACGCACCGCCAGTCGTAGGACCTGTTTCCGGTACGGTCGGCGGCGGCTGACCGTCGCAAGTCGTTCGCATCGCGCCTGAGGGGCTGCTAGGCTTCCCTTCGGGGAGGAAACGGATGGCGCTTGATCCGGTCATTCCGGCGGAACGGTTGCGGCAGTTGACCGGGGCCGGGCTCTGGGGTGAGGAACTGATTGTCGATCATTTCGACCGGATCGCGGCGGCGCGGCCGGATGCGGTGGCGGTGGTCTGTCACCGGGCCGCCGACGGCCAGCGCACCAGCCTGACCTTCGGTGACCTGAAACGACTCTCCGACCGGGCCGCCCGGGCACTGCTGGCGCTGGGGATCGGTCCCGGTGATGTCGTTGCCGCCCAACTGCCCGGCTGGTGGCACTACTTCGTGCTCTACCCCGCCTGTGCCCGGATCGGTGCGGCCATCAACCCGCTGATGCCGATCTTCCGCCAGCGCGAGCTGCGCTTCATGCTGGGCTTTCCGAAGACGAAGCTGCTGGTGATCCCGGCCACATTCCGGGGCTTCGACTATCCGGCGATGATCGACGAGATCCGGGGCGACCTGCCGGACCTGGCACATGTGCTGGTGGTCGATGGCCCCGACCCGGACAGCGATTTCGCGACAGTGCTGCTGCGCGATGCGCCCGCCGGCGAAGACCTGCCGCTGCCCCCGCGCCCCGGCGCGAACGACGTGACGGAACTGATGTACACCTCCGGCACCACCGGGGAGCCGAAGGGTGTCATGCACACGCCCAACACGCTGCTGGCCAAGGTGAGGCTGGCGTGGGAACTGTTCGGCATGACGACACGGGACGTGGTCTACATGGGCTCGCCCATGGCGCACCAGACCGGCTTCATGTACGCCTGCGTCATGACCCTGGCGCGGGGGGTGAAGAGTGTCGTGCAGGACGTCTGGGACCCGGGTGTCGCCGCCAGCCTGATCGCGGCAGAAGGCTGCACCATCACCGTTGCCGCCACGCCCTTCCTCAGCGATCTGGTGCATGACCCGGCGGTCGGGGACTTCGACGTCTCCAGCCTGCGGCTGTTCCTCTGTGCGGGGGCGCCGATCCCGCGCGTGCTGCTGCGGGATGCGGCGGCGCGGCATCCGAACCTCTATGTCATGAGCGCCTGGGGCATGACCGAGAACGGCATCGTCACCGCGACCTATCCCGGCGACCCGGAGGAGAAGGTCTTCGAGACCGACGGCAGGGCGATCCCGCATCAGGCCGTGCGCGTGGTCGATGACGCGGGCCTGCTGGTGCCGCCGGGTACCGAGGGCCGGCTGCAGTCGCGCGGGCCGACCATGTTCGTCGGTTACTTCAACCGGCCCGAGGCCTATCTGGTCGACCAGGACCTCTGGTTCGAGACCGGGGACAATGCCCGGATGGACACGGAAGGCTATATCCGCATCACAGGCCGGTCCCGCGACATCATCATCCGCGGCGGCGAGAACGTGCCCGTGGTGGAGGTGGAGAACCTGCTCTACCGCCACCCGGACATCGTGGACGCTGCCGTGATCGGCCTGCCGGACCCGAGACTGGGGGAGCGGGGCTGTGCCGTGGTCACGCTGGTGGCGGGCGCGTCGCTGGTGCTGGCGGATCTGGTCGACTGGCTGCAGGGACACAAGCTGGCGCGCAACTACCTGCCGGAGCGGCTGGAGGTGATCGACGCCTTCCCGCGCACGCCCAGCGGCAAGATCCAGAAGTTCCGGCTGAGAGAGATGTACCTGACGGAGGACGAGAATGGATGAGCGCGGTTTCACGCCCGCCGACGATGGCTGGCACTTCGACCAGATGGACGATGACTGGTGGGCGACGGAGACCGCCTGGTTCTCGTTCCACGTTCCGGAACGCCAGCTCGGCGGCTGGTTCTACACCATGGCGCGACCGAACATCGGCATTGTCTCCGGCGGGGCGTGGATCTGGGACGGGACCGCGCATCTGCCGTGGGAAGTGCCGTTCTCTGCCAATTACACGGCGCTGCCGATCCCGAAGGATCAGGACCTGACCGACATCCGGCTGCCGACCGGTGTCGGCATGCGCATGATCGAACCCTGCATGTCATATGCGCTGAGCTATGACGACAATGGTCGCGGGCTGCTTTCGGCGGACCTGCGGTTCGACGGGGTGATGCCGCCGGAACCGCTGACGGCCACCGGTTCGACCTTCGGTTCGGCGCATCATTTCGACCAGTTCGGACGGGTGCACGGCCATATCGTGCTGAAGGGCGAACGCATTGCCGTCGACTGCTACGGCATGCGCGACCGGACCTGGGGGCGCAGACCGGAGAACCGGCCCCGCCGAGCGGGCTACATCACCGGCATGGCCGATCCCGATACCGGCTTCCTGGCGGTGACCAATATCAGCGCGGAAGCCGAAACAGCGGCCTACGGCTTCCTGCGTCGCGATGGCAGGACGGTTTCCCTTGCCAGCGGCAGCCGCACCGGCACGCGCGACCCGGAGACGGGCTGCATGACCTCGATCGAGATGAACCTGACGGATCAGGAAGGCCGCAATCTCGTCGCGCGCGGGGAGCCGGTCAGCCGGATCATCATCAACCGCCATACCTTCATCGACATCAACAGCCTGGTGCGCTGGGACTGTGGAAGCGACGGCATTGCCTGGGGGGAGGAGCAGGACATGTGGCCCATGCACCATTTCGAGCGGCTGAAGCGCGGCTGACGCCAATCCCGCACGTTGCTCAGTAGCCGAGGTCGCGGGCTGCCCTTTCCAGCACCACCGGGATCGACCATTCCGTTCTGGCAAGGCGGATGTCGCTGCTGAGGCCGTCGCGATAAAGGCCGGAGGCGCTCATCCAGAAGGCGGCGGAGCGCATGGCGTAGAGCAGCTGGTAATAACGGCAGGCATCCTCGTCGATGCGGATGCCGGTCGCGGCCTCGTAGCGTTCGAAGAACATGTCCCGCGGTACCAGGTTGGACAGCAGGTCGCTGTCTTCCCGGTTCAGGTCACTCAACATGTAGGCGACATCGTACATCGGGTCGCCGATCACCTGCAGTTCCCAGTCGAGCACGGCGGAGACGCGATCATCATCGATCAGCAGGTTGCCGGTGCGGTAGGCCCCGTGAACCAGTGTGAGCCGCTCCGTCACCGGTGCGTTGGCTTCAAGCCAGCAGATCAGGTCGGTCAGCACCGGCTCCGGTCCGTGGCCGGACTCCGCGATCATGCCCTTCCACTTGGCGATCTCGCCCAGCGCAAACGCGTTCGTGCCGGCCTCCGGCACGCCAAGGAAATCCAGCCCCGCCGCCTGCCAGTCGACCATGTGCAGGGTCGCCAGCGCGTCCGTGAAACTCTGCGGCAGCACCCCGCGCCCGGCGGCCTCCGCATAGTACTTCCGTCCCTCGCGTCCCCAGGGGTTCGGGCAGTGGCCGGGGACCTTCTCCATCACCAGGAAAGGCGCGCCGAGGACATTCGGCACATCCTCGTAGAAGTAGGCGCGCGGCGTCGGCAGGTCGGTGTCGGCCAGGCACTGCAGCACCCGGAACTGGTCGCCCAGGTCGGACAGGTCGCGCAGCAGTGCATTGCCGGGATCGCGGCGGAGGCAGAAACCGCGCTGCCGCGTTTCCCCGCCCTCGGTCCAGGTTGCGTCGAACAGCCAGGTCTCGTGCGACCAGCCAACGGCCATCTGCTGCCAGTCGGACAAGGCCATGTCCCGTGCGCCGGGCAGCTTCGATACCAGATAGTCGCGGATGGTGTCGGGCACCTGGTCGGCTGGCAGTCTCCCGCTCATGACGCGATCTCCATGCGCCTGTCGATGCTGCGCCGCAGGTCCTGTCGCACCCTGCCCAGCAAGGCATCGAAGCGGTCCCGGCCCAGTCCGTCGCGATTGGCGTAGAGGGTCCGGATGAAGGCACAGAGTTCCGCGTCGCCGCCGGTGCGCAGCGCTGCGTAGGCCGTGGTCACGGCATCCGGTGCGCCGCGCAGTTCGGGATCGAGATCGGCCAGCAGGGTCTCGCGTTCGGCCGCCTGCGCCTGACCGTGAGCCTCCGCCAGTCGCAGTTCCGCCGCGATCTTCTGCAGCACGACCGCGCCGAGATAGGCCTGGGTCTTCGGGTAGGCATCACTCACCGCCGGGGCGATCTCACCCTTCAGCAGTTCGGCCATGCCGGTCAGCAGGTCCGCACGGTTCATTGCGCGCCTCCCGCAGTATCTGCGGCCCGCACGGCATGCAGCCTCAATGTCAGGACCCTGCCGCCGACGGCCCTGCGGTTCCGGCGTGGATCGTGGCTGCGGTTGTGGAAATTCCCGACGTCGATGCTCATGTGGCGCACCGGTCACGGAAAAAGCTGTTTAAACGGCTCACGGCAGGTTCCTCCCCATGCCGATAGTGTTCAATCGACCGGGGTGTGCAAAGGGCTTTCTGCCGGGGAAATCACGCCAACGGGCGGTGTCCGTCGTTGCTGTTGGTGCGGCGGTGCCGAGATTCCTGCTTCAGTCGGCAGTTTCGCGATGACCTCCTAGCCCCGCCGCTCCCCGCCTGACGGACAGCCTCGTCTAGGGATGCGCAGGCCTGGATTTGCGGTCAGGGAACACGCCTTTGTCCGGGATGCCTGCGGGGCCTGTGGCTAGGCTGCCGACCGTCTGACGGTCACGGCGACATCCAGTGATTCGAATGCGTCGGCGTCGCCGGT
Organism: Minwuia sp. IMCC3009; assembly: GCF_029909415.1. Lineage (GTDB taxonomy): Bacteria > Pseudomonadota > Alphaproteobacteria > Minwuiales > Minwuiaceae > Minwuia. The sequence continues at coordinate 642,163 of NZ_CP123781.1, forward strand.
GAAGCTGCCGGAGACCGGCATTGTCTGGCTGATGTGGCGCCCCACGGCGACCGGAATCAGATTGAAGCCGCCGACGCTGCGGTTCGTCGGGTCGAACATGACCCAGCCGGCGCCGGGGATGTAGACCTCGGTCCAGGCATGTGTGGAACCCGCGCCGGCGGAGCCGATGGCGTTGCGCGCGGGATCATGCAGGTATCCGGAGACGATCCGCGCGCCGAAGCCGAGGCTGCGCACGGCATCCGCGAACAGCACCGCGAAGTCGCGGCACGACCCCCTGCCGCGTTCCAGGGTCTCGACCGGCGACTGCGCGGCGTCGTCCTCGCGCTCCTCATAGGTCGTCTGCCCGGCAACACCGTCGCTGATGGCCCTCAGCAGGGAAAGGGTGTCCGCCCGCGGCCCGGGGACGAAGCCCTGCGCCCAGTCCCGCAGCCGTCCGGCAGGATCGAGATAGGCCTGCAGCCGCAAGGCACCGAGATCGGTCATCTCGTCATCGCCGAGCAGGAAGGGGTAGCTTGAAGCGGATGCCGCGATGTCGAAGACAGGCCATTCCTCGGCCTCCAGTGTCAGTTCGGCAAGGCTGTCGACAACCAGGGTGTCGCCGGGCTGGCCGAACGTCGCTGTCGCGATGGCGTTCCCCGACACATCGTTCGACCATGCGACGCTGGCGGCGGGCGAGATCTGCAGTTCATGGGAGAGCAGCCGCAGGGTGCGGCTTTCCCTCGGCCGCAACATCAGCCGGTGCGGACCAAAATCGACGGGCCGGTGATAGCGATAGCTGGTGCGATGATGGACCTTCAGCACCGGGGAGATCACGGTCGGTCACCGGGGACACCGGTTCCGCGGCAGCCGACCATGCGGGTCCGCTCCACGTCAGGGATGCGCGGACAGTAGGTCATGGCAGTTTCCTCTCGGCACGAAGTCTGGTCGCTCGGCCGCCCGATGCTAAGCGATTTGTCGGACAGGCGTGAGGTCACAGTCTCCGGATCATGCGGTCCTGCCGGTCGCGCGGCGAGACTGAACCGGGGCCACGGGCGGTGCCCGCAGCCCCGGACCGGCCTCAGAGGATGAAATCGTCCTGATGCAGGTCCGCGATGCCGATGTCGTTCAGCGTGATCGTCACCCCGCCGTCGACACCCAGCAGCGCGAGGCTGGCCGAGCCCCCCGTCTCGCTCGCGATTGCCAGCACATCGGCGAAGTCATCCAGGCCGAAGTCGGATAGGTCGATCTGGTCCAGCGAACCCGCTCCGGCCTCGAAGCCGTTGACCACATCATCGCCATCGCCGTCACCGAAGACGAAGGTGTCATCGATTCCGTCGAGGCCGAACAGCGTGTCACTACCGGTGCCGCCGACGAATGTGTTGGCGTCGCCCGCGCCCGGTTCGCTGCCGGGCAGACCGGCGTTCTCCGGAAAGACATCGCCGATCAGGTCGTCGCCCGCACCGCCGAAGACCGTGTCATTGCCGTCATTGCCGGCGAGCGTGTCATTGCCGTCGCCGCCAAGGATCGTGTCGTTGCCGCCGAGACCGGCCACGTTGCTGCCGCCGGTCCCGGTGACGGTTATCTGGTCGTCCAGGTCGCCGCCTTCGATCACGGGGGCATCGCTTTCGATGACCAGGCCGGCAGGCGTGACCGTGATGGCGACGCTGTCCGTTGCCGACAGCGGCCCGCCCAGTCCGGTGTTCCCCAGATCGGTGACCTGCACGTCCAGATTGTCCGTGCCGCTGAAGTCCGGGTCGGGGGTGTAGGTCAGGGTGTCGAGCAGCCCGTTCACGTCCGCCAGGTCGCCCGTGAGGATCAGTTCGGATGTGCCGTTGCCCGCAACCACGGCGACCGTGCCGCTGACGCTCAGCACACCGTTTCCGACTGTCAGGACGATCTCGACCTCGCCGGTACCCTCCGCGGCATCGACATCGCTGACACTGATGTTGCTGACGGCCACCGACTGGTCCGGGTCGACGACGACGTCCGGTGTCGCTTCCCGCCCGAACACGACATAGGCGCCGCCGCTGCGCGGCGCACCATTGTTCTCGGACTGGGCACCCATGATGATGTCGGCACGCCCGTCATTGTTCATGTCGCCGATGGCGCTGACACTGTTGCCGACACCGTTGGAGAAGATGGCGATACCGCCGATACCATTCTCCACATCGGCCAGATCCACATTGCCCTGCGCGCCCGCCGTGCCGAGCACGATGTAGGTCATGCCGGCGCCACCGCTGTCCAGTGCGGCGGTGGGCGAACTGACGGCGATGTCATCCAGGCCATCGCCGTCGAAATCGCCAACGCCGGCCACCGCGTACCCCGCACGGTCGTCCGCCGACGCACCGACAATGGAGAAGCCGTCGACGGACTCGGTGAAATTGTCCAGATCGACGGTGTCTCCGTCCGCCTTGCCGTAGATGACGTGGGCGATACCGGAACGGACGCCGTTGGCATTGCTCTGCGGGGAGCCGACGATGAGGTCATCCAGGCCGTCGCCGTTCAGGTCGCCAGCCCCGGACACCGCCTGGCCGATATTGTCCAGTGGGCTGCTGCCGGTGATGGCGAAGCCGCCGATACCGGCCTCCACATCGCCCAGGTCGATCGCGGTGCTGTCGGCCTTGCCGAAGACGACATAGGCGGCGCCCTGGCCACCCAGCGGCGCCCCGACAAGCATGTCCGCCAGGCCGTCACCATTCACGTCGCCAGCATCCGAGACCGAGAATCCGGCACCGCTGGTGCCAGCCGCGCCCTTGATGACGAAGCCGCCGCCATTGCCGCTGCGGATGTCGCTGATGCGGACTTCGGACGTGTCCGCCTTGCCGAAGATGACGAAAGCGGCACCGGAATCAAATCCGTTGGCGTCATCGCGACTGGCGCCGACGATCAGGTCCTCGATGCCGTCACCGTTCACATCCCCGGCAGAACTGATCGCGTTGCCCAGTGACTGGCCGGTCTGGTCGGGGCGGATGAAGAAGCCGCCATTGCCGTTGAAGACATCGGAGAGTTCCACCGTCGTCCCGTCCGCCTTGCCGAACACCACATAGGCCGACCCGGTCTGTCCGCTGAAGCGATAGGCCCCGACCAGAAGGTCATCCAGGCCGTCACCATTCAGGTCACCGATGCCGTCGACCGACGATCCGGCCAGTTCACCCTGTGGCCGGCCCTGGATGGCGAAGCCGCCCGTGCCTGCACTGACATCCGCCAGGTTGACCGCCGTGCCGTCCGCCTTGCCGAAGACGACATAGGCCGATCCGGAGTTGTTGCCGTTCACGTCCGCATGGCGGGCATCGACGATCACATCGACAATGCCGTCCCCGTTCACGTCGCCCGCGCCGCGCGGCCCCCGACCGGCCAGATCGGAATCGGCGATCCCGTTCATGATGAAGCCGCCGTCGCCCGCGCGCACGTCAGAGAGGGCGATGGCATTGGAGACGAGCACCTGGGGTGCATCGTTGACGGCATTGACGTTGATCTCCGCCGTGCCTGTCGCCCGACCGAAATTGCTGTCGCGCACCGTGTAGGTCACCGTGTCGGTGCCGTTGAAATCGGGATTGCCGAGATAGGTCAGGGAGCCGTCGGCATTGACGGTCACCGTGCCGTTGGCGGCAGTCGCCGACTCGACCGTCAGCGCGTCGCCTTCGAGGTCCGTGTCGTTGGCGAGCACGTCGAACGTGACGGCCGTGTCCTCGTCGGTCTCCGCCGTGTCGGCCCCGGCAACCGGCGCGTCGTTCACCGGGATGACGTCGAACACCACCTGCGCTGTCGCGGTGGCCCCGCCGCTGTCTGCGACCGTATAGCTGATCGTGTCCGGGCCATTGAAATTGGCATTGCCCAGATAGGTCAGGGTCCCGTTGGCGTTGATGGTCACCGTGCCGTTTCCGGCACTTGCCTCCACCACGGTCAGGGCATCGCCCTCCGGGTCGGTATCATTGCCGAGCACATTGACGGTCGCGGGAAAGTCCTCGAACGCGCGCAGGGTGTCGTCAGTTGCCACCGGCGCGTCATTGACCGCATTCACCGTCACCGCGACCTCGGCTGTCGCGGTGCCGCCATTACCGTCATCAACGGTGTAGCTGATGGTGTCCGTGCCGTTGAAGTCCGCATCGCCGACATAGGTCAGCGTCCCGTCCGTCCCGATCACCACCGTGCCGTTGGCGGCACTGGCTCCCGTCACCGTCAGGGTGTCCCCATCCACGTCCGAGTCATTGCCCAGCACGTCGATGGTCACTGCAACGTCCTCGTCGGTCGTCGCGGCATCATTGACGGCCACCGGCGCGTCATTGGTTCCCTGCACCGTGACGGTCACGAATTCGCTCGCCGTGTCCCCGCCCAGGTCCCTGACCGTGACTTCGTATGTCAGGTCGAGGGATTCGTTGCTGCCCAGATGATCGAAGTGTCCGTTCGCCGCACCGAAGGTCCATCCGATGAGAGGCTCGCTGGCTGACGCGGACAGGAAGCCCTGGGCCTCGGCTGCGGTGATGCCGCCCTGATCGCCCCCGAAACCGTCGAACCTGACGGAGGCGGTGTGCAATTCGTTGTCGTCGAGATCGCTGAAGACCAGATTGCCCGTCGTGCTCAGGATCGTGGCGCTGTCCTCGACCAGCGTGGCCGACAGGTCGGAGGCATCAGCGTCGATCACGGGGGCATCATTGATCCCGCTCACCCGCAGCGCGACACGCGCCGTGCTGCTGCCGCCGTTGCCGTCGGAGACCGTGTAGGAGATCTCGGTCGAGATCAGGTCGGGTGCTCCCAGGCTCTCGAAGCCGCTGGTGACATCGAAGGTGGGATTGCCTTGGCCATTGGCAGGGAAATGGAGAAAGCCGGAGCCGACGCCTTCGAAGACCACCTCGATGGGGCCGTCGGTCGGCTGGCCGTTCACCGAGGTGACTGTCAGTGTATCCCCGTCAAGGTCGAGATCATTGCCGAGCAGGTCGATGGTCGCGGACTGGCCCGCCCGGAGCGAGAAGAAGTCATCACGGGCAAGCGGCGCATCATTGACCGCATTCACCGTTACCGCGACTTCCGCTGTTTCGGTGCCGCCGTTACCGTCATCGACGGTATAGCTGATCGTGTCCGTGCCGTTGAAATCGGCATTGCCGGTATAGGTCAGCGTCCCGTCCGCCCCGATCACCACCGTGCCGTTGGCAGCACTGGCCGCGGTGACGGTCAGCGCATCACCGTCCGCGTCCAGGTCGTTGGCGAGCACGTCGATGCTGGCGGAGATGTCCTCGTCCGTGATCAGGCTGTCGTCAGCCGCCACCGGGTCCGTGTTCACGCCACCGATGATCTCGATCTCCAGCGCCTCGACGCTGTGCACGATCAGGTTCAGCGCATCGAACCGGAAGACGAAGCCGCAATGCGACCAGGCATGGCCGCGATGGCTGAGAAAGTCCTCGAAGCGGTCGATATCGGCCTGGATCGCGGCGTCGTCGGCTTCCGCCTGGGTCAGCACCAGCCGCAGCGTGTCATGGCCGCGTCCGCCTTCCACCAGGTCGAGGCCATGGCTGTTCTGTGATGCCTCGAAGCGCACGACATCATTGCCGCTGCCGGCATCCAGATAGTCGGACCCGGCGCCGCCATCCAGCAGGTCATCGCCGGAGCCGCCGAAGATGATGTCACAGCCGTCGCCGCCGCCCAGCGTGTCGTCGCCGCGTCCGCCATTGATCAGGTCACTGCCCGATCCGCCGTCGATGATGTCGCGACCGTTGCCGCCATAGAGACGGTCGCGCCCCGACCCGCCATCGATCAGGTCATTACCGTTGCCGCCGAAGACCGTGTCGTTCCCGCCCCCGGCCTCGACCGTGTCGTCGCCCTTGCCGCCCTTCAGGAGTTCCGAACGGCGCGAGCCGGTCAGATGGTCGTCCCGCCTGCCGCCGGAAACAAAATGGTTGAAATGCGTCCAATGATATCCCGACATAGAAGAGCCTCCACGAAGATGCAGGTGGAGCTATGGGCGATATTCCGGAGCTTGTGAAATTTGGATTCCGAATACGCTTTATATGGATCGTTTGATGAACCTTCGTACGCTTGATCTGAACCTGTTGCGTGTCTTCGACGCCGTCTACGGTACCGGCAGCGTCAGCCTGGCCGCCCGCTTGCTGGGGTTGAGTCAGCCGTCGGTCAGTGCATCGCTGGCGCGATTGCGGGAACTGCTCGACGATCCGCTCTTCGAACGGGCCCGGGACGGTCTGGTGCCGACGCCACGCGCCGACGAGATCGCCGTTCCGATCCGCGAGGGGCTGGCGCTGGTCGACCTTGCCTCCGAACTGCCGCAGGAATTCGATCCGGCGGAGGTCTCGGGCACCACACGGATCGGACTCACGGAACTGGCGGAACCGCTTCTGATGCGGTGCCTGATGCCCATCATCGAGGAATCGGCACCGAACATGTGCCTGTTCCTGCGCGACCTTCCCGACCAGGACATTTCCACCGGGCTCTATGACGGCAGCCTGGATCTGGCGATCCACGACCAGCCCATAGACGGACGACAGATCCGGTGCGAGATGCTGCTGCGCTCCCCGCTGGTCTGTGCGGCCCGGCCCGGCTGGAACAGTCGCCACGGTCCCGTCACCAGGGAGAATTTTTCCGGTTTCCCGTTCATCGACCTGAAGACCAAGCAGCGGGCACACAAGAAGCTGGACCGTTCGCTTGCCGCCCAGGGCTGCGTGCGGCGGCTGGTCTACCAGACCGGTGGCTACTGGTCGATGGCGGGGATGATCGCCGGTACCGACATGCTCGCCGTGCTGCCGAAGGTGTTCTTCGACGAGGTCGGCGCGACATTCGGGCTGGAGGAGATCCCCCTGCCGTTCGATGTGCCCCGCGACGAGGCCTATCTGATCTGGCACGAGCGCAACAACGGGAATCCGACGCTGGACTGGCTGCGCGACATCTGCCTGTCGGTCTTCCGGGGGAATGGAGCAGTGTTTCAGGGGAAGGACCGGGATGGTTGAGGGAAATCGGCTGAACCTGAACCTGCTGCGCGTCTTCGTGAAGGTCTACGAGACCGGTCACGTCACACGCGCGGCGGAGGAACTGGGCATGAGCCAGCCCGCCGTCAGCGCGGGACTGGGCAGGCTGGCGAAGCATTACGGCCAGCCCCTGTTCCGGCGCACGAAGAACGGGATCGTGCCGACACCCCTGGCTGACAAGCTGATCGAGCCCATCCGCAAGGGCATGCATGTCTTCGAATCCGGGCTGTCGGTCCGCGACGATTCTGCGTCCTACGACCAGAAGCGGCATATCCGGATCTCGCTGCCCAACCTTGCCGAACCCACCATCTTCACGCCGGTCCTGGACCAGCTCTGGCGGGAAATGCCGGGTGTCACGGTGGAGATCACGCCATTCTACGAGGTCGATGTCGTTCAGGAACTCTGCAGCGGTTCGCTCGACCTTGCCTATCACGCGGGGGCAGTGATCGACCATCCGGACCTGATAAGCCAGCACATGGTTGACGGGCGCTGGGCCTGCATCACCCGGAAGGGCTGGTCGGACGATTTCGGCCCCCAGACTCCGGAAGCCTACGACAGGGCCAGGAAGGTGCTGATCGACCGCCCCGTGGCGCCGGAGGACATGCTGGTTGTCTATTCCGGCGACAGGACCAACAGCGAGCCGGCCTGCCGGGTGCATCGTGCCTGGAGCATTCCGCAGATCGTGGCCAACAGCAATCTGGTCGCCCTGGTGCAGATGCCGTTCGCGATCTTCGTGCACAGGCGGTTCGGGCTCGATATCCATCCGCCGCCGCCCCTGGCCACGCCGGCCCGGCTGGAGATGGTGTGGCATCGACGCGCCGATGCCGATCCGATTCACCGCCGTCTGAGGGAAATGGGGATGCACAGCGTGAACGAACTGGTCCGGCGCATGCGCTCCGGCTGGCCGCTGGACGAGGGCCTGTTTCAGGGAATCTGGGACGCGGATGCGCCTGCCGGGCCGACCGAGGCGCAGGGACAGGTCATGGCGGACTGATCCGCCGCCGCACGACCGTCCTGCCGCGCCCGTAGGCGAAGCGGACTTCATCGCGATGCAGAAGATGGCGCGCCGGGGAGGATTCGAACCCCCGACCCCCAGATTCGTAGTCTGGTGCTCTATCCAGCTGAGCTACCGGCGCCGCGCCCGGTGTGCTGATGCAGCACCATCGGGCGAGGCGGACGTATACGGTATGCCTTTCTGCTTGGCAAGCCACCAATTGACAGGTATGCCCCTTGAATCAAGGCCTTCCTTGTGACGCACGTATCGCTTCGCTAACATCTCCGCGCCGGTCGGATGTAACAGTGATTCGGTACGGTGTGCCGAGGGTGCCGGGCCGGCCAGATTTGGGGCGGCCGGTGGTCTTGACCGGATATCGCTAAGTGACGACGCTGAACAGCGCGACAGGGCCAGAGGCTACGAAATGGGCGGGCAGACTGCTGTAATGAACACAAGGTCATTCACGACATCATCCGCACCCTGGACCAGCCGGGCCGCAGGCCTGCTGATGGTGGGTATGGCGTCTTTCGCAGGTGGTTGCACCTTCGTATCGGACTCGCTGTGGCCGTCTCTGGCGGGTGAGGACGAGGCCGGTACCGTGGTCCGTGAGGCACCGCCGCGTGTCAGCCGCCTCTCGCCGGAGGCGCAGGCCGCGCGCAATGCCGCGCTCAATGCCGCCGCCACGGGATCGGCATCGACCACGTCGTTCCCCTCGACCCAGGTCGCTGGCGGCCCGCCGCCGCTCGGCACCACGACGTTCGAGGCCCCTGCGGTCTCTTCCTTCCCGGCCACAGGCACGGTGGTGGGGCAGAAGGTCCAGCAGCTTGCTTCCGAACTGCGCCAGCTGGAGGGGCGCCTGAACCAGCGCAATGACACGCTGGCCCAGATCCGTGGCTCCACCATCCAGAACGCCCAGCGCTATCACGGCACGGTCGCCGCGATTCAGGCGCGGTTGCAGGTTGGTTCGACCCCCGGCAATCCGGTGCTGGTCAACCAGTGGAACCAGGCGCAGAGCGAACTTACCCGCCTGAGCAGCGATATCGCCGCCATGAATGGCCTGGCCAACGAAGTGGCCGCTGATTCCAGCCTTGCAGCGTTCCTGCTGGAGACGGCGCGGGCGACCTACGGTATTGCCGGTGCGATCGACGAGGATCATCGCCAGCTTGCCGTGCTGGAGGATCAGACCAACAAGACCGTGGTCGTGATCGACCGCCTGCTGAACGAGCTTTCCGACGATGTCAGCCGCCAGACGGCCTATATCGCCAATGAGCGCCGCAATCTCGGTTCCCTGGCACTGGCCATCAAGAATGGCGAGCTTTACGGCACCAGTCTGGCATCGCGGGCCTATGCCCCGCCGACCAGTGGCTATCAGCCGACCGGCCTGCAGGCCCCGCGCGCCGGAAATCCGGGTTCCGCGGCCGTTGCCAGCGGGCGTCCGCTGGTGGTGATCCGCTTCGACCGCCAGAACGTGGAATATGAGCAGGCGCTCTATACGGCTGTCAGCCGTGCGCTGGACCAGCGTCCCGACGCGCGCTTCGACATTGTCGCGGTGTCGCCCAGCAGTGGCTCCGCCGCCGACATCGCCCTGCAGCGTTCCCGGTCCCGCAAGCATGCCGATGACGTGCTGCGGACCCTGACCGGCATGGGGCTGCCCGCCGACCGTGTGGGCCTGACCTCCACCACCAGCGCCGAAGCCGGGGCCTCCGAGGTGCATATCTACGTCCGTTGAGGCTGCGCTGATGCTGCCCGAAATGCTGACATTCGACCGCATCCGGATCGGGCAGAGTCTCGGGGTTCACGAATCCGCCATCGATCAGGCCGCGCTCGACCGCTGGCGTGCCGTCTACGGGGATGACGTGGGCGGCAATACCGACGCCGCGCCGCCAGACATGGTGTCGGGCATCGTCATGGCCGCGCAGCTCGAACTGACCAATCCCCACCCCGATGGTGGCCTGCATGCCGGGCAGCAGTATGTGTTGCACCGTCGCCCGGTCATCGGCGACACCCTGCGCACCAGTTCCGTTCCGCTGTCCAAGGAGGTCCGCAAGGGCCGAAACTGGGTACGGATGAAGACCGAGACCCGCGACCAGCAGGATCGCCTGGTCTACGAAGCGGTCCTTACCCTGATCTGGGCAGGCTGAGCGCGCCATGCAGACCGAACTCACACCCGTCAGCCTGAAGATCACGCAGGACCGCATCAACGCCTATGCCGAGATCACCGGTGATCCGAACCCGATCCACCTGGATGCAGCCTTCGCGGCAAGGACGGAAATGGGCGGCATCATCGCCCATGGCACCCTGTCGATGAACCTGATCCTGCGTGCCATGGCGGCGACCTTCGGCCCGGACGCCTGCGACGGCGCTGAGATGGACATCCGCTTCGTGAAGCCTGTCCGCGTCGATGATGTCGTCACGGCCAGCGGCACCCGTGATCAGGATGAGTCGGGGCGCTATACCGTCCAGATCACCAATCAGGCCGGTGAGCCCGTGATCGTTGGCTGGGTCCGTCCGGCCGTCGCGGGCGTGTAGACAGGTCTGCGCAGCCCCACCACGCCGTACCCGGGCTTGACCCGAGTACCCATGGTGCCGCTCAAACGTCGGCGACTGGGCTCGCGGATCAAGTCCGCGAGCGACGTGGTGGGAAGTGGGCGCGGGCGACCGTGCGTGCGGACCGGGTCCGCACGCACCGTGTCGGTGGAGGGGACGGGTCAGATGATCCGGCTGTCCTTGTTGCCCCAGTAGCGGTCCTTCAGCAGGCGCTTGTAGAGCTTGCCGTTGGCGTGACGGGGCAGTTCCTTCTCGAAGTCGATGGACTTTGGCGTCTTGATGCCACTGAGTGATTCACGGCAGAACGCGATCAGCTGCTCCGCCATGTCAGGTCCGGCCTTGGTGTGGTCGATCAGTTGCACGACGCCCTTCACCTGTTCACCCAGGTCCGCGTCCGGCACGCCGAACACGGCGGCATCCATCACGGCCGGATGCAGCAGCAACCTGTCCTCGATCTCCTGCGGGTAGATGTTCACGCCGCCGGAGATGATCATGAAGGCCTTGCGGTCGGTCAGGAACAGGAAGCCGTCCTTGTCCAGGTAACCGACGTCGCCGAGGGTGGACCAGCCCTTCGTGTTCTGCGACTCGGCCGTCTTCTTCGGATCGTTGTGATAGTTGAACGTCGGTCCACCGGCAAAGAAGACGGAGCCGATCTCGCCCTGTGGCAGCTCCTCGTCCGGGCTGTCCATGTCGGTGATCTTCAGCTCACCGACGATGGCACGGCCGACGGTCCCGGGATGTGCCAGCCACTCGTGCGGATTGGCGGCAACAAAGCCGTTGCCCTCGGTTCCGGCGTAATATTCGTAGATCACCGGACCCCACCAATCCATCATCTGCTGCTTGACCTCGACGGGGCAGGGGGCGGCGGCGTGGATGGCGACCTTCAGCGAGGAGACATCGTACTTCGCCCGCACTTCCGCGGGCAGTTTCAGGAAGCGCACGAACATCGTCGGCACCCACTGGCTGTGGGTGCAGCCGTATTTCTCGATCAGTTGCAGCGCCCGTTCCGGGTCGAACCGCTCCATCAGGATCGTGGTCGCCCCGATCCGGTTCATCAGCAGATTGTAGCGCAGCGGCGCCGCGTGATAGAGCGGCGCCGGCGAGAGATAGATGGTCTCGGAATCCATGCCGTAGAGCATGAGCACGGCCTGCATGGTCGGGCGGACCTCGCCCAGCTTGCGGTTCTCCAGGTCGATCTTGATGCCCTTGGGCCGCCCGGTGGTGCCGGAGGAATAGAGCATGTCGTGCCCTTCCCACTCGTCGGCAATCGGCGTCTGCGGCATGTCGGCAATGGCATCGTCCCAGGAGCTGTAGCCGTCGATCGGCTCGCCGACCATCAGCATGTGCTCCACATGCGGCACTTCACCGGGCATGCCCTTCGCCATGTCCGCCTTGTAGGCGGAGGAGATGAACAGCTTCGCCTCGCAGTCGTTCACGATGTAGGCGACCTCGGGGGCGGTCAGATAGCTCGACGCACAGGCGTAATAGAGTCCGGCACGATGGGCGGCCCAGCAGATCTCCAGGAAATGCCGGTTGTTCTCCATGCAGATCGCGATGGCGTCACCGTGCTGCAGCCCCAGCGAGCGGAAGTAGTGCGCCCCCATGTTCGACCGGCGGTCCAGATCGCCATGGGTCACCACCTCCCCGGTGGAGGCCATGATGTAGGCCGGTTTCTCGGGCCGCTCCGCCCCGTGTACGCCAGGATGCATGTTCTCTGTTCCTCCCCGGAAATCCGACTCTGCCGTGTTCTTGGCGCCAGAATAGCGATCTGCTCTCTGGGGGGAAGTGCCGCTTGGTCTCAGGCACGGGCGGCAGGTTACACCTCCCGGATATGCAGGAAGCCCAGCCTGTCCACATGCACCTGCTGCCCCGGCAGCACCAGCGTGGTCGCGGTCGGCTCCGTGATCACGGCAGGGCCTTCGATGGCCTGTTCCAGCGGCAGCAGGGCACGGTCCAGGATCAGGGTCTCGCGCATCCCGCCCTCTCCGAAATGGACCGGTCGCTGGCCACTGGTTGCGGCATCGAGACTGCGTCCGCTCCCGTCCAGCGGCACGAACTCCGGCAGGCGTGTCCTCTGCTCTGCCGCCAGATGGAACTGGATGACCTCCACCCGCGTGTCGTCCAGCCGGAAGGTATAGGCGCGCTCATGGGCCGCGTGGAATGCCTCGACCAGTGCGTCCAGATCGACATTCCGCGCATCGACCGGGACCGGCACCGTGTGCTCCTGCCCGTGGTAGCGCAGTTCGATCCGGGCGGTGAGGTCCAGGGGTGCCGCCTTGCCGCTGCTGGTGAAATAGGTTTCCGCCTCCGACACCATGGCGTCCAGAACGGCCTGCAGATCGCTGCTGCGCGCGCTTTCGCCGTCCAGCGGAACCGTGCGCACCAGGTCGACGCGCGGCGCGGTCGCCAGCATGCCCCAGGCGGAAAACAGGCCGGGATACAGCGGAATGACCAGTTCCTTCGTGCCCAGCTCGCGCGAAAGCTGGGCCGCATGCATGGCGCCGCCGCCGCCATAGGCCAGCATGGCGAAATCGCGGGGGTCGTGGCCGCGCTGGACGGAAACCAGCTTCAGCGCATTGATCATGTTGGCCTCGGCCAGGCGGATGACGGCGGCTGCGGCTTCCACGATGCTGACCCGCAGTGCATCGGCGACCGGCTGCATGGCCTGCGCGGCCTTCTCGGTCGACAGGCTGAGGCGGCCGCCGGAGAAGCGGTTGGTGTCGAGGACGCCGGTCAGCAGCTTCGCGTCGGTGACCGTCGGCTCCGTTCCGCCCCGGCCATAGCAGGCAGGGCCGGGTTCAGCGCCCGCCGACTGCGGCCCGACACGCAGGCGACCATCAGCGGCAATGCGCGCGATGGAGCCGCCACCGGCACCGACCTCGACAATGTCCACCACGGGGGCCTTCACCGGATAGCCGGGGTGATGCCGGGTCTTCTCGATCCAGTAGTCGGTGTTCACTGTCGCCATGCCACCGCGGATCAGGGAGCATTTCGCTGTGGTGCCGCCGACATCGAAGGCAATGACATTGGGCAGGCCCGCTGCACGACCCACGACCACCGCCCCGTTCACACCGGCAGCCGGGCCGGACTCCACCAGGGTCAGCGGGTGGGTGCGGGCGCGGGCAAAGCTGGTGGTGCCACCGTTCGACTGCATGGCCTGCAGCGGGGCTGTCACGGCCCGCGCGCGCAGGCGGGACTCCAGGCGGTCGAAGTAGCGGTCGATGATGGGCTGCACATAGGCATTCAGCACAGCCGTGCTCGTCCGCTCGAATTCCCGCCATTCCCGTGTGAAGCCGGAGGACTGGGTGATCGAGACGTCGGGCAGCCGCTCCGCCAGCAGCGCGGCGCAGGCCTGTTCGTGTGCCGGATTGCGATAGCTGTGCAGGAAGGTGATGGCAATTGCCTCGATCTTCGCCGCCCTGCAGGCTTCGGCAATGGCGTCGATGTCGCTTTCGTCCAGCGGCGTGACGACCGCGCCATCGGCATCCAGGCGCTCGGTCACCTCGAAGCGCCATTTGCGGGGCACGAAGGGGTGCGGCGGGTCGAAGTGCAGATTGTAGAGATCCGGCCGGTTGCCGCGTCCGATGGCCAGCACGTCGCGGAACCCGCGCGTGGTGACCAGCGCCGTGCGCACGCCCTTGCGTTCGGTGATCGCATTGATGACCGTGGTGCCGCCATGCACGAACTCGGTGATGCTCTCCGGGCTCAGGCCGCTCAGATCGATGGTCGAGAGAACGCCGCCCGACTGGTCCTGCACGGTGGTCAGGTCCTTCGCCACGGTCAGGCTGCCGTCCGTTTCGTCCCATGCCACCAGATCGGTGAAGGTACCGCCCACGTCCGTTGCCATGCGGATCATCGACCGTAGACCTCCCGCGCCTGATCCTCCGTCAGCAGGCCATCCGCGATGTCTGCCGCGATCTCGCTGACAGATCGGTCGGCAGGGTCACCCCAGCCGCCGCCGCCGCCGGTGACGATGGCGACGCGGTCCCCATATGCCAGTGCCTCATGCGCGGTGCGGGCCGTGCGCAAGGTCCCGCCCTTGCGGCTGACGGTCAGGTGATTGCGGCTGCCGGGCTGGCCGCCATCGGCACCCCAGGGACGCTCGACCGAGCGCCCGAAGCTGGCATAGGTGAAGGCGTCGTCGGTCAGCACCTCGTACTCCCGCACCAGCCCGAAGCCGCCACGATGACGACCGGCCCCCGGTCCCTCCTCCGTATTGAAGCCATAGCGGCTGATGCGCAGGGGATATTTCGCCTCCAGCAGTTCGACCGACAGGTTGCAGGTGTCGCCGTCGGTGATGGCGATCAGGCCGCTGGCCCCGTCGCGTTCCGGGGTGGCACCCCAGCCGCCATGCTGCGGCTCGATATGCACGAACATCTCCCCGGCCTTGTCCCGGCCACAGATGTAGGTGGCGCAGAGGCTCATGTAGCTGCCGGCGCTGAACCGTTCCGGGGCAATCGGGGCCAGGGCCTTCCAGACCAGTTCCGATGCCTGTGCCGCGCCCTCGTAGTACCAGCCGATGGGGGAGGGACTGACGGCGCTGAAGACCGTGCCATCCGGAATTTCGATGCGCACGGGCCGGAACCAGCCTTCGTTGGACGGTTCCTGCGGCCCGACCAGTGCCTTGAACACCGACTTCACCGCAGACTGAAGCGCGCCACGGGTGCAGTTGATCGGACCGCCCCGCGCGGGTGCGCAACCGTCGAAGTCGGCCGTGATCGTCTCCCCCTCGATCCGGACGCTGACCCGGACGGGAATGCGGTCGTCGGTGACGCCGTCGCCGTCGATCCAGTCCTCGGCCGCATAGATACCGTCAGGCAGAGCGGCAACGGCCTGCCGGGCCTGTTGCTCCCCGTGGTTCAGGATCCCGGCAAAGGCGGACTGCAGTCCATCCAGCCCGTAGCGCTCGACCAGCTCGGTCAGCCGCCGCTCGGCGATGTTGACCGCGGCGAGTTCCGCATTCAGGTCGCCAAGCGCCATCTGCGGCAGGCGGGAGTTGGCGGCGATGATGTCGCGCACATCCTCCAGCAGCCTGCCATCCTGACAGAGCCGGATCCCCGGCAGGCGCAGCCCCTCCTGAAAGACCTCGGACGCATCGGCGGGCAGGCTGCCGGCAACCGCGCCGCCCACGTCCAGCCAGTGCGCCACCGTGATCGCGAAGCCGATCCGTTGCTGTTCATGAAACAGCGGCTTGATGACCGCCATGTCACAGCAGTGGGTACCCCCCCGGAACGGGTCATTGGTGATGAAGGCGTCGCCCGGCCGCATCCGCGCGCCATGCTTCTCGATGATGAAGCGGACCTGGGCGGCGAAGGTGCCGGTGAAAAGGGTCAGCCCGTTGGCCTGCGCCACCAGATCGCCCTCCGCGTCGCAGATCCCGCATGCGAAATCCAGTACCTCGTAGATCACGGGGCTCATGCTGGTGCGGGCCAGGACCATGCCCATCTCATCCACCGTGGCCAGCAGCTTGCCGTGCATGATTTCAAGCGTGATAGTGTCCAACAGTCGCCTCCCGGATTCTGCAAACAGATATCCCCGACAGTATCGAAGCTGGCCGTGCCATGCAGGCGCTTTCAGATCGCGGGCTGGCCACCATGCATCCGAATACTTGTCGGAATCCCCTGTGTGGACGGACAGACCGAACCGGGACCGGGGCAGCAGAAGCCCCTTGCCAGAACCGCCTGGCACAAGATTGCGCTGGAGTTCAGGGATTGGGAGTGGTTAGATTTTGACCCTTGTTGTGATCTGCTGAATTTGTGTGCGTTTTCGCATGAGAGGTATTGGGTCCATGAACACCGTCGCCCTGAAGCCCCGGACCATTGATGTTTCCGCTTTCGAGAGGTCGAAACGGCTGGGGGCGTGGACCGATGCACTGAACGAGAACTGGTACGCACTGGACCTGACAGACCCGGCTCATGCCTTCGAAAATGGCCGGTTCGGTTTCTTCGATATTCCGGGCATCCGCTTCGGAGCCATCGACAGCGACGCGATGAATGTCTTCCGCAGGCGGGAACATCTCGCCCATCCGGGCGGTGACTACTACTTCCTGCCCATACCGATGCGTGACACGGTGGCGCTGCGTCAGGCGGGGCGGGAGGCGGCGCTGGATCCCGGTGACCTGACGGTGATCGCCACCGCCGACACCTACCAGTATCAGCAGGAGACCCCGAACAGCCTGATCACCCTGCGGGTGGACGGGCCGGTGATGCGGGATCGCATTCCGATGATCGATGACCTGGTGGCGCAGCCCTGTAACGGCAAGGCGCCGCTGGTGCGTGTCTTCGTGGATTTTGCCCATTCGCTGATCCGCCAGCGTGACGAACTGGATGGCGAGTCCGCTGCCGCGATGTCACCGCACCTGCTGGACCTGCTGGCCCTGGCGCTGACGGTCCCGGTGGATGCCCTGAAGAGCAACGAGAGTTCGGTGCGGCTGGCGCACCTGCGCCGCATCATGCGCGCCATCGAGAACCGGCTGGATGACGAGGCGCTGGGGCCGGGCTCCCTGGCCATGGAGCTGGGCCTGTCGGAACGCTATATCCAGAAGATGTTCGCCGAGCGTGGCGAGACCCTTTCAGGCGTCATTCGCGCCCGGCGCATTGCCACCGCGCAGCGCCGGTTGCTGGACCCAACCCGGCGCGGCCTCTCCATCGCCTCCATTGCCTTCTCCGTGGGATTCTCGGATCCGGCACATTTCAGCCGCGCGTTCCGCAATGTCACCGGCCTGTCCCCCAGCGAGTACCGGACAGAGCGACAGATGGAGAGCTGAGCGTCGGCGCTCCGGCGACCGCAGTCAGGCTCCGATCTTCTCCCGACGGACCTTGATGCCGGCTGCTTCGCGGTCCCAGGTGTCGGCGGTGACGCCGTCCTCGCGCAGTTTCACCTTCTGGATCTTCTGCGTCGGCGTCTTGGGCAGGTCATCGACGATGCGGACATAGCGCGGCAGCATGAAGTGCGCCATGCGCGGCTCAAGGAAGCGGAACAGGGCCTCCGGATCGATTGTCTCGCCGGGGGAGGGCGCAACGACCACCATCACCTCGTCCTCGTTCAGTTCCGAAGGTACGGGAATGGCTGCGGCCTCGCGAATGGCGGGGAACTGCGTGACTTCCGATTCGACCTCGAAGGAGGAGATGTTCTCGCCCCGGCGGCGGATCGCATCCTTGATGCGGTCGACGAAGTAGAAATAGCCCTGTTCGTCATAGCGGAAGCCGTCTCCTGTATGGAACCAGCCGTTGCGCCAGGCCTTCGCCGTCGCTTCCGGGTTCTTGTAGTAGCCGTGGTTCATGGCCCAGGGGCGGTCCGTGCGCACGATCAGCTCGCCCACGACGCCTGGCGCGACCTCGCAGTCATTCTCGTCAACCACGCGCACCTCGACACCTTCGCGTGGGGTGCCGCAGGTGCCGATCTTCGGCGGGTTGGCCTCCGATGTGATGGGGGAGGAAATCTCGGTCATGTTGAAGCCGGTGTACATGTCGATGCCGTACCGCTCTCCCAGTGCCAGAGAATCCTCGTTCCAGGGAATGGTCACGATGGACCGCATCGGATGGTCCCTGTCGCGGTTGCTCGCCGGCAGCTTCAGCAGGAACGGGGTCATGGCGCCGACAAGACAGGTGCTGGTGACGCCATTGCGGCGCACCGACTCCCAGAAGCCATCCGTGCGGAAACTGTCCTCCACCACGCAGGACCCGCCCTTCGCCAGCATCACGTAGAGAAAGATCGTGCCGCCGACATGGAACAGCGGCAGGTTCACCAGGACACGGTCGTCGCCGGACAGGAAGTCGTAGGCCTCGCAGGCCATGCTGTGGGCCTGGATATAGGATGACAGCACCGCCTTCGACGGCCCGGTCGTGCCGGAGGTGAAGATGATGTACTGGGTGTCCCAGGGCGCGACCTCGATCACTTCCTCCAGCGGCTCGGCGCTTTCCAGCAGGCTGAACGGATGGTTCTCCAGGCCGGGCACGGTCGGCATCTCAGCCTCCGCCCCGGTGACGACCAGGTCGCTGAGAACACCGACATCCACATCGGCCAGTCGGGGCATCAGCTGCGGATGCACCACCATCAGGCGGGCGTCGGACAGGCTCACCACATGCTCCAGCAGTCCGCCGCGATAGCTGGTGTTCACGGGCACATAGACCGCACCCAGCATGTTGAGGCCGAACCATGTCAGCACCGCTTCCCGCCCATTGGGCTGCCAAGAGAGGACGTGGTCGCCCTGGCGGACACCGAGTGCCCGCAATCCGGCGGCGGCGCGCAGCACCCGCTGCAGCGCCTCGGCATAGCTCCAGGTCTCGCCATCCTCGAAGATCACGAAGGTCTCGTCCGGCTGGCTCTCGGCGCGGCGACGCAGCATGGCCGGTACCACACACTCATCGGCTGTCGGTATGCGCGGATCATGGATCGTCATGGCGTCGGACCTCCCCCAAGGCTTGTTGCTCGGGGCCATAGTGGGCTATGGCCGGGGAGATGCAAAGCCGGGGTGGAGAGTGGCGGATATGTGGAAGGTTCATGGCCTGAAGAATTGCGACACCTGTCGCAAGGCGCGGAAGTGGCTGGATGCCGAGGGGATCAGGCACGATTTCATCGATGTTCGCGCCGACGGCCTGTCGCGGGATGATGTCATGCGATGGACCGCGGCGATCGGAACAGGTCTGATCAATCGCCGCGGCACCACCTGGCGGGGGCTGTCGAAGGATGAGCAGGCCCAGGACGACGGGAAGGAGGGAACCGTCGATCTGATTCTGGCGCATCCGGCGCTGCTCCGGCGGCCGGTCTTCACACGCGGCCCCCACGTCCTGCAGGGCTTCGATGACAGCGTGCGGAGCGAACTGCTGTCATCGAAGGGATAGCCGGCCTGGATCAGTGTCCCCGGTCGACCAGCGTCTGCCAGGCGTTCCGTACCCAGTTCCGGGTCGCCTCATGGTCGGCATGGGTGCTGTTGCGATAGGCGTCGGAAGCCTGAACCCGCCGGATCGCGGCCTCATCGACGGGCGCTTCGGAACCTGCATCTGAACGGCGGTCCGGAACGCCATGCTCGCTCAGGCGGTCCCGCAGGGTCTTCAGCAACAGCACGCCGCGTGCGTCGGCGGCAAGTTCCTCCGCCGCGGCGAGCAGTTCGGGACTCTCCTCGAAATCCCGACCCATCAGGGCGCCGAACCACTGGCCGATGTCCTTCCGCACCTTTTCCGCGTCGCTGCCCAGCGCTTCGTCGAGCGCGTTCATCTGGGTCTCGCGATACCGGTCCGGATCGAAGCTCTGCGCTTCGTTGCGGAAGAATGCCTCTGCCAGTTCGTCGAAGGCTTCCTGGCTGAGTTCGTGACGGCGGGCCCATTCCATGGCGGACTGCGCAAGAGGGTCTTCGGGATTGGCGCTGATCACCGACTGCAGGTCGTCCGGCAGACGGATCTCGTAGGTCTCCGGCGGTTTCCGGCGCTCTCCGATTCTGGACCGCAGGTCACCGTGACTCTTCAGCAGCGATCCGAGCCGGATCGATTTCGTTTCCGGGTCCCAGAAGTTCTCCGGAATTTCGTGTGTCACACCATCAAGCGTGTAGAGGTGCATGCCCTTGGCCGGGGTCCTGACCGGTGCCGGATTCTCGGCATCCATGTCGGGGGTATTCGTACCGGGTTTGTAGTCGATCAGGCTGTCGGTCATTTCCGTCCTCTTTCGATCAGGGTGATGATCTGGCTGATGATGAAGCGCTGCCCTTCGAGGTGTCGGAGGCGCGCATCGCTGATGTCGGGCCCGGTGGCGATATCCAGGGTCATGCGGCGCAGATGACTGATTGCGCGTTCGCCGTCTGTCCCGCGGAAGCAGCGGGCGAAACAGGAAGCCATCTCTGACTCAGGCATGAGGCGTGTCCATCATGCGCGTGATGACGACCCCCAGCATGAAGCCGGTCATGAACGTGCAGAGAGGCAACCAGGCGGGGATGTCGGGCATGGCCTTTCCTTTCGGCAGGGTTGTGATGCATCCATGAGCGGTATAAATACCGTATTCCTCCCGAATAACAAGCAGGAACAGGAGGAATGCGATTATTTCTTTTCTCGATACCCCATGGCGTGTTGCACATGGTGCTTTCGGTCGGTGCGGTCAGGCGCTAGATTGGATGACAGATAAATGACCACCGGCGTGAATGACCGGGGCTTGCTACCAGGGAGAGAACAGATGTTGCGTGATGGACTGAAACGTATTGCCTTCGCGACCACCGCCTTGTGCATGATCGCAGGTGCTGCAGCCGCTGCCGACAAGACCGAGATGCGCTATGCCACGGCGGCGCCGGAAAACACCCCCTGGGGTACCTTCCTGAACGACACCATCAAGGATGTGGAAACAGCCGAGCCCAGCCTGGACATCGTGCCGTTCTTCTCCTCGCAGCTGGGTGACGAGCAGACGACATTGCGCCAGGTCGTCCGTGGTCGCATCGACATCTCCGGCCAGTCCGGCGTCGCGACATCCCTGATCGTGCCCGAATTCGCGCTGCTGGGCGCGCCCTACCTGTTCCGCGATACGGCGCAGGCCGACTGCGTCTTCGACAATCATGTCCGTCCGATCTTCGAGGACCGGATGCAGAACTCCGGCCTTGTCACCCTTTCCTGGGTGGAGGTCGGCCACAGCTACATTTCCTCCAAGATGCCGCTGAAGGTCGCTGACGACATCAAGGGCGTGAAGATCCGCGTCCCGCCGTCGCGTTCCACATCGCTCTATTTTGACGAGCTTGGTGCCGCAGGCGTGCCGATGGGTGTCGTTGACATGGTGCCGGGACTGAAGACCGGACAGGTGGATGCCATCGCCACTTCAACGGTCTACGGCCTGGCGATCGGCCTGCCGAAGCTGGCACCGCACACCCTTGTGTTCCATGCCACGCATGACATCGGCACCGTGACGGTCTCCAAGCGGATCTGGGATGGTCTGACTGACGCGCAGAAGAAGGCCCTGGGGCTGGTCGATGCGCGGGTCAATGATCTGCGCAAGGCGATCCGTGGTACCGAGGAATTCCTGCTGGGCAAGACGGCAGAGGCCGGCGCGCCCGTGACCCGCCCGACGGGTGCCGATCTGGACAGCTGGAAGCCTGCTGCGGAGCGTGCCAGCAAGCGTCTGGTCGAGGAGATCGGTGGCGACGCCGCCGAGATCTGGGCCAGGATCCAGGAAGCCAAGGCAGCCTGCACCTGATCCCGAGCTGATTGCTGCACTGATCACGTTCGGGGGGGCAGGGCATGGCCGCATTCCTGCGGATTCTGCTGAAGGTTGAATCCTTCGTGGCTGCGGTTTCCTACGCTCTGGTGGCGATCCTGCTTCTCGGCGAGATCGTTGCGCGGGAAGTCTTTGCCGAAACCATCTGGGGCTCGCAGAAGATGGCGGTATTTGCCGCCATCTATGCGGGCTTCATGGGTCTCACCCTGGCCACGGCGGCCAACAGCCACCTGCGTCCGCAATTCGCGGACAACTGGTGGCCCGGTCACATGCACCGGGCGGTCGAGCGCTTCGGTGACGTGCTGTCCTGCCTGATCTTCTGGGGACTTGGGCTGGCCGCGATCAGCTATGTCGGCGACAGCTACACGTTCGGGGACAGGGCGGCGGTCCTGTACAACCCGCTCTGGTGGATACAGGTCGTCATCCCCTATGCGCTGTTCTCGTCGGGGCTCCGTCACTTCGCCTTCGCCCTGCAACCGGCCCTGAAGCCGAAACCCCAGTTGCTGGAAGCCTGACGTGAGTGCCCTGATCCTTGTCGCGATCGTCATCGCGCTGCTGGCGTTGCGGCAGAGCGTGATCCTGATCCTGTTCGTCGCTGCCGCCTACATGCATTTCTTCTTCGGCGATGGCGATGTCACCTATCTGATCGATGATGTCTGGACGGCCATCAACCGCGATGTGCTGCTGGCGATCCCGATGTTCGTGCTGGCCGGCAACATCATGACCCGCGGCTCCATCGCGGAGCGGCTGATCAACATCATGCGGGCCCTGACCCAATGGCTGCCGGGCGGCCTCGCCGTGGCAACCATCCTGTCATGCGCCGTCTTCGCGGCCCTCTCGGGTTCTTCGCCCGTGACGCTTCTCGCCGTGGGTTCGATCCTCTATCCGGCGCTGCTCGAACAGGGCTATCCCAAGAAGTTTGCGCTCGGTGCCCTGGCCTCCGGCGGCACGCTGGGTGTGGTGATTCCGCCCTCCATCCCGATGATCCTCTATGCCATCGTGACGGAGAAATCGGTCAGTGACCTGTTCATCGCGGGCATCATTCCGGGGATCCTGCTGACGGTCGTGCTGGGTACCTATGCCCTGATCTCGAACCGCAAGATGCAGGCGATACCGTTCAGCATGGTGCAACTGCTGGAGGCGCTGCGTCGTGGCGTCTTTGCCATGATGACGCCGATCATCCTGCTGGGCGGGATCTACTCCGGCTATTTCTCGGCCACGGAGGCGGCTGCGGTTGCGGTTGGCTACGCCCTGTTCGTGGAGGTCTTCATCCATCGCGAGGTGCGGCTGATCGATTTCGGTCACATCGCCATCGATACCGCACGGTTGCTCGGCACCCTGTTCCCCATCGTCGCCGTCGCGCTCTCGATCAATCTGTGGCTGACGGCGGAGCAGGTGCCGCAGGATCTGGCGCGCTGGATGACCGGCGTCGTGGATGACAAGCTGACGTTCCTGATCCTGCTCAATCTCTTCCTGCTGGTGATCGGCTGCCTGATCGACATCGGGGCCGCGATCCTGATGCTGGCGCCGATCCTGCTGCCCATTGCGCAGGCCTATGGCATCCACCCGATCCACTTCGGCGTCATCATGGTGGTCAATCTGGAGATCGGTTACCTGACGCCCCCCATCGGCCTGAACCTGATCGTGGCAATGACGGCCTTCAAGGAGGACTTCCTGCTGATCTGCCGTTCGGTCCTGCCGTTCATCGGCCTGATGCTGATCGTGCTCGCCATTGTCGTCTGGGTGCCGGAAGTCTCGCTGATCCTGCTGGACTGAGGCTTCGGGTCCGGCCCAGCCCAGGCCGGATCCTCCAGTCCGCAGGTCAGATGATCTTCCGGTCCTTCAGGTCGGCCAGGGCTTCGGCGTCGAGGCCCAGCATCTCGCCATAGACGGCATCATTGTCCGTGCCCGAGGCCCGACCGGGATGGCGGACGGAGCCGGGCCGGTTGCGGAACTTCGGCACCACGCCCTGCATGCGCACCTTGCCAAAGTCCGCGTCATCGACCGAGATCACGGCCTCCCGCGCCTGGAACTGCGGATCATTGACGATCTGCTCGGCCGAGTAGATCGGCGCGAGCGTCCCGCCCTCGCGTTCGAAGGCCTCCAGGGCTTCCGCCAGGGTATGGGCGGCGAACCAGGCCGCGAACATGTCGTCCAGCAGGGTCTGGTGCCTGAAACGCTCCGCATTTGTCGTGAACCGTTCGTCTTCCAGCAGATCGGGCCGGCCGATGGCCCGTGCGTTCCCCTTGAAGGTCGCCTGGGTGCTGCCCGACAGGCTGACGTACTGGCCGTCGCTGGTGGCATAGACATTGGCCGGTGCGGAATAGTGGCTGCGGTTGCCGGTGCGCTCCGGCGAGGTGCCGAGCTGGTCGTGCTGGATGATCTGGTTGTCGAGCAGCCGGTAGGTCGCCTCGGTGAGGGACAGGTCGATCTCCTCCCCTTCCGTCGCACCGCTGCGCGCGCGTCCCAGCAGCGCCGTCAACACCGAAACCGCACCGAACAGACCACCGATGGCGTCACCGATGGGATAGCCGTTGTGCATCGGGGAGCGATCCGAATCGCCGGTCATGTAGGTGAGTCCCGACATCGCCTCGAAGATGCGCGCGAAACCGGGCTTGTGGGAATAGGGCCCATCCTGCCCGAACGCGGTGGTGTGCAGGATCACCAGCCCCTTGTTGGCGCCCCAGAGGGTCTCCCGATCCAGGCCCCAGCGGTCGAGGGTGCCGGGGCGGAAGTTCTCGATCAGGACATCGAACTCCGGCAGCATGCCCAGCAGCATGTCGCGCCCCTCCGGCGTCCGCAGGTCCAGGGTGATGAAGCGCTTGCCGCGGTTGGCAACCTTCCACCAGAGTCCCTTGCCGTCCTTGAACGGCGGAAAGCCGCGCAGGCCATCGCCCGCGCCGGGCAGTTCGACCTTCACGACATCCGCTCCATAGTCGGCAAGCAGTGTCGCCGTCAGCGGAGCGGCGACGATCGTCGCCAGGTCCAGTACTCTCAGGCCTTCCAGTGGTCCTGGCATCTCTATCTCCTCCCGCTCGGATATCGGTCACCCCAATGCGGCTGCTGATACCACCTTGCTGCCGGACTGGGAACTGTGGCGCGCGCATATCACTTCCCGAGCAGATACTCCTTCGCCTCGTTCAGCTTGGCGGCATACCAGGTGGCACCGCCCTGGTCCGGGTGCGCCTTCTTCATCAGCCGACGATGCGCCTGCCGCACGTCCTCATCGCTGGCATCTGCCGGGAGTTCCAGGATCGAAAGCGCCTCGGACCGGGTCATGCCGCCGCCGGATGAAGCCCTGCGGCTGCCTGTGCCGGTGTCCTGCTGACGGCGCGCTCCGTCCTCCCGCCAGTCGGCACCATGTACCCGGTCCAGATAGCTTTCGAGCAGGCGCGCGGCGTCCGGATCGCTGTGCTGCCAAGACTGCCAGAGGCCTGTGAGCGTGGACAGATCGAGATCGGACAGCTTCTGCCCGGCGTGATCGCCTTTCAGGATCCGTCCGTCCACGTCGCCGCTGTCGTGGTCCAGCGACATCTCCAGATGGGTGCTGCGCACCTTCGAGGCTCCACCGGAGGAAGGCTGGCGCTTGCCGCCCATGCTGAAACCGCCGGGCAGGCCGTTCCAGCCCAGCCCCCGCGCCACCATGCCGAGGCCGAAGAGCGCGACCGGGGCACCGACGAAGAACATGCCGCGGATCGACAGGAACAGACCCGCGACCCCGAGCACCAGCCCGCCGCCGATGCGCAGCCCCTGCGCCAGCTTGTGCGGGTCGGCGTCAAGCAAGGCCCTGCCGCCGATCAGCGCGGCAGCCAGCAGAAAGGCTGCAAGGATCAGGTAGCTCATGTCACGATCCCCCCGCGCCACACCTTCGGCCCTGAATCATCGGACGCCCGTACAGATTTGATCATGTTTCACCATATAGGGACTGAAGCCGGTTCATGACAGATGTGACACCCATCCCGGCCCTCGACAGGGCCAAGAAACAGTTGCGTGCCCGGATCCTGAAACAACGCGGCAAGGCGCATGCCGTCTGGCGGACGCGCGGGGTCCTGCGCAACGCCATGGCGCTGCGCGCCGACTGGCGCGGGTGCCGGATCGCGATCTTCGCAGGCTTCGGGACGGAGGTTGATCCGGACTGGCTGGTGCGCACGCTGACCCGTCGCGGGGCCATTGTCGGATTGCCGGTGGTGGTGGCGCCCCGTGTGCCGCTGGTGTTCCGACGCTTCGGACCCGGCATCCGGTTCGAGACGTCCGCCTTCGGCATCCGTGAACCCGGACCGCGTGTGCCTGCCATGCGTCCTGACATCGTGCTGATGCCGCTGGTGGGAATCGACCGGCGCGGCAGGCGGCTCGGCTATGGTGGCGGCTTCTATGACCGCACCATCCAGGCCTGGCACAACCGGGGTCATTTCCCGTTGCTGGTTGGCATGGCCTACGAGACGCAGTACGTACCGGTGGTTCCGACCGGATCCCATGATCAGGTGCTGGACATGCTGGTGACCGAGACCGCGATCAGGAGGTTCCGTTGAGACTTCTCTATCTGGGCGACATTGTTGGACGCAGCGGACGCGATGGCGTCCTGAAGCATCTGCCGGATCTGATCGCCGGGCTGAAGACAGATTTCGTCGTCATCAACGGCGAGAATGCCGCCGGCGGCTTCGGCATCACGCCGAAGATCTGCGACGAGCTCTATGCCGCGGGCACGGACGTCATCGTCACCGGCAATCACGTCTGGGACAATCGGGAGATCATGCCCCACTTCCAGCGGGAGCCGAGGCTGATCCGGCCCGCGAACTTTCCCCCGGGTGCGCCGGGACGGGGTGTAGCGGTGTTCGATGCGCCGGGCGGCAGGCGCGTTGCGGTCATCCAGGTCATGGGCCGGGTCTTCATGGACGCGATGGACTGCCCCTTCCAGGCGCTGGAAAAGGGGCTGCAGTCCAGTACGCTGGGACGCTCCGTCCAGTTCGTGCTGGTGGATGTGCATGCGGAGGCAACCAGCGAGAAGGCGGCCCTGGGCCACTTCGCGGACGGGCGCGCGACCATGGTGGTCGGCACCCATACCCATGTGCCGACGGCCGATCACCAGATCCTGCCGGGGGGAACGGCCTACATGTCCGATGTGGGCATGTGCGGTGACTATGATTCCGTCATCGGCATGGGGAAGGAAGAGCCCATCCGGCGGTTCCGCAACAAGACGCCGGGCGCCCGGTTCGAGCCTGCCCTGGGCGAGGCAACGGTCTGTGGTGTTCTGGTCGAAAGTGACGACCGGACCGGCCTGGCAACCTCGATACAGCCCGTCAGGGTCGGCGGCAGGCTCAGTCAGATCATGCCGACAGCCGCCTGAAGGCGCAGCGGCGGGCCGCCGAACAACCGTCAACCGAACATTAACCGTGTCATGGCAACCTTCAGGGTGTGTGGACACGGAAGGGTGTCGGGGTGAGCGGCAACAAGATTCATTACGAGGTGCTGGGCCAGCGCGGAACGTCATGGACGATCATCGCGGTTGTCGACGATCAGGAAGAGGCGCTGGAGGCCGCGAAGGCAGCCCGTGCCAACTACCGTGCAGTCAAGGTGATGCGGGAGCGCTTCGACAGCAAGTCCGGTACATTCCGTTCCGGTCAGATATTCTTCTCCGGTGCCAAGCCGCGGGCCTCCAAGTATGACTCCGATCCGGTGCCCGGCGTCTGCTGGAAGGTGGAGGATTTCTACTCCTACGAAGGCCGCCGTTCGATCAACCGCCTGCTGCGCAGTGAGCTTGTTCGCTGGGGGCTGACCGCGACAGAACTGGTTCACTCCCTGGAATATGTGGAACGCCTGCAGGATGACGGGACGGCCATGCAGCGCGCGGTGCAGCAGACCTCCATCGCGCAGGTCCGGGAAACTGGACAGGGGGTGCAGGAACGCATCAAGCAGATCTATGACATCATCGATCGGGGTATCGTGGCGCTGCGTCGTGACCGTGAACTGGCGCAGCAACTGAAGATCGTCGACGGGGATCTGGATGCCCTGATCGCGGAGGTGGAACCGCGGGAAAGTCGCGGATATCTGCTCAATCTCGCACTTGTCAATCACCTGGCCGACGCCCAGGGCTTCGGCGAGAAGCTTGAGCGGGTTCTGGCGCCAATCCGTGCCGATCATCCCGACTGGGTGCATGAGGTCGCCGATACATTCGCCGGAGAGCTGCTGCTGATCGGCAATGTCACCCAGCACCTGATCGGCAAGCGGGACACGCTGAAGCAGGAGCTGTCGGCCACGGCAAGGCTCGCGCACGGTCGGTTGCCGGCGGATGACACCGACGCCGGGCGCGAAGCCCATACCGTCAACCGGCTGATTGCAGCCGCCAAGATGCCCCACACGCGTCAGGCACTGGCGCAGTACCTCATCGACGAACTGGAGGGCAGGCGCAAGCTGGTGGACGGTGATCTGCGGGCCGAGGCCGAGGCCACGAAGGATCTGGTGCGCGATCTGAAGACCGAGGATGGCGCCTGGCTGGGCAGTACCCGGATGATGGAGGCGATCAGCAACCGCAACGCGCGTTGGCTGCATCCGGAGGCCGTGGCGGAATATCTGGTCGGGGCGGAGGAAGCCGACACGCGGGCAATGCGGCTGATCGACCTGGAACCGAGCATCTTCGGCGCCGCCAACAAGCGCAAGCTTGCCGAATTCCTGATACCCGTTCTGACCTCGCCACAGGCTGAACTGTTCCTTACGGACGATGCTCAGCCGGTCTCCGAACAGATGAAGCGTCTCGCGATCATCCAGGCGCGCATTCTGGAGAGTGACCTGCAGGAGATGCACAAGCGTCAACTGGCGGAGAAGCTGGACGACCTCTGCTTTCGGATGGTGCAGAAGCGGCAGCTGTTCAAGCGGTTGCTCTCGGCCAACAACAGCGTTGCCGACAAGTGCATCGGCCTGCTGAAGATGGTCCTCGAAGGCTATTTCACGCATGGCAAGGCAGAGGACGAGGCGCGGACACTGATCCGTCGCCTGCTGCTGAAGCCGGAGTTTCGCGAGTCGTTCTTTGCCGGCATTGTGGGCAAGGAAGAAAAGGTCTCGCGCTTCGAGAAGCTGACCACGATGCTGGGCCAGGCCGACATCGAATTCGCCCCGCGAACCGCCCCTTCCGAAAGGGCTGGCGCGTCGGCCTGAGCGTGGATGCGACTGCTGTCACAGCAAGGTGAGCGTTGACCTGTCCGATCGGACAGGTGCCTTCCATCAACCAGACAAATTAGGCTTTCGTCTGCAATTCAACTGCGGATGAGCCTGTCATGCCTCGAAGCCTTCGAGCCGTTGCTTTCTTCCTGTTGACCGTCCTGTCTCTGTCTTGCACGACGGTCCTTGCCGAGACCGTAAATGTGGGTCCCGATGAAACACGGTTCGCGCATGAACTGTCGGTGGATGACCGGACCGCATTGTTCGTGGTTGACCGGCTCTGCTACGGCTCCAACGCGCCGACGACGGCCAGTCGGCATGTGATCCGTTTCTACAATGCGGCCGTGGCCGGTTTCGTGCCGCGTGTTGACAGCAATGAACCCGAATGGATCGGGCACAGGGTCGCGCGCATCCGAGAGGCCTTTGACAATGCCGCGCCCGTGCTGCCCCGGCGTATCAACCTGACGAGCGGCAGTGATCTGCGCGCACTGGCGGAGGCGGAAGTGGCACTCGGGTCGCGCGGGGTCGAGAGCGTCTTTCCCCCCGCGCGCAGGCGACCGGACGGCAATTCCTTTGCGGTCCGGGTTCCGGGGCCGGGGGCGACACGCTCCGTCGCGGTGCGCGGCTGCTACAGGGAAGACGACCTGAAGGAGATACTGCGGCTCCGCCGGGAGGCGGCCGAACGCCTCATCGCGGTGGCGGGGGAGCAGGGCTGATGGGGGCGTGGTGGCGCGGGGACCGGCCGCTGCGGCTCCGGCCGGGACTGAGAGTCCTGCTGTCCGGCCTCGTGATCCTGTCGGGACTGGCTGCGGTATCGGGGCCGGCGCGCGCCCAGGACGACGGTCAGACCTGCACCGGTGATCTGGCCACCCTGCGGGCGGAGATTGATGCCCGTCGGCAGCGTCTGGCGCAGAGCTGCGCACCCGCCGTCGAATTGATGCAATCGCTTCTGGCGGCGAAGCAGCGCTATTCCAGGGCGCTTGTCTCGACCAGTGAATTTCGCAGGAACCGTCTGTCGCGCATCTTCATCGAGGATCTGATCCCGCTGCAGGATCTCGCAAAGGTGCATCAGGAGATCGCGCTGGAGGCCGCGGCGGCGAAAATGCTGCTGGACAAGGAGACGGCGGAACTGGTGAAGGCCAGCCGTGCCGGAAAGGTCAATGTGCCGACGCTGTTCGGCATCCCGACCCGCGCGATGAGCTTCGACCCGGCAGAGGTCGCCCGCATCAATCCGCTGCGAGAACGCCACGACGCGAACTACCTGAAGATGGAGGACTTCGCGAAGGACTATGCGGTCCGGGCGCAGGAGCAGGTCACCAGGGCCAATGAGGCGCTGGCCGAACGGCACGCCGCGCTTTCCGACCTGCATGCCGCGCAGGCCAGGCTGCAGACAGACCTGCGGCGCATGTTCGACAGCCGTGACTTCGAGCATTGCCTGGGTGTGCCTGCCGCCGATGGTGAGCCAGGTGCGCAATCGGTGGTTCAGGGTGGCGCGGTCAACGGGCTCGGCTTCATCGGGATCGAGCCGGAGCCGAAGGGCGTTCCCTTTTCCGGTATCCCGGGTGTCCTGCCGCGCATCACTCCCCTGGCCGAGGTGCTGAAGGCCCTGTCCCTGCTGCCCGACCCGCCCCCGCCCGCCAGGCTGCCCGAAGAGCTGGCGATGAAACGGGACGGCGTGCGCATCTATGCCGACTTCAGGGAAGTCGAGGCGGTCCAGGACGAGGCCAACCGGCAACTGGCCAATGCCGAACTGCTCGACATGACCGTCGGCAATTTCCTGCGCATCCCCGGCTATCTTGCCGGGCTGGGCAAGACGATCATCGTGGGTTCCGCCAATGCCGTCTATCAGCCTTTCGTGGAGAACTTCACCGACAAGTCTCAGAACATCTTCAGCGCGGCCTTCAACACGATCGGCCAGATCGGCTTCGAAACGGTTGAAGGGGTCGTCAAGTCGGCCTCCAACCTGATCGGCGACGGTCTGGACATCCTTTCGCCCAACGGCCTGCTGGTGCAGCGGGAGACGGAGGAGGCCAATCGCAGCGCGCGCCAGAACAACCTGTTCCGGGCCGCGGTCACGGTGGGCAACTCGTTCCTTGCCGAAGTCCAGCAGTCCATGAGCTTCCCGCCGGAACTGACGCGGGAACTGAGCACGGAACTGAATGTGCCCGGCACGGTGACGACGCAGGCGGAGGTGGATGCCTTCATCGCGGCGTCGGAGCGGCGCAAGGAAGCGTTCCGGGAGACCGTTCAGCTTGCCCGTGATCGCAAGCAGGCCGCGGCGATCATCGAAGCCCGCGCCTTCGACGCGCTGAACGTGCTGGGTGCCCGGGGCACGCTGACCGGTCTGGTTCGCTTTTCCAGCAAGCTGAAGCGCGGGCTGAGCGACACGGTCCGCGAGGTGAAGACCAACCTGAAGATCGCGGATACGCTGGACGAGATCGAGCGTCTGCGGAACACGCGCCAGAGTCCGGAGGTGCTGGACGAGATTGCCTTCCTGCGCGACGAGCTGAAACGCCAGCAGAAGGGCCGTGCGCCGGGCGGGGACACGCGCAAGCTGATCGATGCCGCCTTTGCCAAGGCCGAGGAATCCGTCATCGGGCAGGAGGTCATCGACACCTCCCTGCAGAACATACTCGACCGCCAGAAGGCAACCGTGACCTCCAACCGCCCATTCAAGCAGGAGGGTGGTGTCACGCTGCAGGATGGCCGTCAGATCGCACTCGGGGAGCAGGTCGGTGTCGGTGGCGTGAAGGCGGTCTTCGACGCCAAGGATCCCAACACGGTCGTGCAGCGCTTCAACAGGGCGGGGGAGGACGGCGTCAAGCGCGATATCGAGGCAGGCAACCGGCTTCGCAAGCTCGGCATCCGCACAACCGATGACATCCCCTTCACCGACGAGTTCGGCGACCCGCTGCTGGATCTGGACGACAAGCCGGTGCTGGTGATCTTCGATGAGCAGGGGCGGCCGATCAAGC
Organism: Minwuia sp. IMCC3009; assembly: GCF_029909415.1. GTDB lineage: Bacteria > Pseudomonadota > Alphaproteobacteria > Minwuiales > Minwuiaceae > Minwuia. The sequence goes on from NZ_CP123781.1 coordinate 673,968, forward strand.
AGTCGGAGCGGATCGACGGCTCCAAGGAGGTCAAGGAGATCGCGGAGAACAATCCGGACAAGCGCCTGACGGAGGAACAGTTCGCCGCCTCCGTGGAGGCCGCCAACAAGGCGGTGGAGCAGCGCCATGTGCTGATCGACTTCAAGCCTGCCAATATCGGCCTGGAGCTGGATGATGCGGGGCGCACCACGGTCAATGCCTTCGACCGCGACGGGGTGATCGACCTGGACGAGGTGATCCAGAACCGCCGCAACAATCCGGACCTGATCGAGGATGGCGGAACGGCGGAGGTGATCGACCTGTTCGGAGAGAAGTTCGATCTGTCGACCGTCGAGGGCGCGCGGAAACTGCAGAGCATCATCATCGACGGTGTCGATCCGTGCTGCCCGACAGCGGCCAAGATCACCCAGTTCACTGATCTGCTGACACCGACCCTGCTGTTCCAGAAGCTGGATACGCCAGGCTTCAAGGCCATTGGCACCAAGGGGGCGACCTTCGACGGTATCCGTCCGCTGTCGGGCGGCAAGCCACGCAACTTCTTCGATGCGGATGCCGACGAGGTGGCGCGCATCCTGGACGAGGCCAAGGACGCGCGGATCCTGGACGAGGCGCGGGGGCTGGTCGGCGACGAAGCCGGCAAGGTGGTTGTGGATCAGGCCGCCACGATCATCGCCGCATCGAAGATCATCCGCGACCAGTCCAAGACGGCGAACGACATTGCCCGGCGGGTGAAGGCAATCAAGACGGCAGTGACAGGTACGGCGCTGCTGACCGACGACGAAACCGATGCGGAGGAGGACGAGGAGTCCGGTCCGACACAGCGTCGCCCGGGTGGCGGCGGTGGTTCGGGCGGAGGTCCGGCCAGCCAGCCGCCCGAGATCCCGGATACCCTGCTGGGCAACCTGATCGATGAGTCGGAGGAAGAACGGCGTGCGCGCCTGGCGCAGGAACAGGCGGCATCCGACCTGGAGGAACAGGCGAGCCGTGACGTGATCCGCACAGGACTGGCCGATGACGCGCCGTCCGACGGCTTTCCGGAGGGCAGGTGATGCGCATGACATTCAGATGCCTTCTCGCCGGGCTCGGGTTCCTGCCTGTGCTGCTCGCGGCGCCGGTCCTGGCTCAGGGACAGCTTGCGGCGAAGATCGAGGAAGGGCCGCAGCGGATCGGTGACCTGCTGCGGACATTCGTCAGCAACAACGTCGCCAGCTACACGGCGGAGACGGATCGCATGGCGGAGCGGCTGGCCGGGACGGTCTGCGAGATCGGGACGGACGGCCTGCCGCCGTTGGCTCTGCCGGAGCCCTCGATACTGGATCTCTCCGCATTCATCCCGCCGCGCGCATCGGATGTCCTGCGGCCCGATGAGCATATTGATGCGGGTTCCGTGCTTGTGACCTATGGCCATGACCGCCAGTTCCTGCGCCAGATCGCTGCGGATCAGGAGACGGCGGAGATCACCGATCTGCCGCATGGCCTTCCGGTGCGCGTCACCGCGATGGCGTTCCGTGTCCGGGACGGGGAGTGCACCCGCTCCAGTACCCGCACGACCAGTGCCGGTGCGCGGGAGACCCTGCGCCAGAAGCGGCGGGTCTCCATCAGGTTCGGACAGCGCAGCGTCGACATCACCGACCGGCTCGGCCGCGGCCTGAATGTCGGTGGCGGCTACACGTTCGACGCCCGGCGCAATCATCTGGTGCCCGGCAGCGCGGGCGCATTTCCGTTCCCGACGGTTTCCGGCAAGGGGGCCCGGTTCGACACGGTCGTCTGTGACGGTGGCAATGGCAGCGTTCTGGTCAATGACGATGAGGACCTGCGGGTCGGCTATGCCCAGGGCAGCCCCGAGCAGCAGATCGAGGTGCTGGGTCTGGCCGGGCTGCAGCTCGGCACCGCGTTCGGAGCGTCACCTGATCACCGGACCCGGCGCGTTGGATGACCGGCTGGAGCTTGACCTGATTGCCCGCCTCGTCGGGGCGGATCGGGAGTTCCTGGCCCGGGTGAACCGCCCGGAAGCCGTGCGCATCGATCTTCGCCGGGGACCGCTTGGCCTTGTCGATGGCCGTCAGACCATCGTGCTGACCGGCACGGGGGAGGCAGGTGAGGCCGAGGTCGCCATCGCGCCCGCCGGAAGCCTCGCCGGGTCGCTGGTGGATGTGCTGGAACCGACCCTGAGCCGCGCCCGGCTGGTGATCACGGAACGGCGTCCGTTCGCCGACGAGGCCTTCACCGCGGAGCTTCTGGTCCAGGGGCCGTTGCCTGCGGATTCCGGGCTCAAGGTGAAATGGCGGGCCCGCACGGGCGGACGCATCTATCAGCAGGGCGACCTGGACGCCCAGGCCGGGGGAACGCCGCTCGCCATCCCGGTCAGTGCGCCGCCCATGGTCGACGTCATCCGTTCGCAGGGGCTGGCGGTCACGCTGGAAGTCGAGATCCGGCGCGGCACAGACATCCTGTTCGAGGCGGCAGAGGATGTCCTGTTCCGTCCGCCGCCGGTGGTGGGTGTTGATCTGGTGGGCCGGAGGGAAGGCGTCGCAGGAGAGTTCGGTCCCGGCCCGCATGACCTGTTCCGGATCGCCGACGCGCTGGGCACGGAGATCCGGCTGGACGTGCGCTTCAGGGACGGCAGCAGCCGCAGCTTCGCGCCCGCCTCGGCCCCCGCCTTCGGTATCCAGCAGTCCCAGGGGGGCGGCCTGCTGATGGCGAAGGGGCTTCAGTCGGCGGCCATCGTCCGTCCGCGCCTGCTGGAGGAACAGCTCTCCGCCGCGCTGCGTCCGTTCCTGCGGGCCAGTGCCGCCGAGACCACGAACCTCTCTCCCGTGCCCGGCACCCCCATCGTGCAGGGGGAGGCGAGCGTCTTCACGCTGAACGATGCGCTGCTGGTGATCGACAACCTGGGTGCCAACGGCTTCATCTGGCGACTGCTGATCGAGGGTGAGGCACAGATGGATCGCTATGTCGCGCGCTACGTCACCTCGGACGGTGATTTTGACGAGATCTTCGGACGGGACGGCACCGGCTGGGTCGCCAGCAGGCAGTTCGGGGCGACCACGGCCATACGCCATGTCGCCATCGTTGACGGGGATGGCCGGGAGGTCGCGCGCATCAACCCGAATCAGCTCGGGGCGATCGCTCCCCGCGTCAGCCTGGAGATCCCGGAAATCTACCGGCAGGGTGTTTCCCATCCCGTGACCGCCAGCATTTCCGGCATTTCCGGCCTGGCGCCATTCGATCTGGCCTGCCAGTGGTCGCTGGAAAGCGGTTTCGGCAGCATCGCCTTCGGATCCACCCGCCTGACACCCATCGGCGACGGGTTTGCCACCTGCACCAACGCGGTGGAGATGGACGTCAATGAGGCGACACTGGGCCAGTTCCCGACCCTGGGGGTCAGGCTGGTCCGTGCGGCGGGGGAGGGACAGTGATGGATGTGTCCGGAATTGCACGTGCGGCGGCTGCGGTTTTGTTGCTCCTCGGTCTGGCGGTCGCCGGTGCCGGTGCCGCCGACCTGACCGGCGACAGCCGCAACGACAGTCCGATCCTGCCAACGGATGACCAGTTCAACACCCTCAGCCGCGATGAGGTGCAGCAGATCCTCAACAAGCTGAACGTGGTGCCGCCGCCGGACGCCAATACCAAGACCGAGCTGCGCCGTGTGATCACGAATGTGGAACTGTTCCGCATCGACCCGAAGAACGGCAACAACCCGTTCAATACCGAGGACCCGATCAACAATGCGACCGTGAACGGCATCGTGCAGCAGGTCGCGGTCGATGACCTGAACAACAACGACAACGGCAACAACAACGGTGCCGGACTGGACGCCTGCATTGGCCAGACGCTGCAGGGCCAGCTTTCGCCGACGGCACCGCCGGACCTGCGCTTCGTCAACATGGTTGTGGACCCGGTGACGCTGGACTGCCGGATCTTTGCCGGCCAGAGCGTCGATGGTGCCTTCCTGATCTTCCAGTACAGCCCTGGCGCGCTGGATCTGACGGTCCAGGGGGACGAGACGGTGACGATCTTCCCCGATGCGACCGTGCCGGTCTGGCGGATCATCGATCCGGCGGGCGGGTTCATCTTCATCAACCCGTTCGTGGCCGCGCAGACGGTGCGGATCGTGTTGCAGGCCAACAACGGCGTGACCGTGGAGGGCACGTTCACGCTGACCCCCATCGGTTTCACCGAGTTCTCGGTGACGGTTGTCAATCTGGTGGTGCAGTGATGCTGAAACTGGTTCCTTTCGTCATTCTGGGCGGCCTGCTGGCCGCGACCGCTTCGGCCCAGGACATTCGCGGGTTTCGCGCCATTGCCACGCCGGAGGCGACGCCGGAGGGCACGGTGCCGGTCGAGACACCGCAGGTCATCGATGCCCAGGCCGCGAAGGCGGCAGCCGAGGAGGTGCTGGCTGCCTGGTCGGACGGGCAGCTTGATGATGTCCTCGCGCCGGATTTCCAGGACCGCCAGCGTCTGCTCGATTCCATGATCGAGGATGTGCCGCAGGATGCGGAGATCCGGGTGCTCGGCATTCGCGGTGTCCAGACGGTGCAGCAGTTTCAGGGCACCGGGGCGAACGGCCGGACGGAGATCACCTCCATCGTCTCGCTGACCGCCGACACGCAGATCGAGTTCAATGACCCGGCGCGGGGCTTCCGGCAGTTGCGTGGCCAGAACGAATTCTTCCTGCGTATCACCGAGGAACTGGCCGAGTGAGGCTGCAACGCCACAGCGCCTGGATGCTGCTCTGCGCTGCGCCTGCAGCCCTGTTTCCGTTCGGCAGCGGCGCGCAGGAAGTCCTGCGCGACTGGCAGATCGGCGGCAGCCTGACGGCGGCGCTGGAAGGCTATTCCGATGCGGGCGACCCGGCGCAGAGTCCGTTCGCGGAGCGCACGACCTTCGGTTTCATGGAGGCGGACCTGAACCTGTCGCGCCAGATCTCGCCGTTCGAGCGTTTCAGCGGGCAGTTCTTCGGCGTGCTGGTGGACAATCCCTTCCGCAGCAATTTCGATGGCTTCGTGGCGGAGCGCGCGAAAGCGGAGTGGGAGAAGGGTGACGGGGCGGTGCCGTTCAGGCTGGAGGCAGGCGACATCTTCGCGCTGACCACCGCACGCACGTCGCAGCGCAGCCTGAAGGGGCTGCAGGTGGAGGTGCAGCCCCGCATCGGCATCCTGCCCGGCTGGCAGCATTCGATCATCGGGTTCTGGGGCATCAATCAGGCCACCTACCGGCAGGTGGATTTCAACGATGACCAGACGATCGGGGCGTCGTGGCTGATGAGTCAGGGCCGGGGCGGCAACCTGGCCTTCAGTCTGGTCACCAACCGGCTGGATGCAGGGGCCAACAATGTGGCGGTGGAGCGGGTGCAGACCGTCGGCAGTGTTGCCGCCGACCGTGCATTCGGTCTGCGGGGACAGTCGCTGGAGTGGAAGGGGGAGGTCGGATTCCTGTTCGGTGATGATCTTGCGGGCAACCGGCTCGACGACACGGGGGCTGGTTTGTTCACCGAGATCCGGGGCCGTGACCAGTCCATGCCGCTGGATTACAGCGTCAGGTTCGACCAGTTCGACAGTGATTACCGCCCGAACGGTGCGGCGGTGACCGCAGGCCGGCGCAGCCTTTCGGGCAACGCCGGCTGGCGGTTCGACAGCGGGCTGGCCATGCGCGGGCGGGCACGCTGGGATCGTGACGGATTTGGCCGCGCCAATCACACGGATACCATCAGTTCCGGTCTCAACCTGGCAGGTCCGCTGGATCCGGGCTTCGGCACGGTGCTGAACGGCACCTTCGATGCTTCCGTCATCCGGACGGCGAACGCGGCGGGTACGGTCAGGACAACGACACATGCGGCGTCGGCCAACCTGTCGGCACCCCTGCCGAACAATCTCTTCGGTCGGGTCGGCTATCAGGTGCAGGCAATCCGCGCGCTGAATGCCGAACCGACCCTGTCGGGCACGGCAACCGTCGGTGTCGACAGAAGCTTCACCCATGGTGATGTGGTCGGCACCCTGTCCCCCAGCCTGTCATGGCGCCGCACCAACGGCGGCAATGCGGAAGGTGACGAACTGATCCTGGGGCTGGGTGCCAGCGTCGAGCGGGGCGGCCTGTCGGCGCGTGCCACCTACCGGTTCGCGAAGCAGACCCGCGAGGCCGCAGGGGCCGATACCGTGACCAGCAGCCTCAACGGCAGCCTCAACTGGCAGCAGGGCCGCCATGCCTTCGCCCTGGAAGCCGATTTCAGTGTCACGGCCAGAGAGGCCGCACAGGCAAGCCAGCCGCTGAAGCTGGCTGCCCGCTATACCTTCAGCTTCGACAAGCCCCCCGGCAGCGGATTGTTCGATGCCCCGCAGGCGGGACAGCAAGGCTTCGCCGCCGTCGAGGTGCCGCAGGAGAGCGGCGTCTTCGATCTTGCCGCACTGGCCCCCAACAGTTCCCTGCAAGCCGTGCTGCAGAACCTGACCGATGCGGGTCTGCGCGGCGGCCAGGCGCAGGCGGAGGGTCTGATCGTCTATGAAACCCCCGTTCTGGCCAACGTCGCACTGCGCCAGCGTCTCGCCCTGCTGCACAAGGGCGCGCGGTTCCGCATGGCGGCCCTGATCATCGATCCCTCGAACCCCGGGGACGCTGCCGGGTTGCAGAACGACTTCCAGGCAGTGCTGGAGGAACTGGTTGCCGCCTATGGTGCGCCGTCCGGGACCTTCGAGAGAGGCGACTTCGCGGGGGACGTCGTGCAGGCCATCGACGATGGCGATCTGATCCGCATTGTCGAATGGCGCACGGCCTCCGGAACGCTTCGGCTTGGCATCCCCCGACGGCTGGATCGTCAGGTCCGGATCGAGGTGCATCATGCCCGCAGCTTCCGGCCGCCGACGATCACGCTATGGGGCCTGGATGCGCTGAACTGAAGGTTTCAGGCGACAGTGCAGCAGGGAGTTCTGCGCGAAAAACAGGCACCTGTGACCCTTTGGCAAAAAATGCCTCTATTTTAAACATATGCAAGAAATATGGGCTTCACCCTGCCTTGAAATTGCGTCTGAAGGCCAATGTGCTGCCGGTCATCATATTGGTTTGAAAGGAGAAAAATAAAAGTCGCTGAAATTTTGGGCGCTGGCACATCTCTTGGAAATGTAAGCGGGACAATCTGGTCGTTTACAGGAGGTGGTTACGACAATGTTTGGATTTGGGAGGGTGAAAGCCCTGGCAGCAGTGAGTGCTCTGGCGATCGGTCTGACGACCGGTGCGGCACAGGCAGCGGATACGATCAAGGTCGGTATCCTGCATTCGCTGTCGGGCACGATGGCAATCAGCGAGACGACCCTGAAGGACGTCATGCTGATGCTGATCGACGACCAGAACAAGAAGGGTGGTCTGCTGGGCAAGCAGCTGGAGGCCGTGGTGGTCGATCCGGCGTCCAACTGGCCGCTGTTCGCGGAAAAGGCACGTGAGCTGATCGAGGTCAATGGCACCTCGGTCGTCTTCGGCTGCTGGACCAGTGTGTCCCGCAAGTCGGTGCTGCCGGTCTTCGAGGAACTGAACAGCATGCTGTTCTATCCGGTGCAGTACGAAGGTGAGGAAAGCAGCCGCAACGTGTTCTACACCGGTGCTGCGCCGAACCAGCAGGCGATCCCGGCAGTGGATTACCTGATGAAGACCGAAAGTGTGGAGCGTTGGGTGCTGGCCGGTACCGACTATGTCTACCCGCGCACCACCAACAAGATCCTGGAATCCTACCTGAAGGCCAAGGGCGTTCCGGCTGAGGACATCATGATCAACTATACGCCGTTCGGTCATTCCGACTGGCAGACCATCGTGGCCGACATCAAGAAGTTCGGCTCCGCTGGCAAGAAGACTGCCGTGGTCTCCACCATCAACGGTGACGCCAACGTTCCGTTCTACAAGGAACTGGGCAACCAGGGCATCAAGGCCGAAGACATCCCGGTCGTCGCTTTCTCCGTCGGTGAGGAAGAGCTGGCTGGTATCGATACCGGTCCGCTGGTTGGTCATCTGGCCGCGTGGAACTACTTCATGAGCATCGACACGCCGGAGAACGACGCGTTCATCTCCAAGTGGCATGCGTTCATCGGCAACGAGGACCGCGTCACCAACGACCCGATGGAAGCACATTACATCGGCTTCAAGATGTGGGTGCAGGCGGTGCAGCAGGCCGGCACGACCGACGTCGATGCCGTGCGTCAGGCCATGTACGGCCAGACCGTTCCGAACCTGACCGGCGGTATCGCGGTGATGAACACCAACCACCACCTGTCGAAGCCGGTCGTGATCGGCGAGATCCAGGATGATGGCCAGATCCAGACGGTCTGGTCCACGGATGGTGTCGTCGTTGGCGATGCCTGGTCCGATTTCATCCCCGAAAGCGCCAAGCTGACGGCTGACTGGACCTACCCGTGGGTGTGCGGTGGCTGCGAGAAGCCGACGTACTGATCCACGTGATCTGACGGAAGGGGTGGCGGCTGCCGGTTTCTGCCGAACCGGCCGGTCGCCACCCCGACCATCTGAACGAATGCCGACGAAGACCTTACCCCCAGTTTCTCCATTGCCAACAAGCGAGACCGGCGCATGATTGCCCGCCTTCTCGCCCTGATGATCGCGCTCTGCTGTGGCCTGCCGGCTCTCGCAGCGGACCCGGATGATCTGCCAGGGCTCATTGACCAGCTTCATACGCGCGACTACGCCGCGATGGAGCAGACCGTCAACGCCATTGCCGCAACCGGCGACCCCCTCGCTGTCGCCCCGCTGCAGGCCCTCTCGGACGGTGACCTCTACTACCGGAAATCCGACGACAAGGTCTTCATCGCCCGCAAGGCCGAATCCGGGACCGATCTGATCGATCCGCTCACCGGTGAGTTCGTCGAGAACGTGGGTCGGCGCGATGCGCGGAAGATCGGGATCAACAACAACATGCGCCGCGCGCTGCGTGGTGCGCTTGGCAGCCTGACGCTGCTCTCGCCTGATCCCTCCGTGCGTGCCGCTGCGGCCCAGTCCCTGTTCAAGAGCCCTGATCCGAATGCCGTCGAGGCACTTGGGCAGGCCATCGCGGCGGAAAAGGACGCGGCGATCCGCACCGCCATGGAGGAGGCCCAGGCGGCCTCCATCCTGCTGTCGGATCTCGATGACGCGACCAAGATCGCGGCAATCGAGTCCCTGGCGGACCGGGGCGGGCGGGATGCCATGTCCCTGCTGAAGGGTATTCCCGACACTGCCTCCGACCCGGTCAAGGCCGCCGCCGCCGACGGCATCGCCAGCATCGAGGCGGCGCTGGCTCTCTGGTCCACGGCGCAGAACATCTACTACGGCATCAGCCTCGGCTCGGTGCTGCTGATGGCAGCCATCGGGCTTGCGATCACCTTCGGCGTCATGGGGGTCATCAACATGGCCCATGGCGAGATGGTGATGCTGGGCGCCTACACGACCTATGTGGTGCAGGAAATCATCCGCAACAACGCACCGGGGATGTTCGAGTTCTCCCTGGCCATCGCGGTGCCACTGGCCTTCCTTGTCTCGGGTTCCGTGGGCGTCCTGATCGAACGTACCGTCATCCGCTATCTCTACGGACGCGCGCTGGAGACCCTGCTCGCCACCTGGGGCGTCAGCCTGATCATCCAGCAGCTTGTCCGCTCCATCTTCGGGCCGACGAACAAGGAAGTCGGCAATCCCGACTTCATGTCCGGCGCGGTGCAGCTCGGCGAGATGACGCTGACCTACAACCGTATCTGGATCATCGTCTTCGCGCTGGTGGTGCTGGCCATGCTGATGCTGGTGCTGAAGCGCACGCCGCTGGGGCTTCAGATGCGGGCGGTGACGCAGAACCGCCGCATGGCGGGCGCCATGGGCATTCGCACGGACCGCGTCGACGCGCTCACCTTCGGCCTCGGTTCCGGCATTGCCGGCATGGCGGGGGTAGCGCTGAGCCAGATCGACAACGTCAGTCCCAACCTTGGCCAGTCCTACATCATCGACAGTTTCATGGTGGTCGTCTTCGGCGGGGTCGGGAACCTCTGGGGCACGCTGGTAGGCGCGCTCAGTCTGGGTATCGCGAACAAGTTCCTTGAACCCTATGCAGGGGCAGTGCTGGCCAAGATCCTGGTGCTGGTGGCCATCATCCTGTTCATCCAGAAGCGTCCGCGCGGCCTGTTCGCGCTGAAGGGACGGGCGGTGGAGTCATGATCATGCGTGGCCTCGTCTTCCGTGCCTTCGACCGTGGCGGCATGATCTTCCTCGGCATCCTGTTCGGTCTGATCCTGCTGCTGGCCCTGTCCAACCTGCTGATGCCGGTGGGGCATGCGCTGCATGCGCCGACCTATCTGGTCAGCCTGATCGGCAAGTATCTGACCTATGCGCTGCTGGCGCTGTCGGTGGATCTGATCTGGGGCTTCTGCGGCATTCTCAGCCTGGGACACGGCGCGTTCTTCGCGCTCGGCGGCTATGCCATGGGCATGTACCTGATGCGCCAGATCGGTGACCGGGGCGTCTACGGCAATCCGGAACTGCCCGATTTCATGGTGTTCCTGAACTATTCGGAACTGCCCTGGTACTGGCATGGCTTCGACATGTTCTGGTTCGCGGCGATCATGATCGTCTTCGTCCCGGGCCTGCTGGCCTTCATCTTCGGCTGGTTCGCGTTCCGCAGCCGGGTCACGGGCGTCTATCTGTCGATCATCACGCAGGCCATGACCTATGCGCTGATGCTTGCCTTCTTCCGCAACAACATGGGTTTCGGCGGCAACAACGGTCTGACGGACTTCAAGGATCTGCTCGGTTTCGACCTGCAGAACGACGGGACACGGGTCGGGCTGCTCTTCGCCTCGGCGGCGGCGCTCGGTCTCGGGTTCCTGATCTGCAAGGCGGTCACACGCTCCAAGTACGGCAAGGTCATCACCGCGATCCGCGATGCGGAATCCCGGACCCGGTTCCTCGGCTATCGGGTGGACCGCTACAAGCTGGCCGTCTTCACCCTCTCGGCCTGCATGGCCGGTGTCGCCGGGGCGCTCTATGTGCCGCAGGTCGGCATCATCAACCCCAGCGAGTTCACGCCCGCGAATTCCATCGAGGTCGTGGTCTGGGTGGCGGTTGGCGGTCGTGGCACGCTCTACGGGGCCGTCATCGGCGCGATCCTGGTGAACTATGCCAAGACGTACCTGACCGGTGCCCTGCCGGAGATCTGGCTGTTCGCACTGGGCGGGCTGTTCGTCTTCGTCACCCTGTTCCTGCCGCGCGGCATCGTCGGTGCCATCAACGGCAGCGGTGACGGCGGGCCGTCGCCCATAATGACGAAGATCAGGAACTGGCGGGAAGCCCGCGCCATGGAGGGCCGGTCATGAACCAGTCCCTGAACATCTCCATGGCCGACAGCATCCTGTATCTGGATGGTGTCAACGTCTCCTTCGACGGCTTTCGTGCGCTGAACGACCTGTCGCTGGTGCTCGATGCGGGCGAGATGCGCGCGATCATCGGCCCCAACGGGGCAGGCAAGACCACGATGATGGACATCATCACCGGCAAGACCCGGCCCGACTCCGGTCAGGTGGTCTTCGAGGGCAGTGTCGATCTGACCAAGCATGACGAGGCGGCGATCGCCGAACTCGGGATCGGTCGCAAGTTCCAGAAGCCGACGGTCTTCGAGACCCAGACCGTGCACGACAATCTGGAACTTGCGCTGAAGGCGGACCGCTCGGTGCGTTCAAGCCTGCTCTGGATGCTGTCGAACGAGTCCAGGCGGCGCATCGACGAGATCCTGGGGATCACCCGTCTGGGCGATCACGCCAACGAGATCGCCGGATCGCTCAGCCACGGACAGAAGCAGTGGCTGGAGATCGGGATGCTGCTGGCCCAGGACCCGAAGCTGCTGCTGGTGGACGAACCGGCGGCGGGCATGACCGATGACGAGACCGCCGAAACCGCGCGCCTGCTGAAGGAAATCGCGGAGAACCATTCGGTGGTGGTTGTCGAACATGACATGACCTTCGTCCGCGATCTGGGTGTCAAGGTCACGGTGCTGCATGAAGGCTCCGTCCTGGCCGAGGGATCGCTGGACACGGTCAGCGCCGACAAGCGCGTCATCGAAGTCTATCTGGGGCGCTGAACCATGCTGGAAGTGAACGAAATCAACCTCTCCTACGGCGCCTCCCAGGCACTGTGGGGTGTTTCACTCACAGCGGAACCGGGCAAGGTGACCTGTCTGATGGGCCGCAACGGTGTCGGCAAGACCTCGACCCTGCGCGCCATCGTCGGACAGCAGGGCATCATGTCCGGCAGCATTGCGCTGGACGGCAAGCCGGTCGACCGGATGCGACCGTTCGAGCGGGCGCGGGAGGGGATCGCCTTCGTGCCGCAGGGGCGGGAGATCTTCCCCCTGCTGACCGTGCGGGAGAATCTTGAGACCGGCTACGCCTGTCTGAAGGCTTCGGATCGGCACGTGTCGGAGGAACTGTTCGACCTGTTTCCGGTGCTGAAGGACATGCTGGGTCGGCGTGGCGGTGACCTGTCGGGTGGTCAGCAGCAGCAACTGGCCATCGCCCGCGCACTGGTCACACGGCCAAGGGTGCTCCTGCTCGATGAACCCACGGAAGGCATTCAGCCGTCCATCATCCAGGACATTGGCCGGGTCATCAGCCTGCTGCGCGACAGGGGTGACATGGCGATTCTGCTGGTCGAGCAGTATTTCGAGTTTGCAAAGGAGCTCGCCGACACGTTCCATGTCATGGATCGGGGCGAAATCGTGCTCTCCGGCAAGGCTGACGAGATGAACGAGGATGATGTCAGAGCCCATCTCACAGTCTGAAACGGTGGAACCGGCGCCCACGGCAGGCCGCGCCGGTCCGCCCCGGTCGGTCGGTGTGGCCCGTGTCGCCTTCCTGGGGGTAGGCGCACGGACGGCGCTGGCCGACCTCCATCAACAGGGCTGCATGAAGGCCCGTCTGCCCAACTGCTATGCCGGTGATCCGAAGACGGCTGTGCTGATCAATACCGCGGGCGGTCTGACCGGCGGCGATGATGTTTCGACCGACGTGGCCTGGCAGGGATCCGCGATCGCCTGCGTCAGCACCCAGGCGGCGGAGCGGGTCTACCGCAGCTCCGGCGGTGACGCGCGGGTGCGCAACCGGCTGAAGGTGTCGAAGGACGCACGGGCGGAATGGCTGCCGCAGGAGACGATCCTGTTCGACGGCGGACGGATGAACCGCAGCACCGATGTCGATCTGGCCGATGGCGCGCGGTTCCTGGCCGCCGAAACCGTCATTCTGGGCCGCAAGGCCATGGGTGAGACGGTGGCGGAAGGGCTGGTGCGCGATCACTGGCGGGTGCGGCGTGACGGACGGCTGATCCTGCACGATGCCTTCGAACTTGGCGCGGCAATCCGTGAACAGCGCCTCCGGCCTGCTCTGCTGGGCGGCGCGGAGTCCTGGGCCAGCCTGATCCTGCAGGCACCGGCAGGGATGACGGAGATGCTGCTGGGCCTGATCCGGGACCTGGGCGGTGCGCACGCCGGGGCCACGCTGCGGCAGGGTCTTGTGCTGGGGCGTATCCTGGCGACCGACGGCGACGGCATGCGCGGCATTCTTGCCCGTTTGCTCCCGGCACTGCGACACGCAATCATGGGGCATCCGGAACGGCTGCCTGCGGTATTCCGAATCTAGGCGTTCCACGACGACGCGAAGGGGAGGCGACAGACATGAACCTGACACCGAGGGAGAAGGACAAGCTGCTCATCTCCGTGGCTGCCATGGTGGCCCGACGGCGGCTGGAACGCGGCGTGAAGCTGAACTACCCGGAAGCCATCGCCCTGATTTCCGACTTCGTGGTGGAGGGCGCGCGGGATGGCCGCTCGGTTGCCGACCTGATGTCGGCAGGCGCCACCGTGATCAGCCGCGATCAGGTCATGGAAGGCATCGCGGAGATGATCCATGACGTGCAGGTCGAGGCCACTTTCCCCGACGGGACCAAGCTGGTCACCGTCCACGAACCGATCCGTTGAGGGAGGGCAGCATGATACCGGGTGAAATCATTGCGGCTGAGGGCGAGATCGTCCTCAACGAAGGTGCCGAGACCGTGACGCTGTCCGTTGCCAACACCGGCGACCGGCCGGTGCAGGTCGGCAGCCACTACCATTTCCAGGAAACCAATCCGGGCCTCGAATTCGACCGGGAGAAGGCGCGCGGCATGCGCCTCGACATTCCGGCAGGGACCGCGGTCAGGTTCGAACCGGGCCAGTCCCGTGACGTGACGCTGGTGCCGCTGGCCGGGGACCGCCGCGTCTTCGGCTTCAATCAGAAGATCATGGGGGATCTCGACTGATGGCCTACAGGATCAATCGTGCCGCCTATGCGGACATGTTCGGCCCCACCGTCGGGGACAAGGTCCGGCTGGCGGATACGGAGCTGTTCGTGGAGGTGGAGGAAGACCGCACCATCTACGGCGAGGAAGTGAAGTTCGGCGGCGGCAAGGTCATCCGTGACGGCATGGGCCAGTCCCAGGTCTCCCGCGCCGGGGGCGCCGTGGACACGGTCATCACCAATGCGCTGATCGTCGATCACACCGGCATCATCAAGGCCGACATCGGCATCCGCGACGGACGCATCGTCGGCGTCGGCAAGGCCGGCAACCCGGATACCCAGCCTGGCGTCGACATCATCGTCGGTCCCGGGACGGAGGCCGTCGCGGGTGAGGGCAAGATCATCACCGCCGGTGGTTTCGATGCCCATATCCATTTCATCTGCCCGCAACTGATCGAGGAGGCGCTGACCAGCGGTGTCACCACCATGCTGGGCGGCGGCACCGGTCCGGCGACCGGCACCAATGCCACGACCTGCACGCCCGGCCCGTGGCACATCGGGCGGATGCTGCAGGCCTTCGACAGCTTTCCGGTCAATCTTGGCCTGTCGGGCAAGGGCAATGCCTCCACGCCGGAGGCGCTGCGCGAGCAGGTGCTGGCCGGGGCCTGCAGCATGAAACTGCACGAGGACTGGGGCACCACGCCCGCCGCCATCGACTGCTGCCTGTCGGTGGCCGACGAGATGGACGTGCAGGTGATGATCCATACCGACACGCTGAATGAATCCGGCTTCGTCGAGAACACCGTGGCGTCGTTCAAGAACCGCACGATTCATGCCTTCCATACGGAGGGCGCGGGCGGTGGCCATGCGCCGGACATCATCAAGGTCTGCGGCGAGCCGAACGTCATCCCGTCGTCCACCAATCCGACGCGCCCCTTCACGGTGAACACCATCGACGAGCATCTGGACATGCTGATGGTCTGCCATCACCTGGACAGCAACATCCCCGAGGACGTGGCCTTTGCCGAAAGCCGCATCCGGCGGGAGACCATCGCGGCGGAAGACATCCTGCACGACATGGGCGCGTTCTCCATCATCGCCTCAGACAGTCAGGCGATGGGCCGGGTGGGGGAGGTCATCATTCGCACCTGGCAGACGGCGGACAAGATGAAGCGCCAGCGCGGACGGTTGCCGGAGGAGAGCGGCGACAACGACAATTTCCGCGTCCGCCGCTATATCGCCAAGTACACGATCAATCCGGCCATCGCGCATGGCATGTCGAACCTGATCGGCTCCGTCGAGGTCGGCAAGCTGGCCGATCTGGTGGTCTGGACACCGGCCTTCTTTGGCGTGAAACCGGACCTGATCCTGAAGGGCGGCAGCATCGCCTCCGCCATGATGGGGGATCCGAACGCGTCGATCCCGACGCCGCAGCCGGTGCACTACCGCCCCATGTTCGCCAGCTTCGGCAAGGCGATGACCGCATCCTCCGTCACCTTCGTCTCGGGTGCCGCCCGGGACGCGGGTATCGGTGCCTCGCTGGGTCTGGCGAAGGAATGCGTTGCCATCGAGAACGTGCGCGGCGGCATCGGCAAGGCCTCCATGGTGCTGAACGACACGCTGCCCGATATCGAGGTGAATCCGGAGACCTACGAGGTGCGGGCGAACGGTGAACTGCTGACCTGCGAACCGGCGGATGTATTGCCGATGGCGCAGCGCTATTTCCTGTTCTGATGGGATTGCGCGCACACGAAGTACTGGAGGCCGGAACCTGGGACACCGCGACTGCGGTCGACCGCGTTGTTCTGGATATCGAGGATCGGCGTCGTCGGCGACTGAAACTCGAAGGCTGTGACGGCCTGTCGTTCGTCCTTGATCTGGCGCAGGTGCCGGACCTGAAGGATGGTGACGGACTGCGGCTGACGGACGGGCGGACGGTTGCCGTGCTGCCCGCGCTGGAGCAACTGACGGAGATCACCGCACCGGATGCCGATGCGCTGATGCGCATTGCCTGGCACCTCGGCAACCGGCATCTGCCGACGGAACTGGACGGCGACCGTCTGCGTATCCGCTCCGATCATGTGATCGAGGACATGGTGCGCGGCCTGGGGGGCGAGACCAGACATCTGTCCGCGGCCTTCACGCCGGAGGGTGGTGCCTATGGCCATGGTCCGGTGCATGGTCATGACCATGGCCACAGTCACGGCCATGCGCATGCGCACGATCACGACCATGACCATGCGGGCGACGATGGCGAACTGCTGCCCGAGGATATTGCGAATGCCGTCTGACGCGGACCTGCCACGGCTGCTGACCTGGCTGTCGCCGTCCTTTCCTGTCGGGGCCTATACCTACAGTCATGGGCTGGAGCGCGCGGTCGAACTGGAGCATATCCGCGACCGTGCCACCGCCGGTGACTGGGTGCTGGACCTGTTGACAGATGGTGGTGGCAAGTCGGATGCGGTGCTGCTGGCGGAGGCGTGGCGCGCCGTGACGGCCGGGGACAGCCATCGCCTGCACGACGTGGCGGAAGAAGCTGTTGCCCTGACCGCCACATCGGAGCTGGCGCTGGAGACGGAGGCACAGGGCAGGGCGTTCCTGACCGCCATTGCCGCAGCCTGGCCGACCCCGGCCATCGATGGGTTGCGGGCCGGTGCCGCGATTGCGCCGGTAGCCTATCCGGTTGCGGTGGGTGCTGCCGCTGCCGGGCACGGACTGGCGCTGCGGCCCGTCATCGTCGGCTATCTGCATGCCTTCGCCGCCAACCTGATCTCGGCCATTGTCCGGCTGGTGCCGCTGGGCCAGACCGACGGGCTGCACCTGCTGCGTCTTGTGGAACCGCGACTGGAGGCGCTTGCGGACGTTGCCATGGCCACGAGCCTGGACGAGATTGCCACCTGCTGCCTGGCTGCCGACATTGCGTCGATGCAGCATGAAACCCAACGAACGAGGCTCTTCCGATCATGACTGCATCCGCTTCACCCAATGGTCCGCTGCGCGTCGGCATCGGTGGTCCCGTCGGCTCCGGCAAGACGGCGCTGATGGAGCAACTGTCGAAGGAACTCAGCCGTTCCTTCTCTGTCGCCGCCATCACCAACGATATCTACACCAAGGAAGATGCGGAAATCCTGACCCGGACCGGCGCACTGCCACCGGAACGGATCATGGGGGTGGAGACCGGAGGCTGCCCGCACACGGCGATCCGGGAGGATGCCTCCATCAACCTGGCCGCCGTCGCCGACATGTGGGACCGCTTCCCCGATCTGGACGTGATCCTGATCGAGAGTGGTGGCGACAACCTGGCTGCCACCTTCAGTCCGGAACTGGCCGACATCACGCTCTATGTCATCGATGTTTCGGCGGGTGACAAGATCCCGGCGAAGGGCGGCCCCGGCATCACGCGCTCCGACATGCTGATCATCAACAAGACCGACCTGGCGGAGCTGGTGGGGGCTGACCTGGGGCGCATGGATCGCGATGCGGCCGCGCAGCGGGGCGACCGCCCCTATGTCTTCGCCCGGGTCAAGCATGGGGACGGCGTGGACACCATCCGGGACTTCGTCATTTCGCGCGGCGGTCTCTGAACCGGTCCCCGGGTGGGGGAGCGGTCTAGCTGACCTCCGCGACCGTGATCCAGGTGGCATATCCGAAGGCGACAACGGTCCCCTGCGCGTTGTGGACGGCGGTTCCGGCCCAGACCTTGCGGCCATCGCGTCCCATGGGCCAGGCGGTTACCGTGCAGGCCTCGCCCGCCGAGACACTGCCCAGCGTCTCGCAATGCATCCTTCCCAGCAGCATGTGGCCACCGGTCTGGCCGTACCAGGCCCAGGCGCCGGGGCAGTCGAGCGCGGCCAGCAGATAGCGCTTCGCAACCGTTCCCGACTCATCGGCGAAGTTGGCATGTGGCACCCAGGGCGCTGCCGCCATGTCGCGGCCTTCCACCGGGCCGGTGAAGACACGCAGGGCATCGCCGTCATCCCGTTTCGAGCCGCAGACGAAGCAGTGCGGGATGGGACTGTGGTCATGTCCGGGATAGCGCGCCGTGGCTGCGGCAGTCGCGGCCGGATCAGGACAGTCCGGCAGGTCCATCTGCTTTGCCGGGACGCCGCGTACCGTGGCGATCACGGTCTGGCCATCCATCATCGCGAAACCATCGTCCGTGGCGTTCACGTACAGCGGCTTCTCCAGGGGTGGCGGTGCCTTCAGCGTCACCTCCGCCGGGCCATCGATCAGTTCCGCCATCAGGCCGGTGACATAGCCGCCATTGGCGGATTGCGACGGTCCCTGGAACCGTCGGCTGATGATGATTTCTTGCACCCTGCCCTCCCCGAAGCATTTGTCTTGCGTGCGTGCTGCGGTAGTTTAGCGGCCAGGAACACCCTTGCGAAAGGCAGTGACGGACATGAGTGACCTGCATGGTGACCGGCGCAAGAGCGCCGTTGTCGACACGAATGCCCTGGAGTGGCAGGCCAGCCCGGCCCCGGGTGTCTGGCGCAAGCGCCTGGAACTGGTCGGCGACACGGAGAAGGGGATGGTCACCTCCATCGTCCGGTTCGATCCCGGTTGCGGGTTCCCGATGCACGATCATCCGCTGGGGGAGGAGGTGCTGGTTCTGGACGGTGTCTTCGCGGACGAGTTCGGCAGCTACCCGAAGGGAAGTTTCACGCTGCTGCCGACCGGGTCACGACACCAGCCGCAGACCGAGACCGGCTGCACCCTGCTGGTGAAGCTCTGCCAGTATCCGGGTGAGGAACGGCCTACCCGCCGCGTGGATACGACGGATGCCGACGGCTGGCACGAGACCGGACCGGGGCGGCAGCGTTTCACGGTCTTCGACGAGCCTGGCTACCCGGAGACGATCTACCTCTCCCGCCTCGCCCCCGGCACCACGGTGCCGCATCATGTCCATGACGGCGGGGAGGAAGTCTTCGTCATCGAAGGCGAGATTGCGGATGAAAACGGCAGCTACCCGGCCGGAACCTGGTTCCGTCTTGCGGACGGTACGGACCATGCGCCGAGGTCGGACGGCGGTTGCCTGCTCTATGTGAAGACCGGTCATTTGCCGAAGCAGGAGGCAGCCTGAGCATCATGGAAGTCGTCTGCTACACGGATGTGAAGAGCCCCTATGCCTTTCTCGCCTACGCCGAGACCTGTCGGCTGGAGGATGCCTGGGGCAAGCCTTTCATCTGGCGTCATCTGACCCTACATATCGATACCTATCTGGACGCGGTCGATGTCCGGACAGAGCACAACTGGCGCAAGGTGAAATACGCCTACATGGACTGTCGCCGACTGGCCAACCGTCAGGGGCTGACGCTTTACGGGCCAAAGAAGATCTTCGATTCACGCCCCGCCGGGATCGGCATGTCCTATGCCGACCGTCAGGGCCTGATCCGGCCCTACCTCGGTACGGCCTTCAGGCGGTTCTTCCAGCGCGATCTGGAAACCAGCGACCCGGAAGTGATCGAGGCGCTGCTGAAACAGATCGGTGCCGACACCACGGAGTTCGCGGCGTGGTACGAGGGCGAGGGCGGCAAGCTGCATGACGGGCAGCGCGCCGGAGCCGAAGCCGCCGGCGTGTTCGGCGTGCCGAGCATCACTCTGGACGGTGAGCTGTTCTGGGGCGGCGACCGCCTGAATCTGGTCGCCGAACGTCTCGAGCAGGCGCGCTGAACGGCTCAGGCAGAGTTCACGCAGCCGGATCGGAACAGCCCGATGCTCCTGCCCCCTCGGCAGCCTGTTCCCGGCGCAATATCTACGCCTTGGGTACGATCACCGCATCCAGTGCAACGCCGCCCTTTGGCAGCGCCACATAGGGGTTGATGTCGATGGAGGTGAACTGGTCGCCCTGCGCCGCAGCATAGACCGAAACCTTCGACAGGGTCCGGGCCAGATCGTCGAGATCGGCCGGTTCGGCACCACGCGCGCCCTGCAGCAGCGGCAGTCCCTTCAGCTCGCGGATCATCCGGTGGGCCTCCGCCTCGTTGAACGGGGCGACCCGGAAGGTCACATCCTTCAGCACCTCGACGAACACGCCGCCCAGACCGAACATCACCACGGGGCCGAAGACCGGGTCGTTCTGTACACCGATGATGGTCTCGACGCCCTTCGGAGCCATTGGCGCGACCAGAACTCCGTCCAGCGGTGTGTTGGGTTCGTGGTTGCCGACGGAACTCATGATCCCGGCGTAGGCCTCTGCCGCCTTGTCGGCGGTGACATTCAGACGGACACCGCCGATGTCGCTCTTGTGCTGGATGGCGCCCGAAAGCACCTTCATCGCCACCGGTCCGCCGATCTTGCGCGCGGCGGCCTCTGCCTCGGACGCATTGGTGGCGACATGAATGCTCGGGAACTGCAGCCCGGACTCCGACAGCAGACCGGCAGCCTCCGCCTCGTTCAGCGCGCCGGTCGGGATGTGCGACAGCACACCCGGTGCGTCCAGGCCATCGGCGCTGTTCGGCCGTTCCAGGCTCTCGCGGATGCGCGCCAGCGCCGCCAGGATATGCACGGCATCGTTCAGATCCTCGATCACCAGATAGCCGTCGTCCTCAAACTTGCGGCGGTTCTCCGGGGTGCACATCATGGACACGGCCATGATGGCATCGGGGTACTTCCGGCGGATGGCGGGGAAGATGTCCTTCAGCCCCTCCATGATGCGCGGGCTGAAGCCGACGGTGGAGAGGAAGATCACCGTCATGTCCACATTGCCATGGTCCAGCATGGCCTCCAGACCCTGCTGCAACAGGTGGAAGTCGTTGGTCGCGGTGGCGGTGACATCCACCGGATTGCGCGCGGCGGCATAGGGCAGGGCATCCTTCACCGCCTTCTGAGCGATGGCGGGCAGTTCCGGCACTTCGAGGCCCAGATCGGCGGCCGCGTCTGCGGCCATCACTCCGGCACCGCCGGAGACGGTGACGATCCCCAGCCTGCGGCCCTTCGGCAACGGACTGACCAGTGCCGCACCGGCGACATCCATCATCTCGTCCAGGCTGTAGGCGCGATAGACGCCATACTGGCGGAAGACCGCATCGAAAACGGCATCCGCGCCGGCCAGCGAGGCCGTGTGCGTCGCGGCGGCGGCGGCGCCCACCTCTGACGATCCCACCTTCATGCAGATCACCGGCTTGCCTGCATCGCGCGCCATCTTCAGCGCCGCGATCAGCCGCTCCGGATTCTTGCAGCCCTCCATGTAGGCGGCGATGACCTTCGTTTCCGGGTCGGTCGCACCGAAGGCGATGCAGTCAGCCACATCGACGTCGGATTCGTTGCCGGTTGCCACCCAGGTGCGGATGCCGAGTCCGCGCTCACGCGCTGCGACCAGGATATGGCCGCCGACAGCGCCGGACTGGGTCATGATGGTCAGGTGTCCGGGAACCGGCCAGCCATGGTCGAACATGGTGCTGAAGGTGCCGATGGCCCAACCCTGCGGCGTCAGGGTGCCGAGACAGTTGGGGCCGAGTACCAGCAGGCCCGAGCGGGCGGCGGTCGCGGATATCCGCTCCTGCCACTCATGCGCTTCCCCGCCGACCTCCGAGAAGCCTGACGAGAAGATGACACAGGACTTCACGCCCGCCTCCGCACAGGCATCGACCACGTCGGCAACGCCGGGGGCAGGGATGGTGATGATCGCCATGTCGATGGGCTGTCCCACCTCGCGGATATCCGAATAGGCCTTCAGGCCCTGGATCTCCGTCTCGCGCGGATGGATCGGATAGATCGGTCCCGCGAACTTCGCCTCCCGCATGTAGCGGATCGGGCGACCGCCGAACTTGTAGGGATCATTTGACGCGCCGATGACGGCAATGGACTTCGGATCGACCAGGGCGGTCAGGTCGCGGGGCTGCTTGGACATGCGGTATCTCTCGTTGGGGCGATAGCGACACTCATGGTGCCGTTATCCATAGACGTGGAACGCGGGCGACGATCAGGCGGCGATCTGCATGATCTCGGCGATGGAGGGGGCCGTCTCGATGTTCTCCAGCGCCGCGCGCAGTGCACCGGCGCGATTGTCACCGATCACCGGCTTGGCCAGGGCATCGAACTTGGCCCCGATGCGCTGTCCCTGCATGCTCACGTCGGCGGCGGGAATGCCGCTGTCGTGGCTTGCCTGCAGCCGTGTGCCATCCTTCAGGGTCACCGTCACGTCGGAGAAGGTGGCGGAGATGCCGCTGGTCAGATCGACCTGCACCCGGTCCCGAAGCGCCGTCAGGCGCGGGTCGGTGGCATTCGCCGCCGTGTAGTTGACCATGCCCGCCGTATCGATACCGGCCAGCGCGAAGGCCGTGGTCATGCGCAGCGAGAACTTGGTCTCCAGCCCCGTTGCGGGTTCCGCGATGTTGCAGACACGGTCCGCGCCCTTTTCCACCTGGATGGAGACGGCGGCGATCTCGTCCGCGGCAGGGGCGTGTTCGGCCCGGATCTGACGGCCACTCTCGATGGCGGCGTGGGTCAGGTAGCAGGCCGCGTGATACTTGAACAGGTTGTTGCGGACATGGAAGCCGCCACCCGGTGCGTCACCCACCGCTGCCTCCGGATTGAAGTGCTTCGAATGGGTCGCGGCGAAGCCCTGCTCGCAATCCAGAATGTCACTGCGGGACGTGAAGCCGCGCGCGGCCATGGTGGCGGCCATCAGACCGGCCTCCGTCGCCCGGCCAGCGTGGAACGGCTTGCAGTCGGTGCCGAACTGGCTCTTCAGCCCGGCGGCCATGGTTCCGGCAATGCCGAAGGCGCGGGCCATCTGGTCCGCATCCAGCCCCAGCAGGCGACCGCAGGCCGCCGCCGCCCCGAAGGTTCCCGCCGTCGCGGTGGAGTGGAACCCCATCGCATAATGTCCCGGCATCACCAGCGCCCCGACGCGACAGGCGGTCTCGTACCCGGCAACGAAGGCAGTCAGCACATCCTCGCCCGAGGCATCCAGCTTCTCGGCCAGCGCCAGCAGTCCCCCCGCCACGGCAACGGTCGCATGGCCGGAAAGGGTCATGTTCACATCGTCATAGTCGTGGGCATGACTTGCGGTGCCGTTGACCAGCGCGGCCTGCCGCGTCGACAGCCGCAGTCCGTGACCGATCAGGGTCGATTGCGGGTTGCCGCCCTGCTCCTCCGCCTCCGCCGTCAGCAGCGCCACACAGGGCTCATCCGCCCCGGCGATGGTCACGGCGAACCAGTCCAGCAGGCACTGCCGGGCAACCGCGCGCGCGTCATCGTCGATATCGTCGAGGTGCAGCCCGGCGGCCCGCGCCGCCAGAGCTGCCGTCACCTGTGTGCCGGTCATTGCTGGGACCCGGTCAGGCGAAGGAAAGGCTGATGAATTCCGCCACCATCGCCGGGCGTTCCTGGCCTTCGATCTCCATCGACATCTCGGAGATCACCTGCACGCCATTGCCGGAAACATCGTTCACTTCCTTGATCTTCTGGCGCAGGCGGACACGGCTGCCGGCGGGCACCATGTTTGTGAAACGCACCTTGTTGGAGCCGTAGTTGATGCCCCTGCTGCGCTTCTCGACCGTCAGGGTCTGGGCCGACAGCAGCGGCACCAGCGACAGGGTCAGGAAACCATGAGCGATGGTCTGGCCGTTCGGCATTTCCTTCCTGGCGCGTTCCACATCGACATGGATCCACTGATGATCGCCGGTCGCATCGGCAAACTTGTTGATCATCGCCTGATCAATGGTCACCCAATCCGACACGCCGCAATCGGCGCCGACATGGTTCTTCAGGTCCTGCGGGGTTTCCACACTCAGCATTTCTCGATCCTCCCGGAATTATGCGTTTCTTTGCGTTTGTTGGTCGGCAGCAGTATGGGGCGAACCGCCCCCGCCCGACATGCCAATAGTGCAGGGTTGTCCAGCCCCCCTCAATAGGATCGCGGCAGACCGAGCACGTTCTGCGCGACGAAGTTCAGGATCATGTTGGACGAGATCGGGGCGATCTGGAACAGGCGGCACTCCCGCCACTTCCGCTCGATCTGGAAATCCCGGGCGAAGGAGAAACCGCCGTGGGTCTGCATGCAGGTATCCGCCGCCTTCCACGCCGCCTCCGACGCCAGCAGCTTGGCCAGGTTGGCGGCCTCACCGCATTCCTGACCCGCGTCGAACAGTGCCGCCGCCTGCCGGACCATCAGTTCCGCCGCCTGCAGTTCGCCATAGGCCCGCGCGATGGGGTGCTGGATGGCCTGGTTCTGGCCGATGGCGCGCCCGAAGACGGAGCGGTCATTGGCGTAGGCCACGGACTTCTCCGTGAAATACTTGCCGTCACCGATGGCTTCCGATGCCACCAGCACGCGTTCGGCATTCATCCCGTCCAGGATGTACTTGAAGCCGCGACCTTCCTCGCCGATCAGGCTGTCGGCGGGGATGCGCATGTTGTCGAAGAAGACCTCGTTGGTGTTGTGGTTCACCATGGTCGGGATGGGGCGGATCTCGCAGCCGTTGCCCTTCACTTCCCGCAGGTCGACCAGGAAGACGGACAGGCCCTGGGTCCGCTTCTGCACCTGATCGGCAGGCGTGGTCCGGGCCAGCAGCAGCATCAGGTCGGACTGCAGCGCGCGGCTGGTCCAGATCTTCTGGCCGTTGACCACATAGCTGTCGCCGTCGCGTACCGCTCGGGTCTTCAACTGGGTCGTGTCCGATCCGGTGGTCGGTTCCGTCACGCCAAAGGCCTGCAGGCGCAGTTCACCGGTCGCGATCTTCGGCAGGTACTTCTGCTTCTGCTCCTCCGATCCATGCCGCAGCAGCGTGCCCATGATGTACATCTGTGCGTGACAGGCGGCGGCGGAGCAGCCCGAAGCATGGATGGTCTCCAGGATCACGGAGGCCGCGCGCACCGGCAGGCCGGACCCGCCGTATTCCTCCGGGATCAGCGCCCCCAGATAGCCCGACTTGGTCAGCGCCTCGACGAAGGCATCCGGGTAGAGCGATTTCTCGTCCAGATCCTGCCAGTAGCTGCCGGGAAATCCCTCGCAGATACGGCGCACCTGATCACGGATGTCGCGCCAGTCCTCCCCCAGCTCCATGGAAACGGCGGTGGACGCATTCATTGTCGTATCGGCATTCATGGCAGGGTTTCCCGTCTGGTGTTCACTCGGCGGCGAGGGCGGCGGAGGCGGGGACGAAGCCCTTCGGCACGCTGGCCTTCGCGATCATGCCGTGCAGCGGTTCATCGGGCAGGTTGGTGGTCAGCAGATCGCGGATCGCCACCAGTGCATCCAGATCGATGCCGGTGCGCATGCCCATCGCCTCCAGCATGAACACCAGATCCTCCATCACCACATTGCCGGTGGCGAGCGGCGCAAAGGGGCAGCCGCCGAGACCGGCCAGCGAGGCATCGAACACCCGACACCCGGCATCGAGCGCGGCAAGCGCGTTGGCGAGGCCGAGGCCACGGGTGTCGTGGAAATGGGCGACGATGGTCGTGTCGTCGCCGAAGTTGCGGATCGCCTCCTGAAACACGGCCTTGACCTGTGCCGGGTTGGCATAGCCCACGGTGTCGGCAATGCCGACCTCGTCCGCGCCCCGTTTCAGATATTCCTCGATCAGCCACATCACGCGGGAGGGTTCGATCGGGCCTTCCATGGTGCAGCCAAGCGCCGTTGAGACGCCGCCACCGACGCTGGTCTTCGCATAGTCGGGATTGGAGCGTTTCACCTCCATCACCTGCTCGAAGCGTTCCAGCGACTGTTCCGTCGAACAGCGGACGTTCTTCTGATTGTGGGTCTCGGAGGCCGAGAGGACGAAGTTCAGCTTGTCGACGCCCAACTGGAAGCCCCGCTCCGCACCCTTCGCATTGGGCACCAGGGCGGAGACGGTCAGGTCTGCCAGGGTCCGGGCGTGCGCCACGACCTCGGCATGATCGCTGAACTGCGGCACCACGTGCGGCGGCACGAACGAACAGACCTCGATCTCAGGCATCCCTGCCGCGACCGCGGCACTGATCCACTGTTTCTTTGCCTCCGTCGGGAACTGGGACTTCACCATCTGAAGCCCGTCCCGCAGACCAACCTCACGCAGGATGACATCGCGTTCCATCATACTTCTCCCTTTCACCGGCCCTTGAAGTCGGCGCGGCGCTTCTCG
The DNA here is from genome assembly GCF_029909415.1 of Minwuia sp. IMCC3009. Lineage (GTDB taxonomy): Bacteria > Pseudomonadota > Alphaproteobacteria > Minwuiales > Minwuiaceae > Minwuia. The sequence continues at coordinate 700,318 of NZ_CP123781.1, forward strand.
TTGAACGCCCGCACGCCTTCCAGCCTGTCCTCGGTCGGGACCATGCGGTTGTAGGCCTCGATCTCGTACATGTAGCCCGTATGGTACCCCACCTGCGTGGACATGGAGATCGACTTCTTCGCCTGCCGGGTGGAGATCGGGGCATTGCCCGCGATGCGCTCCGCCGTCTCCAGCGCGGTCGCCATGAGATCCTCCGGCGCGCAGACCTTGTTCAGCAGGCCCCAGGCCAGAGCCTCCTCCGCCGTGAAGGGGCTGGCGGTCAGGATGATCTCCTTGGCGCGGCGAATGCCCACCGCACGGGGCAGGTTCTGTGTGCCCATGGCGCCTGGCATGATGCCCAGCGAGACTTCCGTCAGGGCAAAGCGGGCATTGGTCGAGCCATAGGCGAAATCCGCGGCACAGACGAACTCGCAGCCGCCGCCGAACGCCGCGCCATTGACGGCAGCGATCACCGGAACCGGACAGTCCATCAGCGCCAGCGTGCCCTGTTCGAACAGCGCATGCTGCTGCTGCCACTGGGCGTCGGTCATGTTGTTGCGCTGCTTCAGATCCCCGCCGGCACAGAAGGCCTTGTCACCCGTTCCGGTCAGAACGATGCACCGGGTATCGCCGGGATCGACATACATCTGCTGCCAGATGGCCTTCAGGTCGTGACCCATCTGCGTGTTCATCGCATTGCGGGCTTCGGGGCGGTTCAGGCGCACCACCAGCACATGCGGCGATGGCCGCTCCAGCACCACGGTCTCGAACGTCTCATTCATGAATTCTCTCCCCGGGGGAGAAGGTTACGGGAAGCCGTCCGCTGCCGTCAAATGACGGTATCGGAGGTCAGGGGGCCATCCTCCGCAAAGCGGCTGAAACGGAAGGCATGCAGGTCCAGCGACGGCTTGCCGTCGGCGATGATCTCCGAAACCAGCCGCCCGACAATCGGTCCCATGCCGAAACCGTGGCCGGAGAAGCCGCTGGCCACCACCAGCCCCGACGGCTGGTCCAGATGGTCCAGGACCGGCAGCATGTCCGGTGTCATGTCGATATATCCGGCCCAGGTCTTGCTCAGCGTGACGTCGGCGGTTGCCGGGATCGCCTGTTTCAGACGGGCCAGGACATCGTCGAGCTGCCGGTGGTTCGGGGCCGGGTCGAGGGTGCGGTAGCGGGTGAGTTCCCGGCGCAGGGCCGCCTTCGAATAGCGACCGAGGGCGAGGGCGAGACTGGCCCGCCCGAAGCGCAGCCGCAGATCGCGCCCATGCTTGCGGTAGTCGTCGAGGAACACCCGGCCAAACAGCAGGCTCTCGACGGTCAGATCGTGATCGGCGGATCGGGTGGCGATGTTCAGGGTGCCGTCACGGCGCTGGCGGAAGGCGACTCCGGCCCATGTGGCCGCATTCGAGATGGGTGGCGCCGCCGTGGTGCGGGCAACGGAGCCGGTGATCCAGACCTGTGGGAATTTCAGCCCCAGATGCGCCAGCATCCGGCTGGTCCAGGCCCCGCAGGCCAGAACGACCGTCTTCGCGCGGATCATCCCGTGTTCGGTCTCGACGCCCGAGACGCTGCCGCCGGCGGTCTCCACGCCAAGGACGGCGCAGTCTGTCAGGAACGTGGCACCCCGGCCCTCCGCCGCGCGTTGCAGCGCCACGGTGACCTTGGCCGGTTCCGCATGGCCATCGCTTTCGGTGTAGATGCCCCCCAGTCTGCCAAGCTGGCTGTCCGGCACGATCTGCTGCATCTCGGACGGTTCGACAATACGGGAATGCAGGCCATGCTGCGCCGCGATGCCACGCCAGCGCGTGAAGGTCGCGCGGTCTTCCTCTGACTGGAAGCAGACGAAATTGCCGCCGACCGTCCATTCCAGATCGGCGTTCAGATCCCGCTCCAGCGTGCGCCAGATGCGGTTGGATTCCATCATCAGCGGAATTTCGGCGGGGTCACGGCCCTGCTGGCGGACGAAGCCCCAGTTGCGGGAGGATTGCTCCCCCGCCACGCGCCCCTTCTCGCAGACCACCACCGACAGGCCGCGCTGCGCCAGGTACCAGGCGCTCGCGGTCCCGGCGATCCCCGCGCCGACAATCACGACATCGGCGCGGTCAGGCAGTGTCTGCAAGGGACGGGACCCGGATCAGTTGTCGAGGAAGCTCCGCAGCTTGCGGCTGCGAGACGGGTGCTTCAGCTTGCGCAGCGCCTTGGCCTCGATCTGGCGGATACGCTCGCGGGTGACGGAGAACTGCTGGCCGACTTCCTCCAGCGTGTGATCGGTGTTCATGCCGATGCCGAAACGCATGCGCAGCACACGTTCCTCACGCGGGGTGAGGCTGGCCAGAACCCGTGTCGTGGTCTCGCGCAGGTTGGAGTGGATCGCGCTCTCGATCGGCAGGACAGCGTTCTTGTCCTCGATGAAGTCGCCAAGGTGGCTGTCTTCCTCGTCGCCGATGGGCGTTTCCAGACTGATCGGTTCCTTGGCGATTTTCATCACCTTGCGAACCTTCTCCAGCGGCATGCCCAGCTTCTCGGCCAGTTCCTCCGGGGTCGGCTCGCGTCCGATCTCGTGCAGCATCTGGCGGCCCGTGCGCACCAGCTTGTTGATCGTCTCGATCATGTGCACCGGAATACGGATCGTCCGCGCCTGGTCGGCGATGGAGCGGGTGATCGCCTGCCGGATCCACCAGGTCGCATAGGTGGAGAACTTGTAGCCACGACGATACTCGAACTTGTCCACCGCCTTCATCAGGCCGATGTTGCCTTCCTGGATCAGGTCAAGGAACTGCAGGCCGCGGTTGGTGTACTTCTTGGCGATGGAGATGACGAGGCGCAGGTTGGCCTCCACCATCTCCTTCTTGGCGCGGCGGGCGTCGCGTTCGCCGCGCTGGATGGTGGAGACGATGCGGCGCAGGTCGTCGATGGGCAGGCCGACCAGCGTGGCGATCTGCTTGTAGTCGTCGCGAATGGCCTCCACCTTCTCGAATTCGTTGGAGGCGAAGGCGGCCCACTTCTTGTCCAGCTTGGCCACATTCTCCAGCCAGTCCTGATCAAGTTCGTGACCGAAGTGATGGTCCAGGAAGGACTGGCGGTCCACGCGATGCTTCTCCGCCAGGCGCAGCAGCTTGCCGTCGGCCGCCATCAGCTTCTTGTTGATGGCATAGTGGTCGCCGACCAGCATCTCGATGCGGGCGTTGGAGAAGCGGATGGCCTTCATGTGCTCGACCATTTCCGCCTGGATCTTCTGGAAACGGCGTTCGGCGGAGGTCGAGACCTCGCCACCGTCCAGCGCACTGCTGACGCGCTTGTCCTGTGCGCGCTCGATCCGCTTGAACAGCTTGGCGATCTCGTCGAAGGTCTCCAGCATCCTCGGCTTCAGCGCCGCTTCCATCGCGGCGAGCGACAGCGAGGTATCGTCGAAATCATCATCGTCATCGTCGGACGAACTGTCGTCGGAAGACTTCTCGCCATCGGCCTTGCCGCCAGCAGCCTTCTGGCCGTCGGTCCTGTCCTCGCCATTGGCTTTCCGCGCGGTGGCATCGGCGTTCGTCCCGGCTTCACCATCCTCGTCATCGGCGGAGTCGTCGTTGGCGCTCGGACCCTCCGGCTTGCCGTAGGTGCTTTCCAGGTCGATGACGTCACGCAGCAGCATGTTCTCGGCAACGATCTCGTCGCGCCATTCGATCAGCGTACGCATGGTCAGCGGCGACTCGCACAGGCCACCGATCATGTTCTCGCGCCCGGCCTCGATGCGCTTGGCGATGGCGATCTCGCCCTCACGCGACAGCAGTTCGACCGAACCCATCTCGCGCAGGTACATGCGCACGGGGTCGTCGGTGCGCTCCACATCGCTGGATGACGTGCTGGACGAGGAGGTGGTGGCGGGTTGCTTGCCTTCCTCACCGTCCTTGTCTTCCTGGTCCTGTTCCTCGTTCTCGATCACGTTGATGCCCATTTCGGACAGCATCGCCATTATATCCTCGATCTGCTCGGAGGAGACCTGATCCTGCGGCAGCGCGGCGTTCAGCTCGTCATGGGTGACGTAGCCACGCTCCTTCGCCTTCGCGACGAATTTCTTCATGTCCTGCCGGGCAAGATCCAGCAACGGTCCGTCCGTCTGTTCCGGTCGCGCGGCTGCTTCTTTTTCGTTTGCTTTGGTCGCCATATGTTTTCCGTCCTGAAATCAGACCTGCACCAACGCCGAAACCTCGAGATCGCGCAGGGCTCCCCTGGATCGGAGCCCGTTGCTGCCAGAGAAAGCCGTCATGCCGGTTCGCCACCCCCTGCGATCCCGACCGACGTCGGTTCCTCTGCCTTCGCACGATCAAGCGCGCGCCTGAGCGCCGCCATCCGTTCGATAGCTTCTGCCGTCACTTCCCGCCGGGCCTGGGCCGCGGCTTCTTCATAGTCCGTCTGCAACACCTCTACGCGGTATCGACGCAACGTGGCGTCGAATAGCTGTCGGATCGCCTCCGCAGGAGGATTTCGCTTCGCTGCCCAGTCCAGACGCGCCGCACTGGGCGCACTCATCCGGGTCACAAGCCGTTCGAGTCCTGACCGGCTTAGGTGGCGTGACAGAGCCTCTGTGTCAAGTCCCGGGTCCCTGTAAACTGCGTCCCTGATCTGCATCAGGCAGGTGTCCAGATCGGAATTCTGAAGCTGCAGGTCGTCGAGTTCGTTCTCGAAGTCGCTGCACAGAACCGGCCATTTCAGCAGGGCGGCGACGATCGCCTCCTCTCGCGTGCGCAGCGGTGACATGCCGATGCTGGCCTTCAGGCGGGTCACATCCTCCGCCGCGACGCGGCCCTTCGCCCAGGGCGGTGGCTTGCCCTGGCCGCCCTGGTAGGGCGCGCGCGCAGGCGGGCGCAGCGCCTCTCGCATGCGGTTCTTCAGATCGTCGCGGTAATGGCGCTGCACCGTCTCGTCGGCGATGGAGAAGATCAGGCTGTCGATGTCCTTCTCCAGCGCCGCGCGCCGCTCCGGCGTGTCGATCTCCCGCTCCTCCAGCAGGGACTGCCAGAGCATCGCGGTCATGGGCGTGGTCCGGGCCAGCAGCGCCGCAAAGGCCTCGCGACCGTTGTTGCGCACCATGTCGTCAGGGTCCACACCCTCCGCCAGCAAGGCAAAGCGCAGCGACTTGCCGGGTTTCAGCAGGGGCAGGGCGCGTTCCGCGGCGCGCCGGGCGGCACGCAGCCCGGCGGCATCGCCATCCAGGCACATGATCGGCTCCGACGTCATCTGCCAGAGCAGGCCGATCTGATCCTCCGTCACGGCGGTGCCGAGCGGTGCCACGGTATTGCGAAAGCCTGCTTCCGCCAGCGCGATCACATCCATGTAGCCTTCGACGACGATCACCGTGCCGGTGGATCGGGCTTCCTCCCGCGCCATGGCATGGTTGTAGAGACTGCGGCCCTTGTCGAAGAGCGGTGACTCGGGGCTGTTGAGGTATTTCGCCCGTGCATCGCCCAGGGCGCGCCCGCCGAAGGCGATCACCCGGTTGCGGCGGTCGCCGATGGGGAACATCAGACGGTGGCGGAACCGGTCATAGCTGCCGCGGCCATCGTCGGGCATGCCCAGCAGTCCGGCCTCCACCAGTTCGCGCTCCGTGAATCCGCGATCCAGCAGGGCCACCTTCAGTCCGTCGTTGCGGTCGGGGGCGTACCCCAGCCGGAACTCCTCGATCGCGGCATCGCCGAGGCCGCGCTGGCGCAGATAGTCCTGGGCTTCTCCGCCTCCGCTGCCCCGCAACTGGGCCTGGAACCATTTCGCCGCGGCCTCGTTGGCGTCGGCCAGGCGGGAGAGATGATCTGCCTTCTCCCGCTGTTCCGGCGCGATCTTCGGGACTTCCAGTCCGGCGGTCTCGGCCAGCCTTTCGGCGGCCTCCGGGAAACTCAGTCCCTCCGTATGCATCACGAAGTCGAAGGCCGACCCATGTGCGCCGCAGCCGAAGCAGTGGTAGTCGTCGCGATCTTCCGACACCTTGAAGGATGCACTCTTCTCGTTGTGGAACGGGCAGCAGCCCCAGTGATCCCGCCCGCGCTTCTTCAACGACACGCGCCGCCCCACCAACTCCACCATGTTGATGCGGTTGCGGATCTCGTCGAGGAAGCTTTTCGGAAAGGCCATGGCTGGACCGGTACAAATGAAACTGGGGGCGACAAGTCAATCCGTGTCTGCATCAATCTCCGCAATCAGACCGGGATCGTCATTCTGCACCTTGCCGACACGCGATGACACCCTGTAGCCCCGCACGTTCGGATTGGGCTTCAGCAGGGCCTGCAGATCCTCGGCCACCGCATCCGGATCGAGCCATTGCGCATGGTCCACCGGGTTCAGCATCACCGGCATGCGACGGTGAATGTCGACGATGGCGGGCGCGGCCTCCGTCGTGATGATGGTGTAGGTGTCGATCTTCGTGCCGTCACTGTCCTGCCAGCGCTCCCACAGGCCGGCGAAGGCGAAGACCTGCTGGTCCGGCATGATGATGCGCCAGGGTTCCCGGACCTTCGGCTCCGGCTTCTTCCATTCGTAGAACCCATCCGCCGGAACCAGACAGCGCCGCCGGGCGAAGGCAGCGCGAAAGGATGGCTTCTCCGCCACCGTCTCGGCGCGGGCATTGATCAGCTTCGCACCGCCGCTGCCGTCCTTCGCCCAGGAGGGGATGAGACCCCACTGGATCTCGTGCAGCAGCAGGCGTCCGTCCGGGTGACGGCGGATCACGGGGGCTGTCTGGGTCGGTGCGATGTTGTAGCGGGCGGGCAGGTTCGGCAGCCCCTGGATCCCGAAGGTCTGGCGCATTGCCTCCAGCGGGGAGGTCAGGCTGTAGCGTCCGCACATGTTTTCGCTCTCCCCCGCACGCGCGGCTGATTGCTGCCCATCGCCGGGGATGGTACATGCGTGAACCATGAAAACACCACGCAAGAGCACCCTCGAGATACTGGACCGGCTGATCGCGTTCGATACCACCAGCCGCTATTCCAACCTGGAACTGATCGACTGGGTCGTCGATTTTCTGGCGCAGCGCGGCGTCGAATGCCAGTTGCTGCACGACGAGAGCGGGGAAAAGGCCAACCTCTGGGCCACCATCGGGCCGAAGGATGTGCCGGGCATCATGCTTTCGGGCCACTCCGATGTGGTGCCGGTTGACGGGCAGGACTGGTCCACGGACCCCTTCGCGATGGTGGAGAGGGACGGCAAGCTGTTCGGGCGCGGTACGGCGGACATGAAGGGTTTCATCGCCATCTGCCTCAGCCATGTTGACGACTTCCTGGCGCAGGACCTGAAGGTGCCGGTGAACCTGGCGATCTCCTACGATGAGGAAGTCGGCTGTCTCGGCGGCCGGCAACTGGCGGAGATGCTGCGCGGGCTGGACCCGAAGCCCCGCCTCTGCGTGGTGGGCGAGCCGACGATGATGGGCGTCGTCACCGGCCACAAGGGCAAGGTGAGCTATCGCGCCCGGGTCAAGGGCTTCGAATGCCATTCCTCCCTGACGCATCAGGGGGTCAATGCAGTGGAGTACGCGGCCGAACTGATCACCGCGATCCGCGCGATCTCGCGGGAGAAGCGCGACCATGGTCCCTACGACGAGGCTTTCGATCCGCCCTATACCTCGATCCATGTCGGCGTCGTGCATGGCGGCACGGCCCTGAACATCGTGCCGAAGGACTGCCATTTCGATTTCGAGTTCCGCAACCTGCCTGCCGATGACACGCAGGAGATCTTCGGGCGGATCGAGGCGCAGGCGGCGAAGCTGACGCAGGAGATGCAGGCGATCCAGCCGGGCACCGGTATCTCGTTCGAGCAGATTTCCTGGTTCGAAGGGCTGGAAACCGCGGAAGATGCCGAGGCGACGACACTGACCAAGGCCTTCGCCCAGGCCAATGCCTCGCAGAAGGTCAGCTTCGGGACGGAGGCAGGCCACTATCAGGGGGCCGGCGTGCCGACGGTGGTCTGTGGTCCGGGGGATATCGGCCACGCCCACAAGCCTGACGAGTTCGTCGGTCTGGAACAGATTGCGGCGGCGGAGGAATTCTTTGCCCGCATGATCGAATGGGCGCGGCGCGGCTGAACGGGAACCTGTTTCAGGTCCTGAACTATGGCGAGGTCACGGCTGCTCGGCTGCGCCGATTCACCCCCATCCCGGCCTTCCCGCGTCGAGGAGGAAGGGGAGTTCGGAACCCTGCGTCGACCGGTTTGCCTGCGGCCAATCGTCAGAACAGGCGGCGGTGCACCTCGACCGTGTCGCCGGGCAGGATGATGGCGTTCTGGTCAACGCGGAACCGGATCAGTTCACCCGCGGAGTTGGTGCGGAATATGGTGATCGGCTCCTCCCGCGCGCGGCGGGTATAGCCACCGCCGATGGCGATGGCCATGCGGGCGTTCAGACCGGGCTGATACTTGTAGGAGCCGGGCTTGCCGACCTGGCCCAGAATGAAGAACGGGCGGTAGTTGGTGACCTCGATCGAGACCTTCGGGTCGACGATGAAGTTTGTGTCCAGCGCCACGGTCAGCACTTCCGAGAGTTCACCGAGGGTCAGGTTCTCCGCCGTGATCTGTCCGATCAGAGGCACCGAGAGTTCGCCCGCCGCACTGATCTCGAACTCACCCGAGATGTCGTCCTGGCCAAAGACCTTGATCTGGATGCGGTCGCCGGGGCCGAGGCGGTACTGTTCCAGCTTCTGCGGTACATCGCTGGGCAGTTCGTCGACACTGATGGGCGGCTTGTTCTCGTCCAGGGCCGCCGGTCCGACGGCGGTGGGCCGGATCACGACGCCCTGGTTCTGTGACGGCACAATGCGCACGCTCTGCTCGGCAGGTGCGACGGCCTGCGGCTCGCTCTGCAGGACCAGGCGATTGTCAGGTGCCGGCGGCACGGCTTCGGCGGCAGGTGTGACAGGCGCGACAATCGTCGGCTGCACCTGCTGCACCACCGGCGCAGGGGCGCTCACCCTGCTTGTGACGCGTTCATAGCGGCGTTCCGAACAGCCCTGCGTCACGACAGCGACGGCTGCGAGGGCCATGATGCCGATTGCAAGACGTCGAATGGAATTCTGTCTCATACCTGGTGTCCGCTATGATTTTGCACTTCTGGGCGACGGAAAACCGCTGTGTTGCGGTTGGTTAACCTCAATAATGCAAGGTCAGGACCACACCAAGCCTGTTGCGCAGGAATTCCCGATTGGCGTCGTTGGAACTGAACAGCGTGAATTGCCAGAAGCCACGCATCCGCATGTTCTCGTTCATCAGCCAGAGCAGCGAAAGCTCATTCGCCAGCACATTGTCGATGGTGTTGCCGGCAACGGTTTCCGAACGGCGGAAGCCCAGTTCATTTGCCGCCAGCAACTCGTAGGTCACTTCCAGCTGCGCGGCGAGGCTCAGTTCGTTCGAGATCGTTGCCACGTCGGAAACATTGACACCATTGACGTTGGTCACGGCGTTGGTCGCGGTTACGTCGCGCTCGAATCCGGCCTTGAATGTCCAGCTGTCGTGCGGGTTCCAGACAAAGTCGAGGCTGGCATCGACAAAGAAGAAATCATCGCTGTTGGGGTCGGCGAACGTGGCCAGCCCGAAGCCCAGCGCCCCTTCCAGAAAGGTGACGGCGGTCAGGTCATAGGTGAAACCGGCGAGGATGCCGTAGCGGCCGAAGTTGCGTTCGACACCCGTATTGTCGACCTTCTGGATGAAACGGGTGAAGCCGACATCGGGCTGCACGAAAAGGGTGGTGCCTTCCCATTCTTCCCAGCCCAGCCGGACCGAGGCATCATACTCGATACGGTCGTTCTGGTCCGTCTCGATCTCGCCGACACCGGCCGGAACATCGACGAAGTTCTTGTGGGTGACGCCGCCCCTGGCGCGCCAGAGAAACTTGTCACGCTGGTACTGCCAGGTCGCGTTCAGGCCAGTCTGATAGAAGACGCCGGGCTCATTGCCGCCAACATCCTCACGCACATCGCCGCGAACCGTGGTCTTGCGGTCGAAGCCGAGAGAGGCGCGGATGAACTCGAACTCGGAAATCTCCAGCTTGCCGCCGGTGGAAAAACCATGTTCACGCACACTCTCCCGACTGTTGGAAAGGTTGCGCGTGAAACGCCCATGCGCCTCCGCGAAGATCTCGTGATTGTCCCAGTTGGAGCGGAGCGAGAGGGACGGCTTGATGGAGCCGATGAAGTCAGCCACCCGGCCGTTCTGGGTCGCGAAGATGTTGTCGTCGAAGGTCAGGCCAACATCGACCTGGGGAAACAGCAGGAAGCTTTCCAGCGGCTGACCCCGGCCCAGATGTTCGATATCGAAGAACAGGCCGCCGGCCTCCAGCCCGATCTCGTCGTATTCGGGACGGGGTCGGGAGAGGATGGCATCCTGCTTGGCCGTCGTGAACTTCGGCTCAGGGTCAGAGATCGCGGGGATGATGGGGTTCTGGATGATCTGCTGGCGCACCTGACCTTCGGTCGCCGTATCCGTTGCGCCCTGCGCCGCGACAGGTGATGTGGCGCCATGAAGCACGGCAAGGGCCAGCGCGATTGTCGCAGTGGCCGACGCAACGGCGCGAATCCCTGTCTTCCCCTGCCTCACGACCCAAATACCTGCCCTGCCGAACCGATTCGTTCAGTCTCTAGTTTGGACTGACATCCAGTGCCGGTTCCACAACTGGTTCCGGCTGGTCCAGCAACGCGGCCAGTTCCTGCGGTCTGGCGGTCGTGGCAACGTCGTTCAGCAGCTGCGCCACGGCCTGGTTGACCTGGTTCTCCGCCTCCAGCAGCTGATCCTGCCCGGTGAACAGAACCCGCCGGGCCTCGGCAGAGGGGGCGAAGATGCTCTCCTCCATGGCCTCCGGCTCGATGATCACGCCGGTCAGGTAGGTCTCGAGCCCCTCCCGCCCGTCGAAGGTGATCACCAGTTCATTGTTCTCGACCACGGCATTCATCATCACGACACCGCCGGAGCTGGCACCGCGGGCATTGCCGCGCCGGGATACCGCATCGGCCTGTTCGCTGTCCTGCAGATAGGCACCGGGTTCAGCAAGATAGGTTTCGGCGGCCCAGGTCTCGGGGGTCGAGGCGGCCACACGCACGCGCTGTCCATTCACCTTCATGGCCTCGCCGAACGGGCTGGTCACGGCCTCCGGCACACCAATGTCGTCGGTCATCAGGAAGACGCGATACTTGCCCGAAGGCACGGGCAGACGCACGACACGCAGGTTGCGGATACCGTCACGCAGCAGCGCATCACCCTCCGGGCGGCGCATGGCGGCAGGCTTCGGACCCTTCACGAAATCACTGCGGGCGGTCACCTTGGTGAAGCCCTTGGTCACCTTCGCATCGGGGGGGCCGAAGTCGAAACCGTAGCGACCCTCCCCAAGCTCGAAGGAAGTGGTCACCTTCGCCTTGAAGATGCGTGCGGAAATGAAGGACCTGCTGGCGGCGGATGAAACACGGTCGGCGGCGGCTGCCAGCACGATCGGATCGGCCACAAGGTCACTGCGCTGCAGTTCCCGGATCAGTGCCACGGCACGCTGCGCCGCAGCCTCCGGCAGTCCGCCGCTGTCCAGATAGCGTTCGATGGCCCGCTGGCCGTCCTCGCTACCGGCGATGGCCCCGGCCAGGGCCTCCGCGCGTGAGCCATCAGTCGACGACTGGGCGAACGCCCCCGTGCCCAGCATCAGTGCCAGGATGGAGGCGGTGCAGAATTGGACTGTTTTCCTCATGACACCGCCTGATATGCAAGAACCGCGCAAGAGACGGCAAATCCGCCCTTGCATCTGATCGTTGATCATACATGACTATATACCAACGTTTCATCAACAGGCTGTGCGGGCCGGTCAGAAGCACTGTCGTGACCGGCGACACATGTTCTTTCCCTGTTTTGGTCCCGATTTGAGACAGATGACCGGCAACATGTCCGAACCTGATGCGACTCGCGGCGTGGAAGACGGCCTGGAAATCTGGCGCAGGATTGCCGGGGACATGCCGCAGACCGGTGATGTTTCAGACCCTGATCGGGTTCTGGTGACAGCATTGGCGGACAGGGTCACCGCGGCGACCGTTGCGGCCGTGTTGCCGGGCGCGAACCTGCCGGATGAAACAGTCCGGCAATCACGATTGCTGAACAGGTTCAGGCATACGGCCGGTCGGCGATGGTACGGGGCGATTGCCGACGCCGGATTGCCTGTTCTGGCCATCAAGGGACTGGCCAGCGGCGCCTGGCTCTACGCCGCGCCGCAGGATCGCGGGATCTCCGACGCGGACCTGCTGGTGCGCCGCGAAGACCTTGGCGCCGTGATCGGGCTGCTGGAAACCCACGGATTTGCGTTTGCGGACGCGCCGACGCGCAGCCGCTGGGGCTTTGTCAGCGACGCCAGTTTCCAGCCCCTGCTGTCCCCCGATGGCGCGGTCAATATCGACCTGCATGTGGCGGGTGATGCGGCTCCCTTCGATAAGGCGCTGCCGACGGCGGACATGCTGGCGGCGGCGCAGACCGCGGAGGGGCTGGGCATCCCGTCGGCGACACATGCATTCATGCTGGCCGCCAGCCACGCAGCACGGGACCTGTTCACGGCGGACGCGGCAAAGACCGTGATCGACGGCCTGCTGATGTTTCAGCGTGATGACCGGATCGACTGGCCGGAGATCGCGGAGCGCGCGCGCAAGGGGCGGATGCTGCGCCCGCTCTCGGTCTTTGTCGCCTTGTTGGGACGGCTGGGTGCCGATGTTTCACGGGCTGCGCGCGACCTGCCGGTGGATCGTGTGGGTGGTCGGCTGTTCGAACGGGTCGTGCGTGATCACTGCACCATGTTTCCCCCGTCAGGGGTTCCCGGAACCGGGGAGCGCCTGGCGCGGCAGTGGCTGCTTGCGGCGGCACCGTCGGTTGCCCTGCAGCGCGATGCACGGCGGATTGCAGGCCTGATCCGTCCCCATTCCGGCGTGCCCGGGCGATAACGGCAAAGAGGCGCAGGTGTGCCTGCTGGACACTCCACCCGTGGACGCGCAGAATCGGAATGTCCGCACACCGAATCCGGGGAACGTTTCTTGCTTGGTGCAGGGGAAGCGAAACGAGAGGCACATGTTCGAATATCTGAAAGCCGAGGAGCCCACAGCCCCGCCGGGACAGCGCCCGCCCGAGCGGCGGGTGGTCGATGTCGGCTACATCATCGATGCCGAAAAGGCCGGTTTCATCTGGGAGGCCCCGCGCGCACAGCAGCGCCAGGCCGCCACGACGTCGCACGCCAAGTCGGTGACCTATTGCCCGGCGGTGATCGACTACGAGGCGCGGCTGTTCGAAGTCGTGGCACCGATCGACGTGCAACTGCGCATCAGGCTGGACGAGCAGGGCAAGCCGCAGCTGATCAACGCGCTGGGGGATCGCAGCCAGATCCGGTCCAAGCATCTGGGGCAGATGGTGGCCGTGATGCCGCGCAAGGAATGGCGACATCCCGACCGGCCCGTGATCCAGTTCATCACCCCCTATATCTTCGTGGCCGACGATGTCTGCTGGATGAACCAGATGCCGCCGTTCAACAGCTATACCGGACGGCACTGGCCGGGCCTGATGATCGGTGGCCGTCTGCCGATCCACATCTGGCCGCGGCCGATGATGTGGGCGTTCGAGTGGCATGACATGTCGAAGGATCTGGTGCTGAGGCGCGGTGAGCCATGGTTCTACATGCGTTTCGAGACAGATGACCCCCGCCGTCCGGTGCGGATGGTGGAGGCCGTGAAGGATCAGCGGCTGGTGGACTACATGAAGGGGCTGAACAGCGTGACGAACTATGTCGGACGCACCTTCAGCCTGTTCAGCGTCGCGGAAAAGCGGCGTCCGCCCAGGCTGCTGACGCGAAAGCAGGACGTGGTCCAGGGCAAGTGATGCTAGGAGTCGCGCGTCGATGATCAATTGGAACTGGCAGGAACGCTGAATGGCTGATCCGTCGGACAGCAACGGGCACGGACAGGACGACGAGGGTGGCTGGTCGCGACCGCAACCCCGGAAGGGGCCGGGTGTGGTGACGCCGATTAGCGACGGCTGGTCCCGCATAGGTGCCGACAGGCCTGCGCCGAGGCCCGGACGACCGGCGGCGGCGCAGGCGAAGGAAGCCGCGACCAACCGCCAGAGCGCTGTCATTTCCGACCTCGCCGCCGAGGAATGGCGTCGTCCCAGCGCCACGAAGGCACCTGACGATGCGCCCGCCAGGCCGCAGCCAGAGGAGGCACCGCAGGGGGCCGCGAGGAAGAAGCCGGCTGCCCCGACGGACAAGGCCGGGCAGCCGTCCGCGCAGGCCGAAGGACCATCCGGGCTGCGTGTCGATGTCTTGCGTCGGCTGCTGATCCGCACCACGCGGGAAGTCGGTCGCCCCATCGGTGCGCCCGACATTCAGGCCGCGGCCCCCGGTGCCGGATCCCCCATGACCCTCGACGGCTTCCGGCTGGCGGCGGAGCGGCTGGGGTTCCCGGTGACGGAACGCAGCTTCAACCGCAAGACGCTGGAGAATCTGAAACCGCCGTTCATCCTGCTGCCGAAGGACTCGCCGACCGAGGCGCGTTCCATTGTCCGCAAGGAAGGGACGCGGTTCGCGGTCTATGATCCGATCCGCGATGAGACCGAGATACTGACCGCGGAACAGATCCAGCCGCTCGGCAATCTCGCCATCGTGCTGAAGGCGCCGGAGGCGGCGACCAAGGGCACGCGGGACTGGCGGTCCAGCATCGTGCGGAAGATGCGCGGTGTCCTGCTGGAACTCGCGGCTGCGTCGCTGATGATCAACATCTTCGCGCTGGCGGCCCCGCTGTTCATCATGACCGTGTTCAACAAGGTCGTGGGTACGGGTGGCGGCGCGCAGTCGACCCTGATGGCGCTGGCCATCGGCATGGTGGTGATCTACGCCTTCGATCTGATCCTGCGCATCGTCCGGGTCTACATTTCCAGTCACACGGGTGCCCGGGTCGAATCGCTGATCGGCGGCGAGCTGGTGCATCACCTGCTGCGGCTGCCCTATCGTCATTTCGAGACCACGGCGAGCGGCGTGATCTCGGAGCGGATGCGGCAGCTCGATTCCATCCGCGCCTTCTTCACCGGCCAGATGCCGCTGGTCTGCGCCGACCTGCTGTTTGTCTTCGTCTTCCTGTTCGCACTGCTGATGATTGAACCGCTGATCGCCATGATCGTGCTGGTCTCGATTCCCATCTTCATCCTGTTGTCGGTCGTTTCACACGGTCGGCAGAAGAAGCTGACGGAGCAGAACTTCATCGGTCAGGCCGCGAAGTCCTCCGCCCTGCACGAGACCATGGCCAATGCGCTGACCGTGAAGGCGCTGGGTCTGGAAGCGGAGATCGAGCGGCGCTGGGACCACCGCCTCGGCCTGTCTGCCTGGACCGGCTATCGCTCCAGCACGCTGTCGGGTGTGCTGTCGGCGCTGGGCCAGAACCTGCAGCAGATCCTGAGTCTGATCGTCATCGTCGTCGGTGCCATGCTGATCATGGAAAACGAGATGTCGATCGGTGCGCTGATCGCCACCAACATTCTTGCCACCCGGGCTGTCGCACCGATGCGGCAGGTCGTGGGGGCCTGGCATCAGGTGCAGGAAGTGCGGACGGCCTTCGCGCGCATCGATGACCTGATGCAGGAACCGCCGGAGTCGGAGCCGGGC
The DNA here is from genome assembly GCF_029909415.1 of Minwuia sp. IMCC3009. Lineage (GTDB taxonomy): Bacteria > Pseudomonadota > Alphaproteobacteria > Minwuiales > Minwuiaceae > Minwuia. Next base: position 715,922 of record NZ_CP123781.1, read on the forward strand.
GAACTCAGCCCCGGCACGACGTTCGACGGCAAGGTGACGTTCGAGAACATTGCCTTCCGCTACGCCGACGACCTGCCGCCGGTACTCTACGACATCAACCTGACGGTGGAGGCCGGACAGGTGTTCGGCATCATCGGGCCGTCGGGGCAGGGCAAGACCACGCTGTCGAAGCTGATCCAGGGGCTCTATCTGCCGGACAACGGGCGTGTTCTGGTGGATGACACCGACATCGCCCATATCTCGCCCGCCACCCTGCGGCGGCAGGTGGGTGTGGTGCCGCAGGACGTGCAGCTGTTCGCCGGTACGGTGCGCGAGAACATCGCCATGGGTATCGACGACAAGGACCCGGCGCGGGTGGAATCGGTTGCCCGCTTCGTCGGCGCGCATGAGTTCATCCAGCGCCTGCCCAAGGGCTATGACACGGTGCTGAGCGAACGGGGCGGCGGTCTGTCGTCAGGGCAGAAGCAGTTGCTGGCAGTCGCGCGGGCGCTGATCCGCAACCCGAAGATCCTGATCTTCGACGAGGCGACCAGCGCGCTTGATCCGGGTACGGAGGAACGGCTGATCCGCGCCCTGAAGCGCGCGAAACGCGGTCGGACGATCATCATGATCTCCCACCGTATGGCACCGATGGTGATCGCGGACAGGGTCGCCCTGCTGATCGACGGGCATATCGAGCGTGTGGGCTCGCCGGAGGAGGTCATTGCCTTCGCGCGGACCCGGATGCGTGACGCCGCGATGCGTCCCGGCGACCGGCCGCGACCGGGGTCAGGTGAGGCACGGAACGGAGCCGGTTCGGCGGACGCCAAGGCATGAGCAGGAATGACACCGATGGCGGGCGTACCCGGCAGCGGGGCGCGCAATATTCCGATTTCCTGCCTGAAGCACAGGCCATCAGCGAGGCCCGGCATTCACCGCTTGCCTCCCTGCTTGTCCTGATTATCTGCGGCTTCTTCATTGTCATCCTTGCCTGGGCGGCCATCGCAGAGGTCGATCAGGCAGTGGTCGCACAGGGTCAGGTGCGGCCCGGCGGTCGCGTGAAGCTGGTCAATCACCCGGAGGGCGGCTCGGTCGCCGAGATCATGGTGCGGGACGGCGATCTGGTGCGGCAGGGGGACCCGCTGCTGCGTCTCGACAGCGAGATCATCAATGGCGAGGTCCGTCGGTTGCGCGGTGACCTGCAGACGCTGGAGGCCGAGCTTGCCCGGCTGGAGGCGGAGGCCGGTGATGACGCCGTGATCCGCTTTCCCGACATTGTCGCGCGTGAGCGTCCGGATCTTGTGGCAACGCATACCCGCCTGCTGGAGGCGCGGCGTGACTCCCTGGAATCGCGCCGTGAATCGGCGGAGCGGGAGATCGAACAGGCGCAGTCCGACATCAATTCCTTTCGTGTTCGCATCAATACGCTGAGCGAGAGCCGCGACGTGCTGGCCGAACAGGTACGGTCCCTGCGTACCCTGACCGACAAGGGACACTTCCCGTTCCTGCGGTTCCAGTCCGTGCAGCGCCAGCTCGCGGAGACGGAGGGCCAGTTGCAGGAAACCCGTCAGTCCCTCGATTCCGCCCTGTCGGCCCTGTCGGCCTCCAAGTCCCGGCGGCGCGAGATCGATGATGAGTCCCGCAGCGATGTGCTGACGCAACTGGCGGAAACCCGGGGTGCGCGGGATCGCACGGCGCGCAATCTGGAGCAGGCGACGGCGCGACTGGACCGGACCATCGTGCGCAGCCCGGTCGATGGCTATGTGCAGAATCTGGCGGTGAACAATACCGGACAGGCCGTGCGCCCGAACGAGCCGCTGATGTCCGTGGTGCCGCAGTCCGACAATCTGGTGATCGAGGCGCGGGTTGCCAACAGCGACATTTCCAGTGTCGAGACCGGTCAGCAGGCGAACATCAAGGTCCGCGCCTATGATTTCATCAAGTATGGCGCGCTGAACGGTACGGTCGAACGGGTCGCCCGTGACGCCAATACGGATGAACAGAGCGGTGCGATCTTCTATGTCGTCGAGATTCGTACCGACCGGAACTACCTGGGTGACGTGCCGGGCCGCAATCAGGTCCGCCCCGGCATGCAGGTGGATGCCGAACTGAAGGCCGGTTCCCGCTCCGTCCTTTCCTACCTCACCGACCGGGTCATCGGCACGGCGGACGAGGCGTTCAGGGAGCGGTAGTCGCGGCACCCCCGCTGGTGCCCACCGGCCGATACATGCGCGCGTCCAGTTCCGACCGGTCCTGCTGGCGCCAGAGACTGCGCAGCGCCATGCCCTGACAGGTGAAGGTGTCCGCCAGCATCTTCGCATCCCACATCCGGTCGGTCCGGAAGTGGCGGAAGGCACCGCGCATCTCGCACCATGCGGCCAGCACCACGCAGTCCACGTGATAGGTCAGGGCCAGCGGCAGCACCGTGCGGGTGGTGCGGGTGCCCCCAGCATTGGCGTAGAGCAGGCGCAGTTTCCGTTCGCTGCGCACCGCCTCCCGCAGCACGGCCTTGGAGACACAGCCCTGTCCCGGATCATCCAGTGGCGCGCCCCAGGGCGAGACCTGCAGCCAGTCCAGCGGCGAATGCAGGGCGTCGATCTTGGCGCAGATCCGGTCGGCGGCGCGTTGCAGGGCCCGGTCGCCGGTGCGTGACAGCATGGCGAGGCCGACACGCAGGGCCTCCACCTCCTCCTGGTCGAAATTCAGCGGTGGCAGGTCATAGCCGCGCCGCATCATGTAGCCGACGCCCGGTTCGCCCTCGATCGGCGTGCCCATGGCCTGCAGGGCAGCGATGTCGCGATAGATCGTGCGCACCGAAACCTCCAGCCGCTCCGACAGTGTCGCAGCAGTCAGCGGGCACGGGGTGGCCCGCAGGATCTGGATCACCTCGAACATGCGGTTGGATCGTTTCATCTGGCTCTCCGTCATTGAACTGCTGACAGCATAGCGACCACCCCTGACAAGGGTCTGTCAGCAGCGATCACTAGCTTCAGGTCAGGCGAAGGAGGCCTGACCATGAGCTACTATGACCACGCGACACTGATGGCACTGGGGCTGGACCGCTGGCACCCGGCCCCGGCGCGGATCTTCAGTCGGCGCCGGTTTCGCTGGCGACCGGCGCGGCGGAGGTCACCGTGCCCTGCGCCCGCATGTCCGAAATCTCCGCATCGCTGAAACCGGCCTCGCGCAGGATCTCGTCCGTGTGCTCGCCCAGTTGCGGCGCGCCGAAGCGGTGCTCCGGCGTGGTCCCGCTGAAGCGGGCGGCATTGCGGGCCTGGCGCAGCCTGCCGGCCACCGGGTGGTCATTCTCCGTCACGATACCGCTGGCCTGCACCTGCGGATGGTGGATCATGTCCTTGCGGTGAAGCACCGGCGCGCAGGGCACACCGGCGGGCTCCAGCACGGCCATCCATTCATCCGTCGTGCGCTCCACCAGTACCGACTGGATCAGTTCCAGCCGGTCGTTGATGTTCAGGTCACGCAGTTCCGTCGTGGCGAAGCGCGGATCGTCCAGCCATTCGGGATGGCCCGTGACCTCCGCCAGCGCCTTCCACTGCGGATTGGTCATGACCGCGACACTCATGTGCCCGTCCTTCGTCTCGTAGATCAGGTCGATGAAGCTGGCGGCGCGCTGCTGGCTGACGTCATGGCCGACATAGGTCTGCCCGCCCATGTCCGATGACCAGAGAAAGGCGACCACGGCGTCCAGCATCGACAGGCGCACGTGCTGACCCTCCCCGGTACGCTCCCGCGCCAGCAGGGCGGCGGTGATGGCCTGCGACGCGGTGATGGCGGTCAGCTTGTCGGGCAGGATGGTGCGCAGCAGGCGCGGGCGCTGCTCGTCGGAGCCGCCCTGTACGGACGCGAGACCGGACAGCGCCTGCACGATCGGATCATAGACCGGCTTGCCTGCGAACGGTCCCTTCTCCCCGAAGCCACTCAGCGAGACATAGACGATGTCGGGGCGCACCGCGCGGATCGAGTCTTCCCCCAGCCCGAGGCGCTCGACGACGCCGGGGCGGAAGTTCTGCACGAAGACGTCGCAGTCCTGCGCCAGGCGCCTGATCAGATCGACACCGCCCGGTGCCTTCAGGTCCACGGCGATGGAGCGCTTGTTGCGGTTGTTGTTCAGGAAGCTGGCAGACATGCCGTTCATGCGGTTGCCCGCTGAGCGCGTGAAGTCCCCGCCCATCGGCTCCACCTTGATCACGTCGGCCCCCTGGTCCGCCAGGATCATGGTCCCGAACGGCCCGGAGATCACCGCACTCAGATCAAGAATGCGAAATCCGCTCAATGGTCCGGCCATGGCAATGCTCTCCCCGCGTTGGACGTTCCCGATAACCTAGAATGCCTGCAGGGAAAATGAAGGCCGGAAGCGCGCGGCACAGTTCACCCAGGTGCGCCAATGGGACATTCGCGTCCCAAACCATGCAGAATCGCGCCGGTCATTCGGGTTCGGCTGAAGGTTCCTGCGGCCGCATTGCGTCACCATGGGGATACTGTCACCATTTCGTCTTTCCGTTGCGGTGACTGGGGAGGCCCCCGATCTTGCGAGTTGAAGCATCATCCCCCCGTTCCTGGTTTGAAGTGAGCGGGCAACCGGACCACAAGCGGGTCGGTGCCTGGGCGGATACCATCAACGACACCTATTACCCCCTGGACCTGAAGAGTCTGGGCTCCGACTTTCGCTACGGTCGCCTTGGCATCTTCGACGTGGGACGTATCCGGGTTGCAAGTGTTCACTGTGACCCGATGCTCTGTACCAGACGCCGTACGCATACGGCCCGATCGGGCAGTGATTACTATTTCCTGCCAATTCCGCACGACGAGATGCTGGCCGTGACCCAGCGGAACGATGCCGCTGCCGAACTGTCGCCCGGAGACTTCTCCGTGATCTCGACCTATCAGACCTATACCTACGAACAGCCGACGGAGAACCGTCTGATCTCCCTGCGGATCGAGGGGGATCAGTTGCGGCAACGCATTCCGATGATCGACGATCTGCTGGGGCAGCATTTTTCCGGTCGCTTCCCGGCAGTGCGCATGTTCGTGGACATGGCGCGCTCCTTTGCCAGCAATGCCGCCGATCTCGACGCGGCGTCAGCCGGGCGGATGGCGCATAACCTGATCGACCTGCTGGCACTGTCGCTGGATGCGCCGGAGACGGCACACCTCAGCGGGGACAACTCCGTCCGCGCGGCGCATCGCAGCCGTATCTTCAATGCCATCGAGCGACGGTTCACGGACCCGCAGCTGTCGTCTGGCCAGTTCGTCGACGATCTGGGACTTTCGCTGCGGTACATCCAGAAACTGCTGGCCGAGCGCGGCGAAACCCTCTCCGACCTGATCCGTCAGCGACGGCTGGAGCAGGCACGCGCCTATCTCTCGGACCCGACCAGGGCGAGCCAGTCCGTCGCAGCCATCGGGTTCGATGTCGGCTTCCTTGATGCGGGCTATTTCAGCCGGGTCTTTCGCGCGGAGTCGGGACTGTCGCCGAGCGCCTATCGCCAGCGCCATCTCCCGTGAGAGCCGGTCAGCGCGGCGGTACGGTCTGAAGCCGTCTCTGTGTCCGGCCGGTCTACCGCCGGATCACCGTCTGCCCGGCCCAGCCCTCGCCGAAGGGGATGTTGAAGTTGAAGAGGATGTCGAGCTTGCGGATCAGCCAGCGTCCGCCCTGGCGTGCATAGTCATCCCGGTAATCGATCAGGATATGACGGCTGACCTGTCTGCCCTCTTCCACGAAAGTGCCAAGCAGGATCGCGCGCCATATGCCGGTGGCTGTTGCGCCGTCCACCTCGATCACCGGATTCATGCCGAGGTGGGCGCAGAAGGGCAGGGCTTCCGAAGCACCGTTGAAGAAGTCCCGGATTGCCTCCCGCCCCTCGTAGTGACCCAGTTCCGCGTTCGTCCAGATGCCGTCTTCCGTGAACAGTTCCGCGATCCTGTCGCCCAGCAAACCGGTATCGTTGTAGTGCCAGTAGCGGTTCTTCAACTGGATGATCTCTTCGATATCCGACATGGTCCCTGCTCCGTGTCTCAGGCTCGGTCGTGAAATTCAGTGCTCTGGATGGCCAGCGTTCCTAGCTGGGGGAGGCGCCGACGATCCGGCCCAGCAGTACGCTCTGGTGCCAGCAGACCAGCTTCCAGCCGTCATCGGACAGGTACCAGGTCAGGGTGAAGCCCATGAAACGCTGGCGAAAGCCACAGTCGCGCGGCTTGCCGCGGAAGGTGGAGAAGCCGCTGACATGCCCGGTGGTGCCGAAGACCTTCACGTTCACCTCCCGCGGGACCCACTGGAAGAACTCCCAGAGGCCCTGGCCGCCGCCGGCAGCATGGAAGTCGATGTGATCGATGATCTCGTCCTTGGTCATGCGCCAGGGATAGTCTTCGTCCAGCGTCTCCGACTCAGCGTCGAAATAGGACCAGAACCTGTCCAGATCGCCGTTGAGCGCCCTGGTCCAGTCCTCGAATACCTCGGTGAGACTTTGCGTGGTTGCCGCATGGGCCATGTGCCTGTCCTCCTGTCCGGTTGTGACAGGGAGGCTATGGCCGATTGCGCCGGGCACTTAGGAGAGAGGCGTCAGATCGCATGCAGAATCGCGGCTTCGTCTGCGGAATGGCCGCAGTCGATGCCATGAGACCATCGCCCGGCGGAAGTTGCTACTTCGCAACCCCGTGGCAGTGCTTGTACTTCTTGCCGGAGCCGCAGGGGCAGGGGGCGTTGCGGCCGACGCGGCCCCAGGTGGAGGGGTCGTCCTTGTCCAGGCCGTTGGCGCGGCGGTTGGCGACCGGTTGCGGGCCCGCGGGTGCAGCAGGGGCGGCAGGCTCGGCACCACCCAGGGCAGAGGCGTCCTCGTGCACTTCCTGCAGGGCGTCGGGGTCGGGGCCGCTGGGCGGGGCGATGGCGGCTTCCGGGTCCTGCATGCGCAGTTCCAGATTGGCCAGCGCGCCGGTCACGGTCTCCCGCATCCGGTTCAGCATCGCCTCGAACATCTCGAAGGCTTCCGACTTGTACTCGTTCAGCGGGTCGCGCTGGGCGTAGGCGCGCAGGCCGATACCCTGGCGCAGGAAATCGAGCTGCTGCAGATGCTCCTTCCACGTCTGGTCGAGAATCTGGAGCACCAGGCTCTTCTCCACCATCCGCATCACGTCCGGGGTATAGCGCGCGGCCTTTTCCGCCATGTGGCGGTCCAGGGCATCGTTCAGGCGATCGCGAATGCCTTCGTCGGCAATGCCTTCCTCCGCCGCCCATTCCCGGATCGGCAGGTCGAGCGCCAGAACGCGTTTCACCTCTTCCTCCATCCCCTCCGAGTCCCACTGCTCGGGGTAGGCGTTGGCGGGAATGTGGCGGCTGACGATGACGTCCACGGTTTCGCGGCGCATGTCGACCACGGTCTCCGACACGTCGTCGGTTTCCATCAGCTCGATGCGCTGTTCGTAGATCACCTTGCGCTGGTCGTTCATCACGTCGTCGAAGCGCAGCAGGTTCTTGCGGATGTCGTAGTTGCGCGCCTCCACCTTCTGCTGCGCCTTCTCGAGGGCCTTGTTGATCCAGGGGTGGACGATGGCCTCCCCCTCCTTCAGGCCCAGGCGACGCAGCATGCTGTCCATGCGCTCCGACCCGAAGATGCGCATCAGGTCATCGTCAAGGCTGAGGTAGAACCGCGACGTGCCGGGATCGCCCTGACGGCCGGAACGGCCCCGCAACTGGTTGTCGATGCGGCGGCTCTCGTGGCGTTCGGTGCCGAGCACGAACAGGCCCCCCGCCGCCTTCACCTTGGCGCGTTCCTCAGCGACCTCGTCGCGGATGCGTTTCGCCAGTTCCTCGCGCTTCGATTCATCGCGCAGTTCGGCCAGTTCCTGTTCCAGCCGCATGTCGAGATTGCCGCCGAGCTGGATGTCGGTGCCGCGACCGGCCATGTTGGTGGCGATGGTTACCGCGCCCAGACGCCCGGCCTGGGAGATGATCTGCGCTTCCTGCTCGTGATAGCGCGCGTTCAGCACGCTGTGCCTGATGTTGCGCTTCTTCAGCGCCTCCGACAGCAGTTCGGACTTGTCGATGGAGACGGTGCCGACCAGCACCGGCTGGCCCCGCTTCTGGCAGTCCTCCAGCGTATCGACGATGGCGGCGGTCTTCTCGGCGGCGGTGCGATAGACCTCGTCGTCCTGATCGTCGCGCTGGACCATCACGTTGGTCGGGATCTCGACCACATCCAGCTTGTAGATCTGCTGGAACTCCTCGGCCTCGGTTGCCGCCGTGCCGGTCATGCCCGACAGGGTCGGATACATGCGGAAATAGTTCTGGAAGGTGATGGAGGCGAGGGTCTGGTTCTCGGGCTGGATGGTGACGCCTTCCTTGGCCTCCAGCGCCTGATGCAGCCCCTCCGAATAGCGCCGCCCCTCCATCATGCGCCCGGTGAACTCATCAATGATGATCACCTTGTCGTTGCGCACGATGTAGTCGGTGTCGCGCTGGAATACCTTGTGCGCCCGCACGGCCTGATTGATGTGGTGGACGATGGAGATGTTCTCCATGTCGTAGAGGCTGGGGGCATGCAGCATTTCCAGCTCGGCCAGCCGGGCCTCCATATGCTCCTGGCCCTCTTCGGTCAGGGAGGCGCTGCGGGTCTTCTCGTCGACCTCGATATGTTCATCCGACAGTTCGGCGACCAGCGGATTGATGGTCGTGTAGAGGTCGGAGGAATCCTCGGCAGGGCCGGAGATGATCAGCGGCGTCCGCGCCTCGTCGACCAGGATGGAGTCGACCTCGTCGACGATGGCGAAGTTGAACGGGCGATGCACCATCTCGCCGCGTGTGAACTTCATGTTGTCGCGCAGATAGTCGAAGCCAAGCTCGTTGTTGGTGGCATAGGTGACGTCGCACAGATAGGCGGCGCGGCGTTCCAGATCGGACATGCCATGCACGATGCAGCCGACGGTCAGCCCCAGGAACTGATAGATCTCCGCCATCCAGGCACTGTCGCGCTGGGCCAGGTAGTCGTTGACGGTGACGACATGCACGCCCTTGCCTGACAGGGCGTTCAGCACGACGGGCAGCGTTGCCACCAGCGTCTTGCCCTCGCCGGTCTTCATCTCGGCGATATTGCCTTCATGCAGCACCATGCCGCCGACCATCTGGACGTCGTAGTGGCGTTGCCCCAGGGTGCGTTTCGCCGCTTCGCGCACGATGGCGAAGGTCTCGTTCATGACCGCATCCAGCGTCTTGCCGGCTGCGACCTCGGCCTTCAGTTCCGTGATCCGGGCGCGCATTTCATCGTCGCTCAGGGCCGCGATCTGCGGCTCCAGCGCGTTGATGGGTTCCACCCGTTTCAGGTACGTCTTCACCAGACGGTCGTTCGGGGTTCCGAATATCTTTCGGGCCAGGGCGCCGATCATGCGCTGGATCCTCATGCGAGAGAGTGTCCGCACGACCCCGCGCATGTGTCGCGACAGCGCGTGCGGCGGACCGGGAATTACCCGGGTGACATAGGCGGGGCGCGTGGCACTGTCAACGCGGCGCAAGTGCGCTGCCCCCTGCAGTAACCGGACAGTGCACCGGATCGTGATCCAATCGCCTTGTGACTGCGGGCCTGCATCTTTATGTGAGAGGGCTGAAACCCGCTCCAACGGACGGCGAAGCGCCGTACGGATCATCGAGAAGGAACGCATTCATGCTGATCAACCACCGTCATGGTCTGGCCCTCGTGCTCGGCCTGGCGCTCACCGCGCCTGCCGCCCTCGCCCAGACCACGACCGCGCCGACGCCCGCTGCGGAACCGACCGAGGCCGAGAAGGTGGAACAGAACCCGGTCGTGGCCCGTGTGAATGGTGAGGAGATCCGGCTGGAGGCCGTGATGTCGATGATCCAGGACCTGCCGCCGCAGTACCAGCAGGTGCCGATCTCGACGCTCTACCCGATGCTGGTGAAGCGTGCCGTCAACCACTCCCTGCTGCTTGATGCGGCGGAGGCTGCCGGCCTGCGGGGCAACGAGAAACTGGAAGCCGAGGTCGAGGAGTTTCGCCAGAACAAGATGCGCGAATATCTGCTGCTCGGTCAGCTGGAGAAGGACGTGACGGAGGAGGCCCTGCGCGCCGCCTACGCGCGCTTCCTGGTCGACAATCCCGCGACCCAGGAGATCCGCGCCCGCCACATCCTGCTGAAGACCGAGGATGAGGCCAAGGCCGTGATCGCCGAACTGCAGGGCGGTGCCGACTTTGCCGAACTCGCCAAGGCGAAGTCACAGGGACCGTCCGCACCCACCGGTGGCGACCTGGGCTTCTTCACGGCGGACAAGATGGTGAAGCCGTTCTCCGATGCCGCATATAAGATGGCGGAGCAGGAGATCAGCGCCGAGCCCGTCCAGACCCGCTTCGGCTGGCACGTGATCAAGGTCGAGGAACGCCGCGACCAGCCGCGCCCGACGTTCGAGGAAAAGCGTCAGGAACTGGAGCAGGAAATGACCGGTGAGATGATCGGCAACATCATCGCCGACCTGCGCAAGGACGCGAAGATCGAGGAGCTGAACCTCGACGGCTCCCCCCTGACCGAACCCGGCCAGCCCGCCGCACCGAAGGAATAGGCCTGACCGCAGCCCCGGACCTGTCGCCGAGTCATTTCGTCGGTGCCGGGCCGGGGCTGCAGCGTTTCAGGATGCGGTCGCGGAGCCGGCGCGGATCAGAGCTGTCATCAGGTTCTCAGCGCGATGACCCGACGTCGAAATACAGGATCTGGTCTCCTGCGTAGTACCCGAGCAAGGCGATCACCGCGAACAGCATGAAAGAGTAGATGAGCACCAAGGCAGGTGCGACTAGCCATTGCGGCATTAGCCGACCGATGGATCTGGACCAGGGTGTCATGGGGACATGTACTCTGCCAGGCGGGACAGGACCGGGTGTGTGGCACTGAGCCAAAGGGCGGCGAAGGCCATTCCGATCACGGATACCAGACTTGTCGGCAGATTACCGGTCGGTATGCGGAAGGCAAGCTGGGTGATGGTGATACCCAGTCCCTGCCACAGACCCCACCCGAGCCAGTACAATGAGGTTTCGTGCCAGAGACCCATGGCCAGCATGGCCGCAAGTACTCCGGGATAGGCTGATCAGTACGCGGTCTCCTGACGTCAGACCGTATCCGTCGAAGATGCCGCAACAGGTCTCGATCATGGACATCAACTGACGACAGGACCTTGATCCGTCCCGAACGGCCAGGAAGTCGCCCCGGCCCTTGCGCTCCAGCTGGAGCCAGAGTTTCCGCAGGTCGTTGCTCACTCGTCCTCGCCCCGGGAAATGGCCAGGGCACCCGATCCGCCCCTGATCGTGCGAGCCGGTGAACCGGCGGCGATGCTGCCCGCCGGCAAGGCGCGGCGGACAATCGCGCCGGCCGCGATGACACAGTTGTCGCCTATCCGGACGTTCGGCAGGATCACTGCGCCGGCGCCGATGATCACGTCCTGCCCGACATGGACATTGCCCGCCAGCACGGCACCCGGGCCGATGCTCGTGTATTCGCCGATGATGCAGTGATGACCGACAGACGCTGAGCGGTTGATCAGCACACCCTCGCCGACCAGGGTCACAGCTCCAATGACGGCACCAGCATTGATGTAGCACCCCGGATAGATGCGCGTGGTGCTGGCGACAATCGCCGAAGGATCGATCAGGGCATCAGCAAGCGTCAGGCCCATGGCCAGGGCAGATTGGGTCAGCGCGCGCCTGCGGCTCGGGGCGAAGGCGCAGGGTATGAACCTGTCGCCGTGTTCTTCCGCCAGATAGTCGTCCCTGGAAATGACACGGTCCCGGCGTGTCACCCGTGATGGCCCGCCGGTGTTCACTGCCGCACGGATTGTCAGTCCGGCGCGCAGACAGCTTTCTTCCAGCTCGACAACGATCGGAGATCTGACGCCAAAGAGAATCACAGGCTGCCCCTCAACAGACTGACTATGGTCGATGCAACCTCGGCCAAGTCGGCTTTCCCCAGATGATTCCTGCGTTCAACGCCGTTCATTGTCGAACGGGCTTCGTCCCGGAGCCAGTGACTGTAGGGTCCGGCAGGCGACCGTACAAACGACCTGACGCTGTCGCGTTGCTGTTCCTGCCCGATTTTCTGCCATCTTCGCAAGTCGCGATCAATCTTCAAGGAAACGGAATTCCAGATTCGCTTTCGGTCTTCGGGCGCGCCACTCAAACCCCCTCTGGTCCGATCGGTCAGCAGATCGCCTGTTCATTTCCGGAAACGGGGGTCACACCGTCGGGGCCGGGCCGGGGCTGAAGCGTTTCAGGATGCGGTCGCGAAGCTGGTCGCGGACCTGGCGCCAGGATTCCAGGCGGCGTTCGCGGCTGCCTTCGGTCAGGGACGGGTCCATGGTGGGCCAGTATTCCACGTCGCAGGCCATGGTGCGGGTCAGCTCGATGGCCTTGTGCTGTGCCTCCGGCGAGAGCGTGATGATGACGTCGAACGAGGAGTCCTCCAGGTCGTCGAAGCTCTTTGAATTGTGCCGGCTGACGTCGATCCCGAGTTCGTCCATGACGGTGATCGAGAAGCCGTCCACATCGCGGGACCGGACCCCGCAGGAATCCACATAGACCGCGTGACCCAGCAGCTGTTTCATCAGCCCCTCCGCCATCGGGGACCGGACACTGTTCTCGGTGCAGCAGAACAGCACAGCACCGGGAAGGTCACGTGGCATGTGCTCAGGCCCTGATGTGCAGTACGCAGATCAGCGTGAACAGCCGCCGTGCCGTGTCGAAATCCATGTCGATCTTGCCATCCAGCCGCTCCTGCAGGACTTCGGAGCCTTCGTTGTGGATGCCGCGTCGTCCCATGTCGATGGCCTCGATCTGGGAAGGGGTCGAGGTCTTGATGGCGCTGAAGTAGCTCTCGCAGACCTTGAAGTAGTCCCGCACGATCCGCCGGAACGGTGACAGGGCCAGCACGATGCGGCCCTGCGGTGTGTGATCCTGCCCGCGGATGTCGATGACAAGACGGTTGTCCTCGATCAGCAGATGCACCGCGAAGGGACCGCTGAATTCATCCCCCAAAGGCTTGAAGTTGTTGGCCTCGATCAGGTCGAAGATCGCCACGCGCCGTTCGTGGTCCACATCCGGACCCCAGCTCTTGATGGAGCTGTCATCCAGCGTGATCTCGACAATCCTGTCCGCGTGGTCGGCCATGCTTTCACCCGTTGTTTCGGATGCGGACGGACAGCGCATGGGCGGTCAGCCCCTCCGCGTCCGCCAGCGTTGCGGCTGCGGGGCCGATCCGGCGCAGGCTGTCGGCATCACAGCCCACGAAGGTGGTGCGCTTCATGAAGTCCAGCAGGTTGAGGCCGGAGGAAAAACGGGCACTGCGCGCGGTGGGCAGGACATGGTTCGGCCCGGCCACATAGTCGCCAATGGCCTCCGGCGTATAGCGGCCCAGGAAGATTGCACCGGCATTGCGAACCCGGGCCATCAGGGCCTCCGGGTCGCTGACGGCCAGTTCCAGGTGCTCCGGTGCCAGGCGGTCCACCAGGGCAGGGGCGTCATCCAGGTCGCCGACCAGAATGATCGCGCCGTGACTCTCCCAGCTCTGCCGCGCCATGCCGGAGCGGTCGAGGGACTGCAGATGGCTCTCGACCGCTTCCGCCACCCGATCCGCGAACAGGGGATCGTTGGTGATCAGGATCGCCTGGGCCGAGACATCATGTTCCGACTGGGACAGCAGGTCGGCGGCGATCCAGGCCGGATCATTTTCCCCGTCAGCGACGACGAGGATCTCTGACGGTCCCGCGATCATGTCGATGCCGACCTGCCCGAAGACCCGACGCTTGGCAGCCGCGACCCAGGCATTGCCGGGGCCGACGATCTTGTCGACCGGGGCTATGCTGGGGGTGCCATAGGCCAGTGCCGCGACGGCCTGCGCGCCGCCGAGACGGTAGATCTCGCTGACACCCGCGCGGCGCGCGGCGGCGATCACCAGCGGGTTGATGACACCGTCCGGTGTCGGCACCACCATGGCCACCCGCTCCACCCCCGCGACCCGCGCCGGGATGGCGTTCATCAGCACGGAGGAGGGATAGGAGGCGGTGCCGCCGGGGACATAGAGCCCGACCGCACCGATCGCGGTCCAGCGCGCGCCGAGCACGACACCCTCCTCGTCGGTGAAACGGTCATCGGCGGGGCGCTGGCGGGCGTGAAACGCTTCGATACGGCCTGCGGCGATGTCCAGCGCGGCCAGTGTCTCCGGCGCGCATTGCCCTTCCGCAGCGGCGATCTCTTCGTCCGTGAAACGAAGGTCCTCGGGACTGGTCAGATCCATCCGGTCAAAGCGGCGGGTATATTCGATCAGGGCCGCGTCGCCATCCCGCCTGACCGTGGCGATGATGTCCGTGACGGTGGCGTCGACATCCTCCGATGTCTCCCGCTTGTCATTCAGCAGCGCCTCGAAGTCGGCGTCGAAGGATGGCGCGGAACGATCAAGCCGCTTCAGCATCGACCGCCCTCCGGAACTGCTCGATCCAGCCCTGAATCTCCACGGGCCGGGTCTTCAGCGCGGTACGGTTGACGATCAGGCGGCTGGTGATGTCGGCAATGTGCTCCACTTCCACCAGCCCGTTGGCCTTCAGCGTGGAACCGGTGGAGACCAGATCGACGATGCGGCGGCACAGGCCCAGTGTCGGCGCCAGTTCCATGGCACCATTCAGCTTGATGCACTCTGCCTGCACACCACGCTTGGCGAAGTGGGTGGCGGTGATGTGCGGGTACTTGGTCGCAACACGGACGTGCGACCAGCGGGACGGGTCGTCGGTGCGTGACAGTTCGGCCGGTTCGGCCACGGCCAGGCGGCAGAAGCCGATGCCCAGGTCCAGCGGCGCGTAGATGTCCGAATAGTCGAATTCCATCAGCACGTCATGACCGGCAATGCCGAGCTGCGCCGCGCCGAAGGCGACGAAGGTGGCCACGTCGAAGGACCGGACCCGGATGATCTCCACCCCCGGATGGTTGGTGGCAAACCGCAGCTGGCGCGACTTCGGATCATCGAAGGCAGCCTCCGGCTCGATCCCCGCAGCGCGGACAAGCGGCATGGCTTCCTTGAGAATGCGGCCCTTCGGCAGGGCGATGACAAGCGGTTCGGTCGTGGTCATGGGGTTCAGCTTTCGCTGTTGTGCTGCTCCGGATCGTCCAGCCCGTGGTCGGGCTGGTTGGGCGTATACCAAGGCCGCCCCATATCGTCCATCAGCACGTCGATGCAGTCCACGTCCAGCAGCATGGTCATTCCACCGGCAAAGTTCAGGGTCAGTTCCGCAGCTGGGGCGTCGAGCGGCCTCTGGCTGATGGAAAGCAGTTCCAGCACCGTCTCCCCCTCCAGCGTTGCCATGCCCTGCGTCCTCACCCGGATCACGTCGTTGATCTGCACACCGGCACGGATGCGGCTGCCGCCCATGCCGTCCAGCCGCTCATCCTCCCAGCGGAACCGGTTGCCGACGAAGGCCAGCCGCCGCCGCGCCTTCTGCAGGGCGAGATCGGCGCGCTTCACGGTCATGCTGACCAGTGCGGCGCTCAATATCTCCAGATCATCTGCATTGACTGCGTGAAGATGCAGCCGTGGCAGCGGTTCGCCCTGACCCCCTCGCTCCATCGACTATTCCCTGACCCTCTCCACATCCGCGCCACAGGCCACCAGCTTGGCCTCCAGCCGTTCGTATCCCCGGTCCAGATGATAGACGCGATTGACGACGGTTTCACCTTCTGCGGCCAGACCGGCCAGCACCAGCGAGACAGAGGCGCGCAGATCGGTCGCCATGACCGGCGCACCCTTCAGCCCCGGCACCCCCCGGACGAGGGCGGAGCCGCCGTGAACCGTGATGTTCGCGCCCATGCGACCAAGCTCCGGCACATGCATGAAACGGTTCTCGAAGATCGTTTCCGTGATCATCGCCGCGCCGTGACTGACCGACATCAGCGCCATGATCTGCGCCTGCATGTCTGTCGGGAAGCCGGGATAGGGCTGGGTCATGACGTCGACGCCCAGGATACCGGCCCCGTTGCGGCGGACCCGGATTCCCTCCGGCAGGTCGTCGATGGTGGCCCCGGCGCGGGAGATCGGTTCCATGATGGCCTCGACGATCTCGGGATCAGCCCCGGCCAGCAGGATATCGCCCCCCGTGATGGCCGCAGCCACCGCAAAGGTGCCGGTCTCGATCCGGTCCGGCAGCACCCGGTGCGCAGCGCCGTGCAGCCGGTCCTTGCCATGAACGGTCAGGCGGTCGGTGCCGCGTCCCTCGATCTCCGCGCCCATGGCGACCAGCAGGTCGATCAGGTCGGCGATCTCCGGCTCCCGTGCCGCATTCTCCAGCACCGTGGTGCCGTCGGCCAGCACAGCGGCGGTCAGCAGGTTCTCCGTCGCGCCGACGGAGACATTCGACATGGTGATGCGCGCGCCCCGCAGCCCTTGCGGCGCGCGGGCCTTCATGTAGCCGCCCTCGATCTCGATCTCGGCACCCATGGCGACCAGGCCGTCGATGTGGATGTTCACGGGTCGGGTGCCGATGGCGCAGCCGCCGGGCAGGGACACCGTCGCCTGACGCTCCCGTGCCAGCAGGGGGCCGAGCACCAGCACGCTCGCACGCATCTTGCGCACGATGTCATAGGGGGCGGTGGTGCTGGTGATGTCGGGCGTATGCAGGTGCCAGGTGCCGCCGTCCCTGTCCTCGGCAATGGTCCCGTGTCCGCGCAGCAGGGCGGCCATGGTCGCGATGTCCATCAGGTCGGGGACATTGGTCAGCGTGACGGGTTCATCGGTCAGCAGGGTCGCGACCATCAGCGGCAGGGCGGCGTTCTTGGCTCCACTGATGGCAATGGTCCCGTTCAGCGGCTTGCCGCCCCGAATGACAATGCTGTCCATGTCGTTCCTGTCTGTCTGATCACGATTCGGGGTGGTTGCGATTCACCCTGCAGCCTGAAGTCCCGCACAAATCAGGCGATTCCGCGGCAGGTCAATGCTTTTCAGTGCTTTTCGGTGTTCTTGATGGCTCCCGCCGGGCGCTCACCTGTCTTGCGCGGCGCGCGGCGGCGTTTCAGGTTCTCCCGCAGCCGTGCGGCCAGCCGTGCCTGCTTCTCCGCCTCGGCGGCAGCCTTGCCAGCCCGCCGGTCCTTGTCCTCGCCATCACCTGTGGCCATTGCCCGTCTCTCCGCTCAGGGTCGTGTGGTTCTAGGCGGCGGTGCGATGTGCCGCAAGCTTGACGATGCCGCACCGGCTGTGCCCGATTGAGGGCGTATCGACCGGGAGAGTGGCTGATGACGACTGCGGCGGAGATCAGGCGGATGCTGGACATGCAACCGCATCCGGAAGGGGGCTGGTTCGCGGAGATCCATCGCGCGCCGGAGCAACTGGCCGCCGAGGCGCTGCCCGCAGGCTACGACGGCCCCCGATCCGTCTCGACCGCGATCTATTACATGCTGGAGGCGGCGGCGATCTCCACCCTGCACCGGCTGCGCTCCGACGAGATCTTCCACTTCTATCTGGGCGACCCGGTGGAGCAGCTCTGGCTGATGCCGGACGGCGGCCACCGGCTTGTCACCATCGGCAACGATCTGGCGGCGGGCCAGCGCCCTCAGGTGGTGGTGCCGCGCAACGTGTGGCAGGGTGCACGTGTGCGGGGCGGGCAGGGGTTTGCCCTGCTGGGCACGACGGTAGCCCCCGGTTTCGACTTCGCGGATTTCGAGATCGGTCAGCGCGACGCGCTGCTGGCAGGCTGGCCGGACGCCGCGCCCCTGATCCGCGATCTGACACACTGAACGGGAGAGCTTCCAATGGCGACGAAACTGACAGAAAGCGAACGTGGTGAAGCCCTGGCCAGCATCAGCGACTGGTCGCTGGTGGACGGGCGTGATGCCATCACCCGCACGTTCCAGTTCAAGGACTTCAACGCCGCCTTCGGCTTCATGAGCCGCGTGGCCCTGAAGGCGGAGAAGATGGATCACCATCCGGAATGGTTCAACGTCTACAACAAGGTGGAAGTCACGCTCTCCACCCATGATGCCGGTGGCCTGACCGAACTGGACATCAAGCTGGCCCGGTTCATGGACAAGGCTGCCGTCTAGTGACGCCAGCCTGAAGGTTTGACATTCAACCCTGCGCCAATGCTCGGTCGTTCATATCCTCATCTCTGATGAGGCTGTCATTCCTGAATATTCGCCGTCAAACACGCCTACCGCGCCAGTTTTCTCCACAAAATCAAATCAATATTCAATTGAGTGTGGTGCATGAGAAAGTTGTCAACAAAAATTACATTGTCAGCGAAAAAAGGCCACTCCAATCGCCCACGAAAACATAGTAGGTAATATTAAAAATGAAATCATATTCAAAGCAATTATTATCGAAAATATGATACGAGATCTACGCAATGGATCATCTTTTTTCTGTTTGACGGCTACAAAAAGACATGTCGATTTGATGTGATATAGTTCTCAAATACTCCTTAGTTCTAAAAAAATCTGAGATTTCTCAATTTTCTTTGTCAGAAAGACAGAAATAAGAACATATATCATTTGAACCAGAAACCAGAGCCATTCTGGCGCACCATTCATTTCTCGAAATTTTTTGCTCTCCTGGTTTAGTGCCAAGAAAAAATAATAAGCATCAGACAAATTTCAAATAATATAAAATTGTGAATAATTTAATATTTTATTATCATTATTTTCATGCATATTGGTTGAGAGCCAGTCAAGCATTTAATGATAATTTCAACCATGAATACGCATCGTTTCTGTCAATGTAAAATGCAAGTCAATGGAATTAGTCTGCCCTACCTGTTCAAAATATTAAGCCTACCTGTTCATGGGCATCACTGTCGATCAGCCTCGTCTGATCTCCGCGCTGATTGCGATGCCGATGCCGGACAGGATGAGGATGCCCGCGCCGAACGCCGCCATGGAAACCGCCTCGCCCAGATAGAGCCAGCCGAGCAACGCGCCCAGCACCGGTTCCCCCAGCAGGCAGATGGCGACGAAGGCCGGGGGCAGGGTGGCGAGGGTCCAGTTGTAGCTGGTGTGGCCGATCACCTGGCTGACCAGACCCAGCGCCAGCAGCGCGGTCCAGGTCGGCCAGCCGTAGCCGGTGACCTCCACGTCGAGGGCGCCTACGGCAGCGCCCAGCAGCAGGGCTGCGGTGCCATAGCAGAGCGTGGCATAGGACGAAGTCTGCAGCACGGCGCGCGCCCGCCGCCCGCTGATCAGGTAGAGCGCCATGAACAGTCCGCCCGCCACCGCCAGCAGCAGGCCGGCCGGATCCCCGTCGAGACGCTGCACGCCGTCGAGGGCAAGCACCAGGGTTCCCGTCAGGCAGAGTGCGATGGCCAGCAGCAGGCGCCGGTTCGGCATGCCCCGCCCTGTCGCCACGTCGATCAGGGCAACCCAGACAGGGGTCAGGCTGACCAGGATCGTCGATTCCGCAATCGAGATCCGCTCCAGCGAGGTGATCCAGCTTGCGAAATGCAGGGCGAGGAACAGCCCGCCGAGCAGGGACGCGACGACAGCGCGGCGCATCGCGCCAGCGGGCAGTTCGGCGCGGGCGGACAGGGCAAGCAGGCCAAACGGCGCCATCACGGCGGTCGCGATGGCGACCCGGGCGAGCGCGATGAGCAGCGCCGGAGCGTCCCCCGCCAGCCGGATGAAGATCACGCCATGGCTGACCGCAAACAGGCCGACCAGAGCGACGATCAGCGCTGTCCTGCGGTTCAGCGACATGGCCCGTGTCGTTCGGGTCAGCCCTTCTGCGGCATCAGTTCATAGGGGCCGACCCAGCCCTTCATGCCCTGCACCTGCTCCGTCCAGCGCCTGATGTTGGGGAAGTCCGGCCAGCCGGTCATGTGGAATTCGTCCGGGTAGTAGAGGTACCCGAGCAGGGAGAAGTCGGCGATGGTCATGCGGTCGCCCAGCAGGAATTCGTTCTGTGCCAGCCGCCGTTCCACCACCTTCAGCGCCTGCATCATCCGGCCCTTCAGGAATTCGTGCACCGCCGGGTCACCGACCTTGGCCAGCACGGCCATGAAGCGGTAGGTGGCGATGTTGGAGGTGAACTTGTGGTTGTCGAACAGCATCCAGCGCAGGATCTCGCGTTCCTCGTCCTTGTTCTGCGGGCCGAACTGGCCGATCTGTTCCGCCAGATAGTTCAGGATCACGCCGGACTGGCTGAGCGCGACATCGCCGTGCCGCAGCACGGGAACCTCTCCCATTTCGTTGATGGCGAGATACTCGGGCGAGCGGTGCTCCCCGTTGAAGAAATCGACGAAGCGCGGCTGCCAGTCCGCGCCGGACATGTTCAGCATCAGTGCCGCCTTGTAGGCATTGCCCGACTGCGCGAAGCAGAACAGTTCGAATTCGGCCATCTCCGGTCTCTCCTCATGAATTTGCTCCCTCACAGGATGGTGCACCCCACTGAAACGTCAATCGCAGGCAGTAGGCGTTGCCGACCAAGGGGGGCTGGCACTATGATTGTCGGCGAGGGGCGATCTGCAGGACGGGAACACTGCAAAATGAAGGTGACAACGGCGACCTATGGCGACGCGATTGTCGTCCGGGCTGAGGGCAGGATTGATCAGTCGTCAGCCGGCGATTTCCAGAAGGAACTCTCCGGGCTGGTGGATGCGGCGGTCGGAACCGAGAAGCAGATCGTGGTCGATCTGTCTAAGGTCGATTACATCTCCAGTGTTGGTCTCCGGGCGCTGATGGTGGCCAACAAGCAGGCCAAGCCGAAGGGTGTGACGATCCGCATTGCCTCCATGCAGGAGGTGGTGAAGGAGGTCTTCACGATCAGTCACTTCGACAAGGTCTTCCCGACGTTCGACGAAATGCCGAAGGCGCTGCAGGCGGTGTCGGCACTGGCCGCAGCGGCGTACACGGACGAGGACTGAAGCACCATGCGGATCCGTTTCTGGGGGACTCGCGGTTCCATTCCGACCTCGATGAATGCGGATCACCTGCGGGAGAAGATCGGTGCAGCGGTCAAGGCGGTGATCGAGGCCGGGGGTGACCCGGACAGCGCCATCGATGCCCTGCCCTTCAACATGCGCGGGACCTATGGCGGCGAGAGCTCCTGCGTCCAGATCGAGACCGGGGGCGACGAATATGTCGTCTGCGACATGGGGTCGGGTGCGCGCAGGCTTGCGCTGCATGCGCTGGGCAAGCACGGGCCGGGCGCGCCGCAGGTCTACAACATCTTCCAGAGCCATGTGCACTGGGACCACATCATGGGGTTCCCCTTCTTCATTCCCGCCTTCATTCCGGGCAACGTGATCCGCATCCATGGCTGCCACGACGTGCTGGAGATGGCCTACCGCCGCCAGCAGGACAATCCGAGCTTTCCCGTGCCGTTCGATTTTCTCGGTGCGACCATCGAGTTCGTGCCGCTCGAACCGGACCAGACCTACGAGATCGCGGGCATGACGGTGACGCCGTTCCGCCAGTTGCACGCCGGAGACTCCTATGGCTACCGGTTCGAGAAGGACGGCAAGGTTGCGGTCTATTCGACGGACTCGGAGCACAAGCTGGAGGATCAGGAGGAGACGGACTACTTCATCCGCTACTTCCGGGATGCCGACGCCGTGGTCTTCGATTCCATGTATTCCCTCGCCGACGCAACCTCGCTGAAGGAGGACTGGGGCCATTCCTCCAACATGGTCGGGGTCGAACTCTGTCAGATGGCGGGTGTGAAGATGCTGTGCATGTTCCATCATGAACCGGTCTACAGCGACGCGCAGATCGATCAGGTGCTGGCCGAGACCCGGCGGTTCGAGGAGATCTCGCGTGGTGACGGCCCGCCGCTGACCGTCATTGCCTCCTATGACGGGCTAGAAATCGACCTTTGAAAGGCGGACCGGGGGCATGACTGACAGCGCAGCAGTCTCAGGCCCGCAATCCGCAATGGCAGACGGTTCCGACGACGTTCGCGCGGAGATGGACGGGCTGCGCGGCCTTGTCACTGTCTGGCGCGGTCGGGTGCTGGGGCTTGTGGTGCTGGCGCTGTGCCTGCTGGCGGATGTGACCTTCCTGGCCGACAACCCGCTCCGGCGCGAATTCTACGACCTGTCGCAGCAGCTGATGCCGCGTCCGGTGGAAAGCAACCTGCCGGTGATCGTCGCGGTGGACGAGCGCAGCATCGCCGAGATCGGCCAGTGGCCCTGGCCGCGTACCGTGGTCGCCGACCTGATCGACCGGATGGGGCAGGGCGGCGCGCTGGCCATCGGGGTCGATGTGCTGTTTCTCGACCCGGACCGGCAATCCCCCCGGCATCTGGCTGACCGCATGACCGATGCGCCGCCGGATGTGCTTGGCTATGTCAGGACCCTGCCGGACTACGATGCCATTCTCGCGGAAGTCGTCGGTGCCTGGCCTGTCGTCCTGGGCCTTGGGGGGACCCGCACCCGCACGGGCGTCAACGGCCCCGTGCGAACCGTGCCCGTGGCGCTCACCGATCCGGCACTGAAGCAGGTGCTGCCGACATTCCCCGGTGCGGACCAGTCGGTCGCGGACGTCTCGGCCGCTGCCGCCGGGCAGGGACTGCTGAACGCCATCGAGGACCCGGATGCGATCATCCGCAGACTCCCGGCTGTGGCGATGATCGACGGGCGCCCCGTGCCGTCCTTCGCCATGGAGATGCTGCGGGTCGCGCTCGGGGGGCTGATCACGGTCAGGGGCGCGGACGGGCGGGTCGATGGTCTGCAGATCGGTGACTGGTTCATCCCGACGGAGGCGGATGGCACCATCTACGTGCCCTTCTCGCCGCCGTTCGCCAGCCGCTATGTCTCGGCTGTAGACGTGCTGCGCGACGACGAGGTGGCGCTGTCGCTGGAGGGGGCGATCGCCATGATCGGCCTGACCGGACAGGGGCTGGTCGACCTGCAGACATCCCCGCTGCGTTATCGCGCGCCGGGTATCGATGTGCATGCGCAGATGATCGAAGCCGTGGACGAGGAATATTTCATCTCCCGGCCGGGCTGGACCCGCTGGCTGGAACTGGCGGTGCTGGTCGCTGTCGGCCTGCTGGTCGTCTTTGTCGTGCCCGTCCTGCGTCTGCGCTTCGGCATTCCGCTGATCCTGCTGGTCCTGGCCCTGACGGTTGCCGGCGGCCTGCTGGCCTATGCGACGGAGCGGGTCTTCGTCGATACCATGGGGGCCACCCTGACCGGGGTTGTCACGGGTATTGCCATGCTCAGCATGACCCTGATGATCGCGAATGCGCACCGCCGGGCCCTGGGGCGTCACCTCCAGTTGCAGCGGGAGGAACGGGCGCGGCTGCAGGGTGAACTGGACGCCGCACGGGAGATCCAGCTTGGCCTGCTGCCGGGCCTGGACAGCCTGCCCGACATCAGCAGCCAGCTCTCCCTTGCCGCCATGCTGGAACCGGCACGCGACGTTGGCGGCGACCTCTACGACTTCTTCATGATCGACGACGACAGGCTGTTCCTGTCGGTCGGCGACGTCTCCGGCAAGGGCGTTCCGGCCAGCCTGTTCATGGCCATTTCCAAGGCCCTCTACAAATCGGCCGTACTGCGTGACCGCCAGCAGATCGACGACATCATGACCGCCGCGAACGAGGAGATCAGTCGGGAAAATCCGAACATGCTGTTCGTGACCCTGTTCGCGGGCATTCTCGACCTGCGGACGGGTCATCTGGACTATTGCAACGCGGGCCATGAACCGCCGCTGATCTTCACGCCGGGAACCGAGGGGATCCGGGTGCTGGATGGCGGGGGTGGCCCGCCGGTCTGTGTCCTTGATGATTTCATGTACATGGCCGACAGCGTCGATCTGGCACCGGGGGAGATGATGCTCATCACCTCCGACGGGATCGGGGAGGCGATGAACGACGGCGGCGAGCTCTACGGCAACGACCGCCTGCACGAACTGATCGCCCGCCTGCAGCCGGGGGCGGTGTCGGAGGACCTCAGCCTGACGCTCTACGAAGACGTGAAACGTCATGCTGACGGGGCGCCTGCGTCCGATGACATCACCATCATGGCGCTGCGCTGGATGCCGCCCCGCGTTCAGCAGGCTTGAGGCTTCCGGTCCAGACCTGTCACACTGTCCGCCGACACGTCGTCATGACATGAAGTCCGGGGGGGAAGCCCATGCCAACGACACGACAGGTAACACTTGCCAGCCGACCGCAGACGGTTGTGGTGCCAGAGAATTTCGCGATGCAGGAAGCGGTCACGCCCGACCTGGGGGAGGGGGATGTGCTGGTCCGGCACATCTACATGTCCGTTGATCCCTACATGCGCGGCCTGATGGGGGGCGGCGTGGCCTATGCCGCGGGGTTCGAGATCGGTCAGCCGCTGTTCGGCCGGGTCATCGGTGAAGTGGCGCAGAGCCGCAACGCCGACTTCCGGGAAGGCGATTTCGTCTATGGCATGCTCGACTGGGCCGACTGGTCCGTGGCGAAGGGCGGGGAGAGCCTGCGCCGCGTCGATTCCGCGCGTGCGCCACTTTCCTACTACCTGGGCACGCTGGGTTTTCCCGGCCTCACCGCCTATGTCGGCATGATGCTGATAGGGGAGCCGAAGCCGGGGGAGACCGTCTTCGTCTCCGCCGCGTCCGGGGCCGTCGGGCAGGTCGCGGGACAGTTGGCACGGATTGCCGGAGCCCGCGTCGTGGGCAGCGCCGGCAGTGACGAGAAGGTGCGCTTCATCACCGGGGAATGCGGCTTCCACGACGGTTTCAACTATCGCATCGCGCCCAGCGTGCTGGAGGCGCTGCGGCTGCACTGTGCCGATGGCATCGATGTGGATTTCGAGAATGTGGGCGGGGAGACGCTGGATGCGGTTCTGGCCCATGCCAATCCCTTCGCCCGGATCGCGGTCTGCGGCATGATCAGCCAGTACAATCTGGCCGAGCCCTATCATCTGAAGCATGTGAACGAGGTCGTCTCGAAACGCCTCAACATGCGTGGCTTCGTGGTGCGGGATCATGCGCACCTGATCGAGCAGTTCATTGACGAGACCGCCGGACATATTGCCGATGGCACCATGGCGGTGGCCGAGGACATGATGTTCGGACTGGAGAATGCGCCTGCCGCCTTCATCGGCATGCTGGCGGGCGAGAACTTCGGCAAGCGCGTGATCAAGGTCGGTGACGACCCCAATTGGAACTGAACCTGCGGGAGACTCCACATGGCGAAGGGATTGTTGCTGGTCGGTTGCGGCAAGATGGGCGGCGCAATGCTGTCCGGCTGGCTGGATGAAGGCACGGATCCGGGAACCGTATTCGTCATCGAACCGGCCGAGGCCCTGCGCGCACCGCTGCGCGCGCGCGGCGTCAATGCGGTCGCTGCCGCTGCCGACCTGCCTGACGGTTTCTGGCCGGATTGCGTGGTTCTGGCGGTCAAGCCCCAGATGATGGCGGACGTGACGGGGGAGTTTGCGCGTTTCGTGGGGCCGGACACCCAGTTCCTGTCCATCGCCGCAGGCACCACCATCGGCTTCTTCGAGGGGGTGCTGGGGGAGGCGGCGGCCATCGTCCGCACCATGCCGAACACGCCGGCCGCCGTGGGCAAGGGCATGCTGGTCGCCTGTCCCAATGCCCATGTCACGGAGGCCATGCGGGCGCGTGCCGATGCATTGCTGTCTGCCGTCGGTGCAGTCGCCTGGATCGACGACGAGAGCCTGATGGACGCGGTGACGGCCGTGTCCGGTTCGGGGCCGGCCTATGTGTTTCACATGATCGAATGCATGACGGCGGCGGGTATCGACGCTGGTCTGCCGGAGGATCTGGCGGCGCAACTGGCGTCCCAGACCGTCTATGGCGCGGGTGCGCTGGCCCATGCCGCGTCGGAGGATCCGGGAACCTTGCGCAAGAATGTCACCAGCCCCGGCGGTACCACGCAGGCGGCGCTGGAAGTGCTGATGGCCGACGACGGACTGGCCCCCCTGATACGCCGTGCCGTTGAGGCGGCGGCGAAGCGCAGTCGCGAACTGGGGGGCTGAGGGCGCGGCGACGTCTCAGACGATACGTCTGGTATCCCGGTTCTCCACCACCGGTGCGGTGGTGGAGAGGTGTTCTGTGGCCGCCCTGAGTCCGCTTTCGTGCGGCACGTTGCATTGCATCAGGGCGGCCTCGATCCCGGCGAGGGAACCCAGGATCATGGGGTCGTTCAGGTCGCCCATGTGTCCGATGCGAAACACCAGCCCGGCCAGGTGCGACAGCCCGCCACCCACGGCAACGTCGAAAGTTTCCCGCGCGGTCTGGCGGATTTCGTCGGCGTCACCGCCATCGGTCCGCCGCACCACGGTCAGGGACGATGCCCGCTGTTCCGGGTGCAGCGCGTTGAATTCCAGCGCGCCACCGCGGCACCACTCGGCCACCGCGGCCCGGACAGCACCGGCCAGGCGCTCGTGGCGGGCGAAGACGGCATCCAAACCCCATTCGTTCAGCATGGTGATGGATTCCCGCAGGCCGAAGATCAGATGCTCCGGTGCCGTGCCGCAGAACCGGCGGTACTGCTCCATCCCCAGCCGCGCGTCCCATGACCAGTAGTCGCGCAGGGTGCCGACACGCCGCGTCGCCGCAAGGGCCTTCGGTCCGGCGGCGGTGAAGGACAGGCCGGGCGGCATCATCAGCCCCTTCTGGCAGGCCGCGATCACCACATCGATACCCCATTCATCCATCGGCAGGGGTGTGGTCATGAAGGACGCGATGGCATCGATGACCAGCAGGGCCGGATGACCGGCGGCATTGATGGCGGTGCGCATGGCCCGCACATCGGAGGTGACGCCGGTCGCGGTCTCCGTATGCACGGCCAGCACGGCCTTGATCCGGTGATCGGTGTCGCGGCGCAGGATATCCTCCAGCGCGTCGACATCGATGGCGGTGCGCCAGTCGTTCGGAATGGTCTCGATCTTCAGGCCGAAGGAACTCGCCATCTCGCCCCAGGTCAGGGAGAAGCGGCCCGTCTCCGGCATCAGGATGGTGTCGCCCGTTTCGAACAGGTTGACGAAGGCGGCTTCCCAGGCGCCGTGACCGGAGGCGGTGTAGAAGAAGACTTCCCCGTCCGTGCCGAACAGCGGCTTCACCCTCTCGAAGCAGTCGATGGCGATGTCCATGAAGCCGGGGCTGGCGAAATCCAGCGCCGGACGATGCATGGCGTTCAGGATGCGGTCGGGAATGTTCGTCGGGCCGGGAACCTGAAGGAACTGGCGTCCGGGGCGTAGGGTCATGGGAGGCTTCCGTCTGAGGCAGGATCTTCCGGCAGACTAGCCAAGCGGTACCGCCTGTCACCTGAGAAATACAACCGGTATGCTACAGTATAGCTCAACCGGCGCACCGCTGGCCGGGCAGGGTTCGTGTGTGGCAAAAGGAATATTGTGCACAAGGCGACTCACAAGACAGCTTTTCGCAGCCCCCGTTGCCAGGCGCTGAGTGACTACTGGTGGAACCTGCGTGCGGAGACTCCTGACGGCGTCCCGACCAGGGCAATGATCGATCCCGGGCAGATCAAGCCCCTGTTGCCCTATCTGCTGATCCATGATCTGGCGACACTAGGCAAATCCATTCTGCGTCTGGTCGGTACTGCAATCGCGGAGCGGTTCGGGCTGGATCCTACGGGGCGCGATTACCTGGATTTCGTCAGCCCCGAGCGCAAGGCGGACGCCTACCATCACCTCCATTGCACCGCGAACCATCCCTGCGGCATGCGTGTCATCAACCGGGCGCACTATCTGTCCGGCAAGCGGACAGTGGCTGAAGCCGTGGGCTTTCCGCTGCGCCATCACAACAGCGGGGCCCCCTTGATGCTGTTCCTCGACGATCTGGTCGAGGCGCCGCAATACGACCTGAATCCGCGGGAACGCCCGGTCGAACTGTTCCATGTCCCGGAGCGGGATTATCTGGACGTGGGCTTTGGAGTTCCGAATCCCCGCGAACAGGCCGATGATGCGAACCCGATCACCCGAAACGAGTCCTGATCCATGGAACCAGCCCTGTTGGTTGCGGTTGCCCTGGGCGGCGCGGTTCTTGTCGCCGTCGCAGCCTTCATTGCGATCCGCCGCAGCACCGGCCAGCAGGACCCGGACGCGGCCATCGTTGCCGCGCGGGACCAGGCGGAAGCTGCCTTGCAGCAGGCCCGGTCCGAGAATGCGGAGAAGGACCGGCGCATTGCCACGCTGGAGGCGGACAGCGCCAATGCCGCGAAACGCCTCGCCGAACGGGATGAGATGCTGGAGCGGCTGCGCGCGGACCTACAGCGCGAGACCGCCGCGCTGGGTGACCTGAAGGTCGAGCATGCAAGCCTGAAGCAGGCGCAGGAGAAGGATCAGGCGCGGGCGGAGGAACGCCTGAAGGAACTGACCGACGCGCGCGAGCGGATGACGAAGGAGTTCAGGGAACTGGCCGACACGGTGCTGAAGGGCCATGCCACGACCTTCAAGGAACAGAACCGGGAACAGCTTGACGGGCTGCTGAACCCGCTGCGCCAGAAGATCGTGGAGTTCCAGACCGGCATGACCGATGCCCAGCGGCAGGCGGCGGCAGGGCAGGCGGCCCTGAAACAGCAGATCGAGTCCCTGCAGAAGCACAGCACGCAGATGACCCAGGAGACCCTGAACCTGACCCGCGCGCTGAAGGGCAAGACCCAGACCCAGGGGGCCTGGGGCGAGATGATCCTGGCCACGATCCTGGAGAAGTCGGGCCTGCGGGAGGGGGAGGAGTTCTCCACCCAGCAGAGTGAAACCCTCGACAGCGGAGAGCGGCTGCGTCCCGACGTGGTGGTCAACCTGCCGAACGAGCACAAGATCATCATCGATTCCAAGGTCTCGCTGGTGGCGTTCGAGGCCTATGTCAATGCGGAGACGGAGGCGGAGCAGGCGGCGGCGCTGAAACGCCATGTCGAATCCCTGCGCCAGCATATCCGCGGCCTGTCATCGAAGGACTATTCCCGGATCACCGGGGCGACCACCGACTACGTGATAATGTTCGTGCCCATTGAAGGGGCCTTTGCCGCCGCGCTGCAGGAAAGCCCGGACCTGACCGGATTCGCCATCGGCCTGAACATCACCATGGCGACGCCGACCACGCTGATCACCCTGCTGCGCACCGTCGGCAGCCTGTGGCAGGTGGAGCGCCAGCAGAAGAACGCGGAAGACATCGCCAACCGCGCCGGCCTGCTCTACGACAAGTTCGCGGGCTTCGTTGACGACGTGACCGACATCGGCCGCCACCTGGACCGTGCCGCCAAGTCCCAGCAGGCGGCGGTCAGCAAGCTGGTCGAAGGCAATGGCAACCTGATCACCCAGGCCACCCAGCTCAAGACCCTCGGCGCCAAGGCGAAGAAGGAATTGCCGCAGGCGATGGTGGAGGCGGCGGGCGCGACAGCGATAGAGGGGCCGGACGGGAAAGCGGCCGGGCCAGATGCGACTGGCGATCAGGCGTGACCGTCCCGACGGTGATGAGCGGCATGGTGCTGACCGGCCATGGCGGGCCGGAGCGGCTGGAATGGCGCGATGACCTGCCCGTGCCGGCACCGGGCGAGGGGGAAGTGCTGGTGCAGGTGGGCGCATCCTCCGTCAACAATACCGACATCAACCTGCGCGTTGGCTGGTACTCGAAGAGCGTCCGGGGGGACACGGCGGCGGGCACCGCCGATGGCTTCGGGGCAGACGTGGATGCAGATGGCGGCTGGTCGGGCGAGGCACTGGTCTTTCCGCACATCCAGGGCGCCGACTGCTGCGGGCGGATCGTTGCTGCGGGACCCGGGGTGGACGCGGGACGTATCGGTCAGCGGGTATTGGTGCGGGCGCTGCAGTCACCCCCGTCGCCGGATGCACAGGTGGCGGTCACGACGCTCGGCACGGACTATGACGGAGCCTTCGCGGAATACACCAAGGTCCGCTCAAGTGACGCGATCCTGATCAATTCGCCTCTCTCCGACACCGACCTGGCTTCCTTCCCCTGCGCCTTCTCCACTGCGGAGGGGATGATCCAGCGGGTGAGCCTCGGGGCGGAACGGGTGCTGATCACCGGCGCGTCGGGCGGTGTCGGATCGGCGGCGGTACAGCTCGCCAAACGGCGTGGGGCGCATGTCACGGCGCTGACCAGTGCGGCCAAGGCCGATGACCTGCGGGGGCTGGGGGCCGACGAGACCCTGGACCGGGATGCCGACCTGCCCGAAGGCGCATTCGATGTGGTGATCGACCTGGTCGGCGGTCCACGCTGGCCGGAACTGCTGGAGACCCTGCGCAGCGGCGGGCGGTATGTCACCGCGGGCGCCATCGCCGGACCCATCGTCGAACTGGACCTGCGCACCCTCTACCTGCGCGACCTGACCCTTTTCGGCTGTACCCATCAACCTGACAGTGTCTTCACCGACCTGGTCCGCTACATCGAAGCCGGGGAGGTCAGCCCCCTGGTCGCCGCGACCTATCCCTTGCGCGAACTGCACGCCGCGCAGGAAGCCTTCCTGGGCAAGTCCCACATCGGCAAGATCGCGATCCGGGTCGGCGGCTGATCCTTCCGAACACCAAGAAAAAGGGGCCGGTACCTTGTGGGGTACCGGCCCTAGTTCCCTGTCTTCAGATCCTTTGGGGGATGGTCTGGACGGAGGGATTGGTGTGTTTCTGTGTGTCCTTGTGGTCTGCGATCCCGGTCAGAAAGGCAGGATCACGTCGAGCAGCTGCTGGCCGTAGCGGGGCTGCTGCACGTCG
Source organism: Minwuia sp. IMCC3009 (assembly GCF_029909415.1). Lineage (GTDB taxonomy): Bacteria > Pseudomonadota > Alphaproteobacteria > Minwuiales > Minwuiaceae > Minwuia. Next base: position 746,572 of record NZ_CP123781.1, read on the forward strand.
GTGAGCTGGCCGCGGCCGCCGTAGGCGATGCGCGCTTCGGCGATCTGGCTGTGGCTGACCGTGTTGGTGGCGGTGATGTCCTGCGGGCGGACGACGCCGGAGATCAGCAGTTCGCGCACCTCGAAGTTCACCCGGACTTCCTGGCGACCGGCGATGACCAGGTTGCCGTTGGGCAGGCGGTCCACGATCAGGGCCGCGACCTCCAGGTTCACGGTCTCGTCACGGTCGACGGTGCCGGTGCCGGTGTGGTTGCTGGTATTGCCGACGCTGACGAGGCTGGTCGGGTCAACCGCGTCCGGCAGGAAGTTGGCGAAGTTGCTCTGGAAACCGAGCAGCGAGGTGGCATCGGTATCCTCCGAGGCGGCGCGGGCGCGGGAGGTCGAGTTGTTGAGCTGCGCCTGATCGTTGATCTGCACCTGCACCGTCAGGATGTCGCCGATCTGGGAGGCGCGCTGGTCCTTGAAGAAGGCGCGGGCACCGGGACGCCAGAGCGAGTTGGCCTGGCGGATCGTCGGCTCCGGGCGCGGCATCGGCAGGCTGACGGTGCGATAGCTGCTCTCCGACCGCGGGTCCTTGATCTCGGTGAGGTCCGGTGCCTTGCCGATGTTCTCGATGCGGTCGACGGCGGAGCAGGCCGTGAGGGCGGCTGCGGCGGCGAGGATGGCCAGACTGCGGATCAGGGAGCTTCTCATGACATTTTGTCCTTCAGGGAGCGGAGGTTTCCGCGGCAGTTTCTGCCGGGTGGGGAGCTTCAGGTTCGGGTTCAGCGGGTAAGCTGCGACAGGCGGGTGCTGGCCGGGATCACGTTGACCTGGCCCGGGGCGGCCACGCGGGCCTCGATGGTCAGTCGGCTGCGGTCGTTCATGACGCGGATGACGTCGTTGCGGCCGCCATTCTCCATCGCGCGGCCCGATGCGGTCAGCAGCAGCCCGCCATGGCGGTAGACCATGGTGACCGCCGCGCCCTTCGAGACCATCACCGGGGTCTGCAGGTCGGAGACGCGGATCAGGCGGTTGGCGGCGATGTGGCGCTTTGGGCTCATGCCCACCAGTTCGTTGACATTGACCACGGTCTGGCGGCGGACATGGTCCTGGCGCACCCGCTGCCAGCTGATGTCGTCGTGAGAGATCTCGTCGCCCGGACGCACCGGGTGGGTCAGCACCGGCACTTCGGTCATGACCCAGGCGCGGCCATGCAGGCGTTCGCGCTTTGCCAACGGGTCTCCGGCGGGGGAGGAGACAATGGCAGTGAAACGGCCGGTGCGCGGTGCATAGTCCAGGCTGATGACCTCGACGGTCGGCAGCTTGTCGGTGGCGACATGCAGGGTGGACCGGTGTCCGGCCAGCTCGATCTCCAGATCCTCGCCGTTGGTCTGGGTGCTCAGGGCCAGTTCGACCTCGGCCATGATGTCGGCCATCGGCACGATGTGGCTGGCGCGGGTCACGGTGATGCGGTGCATCCCGGCGGGGGGCATCCAGTGCACGCCGCGGCTGGCGGCGATGCGGGCGATTGCGATGGGGTTCAGGGCCAGACGCTCGCCGGGTGCCGGGGCATGGGCAACCACCAGGTCGCCAGCCTGCTCCGCGCCATCCAGCAGATCGGTCAGCGTGATCACCGGGCGGTCGATGATGATGCCCTGCTTCAGGGTCGCCATCATCGGCTCCGCGGCGAGGGCGGCGGTGGACAGCGCCATGCCGGCCACGAAGGCTCCGGCGGCGATCAGTCTTGCAAGCACGCGGTTCATGGCGATCACCTCAGGGTGTTGATTGCGGCCATCATCTCGTCGGATGCGGTGATGACCTTGGAGTTCATTTCATAGGCACGCTGCGCGGTGATCAGATCCGTGATCTCCTGCACCGGGTTCACGTTGGAGGTTTCCAGGAACCCCTGCTGGATCGACCCGAAACCGGCCTGACCGGGAATGCCGGTCGTCGCGGCGCCGGATGCCGGGCTTTCCAGGAACAGGTTGTCACCCACCGCCTCCAGGCCGGCGTCGTTGAAGAAGGTCACCAGTTCGAACTGGCCCAGGTTCTGGAACGCGGTCTGCCCGGCAATCTTTGCCAGCACCTCGCCGTTCGCGTTGATCGACAGGTCCTGTGCGTTGTTCGGCACGGTGATGCCGGGTGCCACCACGAAGCCGTCCTGGGTCACCAGCTGGCCATCGGCGCCGACCGAGAAGTTGCCGGAGCGGGTGTAGGCGTCTTCCCCCGTCGGCAGGGTCACGCGGAAGAAGCCGCGACCGTTGATGGCCAGATCCAGCGGGTTGTCGGTGATGGCGATGTCACCCTGTTCGGTGATGCGATAGACGGAGCCCGCCTTGACGCCGACACCGATCTGCACGCCGGAGGGAACGATGGTCCCGGCGTCGGAGGAGCTGGAGCCGACGCGGCGGACGTTCTGGTACAGCAGATCCTGGAACGCGGCCCGCTGACGCTTGAACCCCGTGGTGTTCATGTTGGCGATGTTGTTCGAGATGACTTCGACATTCAGCTGCTGCGCCAGCATGCCGGTGGAAGCGATGGAAAGACTACGCATGGCTCAATACTCCTCGGGGACTGCTCAGGTGACCTGGCCAAGACGGCCGATGGCGTCCCGCTGAATGTCGTGGTCGGACTTCACCATCTGCTGCATGGCCTCGTAGGCCCGCTGCACGGCGATCATCCGGGTCATTTCGGTGATGGAATTGACGTTGCTGGACTCCAGCATGCCCTGCAGGATCTGCGGGTCCTCGATCTCGAACGGGGCCTGATCGGTCTCGTAGAGGCCGCCTTCGGCCTTCTCTAGGTCCTGCTCGTTGTCGAAGCCGACAAGCTGCAGGCGGAAGGTCTCGCCGTCGGCGGCGGTGATCGTGCCGTCGCGGGCGATATCGACGGCGACGGTCGGGTCGGCGAACTCGATCTCCTTGCCCTCGATGTCCAGCAGGGGGGCGCCGTCCATGGTCACCAGCCGCCCCTGGTCATCCAGGCGCAGGTGACCGTTGCGGGTATATTTCTCGCCGTCCTGGGTCTGCACGACCAGGTATCCCTTGCCGGACACGGCCACATCCAGCGGGTTGGAGGTGGACTGCAGCGGTCCGTCGGACACGTCCATGGCGACGCCGTAATCCTGCACGTAGGAGATGCTGTCGCCTTCCTTGGTGTCCACCAGGAACTCGCGGAACATGACCTGCTCGGCCCGGAAGCCGACGGTGTTCATGTTGGCGATGTTGTTGGCGACGATGTCCATCTGGCGGCTGAGAGCCACCTGACGGGAAAGGCCGACCAGAATTGCGTTTTCGATACCCATGGCGTTTGCCGAAAGCTCCTGAGACGTTGCTGGTCAGGGGCAATGCATCCGGTGTGCCAGAATTAAGTTATTGAAATTGTTGAGTTCCATTATTGGCTCGACTGGAGGGCGGCAAGAAGGGGAGGGTTGGTGGGCAAGTCCTGCCGGTTCGTGATGTGTTAACGGCGATCCCAACACTTTGTTAACCGAGACAGCCTACCTTCACGCCAGTTAACTGAACCCGCGCGAGGTCCGCATCATGGCTGAAGAGATGGAAGAAGCTGCTGTCGCCGAAGGCGCAGAAGGGGCTGCCGACGATCAGCCGAAGAAGCGCAGACTGAGCGGCAAGGTGCTTGTGCTGTTCGTGGCGCTGCCCGTTCTGGTGCTGCTGGGCGGCGGCGGCGCGGCCTTCATGATGCTGGGCGGTGGCTCCAATGGCGAGGCGCAGGCCGCCAGCTCCAGCCATGGTGCCGAGGAAGACGACGGGCATGGCGGCGGTCATGGTAAGGCTGAGGCCGATGACAGCGGTGGCCACGGCGGTGGCGGACACGGCGGCGGCGGACATGGCGGCGGCGGGTCGGAAGGCTACGGCAAGGTGACCTACGCCGGCAGTGACCTGATCTTCTATGAGCTGCCCGACATGCTGGTGAACCTGAATACCGACGGGCGCCAGCCGCGCTATCTGAAGATCCGCGTGGCGCTGGAGTTCGGCGACCGCAGCATCGTGCAGCGTATCGAGAAGGTGATGCCGCGCATCGTCGATCATTTCCAGGTCTACCTGCGCGAACTGCGCCGGGAAGACCTGCAGGGCTCCGCCGGGGTCTATCGTCTGAAGGAAGAGCTGATGATCCGCGTCAACCAGTCGGTGCGCCCGGCACGGGTGCGCGACGTCCTGTTCAAGGAAATGCTGATCCAGTGATGGATCGGGGCGCGGAAGTTCGTAACCACAAAATGCAGAAAGCGTTTTTGAATGGCTGAAGAAGACATGGCCGATGCGGTTGAACCCCAGGCAAGTGACAGCGAGTTGATGCTGGGCGATGATCCGGAAAGTTCCTTCGGGGCAAACAACCGGATCCTGAACCAGGACGAGATCGACAGCCTGCTCGGCTTTGATGCCGATGGCGACGATGACGGCGAGAAGTCCGGCATCAAGGCGATCATCAACTCCGCGCTGGTCAACTACGAACGCCTGCCGATGCTGGAGGTCGTGTTCGACAGGCTGGTCCGCATGATGACCACCAGCCTGCGCAACTTCACGTCCGACAATGTCGAGGTGGCGCTGGACAACATCACCTCCGTCAGGTTCGGCGACTATCTGAATTCCATCCCGCTGCCCGCGATCCTGTCGGTGTTTCGCGCGGTTGAATGGGACAACTACGGCCTGATCACCGTCGACTCCTCCCTGATCTACTCCATCGTCGATGTGCTGCTGGGCGGTCGCCGCGGCACTGCCGCCATGCGGATCGAGGGGCGGCCCTATACCACCATCGAACGCAACCTGGTGGAGCGAATGGTGGCGGTGGTGCTGGCTGACATGTCCGCCGCGTTCGAGCCGCTGTCGCCGGTCGCCTTCAACTTCGACCGGGTCGAGACCAACCCCCGTTTCGCCACGATCGCCCGTCCTGCCAATGCGGCCATCGTCATCAAGCTGCGGATCGACATGGAAGACCGTGGCGGGCGGCTGGACGTGCTGCTGCCCTATGCCACGCTGGAGCCCATTCGCGAACTGCTGCTGCAGATGTTCATGGGCGAGAAGTTCGGTCGTGACTCGATCTGGGAGAACCATCTGGCCACCGAACTCTGGAAGACCGATGTCGACCTGGTGGCGGTACTGGATGAGCAGACCCTGCCGCTGTCGAAGGTCATGCGCATGAAGGTGGGCGACACGATGATGCTCAATGCCTCGCCGGACAGCGCGATCCGCCTCAACTGCGGTGGCATTCCGATGGCCGCGGGCAACATGGGCCGTCGGGGACAGAACATCTCGGTGAAGATTGATCGGGCCTACCGCAAACAGGGAGACGGATCATGACCATGGACATGAACCTGCTGCTGGATGTGCTGCTGGTCGTGCTGCTGACCGCCACCGTGATCTATTGCTTCAGGCTGAACCGCCGTATTGGCCAGTTGCGCAACGCGCAGGGCGACATGGCTGCCCTGGTGCAGTCCTTCGACCAGTCGACCGAGCGCGCGCGGTCCAGCATCGATGAACTGAAGAATACTGCCGGTGCCGTGGGCCTGGAACTGGAAGCCAGGGTGGCCAAGGCACGCGACATGCTGGACGAACTGCAGCTTGTGACCACGTCGGGCGAACGTGTGGCCGACCGGATCGAAAAGGGCGTGGACAGCCGCAAGAGTTCCGCGACCGCTGCACCGGTGCGTCCTGCGGAAGTATCCGCCGCCGCTGCGCCGGCCCGCGCCGAGCGCGATGGCCGTGGCGATGCGGAATCGAAACTCCTCAAGGCACTGAGACAGGTTAGGTAATCCCATGCGACTTCCCGGCGTTCGAATTCTGCCTGTCACCCTGGTTGCAGCCACTCTGGTGCTCGGCCTTAAGGTCACCTATCTGGTGGACAGCGAGGGCGTGGTGTCGCCCGTGATCGGACTGCCGCAGGCTGTCGCCGCCGATGATCCCGCCCCGGAGATGGAAACCAGGCTGGCGGCGGCAACGACCGGTGACGAGGTGGCGGGTGAAGAGTCCGAGAAGGCTTCGCCGTACCCGCCGGACAGCCTGGCCAATCGTGACCCCTCCACCTTCTCCCCCGCCGAGATTGCCTTGCTGGAGAATCTCGCGCGTCGGCGTGACGAGATCGAGCAACGGGCGCGCGGCCTGGATGTGCGCGAGAACCTGCTGGAGGCGACCGAGCAGCGGATCGACGAGAAGATCGAGACCCTGCAGGCGCTGGAGACCCGGATAGAGACATTTGTCGAGCGCCATGACGCCGCCGAGACGGAGCAGATGCGCAGGCTGGTGAAGGTCTACGAAAGCATGAAGCCGAAGGATGCCGCCCGCATCTTCGAGGAGATCGACATGGAAGTGCTGCTGGAGGTCGCGGGCGGCATGAAGGAAAACAAGATCGCCGCGATCATGGCCAACATGACCCCGCGCCGGGCGCAGGAACTGACGATCGAACTCGCGGACCGGAAGGCCATCGAGAGCGTGATCAAGCAGAACTGAACGCGCTTCACCGCTTCTTAACCATGACCGCCGATGATGTGGCTCTACCCTTTTCTGGAAGGCCGGGCATAGCCATGGTGCGCGCGAGCGACAGCAGGACACGACAGAACGCGGAAGCCCCGGACGATGATCCGGAAGTGCCCGAGCCAGTGCCGCAATGGGTGCCGGACCCGCAAGTGGGTATCGTCTCCATCACGGACCCGGTGGAACGGCGCGTGATGGGCAACAACATCCTCTTCCTGTCGCTCTACCTGATCCTGTTCGCCTTCTTCATCGTCCTGAACGCCAGGGCCGAGATCTCGACCGCCAGGACGGAGGCGGTGCTGGCCGGTCTCGGCCTGCCCGTTCAGCCACGCCCGGCTGTGGTTCAGCGACCGATGGTGCTGGTCGCGGACGAGCTGGAGCAACGCCTGAGCGATGTGTTCCCGCGGGAGCTGGCGCCCGACCTGAGCATTGTCGCCGCCTCCGATGGCGGCCTGGTGGTCAGCCTGCCGCTGCGCCGCGTCTTCCAGGATGACACTGCAGTGCTCCGTACCCAGCGTCTGTCCGTGATGCGACGCATGGCGGAGGTGCTGGCCGGTTTCGGGCGGACAGACGGTCTCTCGCTCACCCTGGTGGTTCCCCCCGGGGAATCGTCCGATCTCGCGATCCGCCGGGCTGCGGCCCTGGGCCGTGATCTGGTTCGCGCGGGGGTCGACGCCTCTGCGTTTGCCATTCGGATCGAGGATCAGGGTGCCGCAGCCGATCTGAGACTTGTGCTGACCCGGAACGGGGAGGGGGCCACATGAGCCGATCTTCCTGGCTGATCGCCTTCGCGGACCTGGCCGCGGTCCTGACCGGTTTCTTCGTGCTGATGCTGTCCATGTCCGAATTCGACACGCCGCGCGTGGAGGACCTGCTGGACGATCTCAGCAAGGCAAGGGGGGCATGGAGCCTGGTTCAGGCGGAACCGCCGGTGCCCGCCACCGGTGTGCTGCGGGACCTTCAGGACCTGCCGGACAATGTCCATTATCTCGCAACGGTCATCCGGGCGGAGGCCCAGGCGGGCAACTGGCCCCTGAATGTCCGTTCCAACGATCAGGGCGTGCTGCTGCGTCCGACGGTGACCGATGAACAGGCCGCGGACTTCCTGCCGATGCTGGGCGACTATCTTGCCGGCTCCGGACTGGATGTTTCCGTCAGGGCGATGTTCCCGGCCGAGGCCGAAGCCCGCGCCTCGGGTTTCGGGGTCTATGACGTCGGACTGGCCCGTGCGCAGGCGGCTGCCCGTGCATTGGGGGCCGGACCGGACGGGGCCGTTCCGATCGAGACCCGCATCGATGCCGGGCTGGATACCTTCCGACTTGAGATTGCGGTGCGACAGCCGCAGGAGCCGAAGACATGACCAACAGAGTGCTGCGTTTCCTTCCGTTCGTGATCATGATCGGGCTGACCGCGCTGGCAGGTCTGGCCCAGGCCGCAGACAATGTGCGCGTCCGTTTCGGTGATCATCCGGGTTTCAGCCGTGTGGTGTTCGACTGGCCCGAGGCCGCGGCCTACGAGATCTCGGCCAGCGGGGATGCCATCGATGTCACATTTGCCCGCGCGGCGGACTTCGACCTCTCCGCCTTCCGCACCATTGGTGCCCGGGCCATCCGCTCGGTCGCGGCGCTGGACGATGGTCGCACGGTGCGGCTGGTCCTGAAGGGCGGCAGCCTCGGCAAGCACTTCAAGGCAGGCGGCAAGGTGGTGCTCGATGTTTCCGAGAAGGCGGGGGGCGCCACTGTGGCAGACAAGGCCACGCCGAAGCGCCCGACCGCCAGACCCCAGCCCACCACGGCACCGGCACCGGCCAGGACCAGAACAGAGTCGGCAGCGGCACCGAAGGTCAGCCCGCGACCGACGTTCCGTGAACCGGTCGCTGCGCCGGAGGCCGTCGCTGTCGATCCCGATGCCGTGCAGGTGAACTATGACCTGCGTCCCGGACGCACGATCCTGCGTTTCCAGTGGCCGGAGCGGGTGGCCGCCGTGGCGGTGCATCGCGGCGAGCATGTCTGGCTGGCATTCGACAAGGACAGGAAGATCGAGCCTGGCCCGCAGGGTGCCGTTGCCCAGGGGCCGGTCGAGCGTGTGGTGACGGAACCGTCTGCCAGCGGATCAGTGGTTCGCATCGACGTTGCCGCAGGGGCGGCGCTGTCGGTCACCGTCGATGGCAACGACTGGGTCGTGGACATTGGTGGTGGCCGGGGCCGCGCGGAGACGGCGATCCGCCTGGAGGCACAGGCCGACGCGCCCTCCGGACCGCGCATCTTTGCGCCCATTGCCGATGCGGGAACGCCGATCCTGATCGATGACCCGATCGTTGGCGACAGGCTGGCCCTGGTCCCGGTGCTGGAGGCTGGTCTGGGTGTCCATCCGGCGAGACGTTACGTCCTGTTCGACCTGCCACCAACCCAGCAGGGCATCGCGATCCGGTTCCATGCCGAGGCCCTGAACATTGATACCACCGAGCGTGGACTCTCGATCGGTGGCCGCGAGACCCTGTTTCTCGCCGAGGAGAGCGAGAAGGTGGCGCGATCCGCGGCCGGGCAGCCCCCGGGCATCACGGGCGAGAAGGGCAACACGGGCCCGAAGAGTGTCTTCGATCTGACGGCCTGGCAGGGCGACTACGACATCGACGAGAAGCGCCAGGAACTGATGTACCGGATCGCGGTCGCAACTCCGGCGGCACGGAACGGGGAGCGGCTGGCTCTGGCCCGTTTCCTTGTCGGACACCGTCTGGCACAGGAAGCGCTGGGCGTGATGGACCGGATCGAGGATGAGGACAAGTACGCCGACACGGACCCTTCCTATCGTGCCCTGCGCGGTGTAGCCCGGCTGTTTGCCGGCAAGTACGGCGAAGCTGCAGGTGACCTGCGCCATCCGAAATTGCAGAATGCGCAGGACGTTGCCCTGTTTCGTGGCCTTCTGGCCGCCAAGCGGCGCGAGTTCTCGGAAGCGCGGCGGGAATTCCGGGGCGGCATGCCGGTCATGTCCAAGATGCCGGAGGAGATGCAGCCGGAACTGCGCCTCGCCTTCGCCGAGACCGCGCTCGCCCTGAACGACCCGAAACTCGCCGGGGAACAGGTCTCCGCGCTGCTGCTCCATTCCGGCACGGAGTCGCGACGGGAGGAGGCAAAACTACTCGCTGCCCGCATTCACGCGATGACCGGTGACATGGAAGATGCCGGTGCGCTCTATACCGAACTGGCCCAGAGCCCCTACCGACCGGTTCGCGCGCGGGCCATCTATGCCGAGACCAATCTGCTGCTGGACGAAGAACGCATCGACATGGCGGAGGCGATCGACCGGCTGGAACGCCTGCGGTTCTCCTGGCGCGGTGACGTGTTCGAGTTCGAGCTGATGCAGCGGCTGGCGGACCTGTATGTGCAGGACGGGCAGTTCCGCAAGGGCCTGATGGCCATGCGCCAGACGGTCGAACAGTTTCCGGACATGCCTGAAGCGCAGGCCCTGGCCGGTGAGATGAAGGAAGTCTTCGCCGGACTGTTCGAGCGCGGGGAGGGGGCGGAAATGTCCCCTGTCACCGCCATGGCGCTCTACTACGAATTCCGCGAGCTGACGCCGGATGGCGAACGCGGTGACCGGATGATCCGCCGACTGGCGGACCGGCTGGCCGCCGTGGAGCTGCTGGGCGAGGCGTCGAAACTGCTGGAACATCAGATCATGCACCGTCTGGGCGGGGACGAGAAGGCTCGGGTCGGGACCCGGCTTGCCGTGCTGAACCTGCTCGACGGGCGCCCCAAGGACGCGATCGAGGCGCTGCGGACCACGCGGAACCTGTCGATAAGCGAGAGCATGCGGCGCGAACGCCTGCTGCTGGAAGCCCGGGCGCTTACCGAGATAGGGAACTATGACAGGGCCCTCGTCCTGCTGGCCGGCCTGTCGGGCGATGACGTCGACAATGTCCGCACCGAGATCCTCTGGCGGGGCCGCAAGTGGGCGCGTGCCGCCGTTTCCCTGGCGCCCAAGCTTGCGTCGCTCAGGGAGGGGGATCAGCCGCTCGACAAGGACTCCCGACGGGACATCCTGCGCTTTGCCATCGCCAGTTCCCTGGCGGGGGACCGTACCGCGCTGGCCGAGTTGCGCCGGTCGTTCGGAGAACGGATGCAGGGACAGCCGGAATGGCCGTCGTTCCAGGTGGTCACTGCCGAAGACCGTCGTGACAGCGCCGAGTTTCGCAATCTGGCCGCCGAGATTGCCCAGGTCGACCAGTTCGAGGCTTTCATGACCTCATATCGAGACAGATTGCGCGACAGGCCGCTCAGCGCCATCAACTGATCCGCAGCCGGTCTTTCGGCCAGGTGTCCGGCTTTCGGCCCGTTCAACCTGCGAACTGTCCGGAATCGGGACGGCTCAGTGCGCCCTGTCACACTGTCTTGCCGCTTTTTGCCGGTGTTTCAGCCCGTTTTGCCGAGTCTGGCATAACGGTTGCTTAATACTTCGCAAAGGCATCGGATCAGGCACGGTATCTGGTGTGGCGGCGTTCCCGCGTAGCTACATGTTGTGTGAGATTGGTAACGAGCTGCAAATTGCAAACTTCTCGGTAACGTAGTCTTGCGCTCAGATATCAGAATGATCCGGTAAGGTTCTGAAGGAATTGTGAATTCAGGTCTATGATCGTAGTTTGTGATTCGTTTTCAGGCCGGACTCGTGGAACCGAGACGGACAGGCAATATGGCAAGCGTGAGTTTTCTGCAGCAGGCACAGCACATGGATGATTCCTCGGAACTGCCGCCCTTCATGGCGCAGTCGCAGGGCGATCAGTCGCTGATCAGCTTTCGCCATGTGTTTGGTGTGGTCTGGCGGCGGAAGCTGATCATCCTCGCCATCGTGCTGTTCGTGACGGCCCTCGCATATTACTGGGTCAAGACCCGCACCCCGCTGTATGTCGCCACCGCCGAGGTCGAGATCGGCATCCAGGACCAGCGCGTCGTCAACATTCAGGACGTTTTGCAGCAGGGGCAGCAGGACTTCTATTTCAACGAGACCCAGGCGGCGATCATCTCCTCCACCTTCGCGGCGGAGGAAGTCGCCAAGCGCATGGGGCTGTTCGAGGATCCCTCGGCGCTCTGGTGGGGTGACCAGGACAAGGCTTCCCTGTTCGACGGCGTCAAGGCTGCCGTGAAGAGTGTTCTGCCCGACCCGGTGGTCGAAGGCGTGCGCGGTGCGCTGAACACCCTGCGCGGCGGTTCTCAGGAGAGCCCGCAACTCTCGGTTCTGGAGAGCATGACGCCGGAGGAGCGCGCGACGTTCGAGAAGCAGGCGGTGCTGAAGGGTCTGCTCGGCAACCTGGGCGTTGATCCGTCGGAGCGCGCACGCACCATCTCCATCAGTTTCGTGTCCGACAAGCCGGGATTTGCCCGCGAGATCGCCAATGCCTTCGCGCAGGTCTATGTCGACTCGACCCGGACCGAGAAGAGCGAAGCGACGTCGAATGCATCCAGTTTTCTCGGCAATGAGGCCGAGCGCCTGAAGGCGGACTATCTGGACTCCGAACAGGCACTGGAGAAGTTCCGCCGCGACCATGGCGTTGTCGATTATCGCAATCAGACCACGCTGTTGCAGGAACAGCTCGCGGAACTGAACCGCCAGCGTGTCGGTGCACGGGAACTTCAGGCCGAGGCGGAAGCACGTGTTGCCCAGGTCAAGCGGCTGCTGAACGAAGGTTCCGACGGCATCGAAAGCGTGACCGCAGTGCTGGACTCGACCCTGATCGTTCGTCTGCGGGAGCAGGAGGCGGAGGTGCTGCGCGAGATCGCGGAACTGCGCACCCAGCTTCGTGACCAGCATCCCCGGCTGCAGCTCAAGCGCGCCGAACTGGCTGACCTGCAGGTCGCCATCCGCTCCGAGATCACCAAGATCGTCATCGCTCTGGACAACAAGCTGGAGCTTTCGCGGGTGAAGGTGGAGAACCTGAACACGGAGATCGAGGCGCTGGCCTTCCAGGTCGCCGAACAGACGGACTCCGAAGTGACCCTGCGGTCGCTGGAATCGGAGCGCAATGCAGCCAAGCAGCTCTATGACACCATCCTCAGCCGCTTCAAGGAAGTCGACCTGCAGGAGCGCAGCCCCCAGCAGGCGAGTGCCCGCGTGATCAACAGCGCCGGCACCCCGCTGGAGCCGAGCTTCCCGCGCCGCAACCTGACGATCGCCGCCGCTCTGGTCGGATCGGCCATCCTGGGTGTGCTGGTGGTCTTCCTGATCGAATACATGGATACCGGCTTCCGCTCCCTGCAGCAGTTGCAGCAGCTCGCCTATGTCCCGGCCCTGGGTCTGGTGCCGCGCCTGTCGATGCTCGACAGCCGCCGCTCGACGCCGGAGGATTTCGTGATCGACGAGCCGAATTCGCTCTATTCGGAAGCGATACGAACGATCCGAACGTCGCTGATGCTGTCCAGCATCGACCAGCGTCCGCGCTCCGTCATGTTCACCTCTTCCGTACCGGCGGAGGGCAAGACCGCCACCGCGGTGTCCGTTGCCCGGGCGTCGGCGAAGGCGGGGCAGCGCACCATCCTGATCGACTGCGACCTGCGCAAGCCGTCAGTGAATGAGTCGCTTGGTGTGCCGAACGGCAAGGGTGTGGCCGAGATCCTGACCGGCGCGGCGGAGATCGACGACGCGGTCGAGATCGATCTGAAATCTGGCCTGCACTACATCACCGCCGGTGCCAAGGTTCCGAACCCGCCGGACGCCCTCGGTTCCAATGCCATGCGTCAGCTGATCGAGGAACTGAGCCGTCGCTATGACCTGGTCATCCTCGATACTCCTCCGGTGCTGCCGGTCTCCGACGCTCTTGTCCTGCTCCGTCATGTCGACAAGTCGGTCTTCCTCGTCCGCTGGGGCTCGACCCGGCGGGAGGCCGTGCTGGCCGGTATTCGTCAGGTGCAGGAAGCCAATGGCGATCTCGCCGGCGTTGCCATGACGCGGGTCGATATTCGCCGCCATCAGAAGTACAACTACAGTGACTCCTATTATTACTACCGGGGTTACGGAAAGTACTATGGCACGTAAGCGCCGCAGGCGCTCAGGCGGCATACCCTTTGGAGCTTCCACCGGCGGCCTGCTGATTGCGGCGGCCGGTGTGCTGCTTGTGGTGATGAGCGGCCCGCGTCTGATCGGTGCCGTGAACGCCACAGCTGGTGAACCCGCCATCGAGAAGCTGAGACGCGGGGAGAAGATCGGCGAGCCAGCCATCGAGCGTGCACGCAAGGCCTTCGCGACCGCGGCCAGATCCATCCCGCGCGACTATCGGGCGTATCGCGATCTGGCGTTGATCGAGATGGTTGCCGCGCGCATGCTGCCTGTCGGTTCCGATGAATGGATGGATGCGGTCAACCGGGCCATTGGCGCCGGGCGCATGTCGCTCGGCAACAATCCGGCCCAGCCTTACGTCTGGCTGCGTCTGGCGCAGTCGGAACTGATGCAGGATGGTGTCGGTGCACGCTCGGCCTTCGCCTTCGCCATGTCACTGGAGACGGGCCCGCAGGTAATCGGCCTGATGAAGCCCAGGGTCATCCTGGGACTCATCCTGTGGCCCGTACTCGATGAAAGGCAGCAGGACCGGGTCCTCGCCCAGATCAGGGGGCTTGCCCGCTACAATCCCCGCATCCTGGCAGAGACCGTGCTGCACCGTGCGGCCCTGCCGTTGGTCCAGCAGGCGCTGGCCGACGACCCGGAACTGATGCGTGCCTTCCTTGATGTCTACCTGCAGCGCCGCACGCCGGGTTACCGGCCCCCGCTGTAAGCGCGCCCCGTTCCTATCCCCGTCCGACGAAGGGCATGTTGGTGGCCATGACGGTCATGAACAGCACGTTCGCATCCAGTGGCAGGTTGGCCATGTGCAGCACTGCGTCCGCGACGTGCTGCACGTCCATCACCGGTTCCGGCGCCATGGAGCCGTCCGCCTGCGGGACGCCCAGCGGCATGCGGGCGGTCATCGGGGTTTCGGCATTGCCGATGTCGATCTGGCTGCAGGCGATGCCATAGGCCCGGCCATCCAGCGATGTGGATTTCGTCAGGCCCGTCATCGCGTGCTTGGTCGAGGTATAGGGGGCCGAGAACGGACGCGGCGTATGGGCGGAGATGGAGCCATTGTTGATGATGCGCCCGCCCTGCGGTGACTGCGCCTTCATCATCCGGAAGGCCTGCTGGGTGCAGTAGAACGCGCCCGAGAGGTTGGCATTGACCACCGCCTGCCAGCTCTCCACCGGAATATCCTCCAGCGGCATCGGCGGTGTGCCGGACCCGGCATTGTTGAACAGCACATCCAGCCGCCCGAAGCGCGCGCTGGTGCTGTCGAAGAGGGCCTTCACCGCTTCAGGGTCGCCGACATCGCACTGCACTGTCAGAACATCATCGGCGGCGGCCTTCGACAGCTCCGCCGTCTCCTGCAGTGCCTCGGCCCGGCGACCGGCCAGTGCGACCCTGTATCCGGCACCCAGCAGGGTCAGGGCAACTGCCCGCCCGACCCCGGAACCCGCGCCCGTGATGATTGCAACCCTGTCTGTCATGTCATCCCCCCAGGAAGTCTTTCTGCCGTTAGTTCATCTGTCCTGAAACAGGTGAGCGAATGCCGCCATCACCTGCTGATAGCTCTCGCGCTTGAACGGGATCACCAGATCGGCCAGATCGGCGAAGGATGCCCAGCGCCAGGCATCGAATTCCGGATGTTCCGTCGCGATATCGATCTCGCTGTCATCACCGTTGAACCGCAGCAGGAACCATTTCTGCGTCTGGCCGCGATACCGGCCCTTCCAGACCTTCCCGACCAGATCATCGGGCAGGTCGTAGTTGATCCAGCCTTCGCTGACCGCGAGGATCTCGGCGTTGTCGGTGCCGATCTCTTCCTTCATCTCCCGGAAGACCGCCGTCTCCGGATCTTCACCGGCATCGATGCCGCCCTGCGGCATCTGCCAGGCCTCGACCTGCTGGTCGATGCGGCGGGCGACGAACACCTGATTGTCGGCGTTCACCAGCATGATGCCGACACACGGGCGATAGGGCAGATCGGACTTGTTCATGCTGTCGGCCTATTCAGGGTTCGCGGTGCGCACGACGGCGGAGACGGGTGCGAGGACAAAGCCCCTGTCCTTCAGACCGGCGATCCAGAACCGCAGCCGCTCGATGGCGACGGGATAATCGGCGGCAAAGCCCACCGCGCTGCCCCTGCTCAGGGCAAGCTGTTCCAGCTGGGCAAGGCGGGTGTCGATGGGGCCCCGTGCAGCCTCGGCGTCAATGAAACGATCGTTGGTGGCCGCAGGCAGACCCATCTCGACAGCCAGCTTTCCGGCGATCGAGGCCGGGCTTTCCCGTGAATCGATGTAGAGCAGGCCGCGCTGGTCCATGGCCACCAGAACGGGCTGCATGTCCCTTGGCGAGACCGTGAAACGTGATCCCATCAGGTTGGTCAGGCCGACATAGCCTTCAGCCCGGCTCAACACCCATTCCATGCGGTCGAGGTTGACCTCGGGGGAGTTGGCGGTCAGCAGCGCCTTGTTGCCGGGGTCGTTGAACTCCGTGCTGCGGGGCTCCATGGGCAGTTGCAGCAGCACCTCGTGTCCGGCGGCGCGGGCGGCCGGGACCCATTCCGCCAGTCGGTTCGAATAGGGACTGAAGGCAAGCGTGACCTCCCCCGGCAGGTCCTGGATCGCGGCCAGCGTCGGCTGTTCGGCCAGTCCCATGTTGGTCACGACGATGGCGATGCGCGGAATACCCGTCGCCGCGTCGAAGGGGCGGGCATAGACCTTCCAGGGCAGCTTGCCCTCGGCGGAGCGGATCGGCAGCGGGCCATAGCGCCCTTCGCTGGTGATCGCGGGGTCCGGTGCAGGTGCCAGTGGCACGCGATTGGGGGACACCACCACGGGCGGTGCCTCCGGCGCGGAACCGACGTTCGGGACGGCGGCAGGCGCCATGGCCACCCGCGGTGTCTCGGCGGCGGCGGGCGACTGGTGGTGGTCCGTCGGCGCGGAGCCATGCGCTGTGTCTGTGCCGTGGTCGGAGTCCCGATGCGATGCGGCGTCATGGTCGGCTGTCGCCGGCGCGTGTCCGTCGGTTCGTGCGGCATGGCTGTCCGTGGCCGGGGACTCATGCTGGTCCGATTCGGTCTTGCCGTGGGCCTGATCATGCGCGGATTCCTCATGCGCCGATGCATGCGCATCTCCGCTGGCGTGGCCGCTGTCCGAACCGTGTGCCGAACTCTCCCCACGGGCGGCGGTACCGGCGTGATCCCCCTGGCCGGAACCGTGCCCGGATTCGGCCTGGCCGGAATCACCATGATCGGCACTTCCATGGCCGGCTTCCGCATGACCGTTGTCCGAATGACCGGTCTCGCCATGCTCGGCGGCGGCCTGGTCGGTTGCTGCGGGCATGGCATTTCCGCCCGGGTCCGTCAGGGCCAGCCAACCGGCCGTACCGCCGACAACACCCAGGAAGATCGCGGTCGCAGCGAACAGCCCGATCTGTGCCAGAGGCATTCGGCCCGTTCCTGCTGCTCGGTCAGCCATCTGGAAAGTCGCCCCGCCGGTCTATTTCAGACTGGCGCGCGCGATGGTGATGGTGTGGATGGCGTCGAGTGCACGCTGCAGCTGATAGTCCGTCCGCTGCTCGGGCTCGGCCACGGTGTCACCCTCACTGCTGTTCGCGTCGGTATCATTGTCGAGACGGTTGCGCAGGTCCGCTTCCGACCTCTGGCTGGTTTCGAGCAGTTCCAGCCGTGCCTGCGGCACGTCAATGTCCGGGACGATGCCCTTGGCCTGGATCGAGTTGCCGGACGGCGTGTAGTAGCGCGCCGTCGTCAGCTTGAGCTGATTGCCGCCGCCAAGCTGCATGATCGACTGGACGGAGCCCTTGCCGAAGCTCTTGGTGCCCATCAGGATCGCACGCTTGTGGTCCTGCAGGGCGCCGGCCACGATCTCCGACGCACTGGCCGAACCGCCGTTGATCAGCACGATGACCGGCAGGCCGCTGGCCAGATCGCCCGGCTTGGCGTTGTAGCGTTCGATGGCCGAAACGTCGCGTGCCCGGGTGGAGACGATCTCGCCCCGATCCAGGAACGCATCCGAAACGGCAATGGCCTGATCCAGCAGACCGCCGGGATTGTTCCGCAGGTCGAGAATCACGCCCTCGATATTGTCGCCGAGCTCTTCCTTCAGCTTCCGCATCGAACTGCGCAGGCCGGATTCGGTCTGCTCGGAGAAGCTGGATATGCGGATGTAGGCGACATTGCCTTCAGCGCGCGCACGCACGGACTGCACCTTGATGACCGCCCGGGTGATGGTGATCTCGAAAGGCTCGGCCACACCGCTGCGGTTGACCATCAGCAGGATGTCCGTGCCCACCGCGCCGCGCATCTTCTTCACCGCCTCGGTCAGGCTGAGGCCCAGCACCGCTTCCCCGTCGATATGGGTGATCAGGTCGTTGGGCTGCACGCCTGCGCGGGCCGCAGGCGTATCGTCGATGGGGGTGACGACCTTGACGTAGCCGTCCTCCATCGTGACTTCGATACCCAGGCCGCCGAACTCGCCCTTGATGCTGACCTGCATCTGCTTGACCTGCTCCGGCGGCAGGAAGGCGGAGTGCGGGTCGAGGGACTTGAGCATCCCGTTGACCGCAGCCTCGATCAGCTTGGCGTCATCCACGGGTTCGACGTAGCTGTCGCGAATCTTGGCAATCGCATCGCCCAGCAGGGTCAGCAGGTCGTAGTCATAGGCTTTCGTCTGCTGTGCCTGTGCCGTCGTGGTCATGAGGCCCACAGGCCCCGCCAACAGCGCGGACACCAGTGCCACGCGAATAATCCGCTTCATCATCAGCCGCTGCTCTTTCCCTTGCTCGGCGCCATCCATGGCAAAGGATCGACAGGCGATCCGTTGCGACGCAGTTCCAGATAAAGTTCGGGTCGCTTTCCGTCCGTAGTCCGCGTCATGCTGCCGATCGGCTCACCGGCGAGCAACCATTGACCCACAGTCACGTCGCTCTGCGCCAGCCCGGCGATCAGCAGATGATAGCCGTCGCCCAGATCCATGATCAACAACCGTCCATAGGATCGGAACGGCCCTGCAAAGCTTACCGTACCATCATGCGGTGCGGTGACCAAAGCACTGGAACGTGTCGAAATTGTGAGGCCTTGCACTTCTCCGGGCGCACCGGGGCGGTGATCGCCGAAGTGATGCACGACAGTCCCCTCCGCCGGGAAGGGCAGACGCCCCTTCAGGGCCTCGATCCCTACGCGCCTCGCGGGTTTCGCGGGTATCGCCGCCAGGGTGGTGACGGGAGCCAGCCGGTCCATCAGGCTGTTGAGGTCGCGTGCCCGGGCGGCCAGCCGTGCCAGGCGCGTGCTCTCGATCTCGCGGGCGATGCTGAGCGCACCGAGCTGGTCCCTGCGCTGGCGCAGCAGCAGCTCCAGTTCATCGCGCTCCGACTGGAGACGCGCGATTGTCCGGGTGGCGTGCTGGCGCGCGGTGACCTGGCGTTCCTTGAGTTGCTCAAGCGCCAGAAGCGCCTGCTGCAACCCGGCCACCCGGCCCTGCAGCACCGGCGTGATCCCTGCGAGCGCGGAGGCGGTCATCGCGTTCTCGGCGACCTGCCCCGGCTGGGCGACCACGGCCAGCGTCGGCATCCGGGCCAGGCCGAGCAGGGCCGAGAGGGTTGCCGCCAGTTCCCTGCGGCGCTGGGTCAGGGCGACGGTCCGTGCCTGAATCTGCGAATCGAGGTCCGCGACAGTCGTTTCCGCGCCGCTGCTCTCCCGCTCCGCCTGCCGAACCGCTTCGGCCGCTGCTGCCAGCTTCTCCGAGAGTTCCCTGTTCTCCTCCGCGAACCGCTTCGCGTCGCGTTGCAGACCCTGCAGCCGTGCTTCCGTCTCTTCGCGGGTCTGTTCCAGCACTTTCAGCTGCGCATCCGGATCCAGCGTCTTCTCCTGGGCCAGCGCGGGCAGCGACAGGGGCATGACCAGCGCCAGGGGCAGGAGCAGTCGGGTGCGCGATGCCTTCAGGAACGACAGGACCGGCTCAACTTGCCACACGGTGTTCCGTTTCCAGGGCGCCGGCAGGGGTCAGCAGGCACTTGCCGGTCATGGCTGCCGGCTGCGGCAGACCCATCAGATTCAGCACGGTCGGTGCAAGGTCCGCCAGGCGGCCCGGCTCCAGCGCCATGCCGTCCGGCCCGTTGACCATGGTCAGGGGTACCGGGTTGGTGGTGTGCGCGGTATGCGGCTGCCCCGTTTCCGGGTCGCTCATCATCTCCAGATTGCCGTGATCCGCCGTGATCAGCAGCGTGCCATCCGCTTTCCTGATGGCGTCGGCGAGCCGACCGAGGCAGGTATCGATGGTCTCCACGGCCCGGATCGCCGCCGCGAGATCGCCGGTGTGTCCGACCATGTCCGGATTGGCGAAGTTCACCACGATCAGGTCCGTCTGGCCGTCAGCGATCCGCTCCACCAGCCGGTCCGTGACTTCCCCGGCGGACATTTCCGGCTGCAGGTCATAGGTCGCGACGTCGGGGGAGGGGATCAGGATCCTGTCCTCGCCCTCGTACTGCTGCTCCTGTCCGCCATTGAGGAAGAACGTGACGTGGGCGTATTTCTCGGTTTCGGAGATCCGGAGCTGCCTGCGGCCGGACCGGGCAACGACCTCGCCCAGCGTGTCCGGCATATCCTCCGACGGGAACAGGGCCTGCAGAAACGGATTGAGCGCCTCGGAATATTCCGTCATGCCGATGGCTCCACCGAACCGCATCGTTCGGTCGCGCCGGTAGCCATCGAAATGCGGGTCCAGCAAGGCCGTCAGGATCTCGCGTGCGCGGTCGGCCCTGAAGTTCGCCATCACCAGCCCGTCGCCGTCCGCCATGCCGTCGAAGCCGGAAATGCGGCGCGGCTTGACGAACTCGTCGGTTTCATCGGCGCTGTAGGCGTCTTCCAGAGCGGTCTTCCAGTCCGGGAACGCGGTGGCGACGCCATTGACCAGCGCATTGCAGGCAATCTCGACCCGGTCCCAGCGCTTGTCGCGGTCCATGGCCCAGTAGCGTCCGATCAGGGTCGCGATCCGCGCGCCGTGCGGCAGTGCGCGATCAACCGCATCCAGATATTCCGCGGCGCTCTTCGGCGGGGTGTCACGCCCATCCAGAATGGCGTGGACCAGTACCTCTGCCCCGCCATCGACAAGGGCCTGCGCCAGCGCCACGACATGGCCCTGATGCGCGTGGACGCCGCCCGGTGAGAGCAGCCCCAGAATGTGAACGGTGGGGCAGGTGGCGGCCATCTGCTTCAGCCGGGCATCCTTCTGCAGGCTGCCATCCTGGATCGCGGCATCGATGCGCGGCAGGTCCTGCATCACCACCCGGCCTGCACCGATGTTCATGTGGCCCACTTCGGAATTGCCCATCTGTCCGTCAGGCAGACCGACGGCGAGGCCGGATGTCTCGATCAGGCTCTGGGGGCACGTGCGGCTGAGTTCACGCCAGTTGGGTGCTTTGGCCAGCGCAATGGCGTTGTCCGTCGGATCTTCGCGATGGCCCCAGCCGTCCAGGATGCACAGGACAACGGGTCCGGTCGTTTCAGTCTTCGTGTCTTTGCTCATGGTGCTGCTTCTACCTGATCCGCGCAGGGTACTCCAGCCGGTTGGTCCGCCGGGCCTGCCAGACTTCAGGTCAGCACTCAATGCATGAAATGCAACCGGTCGAAGGTCTGCCGGAAGGCGGAGACGCGTGGCAGCACGGTCTCCGGCGCGTTGCTCCGCAAGGCTTCGACGATCAGGTCCGCAAGCGGTTCGACATGCTCCGGTCCTGTGCCCCAGCGTACCAGTTCCGGCGTACCGATGCGCAAGCCGTTCATGTCGCCCGCCACGTCCGGCAGGGGCAGACCGATGCCGCAGGCTAGGAACCCGGCCTGGCGCAGCTTCCGCGATGCCGCCTGACCACCACCGAGCGGGGCCGCCTCCACCGCGAACTGGTGCGACTGCGTGTGGCCCTGATCGGCGGCGAAGACCTTCAGTCCGCGCGTCGCCAGCGCGCGCGCCAGCCCGACGGAGGTTTCGATCATGCGCCTGGCATAGGCCTCGCCGAAGTCCCGCCAGTCCAGCATGGTAACGGCGAGTGCGGCCGACTTGGCGGCATCGAAGTTGGCGGTCATGCCGGGGAAGGCAATGGCGTCCAGCCGCTCCGCGATCCAGGCATCATCGGAAACGATCAGGCCGCCGGCGGGACCACCCAGGCTCTTGTAGGTGCTCATGGTCATGAAATGCGCCCCTTCCTTCAGGGGGTTCTTCCATGCCTTGCCCGCGATGATGCCGCACTGGTGTGCCGCATCGAACATCACCCTTGCCCCGATCCCGTCGGCGATCTCCCGGATCGCCCGCACCGGATGCTCGAACAGGTTCAGGCTGCTGCCGACGGTGATCAGCCTTGGCCGCTCCCGGTCGGCGAGATCAGCCAGCGCGGCCACATCGACCGTGTAGCCGTCCGCATCAACCGGCGCAGGAACAGTGCGCAGACCGTAGAGTCCCGCGCAGCCAGCCAGATGATGGGTGACGTGACCGCCAATGGACGGCGGCGGGGCGATGATGGTGTCGCCCGGCTGGCAGGTCGCCATGAAGCCGAACAGATTGGCGATGGCGCCTGACGGCACCCGGATCTCGGCATGCGCCGCGTCGAAGACCTCCGCGCAGAGTGTCGCGCAGATGACCTCGATCTCCTCGATCGCTTCCAGCCCCATCTCGTACTTGTCGCCGGGATAGCCGAGTGACGGGCGGGAGCCGATGCCGGATGCCAGCAGCGCCTCCGCCTTCGGGTTCATGACGTTGGTGGCCGGATTGAGGTTGAAACATTCCCTCTCGTGGATGTCCCGGTTCCTGTCCGCCAGCGCTTCGATGCGATCCAGTATGGTCGCGGAAGCGGAATCCGATGTTTCTCTGGCAATCGCCTGGACAAGGCTCTCGCTGGTCTCCGGCACCCATTCCCGCTTTGCGATGGTCATCATGCTCTCCCGTCTGGATGACCGAATGCTGCCATCAGGGGATTGATCGGGCAAAGCAGCTTTCGTAAAAATCGCCGTAGAAATTCTAAGGGTCATGCCATGGCAGTTGCACCTCCCCGCCCGAAAGGACCCCCGCTGAACGCCCTGCGTGCGTTCGAGGCGGCGTCACGCCTTGGCGGGATCGCGCAGGCGGCGGAGGAACTGTGCGTCACACCGGGGGCGGTGTCGCAGCACATCAAGGCACTGGAGGCGTGGGCAGGTGTCGCCCTGTTCGAACGCCGTTCCCAGGGCGTCCGTCTGACAGCGGCGGGCGCGGAACTGGCTCCGGGCTTCACTGCGGCCTTCGATCAGCTCGGTGAAGCGGTTGGCAGGCTGCGGGCGGCGCGCGGGATGCGCAGCATCAATGTTGCGGCAATGCCCAGCGTTGCATTGCTCTGGCTTTCGCCACGGCTGGCCGGATTGCGCGCTGCGATTGCGCCGGCGGAAGTCGCAGTCTTCGCGCTTGAAGCTCCGCCGGGCATGACGCGGGAGCCATTTGACCTTTCACTGTTCATGCGTCCTGAAGACGATTGTCCGACAGGCATCCCGCTGTCCGATGGGCACATGTTCCCGGTTTGCGCACCAGCCATGGCTGCGGACCTGCATGGACCGGAAGACGTGCGGCAGATGACCCTGCTGCACGATCAGACCTGGGCCACGGACTGGCAGGACTGGGCGCGGGCCTGCGGAGTCACCTTGCCGACCGGGCGCAGGGGATTGAGCTATTCGCTCTACAGTCTGGCACTTTCGGAGGCGAAGGCTGGCGCCGGTATTCTGATGGGCCACGACTGTCTCGTCGAGGATGCGCTGGCGGCTGGCGAACTGGTTGCGCCATTCGGCGCAAGGGTAGCGTCAGGGCGAAAGCTCATGCTGGAGACCTCCATGACCCTGCAGCGGTCGGGTCAGGTCCAGGCGATCGTCGGGGCATTGTCCGGGGAAGATCAGTCCCGGTGATAGGGGTGACCGGACAGGATCGTCTGGGCGCGATAGAGCTGCTCCGCCAGCATGGCGCGGACCATCAGGTGCGGCCAGGTCAGCCGTCCGAGGCTGAGGGACAGGCTGGCGGTCGCGCGCGTCGCCTTTTCCAGCCCGTCGGCGCCGCCGATCAGGACCGCGATGTCCCGGCGGCCGTCGTCGGCCAGGCTCTGCAGGCGCGCGGCAAAGCCCCGGCTGTCGAGCAGTTCGCCACCTTCGTCCAGGGCGATGATGGCCTGGGCACCCGCCGAGCGGTCCCGCAGCATCTGGTTCTCGCGGGCATTGCGTTCCGCGTCGGAACCGCCCTTGCGATCCTCGATCTCCTGCAGGTCCAGCGGCCAGGAAAGGCGCTTTGCATAGGTGTCGAACAGATCCCGCTCCGGCCCGCGTCCGAAGCGCCCGACGCTGAGCAGCGTGACCTTCAGCACCGCGAGGTCAGGACGCTGCCTGCTCTCCGGCGGTACCCAGATCCACCGCCCACATCTTCTCCAGATTGTAGAATTCCCGCACTTCGGGGCGGAAGACGTGAACGATGATGTCGCCCGCATCGACCAGCACCCAGTCGCAGGTGGGCATGCCCTCCACCTTCGGGCGTCCGTGGCCGGATGCCTTCAGCTTCTCGACAATGTGGTCGGCGATTGCGGCGACATGCCGTGAGGACCGACCTGATGCAACAAGCATGTAGTCGGCGATCTCTGTCTTGCCCTGCAGATCGATGCGTACGATCTGCTCGGCCTGGTCGTCATCGAGTGACGTTTCAATCAGATCCAGCAAGTTCCTGTCCGGTCCCTTTGTGCCAGTGACGATATCCATTCTCCTGATTCGCGGGCCTTGCGCCAGCCCGTTGTCTGTCATCGTTCCGTCGCGAATGGCTGTGGCGGAAAGTGCGCTCCGGCGCATCCGGATGAAGGTCAGCGCCGGCGGTGTCTTCCGCCAGAGGTCGCGCGCCCGGTCCTGCGGCAGCAAGGCACGGCGGTATCGGGTCGCCGCCTGTCCCGACAGGGCGTTGTGAGAATAGGGCGCACGGTCGAACACGGCAACGGGTACACTCTCTACCAGTTCCGGCCAGCGGGCCCAGCGTGGCAATTGCGCCAGATTGTCGGCCCCCATCAGCCAGACGAAGTGGTGGTCGGCAAACCGCTTCTGCAGGACCCGGACCGTGTCGCGTGTGTAACGGGTCCCCAGGTGCCGTTCGATGTCCGTCACCCGGATGCGCGGATGGGCGGACACGGCGATGGCCCCGTACATGCGCGATGCCAGTGGTGCCATGCCCTGCTCGCTCTTCAGGGGGTTCTGTGGCGAGACCAGCCACCAGACCTCGTCCAGTCCCAGCCGTTTCAGGGCCGTCAGGCTGATATGGCGATGGCCCTCATGGGCGGGATTGAAGGATCCCCCCAGCAGACCGATCCGCAGGCCCCGAACGTGTCTCATGCCATCACGGACGTGCCTGCCCGGAGCCATGGACGAGGTACTTGAAGCTGCAGAGCTGCTCCACGCCGACGGGACCGCGGGCGTGCATCTTGCCGGTGGCGATCCCGATCTCCGCACCCATGCCGAACTCGCCGCCATCGGCGAACTGGGTGGAGGCATTGTGCATGACGATGGCCGAATTGACCTCCGCCATGAACCTGGCCGCCGCCGCATCATCTTCGGTGATGATGCTGTCGGTGTGCTCGGAACCATGATCACGGATGTGCGCGATGGCCTGGTCCAGCCCGTCAACGATACGCGCGGAAATGGTGGGGCCGAGCCACTCGGTATCCCAGTCGGCATCCGCCGCTCCCTGGACACGGGGGTCCAGCGCCTGCGTTTCCGTATCTCCCTTGACCGCACATCCGGCGGCGAACAGGTCTTCCAGGATGGGCTTCATCAGACTCTGCGCCGCCGAACGGTCCACCAGCAGGGTCTCCGCCGCGCCACAGATGGAAGTGCGGCGCATCTTGGCGTTGACCGCGATCTCCCGCGCCATGGCAGGGTCGGCGGCGGCATGGACATAGACGGTGCAGCGGCCTTCCAGATGGGCGAAGACGGGCATCCGTGCCTCGTCCTGTACCCGCGCGATCAGCGACTTGCCACCACGCGGGACAATGACGTCGATCAGTCCGGCGCTGCGCAGCATCAGGCCGACGGCTTCCCGGTCGGTGGTGGGGATGAGCTGGATCGCGGCTTCCGGCAGGCCCGCGGATTTCAGGCCCTGAACCATGGCGGCATGCAGGGCGCGGTTGGTGCTGATGGCTTCCCGCCCGCCACGCAGGATCACGGCATTGCCCGCCTTCAGGCAGAGACCGCCTGCGTCACAGGTGACATTGGGACGGCTTTCGTAGATCACGCCGACAACGCCCAGGGGGGTGCGGACCCGCTGGATACGCAGGCCGTTGGGGCGGGTCCATTCGGCGATGGTGCTGCCGACAGGATCGTCCAGCGCCGCGATGTCCTCCAGCCCCTTCGCCACGGCTTCCAGCCTGTCGTTGTCCAACCGGGCACGATCGATCAGGGGCGCGGCCAGCCCGGCGGCCTCCGCCGTCGCCACATCCTGCGCATTGGCATCCAGAATGGCGGTGGCGTCGGCGCGGATCGCCGCTGCGGCGGCGCGCAGGGCGCTGTTCTTCTGCTCGGCGGTGGCTGTTGCCAGAGACTGCGCGGCGGCGCGCGCGGCCAGGCCCATCTGCTCGATCAGCGCCGGCAGGTCCCGTGCGTCCCCAAATTCGGCTTCAACGACACTCATGGTGCTGCGTCCTCCTTCACGGGCGCGTGCTGCGTCTCCAGCACAAGATCGTCGCGATGGATCATCTCATCACGACCACGGTAACCGAGCAGTTTCTCGATATCACGGCTGTTGTGCCCAGCGATGCGGCGCGCGTTCTCGGCGGAATAGGCGGACAGCCCACGCGCCAGGGTCACGCCCGCCGGGTTGCGGACCCAGACCGCATCACCGCGGTCGAACTCGCCTTCCACGCCGCGGACGCCTGCGGGCAGCAGGCTGCGCCCGGACTTCAGCGCACGGGCGGCGCCATCGTCAACCACCAGCGATCCGGCGGGTTTCAGGGCGCTGGCGATCCACTGCTTGCGTGCTGTGCGCGGTGTCGCGGCGGCGGTGAACCAGGTGCAGGCTCCGCCCTCGGCCAGATGCTGCAGCGGATGCTGGATGCGGCCATCGCAGATCGCCATGTTGCATCCGGCGGCCATGGCAATCTCGGCGGCCAGGAGCTTGGTGGACATGCCGCCGACACCCAGGCCGCTGCGACTCTCCCCGGCCAGCGCCATGATTCCGGCATCCAGTTGCCGCACTTCCGGGATCAGGACGGCTTCCGCATCAACGGTCGGGTCGGCGGTGAACAGTCCGGCGACATCGGAGAACAGCACAAGGCAGTCCGCCGAGATCATCTGGGCCACGCGCGCGGCCAGCCGGTCGTTGTCGCCGTAGCGGATTTCCCGCGTCGCCACCGTGTCATTCTCGTTGATCACGGGCACTGCGCCCATGTGGAACAGGGTCTCCAGCGTCGAGCGGGCGTTGAGATACTGGCGCCGGTTCTCCGTCGCGCCGAAGGTGACGAGAATCTGGCCACAGGTGAGGCCATGCGCCTCCAGAACCTCCTGCCAGGCGCGGGCCAGCTGGATCTGGCCAATGGCGGCTGCGGCCTGGCTTTCCTCCAGCTTCGGGCGGGCACGGCGCAGCCCGACCTGGTGGCGTCCCAGCGCGATGGAGCCGGAGGAGACGATGGCCACGTCCTGGCCGCGTTGCCGTGCCGCCGCGATGTCGGCGGCAAGCGCGCGCAACCAGTCATCGCGCACCCGGCCGGTCGCCGGATTGACGAGCAGGGAGGAGCCGATCTTGATCACCAGGCGGCGGGCGCCGAGCAGGCGGTTGTCTTCGGTCAGGGTTGCCACGGCTGAACCTCCGACGGTTGCGGAGCCTCCGCCGTCTTGTCACGGTCGATTGCCCGGCGCAGGCCACGCAATGCGTCCTCGATTCCCAGCCCGGCAACGCCGGAGAGCAGCAGGGGGTCGCGACCGGCAGCTTCGGCCAGTGCGGCGCGCCGCTCCGCGATCAGTTCCTCGTTCAGGGAATCGCACTTGTTCAGGGCAACGATCTCGGTCTTCTCGATCAGACCGCCGCCATAGGCCTCAAGCTCGGCACGGACAGTATGATAGGCTTCCGCCACATCTTCCTGCGTGCCATCGACCAGGTGCAGCAGCACCCGGCAGCGTTCCACGTGACCCAGGAAACGCGTGCCCAGGCCGACGCCTTCGTGCGCGCCCTCGATCAGGCCGGGAATATCGGCGATGACGAAGCTGGTGTCGTCGGAGACCACCACGCCCAGATTGGGATGCAGGGTGGTGAAGGGATAGTCCGCGATCTTCGGCGTGGCCTTGCTGACGGCGGCGAGGAAGGTCGACTTGCCGGCATTGGGCAGGCCGACCAGCCCGGCGTCGGCAATCAGCTTCAGGCGCAGGACAACCGCCGACTCGGCACCGGGACGACCGGCGTCGGCGCGGCGCGGTGCGCGGTTGGTTGATGACTTGTAATGGGCATTACCGAAGCCGCCGTCGCCGCCATGCAGCAGCACGATGCGCTGATCGACCTCGGTCAGGTCGGCGAGCAGGACCTCGCCCTCCTCGTCGAACACCTGGGTGCCGACCGGAACCTTCAGGATGGAATCCGCGCCATCCGCGCCGGTGCGGTTGCTGCCTTCGCCGGGGCGTCCGTTCTGGGCCTTGAAATGCTGCTGGTAGCGGAAGTCGATGAGCGTGTTGAGGCCTTCGACCGCGACCACGATGACATCGCCACCGCGACCGCCGTCGCCGCCGTTCGGGCCGCCATACTCGATGAACTTCTCGCGCCGGAACGACAGGCAGCCGGGGCCGCCGTTGCCGGACTTGATGAAGACCCGAGCCTGATCCTGGAATTTCATTTGCCGCTCCGCCTGACTGGGAACGGTCTGGCGGGCGCTTGTGTCACCCGCCTGTCCATTCTGGGGCGGGCCTTACTCTGCAGCTTCCGCCGTCGGGACCACGACGTTGATCGTGTTCCGCCGTCCGCCGGCGATGAAGAGCACTTCGCCCTCCGCCTTGGCAAACAGGGTGTGGTCCTTGCCCATGCCGACATTCTCGCCGGGATACCACTTCGTGCCGCGCTGACGCAGCAGGATGTTGCCGGGGATCACATGCTCCCCGCCGTACTTCTTCACACCAAGCCGACGACCGGCTGAGTCGCGACCGTTGCGGGATGAGCCGCCTGCCTTTTTATGTGCCATACCGGAAGTCTCCGCTGCTGCGCTGTTTCATGCCGGGCTGCTGACAGCCCGGGGGCCTCAGCCCGCTTCGATGCCCGTCACACGGACAACCGTCAGATACTGGCGGTGGCCGTTGCGGCGGCGATAGTTGTGCCGACGCTTCTTCTTGAAGATGATGATCTTGTCGCCGCGGGTCTGATCCACGACTTCCGCCTTGACGGACGCGCCATCGACGACCGGCGCACCGATCTTCATGTCTGCGCCATCGCCAACGGCAAGGACTTCATCGAAGGAAATGGCGTCGCCCGGTGCGCCTTCGAGCTTCTCGAGCTCCAGCACATCGCCCTCGGCAACGCGATACTGTTTTCCGCCGGTCTTGATGACTGCGTGCATGACTTTGTATCCGGTCTTCTCAAGCGTGACACCGGATCAGCCTGTCCATGGAAGGATACTGGTCCGGCAAACGATAATCTGGACGCGTCAGGGCCGCCCGTGGAACTTCCCCGGGACGCGAGCGGCGCTTAATAGCCCCCGCCCCCCGTCGTGTCAACCGCTGCGGCGAGATCGCGATGCAATGCAGCGCGGAATTCCGCAGGCGGCGGCATGCTCTTTCCGTCCTTCGCGTGGACCAGCACTGTACGCGCGGTGGCGACGCATGTCTCGCCCACAAACAGTCCCGAGACAACGATCCATGACGTATTGCCCACGGCAACCGTCCTGGTGCCGGTCACGACGGTGGACGGAAAGTGCAGCTCGTGCA
This sequence comes from Minwuia sp. IMCC3009, assembly GCF_029909415.1. Classification (GTDB taxonomy): domain Bacteria; phylum Pseudomonadota; class Alphaproteobacteria; order Minwuiales; family Minwuiaceae; genus Minwuia. The sequence continues at coordinate 776,022 of NZ_CP123781.1, forward strand.
GGTAATCGACCTCCAGCCGGGCAACGACCCAGTACTGGATGGCGTCCGATCCCGGCTCCAGCGTCTCGATCAGGGACACCCGTCCGACCTCTATGAACTGCGGCAGCACGGTATTGTTCACATGCCCCAGCCTGTCGGTATCGCTGAAGCGGACCGTGCTGGTAACGCGATGGGGGTAGGTCGCGAGGTCGCGCAGTCTGGCGCGATCCGGCGTGGCATCTGATGTCATTTCTTCTTTCCATCGCTGCGGTTCTGGTCGGGGATCGGTGGCAGGGCGCGGGCGTCATTCAGCACATGGGCCTGCACCGTGCGCGTATCGCCCCGGATGCTGACCGGACGGGAAGGGGAGAGGCTCATGTCCAGCCCGGCCGCTTCCGCCACCGCCGCAGAGAATATGAGCTGGCTGCCATGTTCCTTGTTCGCGTCTTCCAGTCGGCTTGCCACATTCACGGGCGCACCGATCGCGGTGACGGACATGACGTTGCGGTATCCCATCTCCCCGACAACAACATCCCCGATCTCGATGCCGATACCTATCCGCAGGGGCTGGCCCAGTTCGGCGCGCAGGGTCTCGTTCATCTCGTCCAGTGCCACGGACATGGCGCGCGCGGCGGACAGCGCCTGCCTGGCACCCTGCTCCGGCGTCGTGCCCACACCGAACAGGGCCATGACACCGTCGCCGATGAACTTGTCGAGGATGCCGCCGTTCTTCTCCACGGCTTCCCCCATGTAGCGGAAGTACTGGTTGATCAGGAAGACGACGTCATAGGGCAGCTTCTGGCGGGAGAACTCGGTGAAGCCGCGGATGTCGGCAAACAGGATGGCAATGCACTCCTCCGCCCCGCGCGCCGCGCCACCGCCACTGGTGTAGGGCGCATGCGACGGTGCCGGGGCGGGCAGCAGGGGATAGACCCGGACGTCGCCGGTCGGGCGCAGCTGGCAGGCCAGTCGGACACCGGGGGCGGCGGACAGGCGCCGCAGCACCCGGGCTTCGATCTCCTCCGGCTCGGGGCAGTTCTCCAGGCCCTCCAGCACCTTGACCCGGCAGGTGGAGCAGCGCCCGCGCCCGCCACAGATGCTGGCATGGGAGACACCGGCACGCCGACTGGTCTCCAGCACCGTGACGCCGGGCAGCACGGTCGCCTTCTCACCCTCCGGATAGGCAATGGTGATGCGCTTGCGCTGGCGTTCCACCAGCAGGTGCACACCCCGCACGACACCGATCAGCGCGACCGCGCCAATCATGCCGTTCCAGGCAATGTCGCGGGTCTCGTAGACCCAGGCCGCTGCCCCCGCAGGCAGTTGGGTATTCAGCAGATAGGCGCTGCGCCAGACGGGATCGCCCCAGAGGGTCACGACCTCCTGCCCGCCATTGACGAAGCCGACCAGTGACAGGATCACGGTCAGCAGTGCGGCGGTATAGAGGCTGGGGATACAGGGCTGGTACCACTTCTTCAGCCGCAACCAGAGATGAATGCCGGTGCAGCCATGGGTCCATGCCAGGATCGCGACAACGGCCTGCTGCACGCCCTGGACCGGATCGAGGTGCCAGAGTGCCATCAGGACCCAGGCGTAGGTGTCGTCCAGCCCGTAGACCTCATGCAGGCCACGGTTGGCCAGCAGATGCAGCACCAGCAGGGGAGGCAGCGCGAAACCGGTGACGATCTGCACGATCTCGGCGACGGAGATGCCTTCCCAGATGCGGCGCCGATAGACCGCGACAACGGCAAGCAGCATGTGGGCTGCCGTTGCGCCAATGACGAGGACCGTGCCGACCGGCGAGCGCCAGAGGAACAGGAAGACCTCCCGCCCCATCTCCATTGCGGGCAGGGAGATGATGCCCAGTGCGTGATTCAGCAGATGCGTGGTGACGAAGGCAAACAGGACCAGCCCGGAGATCAGTCTGATCCTGCTGATTGTCTGCATGCCCGTTTCTACCGTCCGGTCAGATCGTCTGTCAGATTCCGGTCACGAGCTGCTTCAGGTCAGCCTCCGGCCGGGCACCATAGTGGCTGATGATCTCGGCTGCCGCCACGGCACCGATCCGTCCGGCATCGACCAGGCCACGACCGGACGTGATGCCCCGCAGGAAACCGGCCGCGAACAGGTCACCGGCGCCGGTCGTGTCCACCAGTGCGGTCGGCGGGCTGGCGGGCACTTCATGCACCCCGTCCGGCGCAACGATGACGCAGCCCTTCTCGCTGCGGGTCAGGACGGCAAGCTGGACCTTGCCACGGACGGCGTCGAGCGCGGTTTCGAAGCTGTCTGTCTGATAGAGCGACATGATCTCCGCCTCATTGGCGAAGACGATGTCCAGCGGGCCTTCCACCAGGTCGCGGAACTCGTCGCGGTGCCGGTCGACGCAGAAGGCGTCCGACAGGCTCATGGCCACCTGACGTCCCGCGTCCCGGGCAACGTCGGCGGCGCGGCGCATGGCCTGCTTGGCCAGCGGCTGGTCCCAGAGGTAGCCCTCCAGATAGGTGATTCGTCCGCTCGCCACCAGGTCGGCATCCACGTCGTCGGGGCCGATCTCTGCACTCGCGCCCAGGAACGTGTTCATGGTGCGCTGCGCATCGGGCGTCACCAGGATCAGGCAGCGGGCCGTGCCGAGACCGGGCTTCGCCGCCGGGGCCGAATAGGTGACGCCTGCTGCGCGAATGTCATGCGCGAAGACCTCGCCCAACTGATCGTCCTGCACCCGGCCGATGAAGGCGGAACGACCGCCCAGCGCGGCGACGCCAACTGCCGTGTTGGCGGCGGACCCACCTGAATGCTCCACCCCCGGCCCCATCGCGTTGTAGAGGTTGGTCGCCTGATCCTGATCGATCAGCTGCATGCCACCCTTGGCCAGGTTGCGTTCGGCCAGAAAGGCGTCGTCCGCGTTGCTCAGGACATCCACGATGGCGTTGCCCAGTGCCACCACATCCAGGGTCGGTTCGGTCATCCCGATGTTCTCCGCTCGTCATTGTTCAGCCAGTTCCAGGGCCGGTTTACACGGTTCGGGGGCTGACGCAAACTGATCGAATCATGACCGATTACCATCGCTGGACTGCTGTGGAGGCGGTGCGTCGCCTGCGGAACGGCGATGTCACGCCCCTGGAACTGATCGACGCTGCGGCGGCGCGCATCGCGGCCGTGGAGCCATCCGTCAATGCGCTGCCGACACTCTGTCTTGACCGTGCGCGGGAGCGCGCGCTGAACCTGCCGCGTCCCGTTGGCGACGATCCCGGCCACCTGTTCGGGCTGCCCGTCGTCATCAAGGACCTGACGGCGGTGGCAGGGGTGCGCACGACCTTCGGGTCTTCTGTCTTCACCGACCATGTGCCGCAGGCCAGTGACATGCTGGTCACCCGGCTGGAGGATCGGGCCGCGTCGATCATCGCCAAGTCGAACACGCCCGAGTTCGGGGCGGGTGCCCAGACCTTCAACGATGTCTTCGGCATCACGCGCAATCCCTGGAACACGGCACTGACGCCCGGTGGCTCATCGGGCGGATCGGCGGTGGCGGTCACGACGGGGGAAGCCTGGCTGGCCCATGGTGGCGATCTGGGCGGGTCGCTGCGCATTCCGGCAAGCTTCTGTGGCTGTGTCGGTCTGCGCCCCAGTCCGGGGCGGGTGCCGCGCGGACCGGTGCCGCTGCCCTTCAACCCGAACTGGGTCGACGGGCCGATTGCACGCACTGTCGGGGATGTTGCGCTGTTCCTCGATGCCCTGGGAGGTATCCATGACCGTGACCCGATTTCGCTTCCGCGCCCGTCGCGCAGTTTCCAGTCCGCCCTTGGCAGTGTCCGGCCCCCGCGCCGTATCGCGTTCTCCATGGATCTCGGGGCATCCCCCGTCCACCCGGCAGTTCGCTCAGGAATCCAGGCCGCACTGAAGGTCTTCGCGGACATGGGCACGGAGATCGTGCCGCTGGACATGGAATTCGCCGACGCAGAGCCCATGTTCCAGACAGTGCGGGCGGCGCAGTTTGCAGGTGACCACGCCGAGACGCTTGCCCGGCACCGCGAGAAGCTGAAGCCGGAAGTGGTCTGGAACATCGAGAAGGGCATGGCACTGACAGCGGACGACATCGGTCAGGCAGAACGGGCGCGGGGTGACCTCTACCAGCGGTTCGTGCGGCAGTTCGACACTGTGGACCTGATCGTCCTGCCGACCGTGAACACACCGCCTTTCCCCGTGGAGGTGCGGTATCTGGAGGAACTGGATGGGCAGACGTTCGACAGTTATGTCTCCTGGCTGCTGATGACATTCGCCATCAGCCTGACGACCTGTCCCGCGATCTCGGTTCCCTGCGGCTTCACCGACGACGGACTGCCGCTTGGACTTCAGCTTGTGGCGGGTCCCAGGGATGAGGCAAACCTGCTCGGCATGGCGCGCCACTTCGAAGATGCCGCCGGCCTGCGTGACCGTCTGCCGATTGATCCGATTGTGAGGCACTGATGCTTGGAACCATCATTTCCGGCGGCCTGAAGGGGCTGACCCAGATCCTGGCCGACCCGGCATTGCGCCGCATCTTCTGGCGGACGCTGCTGCTGGCGCTCGTCGCCTATGCGATCGCGGGCGGCCTGGCCTGGCTGGTTGTCGACTACTTCCTCAATTTCGATGTTTCCTGGCTTCCGGACTTCGTCGTGAGCTGGCTGCGGGGATTCCTGGAGGCCAGCGTCATGCTGGGCGTGATCGGGCTGATGTGGGCGATCTTTCCGGCGGTCTTCACCGGGCTGTCCTCCATCTTCCTTGATGAGGCCGCGCTGGCGGTGGAGAAGCGCCACTATCCGATGGACGCACCGGGGACGGAACCTGCCTTCTGGCCGTCGATGCGGCGGACACTGCAGTTCACGCTGCTGGTGGTCTTCATCAATATCCTGCTGATGCCGCTCTATCTGGTCGGCCTGTTTCTGCCGCCGCTGAACCTGATCCTCTACTACGGCGTGAACGGTTACTTCCTGGGGCGGGAATATTTCGAGCTGGTGGGGTACCGGCACCTGGACGAGGGCGCGGTCTTCACCACACGCAGACGCAACGGCACCGTGTGCATGCTTGCGGGCGCCCTGATCGCGTTCGCGCTCACAATTCCGTTTCTCAACCTGCTCGTACCGGTAGCGGCTGCGGCGATGATGGTGCATGTTTACAAGGAATTGGGTCGTCGGGGGCGAATCGTCACTGCTCGGGACAGCACGCCTGTCCGCTGATGCAGGGACTGAAGAACAGGGAATGCTGTGTTCAGGAACCGCAACGAGACGCCGGAGAGATCCGGTGACGAAAAGGCCGATACCGGGTTGCCGAAGCGTGAGGACAATCGGGGCGGCTTTCGCGCCGATCATCGCGCGGTCAGTACCCGTCCGGCCCCGAGTTCATTCACGGCCGTCAGTCAGGAGCATGACAAGGTGAATGCCGAACCCAAGAAACTTGTCGTCGGTCGCGAGATTCGCATGAAGGGCGAGATCGGCAATTGTGAACATGTCCTCGTTCATGGCTTCGCCGAGGCGGCACTGACGGATTGCAAGGCCTTCGAGGTGTCGCAGAGCGGCATCCTGAAGGGCAGTGCCGAGGTTCAGTCGGCCGAGATCAGTGGACGTTTCGAGGGTGCGCTGACTGTGCGCGGACGGCTGCATATCCGGGCCGGCGGGCGTGTCAGCGGCGAGATCTCCTATGCCGAGATCGAGATCGAGCCCGGTGGCAGGCTGGATGGACAGATCCGCTCCATCGAACCGCAGCTTGTGCAGTCCCGGCAGGCAGCGGGGTGACCTGCCCGTGCTGAGGTTTCTCGCCGCTGCCCTGATGGCGGGTTCGCTCGCGGGCTGTGCGGAACTGGGAGCGCTGTCGGGTGAGGCGCCCGGGCCGGTGGATTCGCCGGCGGCGGTCTCCGGTGCGTCGGGCAGCCTTAACGTAGCCCCCCAGTCGGCGGTCACCGCCGCGCCGCGGCGTCAGGCCGTGACCTTCATTGGTGCAAGCCGCCGGGATCTGGTCGCATGGCTGGGGCAGCCGGATCTGGAGCTGAGTGAGGAGCAGGGCAGTCTGCTGCAGTTCCGGCGCGGCCAGTGTGTCGCGCTGGCGATGGTCGGGGCAGGCGATGCCGTGAAGGCGATCGAGGTCTCCGGAGTCGTTTCCCGGGCGGATCGGGACTGCGCCAACCGGCAACTGGCGAAGGTCTCCGTGCAGTAGATTCTGCGTTGGTCAAAAAAGCGGCATATTTCGACAGTCGGTTTTTGTATGACTGAATTTTAGGCAATTTTCTGCCTGACAATTGAGCGGTTTCACCGTCCCAATTCATTAACATGCTGAAAACGCACGATTTCGTGAGTCATCTCGATTCCGGCACAGGGCTTGAAAACCACAGGTCCTGAGGGGTGCCCGTTGGCATCCAGTAACTGTCCAGAAGAGGTTGGCGCATGAAACTCGTCATGGCTGTCATCAAGCCATTCAAGCTCGACGAGGTCCGGGAGGCATTGACGTCGCTCGGTATCGACGGGCTCACCGCGACTGAGGTCAAGGGGTACGGTCGTCAGAAGGGGCATACGGAAATCTATCGTGGCGCGGAATACGCCGTGAGTTTCCTGCCGAAGGTGAAGATCGAAGTAGTCATCAATTCCGACATGGCCGAGCGCGCCGTCGAGGCGATCAGGCAGGCCGCAGGAACCGGCCAGATCGGCGACGGCAAGATCTTCGTCATCGATGTCGCGAACGCAATGCGGATCCGCACGGGTGAAACCGATGCGGATGCGCTTTGAGCAAGAGGGGACCACACACATGAATTCCGGAAAACGAGCCCTGCTGGCCGGACTTGGGGCGGCGGTGCCGCTTGGCCTGCTGGCATCGCCCGCTCTCGCTGAGGTAAGCGACGAGTCCGCCTATATCTTCAACACGCTGTCCTTCCTGATGTGCGGCTTCCTCGTCATGTTCATGGCGGCGGGTTTCGCGATGCTGGAAAGCGGCATGGTGCGTTCCAAGAACGTTGCCACCATCTGCGTGAAGAACATTGCGCTCTACTCCATCGCCGGCCTGATGTTCTGGCTGATCGGCTACGACCTGATGTACGGCATCGACGAAGGTGGCTTCATCGGCAGCTTCTCGCTGTTCTGGGCCGCCGATGACAGTGCTGCACTGGCCGAGGCTGCTGACTTCAGCGGTGGCTATTCCGCGTCATCCGACTGGTTCTTCCAGATGGTGTTCGTCGCGACTGCCGCGTCGATCGTTTCCGGCACGGTGGCGGAGCGCGTGAAGCTCTGGCCGTTCCTGATCTTCGTCGCTGTCCTGACCGCAGTCATCTACCCGATCCAGGGTTCCTGGGAGTGGGGCGCTGGCTGGCTGGATGCCCAGTATGGCTTCTCCGATTTCGCCGGCTCCACGCTGGTGCATTCGACCGGTGGCTGGGCCGCCCTGATGGGTGCACTGATCATCGGTGCGCGCAAGGGCAAGTACACGGCGGACGGCAAGGTCAATCCGATGCCGGGTTCCTCGATGCCGCTGGCGACGCTGGGTGTGTTCATCCTGTGGCTGGGCTGGTTCGGCTTCAATGGTGGTTCTCAGCTCGCTCTGGGTTCCGCGGCTGATGCCATCGCCATCTCGAACATCTTCGTGAACACCAATGTGGCTGCCGCCGCTGGCGTGGTCGCGGCGATGATCGCAAGCCAGCTGCTGTTCAAGAAGGTCGATCTGACCATGGCCCTGAACGGTGCCATCGGTGGCCTGGTGTCCATCACCGCCGAGCCGCTGGCGCCGAGCATCGGTGCTGCCGTGCTGATCGGTGCCGTTGGTGGTGTCCTGGTCGTGGTCGCCGTGCCGCTGCTCGACAAGCTGAAGATCGACGATGTCGTGGGTGCGATCCCTGCCCATCTGGTCTGCGGCATCTGGGGCACCCTGGCGGTTCCGATCACCAACTCTGACGCCAGCTTCGGCGGTCAGATCGTCGGCATCATCGCCATCGGCCTGTTCGTCTCCATCACCAGTGCCATCGTCTGGATGATCCTGAAGGTCACCGTTGGTGTCCGGGCATCTGAAGAGGATGAGGAACTGGGTCTGGACCGTGCCGAGCTTGGAATGGAGGCCTATCCCGAGTTTGGTCGCGGTTCGCAGTTTGGTTGATTGAACCACGACCGGCTCTGACCAGAGCAAGAGCGCCCCCTCCCCCTCTCCCTCGGAGGGTGCGCTGAACTGAAAGCCCGGCAGCCTCGGCTGTCGGGCTTATTTTTTGCGCAAATGCCTATTCGATCTGCAAGAAATTGCCAATAAATTAGGCACTTGACCAGCATCGTAATGTTGGCCCTGATAAGTATTTGAAATTATTGTCTTCCTATGATTTGCCTAATTGGCATGCAGTTTGATCATCCAGGCTCAAGCTGTCAGATGCCCGAAGAGGCATCATTTTTTTTTGGGAGGGAACCGTCATGGAGTCTGTCCAGTCGGGGTTGGATGTCTTTTTCGTGCTCATGGGCGCGATCCTGGTGTTCGCGATGCATTCGGGATTCGCGTTTCTGGAAGTCGGAACAGTCCGGCACAAGAACCAGGTCAATGCGCTGGTCAAGATCCTGGTCGATTTCGCGATCTCGACCGTGGCCTACTTCTTCATCGGCTATTCGGTGGCCTATGGCGTCGATTTCCTGATGAGCGCCTCGGCCCTGACCGGCGATGTCGAGAATGCCGTCTTCTCCAAGTCCGGCTTCGATCTGGTCAAGTTCTTCTTCCTGCTCACCTTCGCCGCCGCGATCCCCGCGATCATCTCCGGCGGTATCGCCGAACGCGCGAAGTTCTGGCCACAGGCCATGGCCACCGCCGTGATCGTCGGTGTGGTCTATCCGCTGTACGAAGGCATGGTCTGGGGCAGCACCTTCGGCTACCAGGACTGGATCTCGGAGAGCTTCGGCGCACCGTTCAATGACTTCGCCGGTTCGATCGTCGTGCATGCGGTTGGCGGCTGGATCGCGCTGGCTGCGGTCGTCCTGCTTGGCGTACGCAAGGGCCGCTACCGCAAGGATGGCTCGCCCGCCGGTATCCCGCCGTCGTCCATTCCCTTCCTGGCGCTGGGATCGTGGCTGCTGTGCATTGGCTGGTTCGGCTTCAACGTGATGAGCGCGCAGTCCGTGGAGGGGGTCAACGGCCTCGTCGCGATGAACTCCCTGCTCGCCATGGCCGGCGGTATCCTCACGGCCCTGATCGCGGGTCGCAATGACCCGGGCTTCGTGCACAACGGTGCCCTCGCGGGGCTGGTCGCGGTCTGTGCCGGGTCCAACGTGATGCACCCGGTCGGGTCATTCGTTGTCGGCGGCGTGGCGGGTGCCCTGTTCGTGCTCATGTTCCAGCTCTGCCACAATCGCTGGAAGATCGATGATGTGCTGGGTGTCTGGCCGCTGCATGGTCTCTGTGGCCTCTGGGGCGGCATTGCCTGCGGCATCTTCGGGACCGAGGCGATGGGCGGCCTGGGCGGCGTCACCTTCATGTCGCAGCTTGTCGGCAGCCTGATCGGTGCTGCCTATGCCCTTGTTGCCGGGTTCATCGTCTATGGCGTGCTGAAGGCCGTGATGGGCATCCGGCTGGGTGAGGAGGAAGAGTTCAACGGTGCTGACCTCACCATCCACAAGATCCGGGCAAATCCGGAGTCCGATCTGAACTGATGGGGCCTGCCGCCACGCCCGGACGCTCAGCGTTCGGGCGGGCTGTAGGTCACCAGTACCGGCTGCCAGGCGAAGGGCGGTGTGGCTGACGGATCAATCGTCACCATGACCGCCCCGACATCCGGCGCACCGGGCACTTCCAGTCGCCAGATGTTGTTGACCGGCTTGTCGTCGCGGTCACGGATCGGGCGGTCGGTGCGGTAGGTGTGGGTGTCGCCGTGGATCAGCAGCACCGGGCCGCCAAAGCGGCGCGCGCCCCTGACCAGCGCGTCGAGCGTGTCGTCGAAGCCTTCGTCGCCCCGGACGCCCTGTCCGAGACCCGGATTCGCGTGGATCGCGATGACCAGGGCCGGAGCCTTGCCGCTGATCGCCTGTTCAAAGGCCCGGTCGATCCAGGCGACGTTCGCCTCGTTCCGTTCCCTGAACAGCTTCTTCGGTCCGACCTCGCCCTTGCGCCCGTTGGCCGAGCCGACGACATGCACGGTGGCGAACGGAATGACGCCTTCCGTCCAGAAACCGTTCTCCACCATGGCCGGATCGTGCCCCGCGTCGGTCTGGCGCAGATAGTCACGCGGCATGCGTCCGAAACTCTTCGGTTCCGCAAAGAACAACTGGCGGAGTCGCGCCAGCCGCTCATGCGGTTCGTAGGCTCCAGCCTTCCTGCGATGGCAATCGGTCCACTCGTTGTCACCGGGTGTGTAGAACAGCGGTGCCTGGAAATTGTCGAAGTGGCGACGGACGTTCAGGAAGGTCGCGTCATCGCAGGGCGACGATCCCGACTTGATGTCGCCCACATGGATGGAGAAGGCGGGCTTCATCCCGTTGATGCGGTCGATCAGCTGCGCGAACAGTTCGTCGTCCTGCGGCATCAGGTAGGGCGTGTCACCCATGGCGGCGAAGCTGAAGCCCGGCGGGTCCTCTGCGACCGCCGGTGCGGCGAGGGCGGCACAGAGGGCAAGTGCGATTGCAGCGCTTCGGAACATGATCAGCCTCCGGTCGGGCAGGGTTGGGTGCATGGCGCATCCCGACCCTGCCACAGGATCATGACATGCGCATTGCCTCCGCTTCCAACGGCGGCCTGGCATTCCGGCTCTCGTCCGCCTCTGATGCGGACATCGTGGCCTGAAGACCGGAGAGCGCGTCAGCGACGGCCGTCAGGTCCGGCTGGTCGGGCTGCGTCAGGAACTCCGACAGGAAACCGTTGCGCCTCAGGAAGTCCCGCAGGTAACCGGTACGGTCGATGACCTGATCCAGCAGGTCCGGGAACGCCGTGGCCGCCTGCATGTAGGCGGCCTGCGCGGCGGTGGCATCCGCGATCTCCTGCAGCCGGACCAGCGGCGACGTGGGTTTCGGCCTGATCCGTTCTCCATCCACTTCGAACGGCGGCACATAGTAGGGCGATCCCACCATGGCCGGACTGCTGAGGATGGAGAGCACGCGATTGGCCAGCGGAAAGTCGAGTTCCGTCAGCAGGCGCAGGGACATGGGCAGTTCCACCGCCTCGAACTCCTGCTGGCGGACGTCGATCTCGAAGGCCGTCCGGCCACTGGCATTGCTTGGGGGCAGGCCCGGACCCATGATCGCCTCCCGGATGCTGCGCTGCAGGTTCTCCAGCACGATCTGGCTGACATCGAACCGCCCCGGCGCATCCAGCGGGGTCAGCCCCTGTGACCCCACCGCCTTCGGGATGATCGCACCCGGCACAAGCTGGATATTGGCCGGGTTCAGCACCCCGTCGTCTTCCGCCTGCCAGATCCCGGTGACGGCGATGGAGGCATTCTTCAGGATCAGTTCGACCACCTTGTTGGCTGTCTTGATGTCCGCCAGCGCGTTCAGCACCGGACCGCGCCCCATCCACTCGCCGGGTGCCTTGTCGGTGCGGAACGCGATCACGGGGGACGCCGCGAAGGGACGCTTCAGCAACAGGTTCTCCCCTGCAGCGCCGGGCTGTGCCACGCACCAGACCTCATAGACGGCCGGTTCGCCGGGATCGTCAGCCAGAATGGCCTCGATCACCTCGATCTCCGTATCCGGCTGCTTCTCCGCGATCATGGCCAGCTCTGCCGGCAGGATGGCGTCGGGCCAGCGGGTGCGGATACGGCGTGCGGGCAGGGACAACTGGCGAAAGATCGTTGCCAGCATGCCGTCCCGGCCTTCCTCCGGTGTCAGTTCCTGGGCCGGTACGGCCTCGAACCGGAGCGGACGGTTCAGCGAACCCGCATGGACCATCAGGGCACCGGTGGAGATCAGGGCGTCGCCCAGGGCCGGATCGATCTCGATGTGGAAGTTGGACGCCTCTATGGCGCCATGGAACTTCTCGCGCACCTCGGCCGCATAGAGGTCGAAGGCGCGGCGGGCTTCCTCGTCATGCATCAGCGAATCCGGGGCTTCGAAATCCATCCAGGACTTGAAGGGCGGGAACAGCTGACCGTGCAGGCGCGCCTTTCGCCAGTGCAGGGCCTGGACTGCCGTATTGTCGAAGACCTCCCGGTCCTTTCTCTGGCCGACCATGCCGCCGCGTCGTGCCGCATGGTTCGGCAGGGCAAATGCATAGGCGTCGTCGAGCAACTGGTCCCAGCCCTGACGCCGCGCTGCGGCGCGGGAAAAGCGCTGCAGCGTCTCCGACTGGTAACGGTCGTCACCTGAATGTTTCATGGGTGGAAATTCCTCTGTCTGTTGCAACCAGGAAAGGATAGATGGCCGAAACGAACAGAGTTGCGTCTGCAGGCGAAGAATCCGGTGCAGGCACTCGACCTGATCGGAGACGGCGCTAGACTGCGGGAACAGGGTCAGGAAGACAGGGGAACGGGCGATGGGACTGATCGACGACGTGCGCAAGCGGCTTCAGGCGGACATGACCGACTGGCGACGTGACATACACAAGCATCCCGAGACGGCGTTCGAGGAGCACAGGACAGCCGACAAGGTCGCCGGTCTGCTCGAATCCTGGGGACTGGATGTGCACCGCGGTCTGGCCACCACCGGTGTCGTGGGCACGCTGAAGGCCGGAACCGGCAACCGGGCCATCGGCCTGCGTGCCGACATGGATGCGCTGGACCTGACCGAGCTGAACAGCTTTGACCACAAGAGCGTTCATGACGGGAAGATGCATGCCTGCGGCCATGACGGTCATACGACCATGCTGCTCGGTGCCGCGCGCTACCTGGCGGAGAACCCGAACTTCGACGGCACGGTGCAGTTCATCTTCCAGCCTGCGGAGGAGAACCTGGCCGGCGGTCGGGTGATGGTGCAGGAAGGCCTGTTCGAGAAGTTTCCGGTCGAAGCGGTCTATGGCATGCACAACTGGCCCGGGCTGCCGGTCGGCAGCTTCGCGGTCTGCACCGGCCCGATGATGGCGTCCGCCGACTTCTTCGAGCTGAAGCTGACCGGTCGCGGCGGCCATGGCGCATTTCCGCACCTGGCCAAGGATCCGATCGTCGCCGCGGCGCACGTCATCACCGCCTGGCAGACCATCGTCAGCCGGGATACGGATCCGATGAAGGCCGCGGTGATCAGTGCCTGCGAGATCAATTCGGGCTTCACCGGCAATGTCATTCCCGAGACCGCAGTGGTCCGGGGCACGACGCGCACCTTCAACGAAGGTGTCCAGGACATGATCGAGATGCGGATGCGTGAAGTCGCTGACGGCATCGCGCAGGCCTTCGGCATGCAGGCGGAGTTCACCTACGACCGTCGCTATGCCCCCACGGTGAACACGCCGGAGGAAACGGGCTTTGCCGTCGCCGCAGCGCATGAGGTCGTCGGCGCGGAGAACGTCAATGACAAGCTGGTTCCTGTCATGGGTGCGGAGGACTTCGGCTGGATGTTGCGCGAGCGTCCCGGGTGCTACATGTTCGTCGGCAATGGCGAAGGCGAAGGCGGCGGCTGCGAGGTTCACAACCCCAACTACGACTTCAATGACGAGGCCCTGCCGGTCGGGGCGGCCTATTGGGTCAAGCTGGTGGAGATGCAGTTGCCCGCAGCCGAGGGGTGAATTGTGGTCGCGGACAATCAGCCCTGAATGGTGCGATTCTTGCTTCCTCACTGATGTGTGAGCAGGATCACGGTCTATTTGTCACGAAATGACCACAGTTGCGATCAGGTCCTGTGAGCCGTGTCACAGGTGCCGGTGCAGAACGCAACTCGGTGCACGAACTGGAACCAGACAGGCGAGGACCACAAGGTGAGTTTCAAGGTCAAATTCTGGGGCGTACGCGGCAGCATTGCCACGCCCGGACCGCGGTATGTGTCTTTCGGCGGCAATACAAGCTGCATCGAGGTTTCATGCGCCGGCCAGCGTCTGATCTTCGACGCGGGGACAGGTATCCGGAATCTCGGGCACTGGCTGACGAAGAAGAACGTGCACAACGCCCATCTGCTGCTGTCCCATACCCACTGGGATCACATCAATGGTTTCCCCTTCTTCTCGCCGGCCTTCAAGAAGGACAACCACTTCACCATCATGGCGGGGCACCTGGCACCGGAAACCGGTGGCATCCGCGAGGTGCTGGCGTCCCAGATGAACCAGCCGACGTTCCCGGTCCCGATCGACATCATGCAGGCGCAGTTGAGTTTCGAGGATTTCACCGCCGGTGATGTCCTGAACCTCGGACCCGACGTCCGTGTGACCACGACACCGCTGAACCACCCTGACGGTGCCACAGGCTATCGCGTGGACCACAACGGCCATGCCTTCTGCTACGTGACGGATACGGAGCATGTGCCGGGCAAGCCGGACGAGCGCATCCTGGCCCTGATCGAGGGCGCGGACATCGTCGTCTACGACTGCACCTACAACGACAAGGAATTCGCGTCGAAGGTCGGTTGGGGCCACTCCACCTGGCAGGAAGGCATGCGCCTCTGTCAGGCCGCGAACGTCCGCCAGCACGTCATCTTCCACCACGACCCGGACCATGAGGACATCTACATGGAACGGCTGGAGGAAGATGCCCGCTACGAATGGATCGGCAACACGGTCGCGCGGGAGAACATGCGGCTGCGCGTGGGGTGATCCAGGGCTAGGCGCCCAGGTTCACTTCCTGTGCTGCATCCGCCATGTAGATCGAACTCTTCGGCTTTTCGAAGACCCGGTGCACCATCGGCCGGAAGTCATCCAGCCTCATTGACTCATAGGCCGGATCGAAGGCGGGCGCGTCGTAGCGTTCGCAGAAGATCGCTGTCTTCTCGAAGTCCGCGTGGCCCCGGAACTGTTCGCGCATGTCCCTGTCCAGGCCCAGATGGTGGAAGAAGTAATAGCCCTGGAAGATGCCGTGCTTCGCCACCATCCAGTGGATCGAGTCGGACACGAACGGGCGCAGCACCGTCGCCGCCATGTCGGCGTGATTGTACGAACACAGCAGGTCGCCGATGTCGTGCAGCAGCGCGGCGACGACATATTCCTCGTCCTCGCCTGCCCTGTGGGCACGGGTTGCCGTCTGCAGGCTGTGCTCCAGCCGGTCCACCTGGAACCCGCCATAGTCGCCGCCCAGCAGTTCCAGATGCGCCAGCAGGCGATCCGGCAGACCGGCGCTGAACGGCTTGTAGTGACTGCCGATGATCTTCCAGTCCTCGGCGGTGCCATCAGCCATGTTGGTGAAGCGTGCGCTGTCTGCCATTGGTTCGTTCCCACCCCGTTGCGTTGACCCGGTCTGCAGTGTCCAGTATCTCCGGTGCGGTGGCCTTCGGGCAAGGCGCATCGACGGGGGAGGAACAGATGACCGGGTTGACCGAGGACCAGATTGCGTTTCAGGACGCCGCGCGCAGCTTCGCGCAGGCGGAGATGGAAGCCCATGCCGCGCAGTGGGACGAGGAGAAGATCTTCCCCGAGGACACGCTGCGCCAGGCCGCCGCGCTCGGCTTTGCCGGCATCTATGTCGATCCCGCGCATGGCGGATCGGGTCTCACCCGCGTCGATGCCGCCGTGATCTTCGAGGAACTGGCGGCGGGCTGTACCTCCACGGCCGCCTATATCTCCATCCACAACATGGCGAGCTGGATGATCGACCGCTTCGGTGATGATGCGGTGCGGGCGAAGTTCCTGCCGAAGCTCTGCTCGATGGAATGGTTCGCCAGCTACTGCCTGACGGAACCGGGTGCAGGTTCCGACGCCGCCAGCCTGAAGACGAAGGCGGTGCGCGACGGGGACCATTACGTGCTGAACGGCGCCAAGGCCTTCATCTCCGGCGGCGGGCGCTCCGACGTCTATGTCACCATGGTGCGGACCGGGGACGACGGGCCGAAGGGCGTCACCTGCATCGCGGTGGAGAAGGATACGCCCGGCCTCAGCTTCGGCGCGCAGGAACGCAAGATGGGCTGGAACTCCCAGCCCACCGCGATGGTCATGTTCGACGATTGCCGGGTGCCGGTGTCGAACCGCATCGGCGACGAAGGACAGGGCTTCAGCATCGCCATGGCCGGTCTGGACGGTGGACGCATCAATATCGGCGCCTGCTCCATCGGCGCCGCCCGCGCCTCGCTGGAGCGCACCATTGCCTACGTCAAGGACCGCAAGCAGTTCGGCCAGGCCATCGCCGGGTTCCAGAATACCCAGTTCAAGCTGGCCGACATGGCGACGGAACTGGAGGCGGCGCGGATGATGATCCACGGCGCGGCGGCGAAGCTGGATGCCGGTGCTGCGGACAAGACCGTCGCCTGCGCCATGGCCAAGCGCTTCGCCACCGACACCGGCTTCAACGTCTGCAACGACGCGCTGCAGCTGCACGGCGGCTACGGCTACCTGCGCGACCATCCGATCGAACGCTACATGCGCGACTGCCGCGTTCATCAGATCCTGGAAGGCACCAACGAGATCATGCGCGTGGTGATCAGCCGCCAGTTGCTGAAGGACTGAGGCCCGGACTGTTCAGCGAGTCAGCGCCGCGTCCGTGAGCGCCGTGCCTATGTGAATGAGCAGAAGTGTCTTCTTCATCGCTCCCACCCCACCGACGTCGTGCCCGGGCTTGACCCGGGTACCCATGGTGCCGCACCGGCGTCCGAGACTGGGCTCGCGGATCAGGTCCGCGAGCGGCGTGAGAGGCGGAGGAGCAGAAGTGTCTTCTGCATCGCTCCCCCAACGCATCGGTGCCGGAGACCGATCAGGCGGGTAACCCGCAGGAACGCTGGACAGGGGGCGCCTGTCAGCCTTTGGCGAGGAGCGCCTGCGGGTTTGCGGAATCGAAGACCACCGGCGTGTCCAGGTTGGCGTGCAGCCAGACGCGGTAGTGGTCGATCAAGCCGTCTCTCAGGCGGAAGAAGCTGAAGGCGGTGCAGGAGAATATCTTCCCGGTGGGGGTCTGGCCGAGCCAGGGGCCGTTGAGTTTGCCGGTGAAGGTCCATTTCGCCATCACGTCGTCCTCGCCCGCGACGATCTGGTCCACGGTGACCGAGAGATCGCTGATGTTGCGGCCAAAGCCCTTGGCGTGGGCGACGAGGCCGGCCCTTCCCGGGGGGCCGTTGAAGGCCTGATTGGCCTCATCGACCATGTCCGGCTGGGCCAGTTCCTCGATCAGGTCGAGGCGGCCGTTGGTCACGACCTCCATCAGGTAGGCTTCCATCACCTGTCGGGGCGTGCGTTGCGGTGTGCTGGTCATGGTGTCATGTCCTGTTGTTCTGTTCCGGCTGAACCGAGATCCTCCTTCCCCCTTGATGGGGAAGGCCGGGATGGGGGTGAACGGCGCAGCCGAACAGCGATCAGACCGCAGTGCAGCAGCCTTCGGCTTCACCCCCCATCGACCGCTGCGCAGTCCCTTCCCCCGCAAGGGGGGAAGAGCCAGCAAATCAGTCATGGCCCGACGTCACTTCCTCAGAAGAACGCCTGCAGGCCGGTCTGGGCGCGGCCCAGGATCAGGGCGTGGACGTCGTGGGTGCCCTCGTAGGTGTTCACGGTCTCCAGGTTCATCAGGTGGCGCATCACGTGATATTCCTCGTGAATGCCGTTGCCGCCGTGCATGTCGCGGGCGGTGCGGGCGATGTCGAGGGCCTTGCCGCAGGAATTGCGCTTGATGATGGAGATGGATTCCGGCGGGCAGGCACCGGCGTCCTTCATCCGGCCCACCGCCAGGCAGCCCTGCAGGCCGATGGCGATCTCCGTCTGCATGTCGGCCAGTTTCTTCTGGATCAGCTGGTTCTGGGCCAGCGGACGGCCGAACTGCTTGCGGTCCATGGTGTAGGTCCGGGCCGCGTGCCAGCAGAACTCCGCCGCACCCAGCGCGCCCCAGGCGATGCCGAAGCGGGCATTGTTGAGACAGCCGAAGGGGCCGCCCAGACCGCTGATGTTGGGCAGCAGGTTCTCCGCCGGGACAAACACGTTGTCCATGACGATCTCGCCGGTGATGGAGGCGCGCAGCGACAGCTTGCCCTCGATCTTCGGGGCCGAGAGACCTTCCATGCCCTTCTCCAGCACGAAGCCGCGGATCTTCTCGTCATCGGTCTTGGCCCAGACCACGAAGACATCGGCGATGGGGGCGTTGGAGATCCACATCTTGGCGCCGCTGAGGCGATAGCCGCCGTCCACCGACTTCGCGCGGGTCTTCATGCCGCCCGGATCGGAACCGTGATCGGGTTCGGTCAGGCCGAAGCAGCCGACCCATTCGCCGGAGGCCAGCTTGGGCAGATACTTCTCCCGCTGCGCCTCGTCGCCATAGGCATAGATCGGGTGCATGACCAGCGACGACTGGACACTCATCATGGAGCGGTAGCCGCTGTCGATGCGTTCCACCTCCCGCGCGATCAGGCCGTAGGTCGTGTAGTTCACACCGGCACAGCCGTAGCCGTCGATGGTCGGACCCAGCAGACCCAGTTCCCCCATCTCGCGGAAGATGTTGCGGTCGGTCTTTTCCTCCCGGAACGCCTCGATCACGCGGGGCATCAGCTTTTCCTGCGCATAGTCGCGCGCGGTGTCGCGGACCATGCGCTCCTCTTCCGACAACTGGCTGTCCAGATCGAAGGGATCTTCCCAGTTGAATGCGGCTTTCGTCTTGGTCGGTGCGTTCATGCCAAAAGGCTCCTGCTCGTCGCGGTGATCAGTCAGGGATCACGGCGGTGGTCTCGATCTCGATCTTGGCCCGGTCTTCCATCAGTGCGGTCACTTCCATCACCGCCATGGCGGGAAAGTTCTTGCCGAAGCAGTCGCGGAAGGCCTGGCCGACGTCCCGGGCGGCATCCAGATATTCCCGCTTGCTGGTGATGAACCAGGTCATGCGGACAATATGCTCCGGCCCGGCCCCGGCTTCCTGCAGGACGCGCAGGGTATTGGCGAAGGCCTGGCGGGCCTGCCCGGCGAAGTCATCGGTCTCGAAGACCTCATCGCCCGTCCAGCCGATCTGGCCGGCGACGAATACCATGGACCCGCGCGCGACGACTCCGTTGGAGTATCCCTTCGGGCGCTTCCACTCCGGTGGATTGATGAGTTGCATCTCTTTCCTCCCGCGATCTGTTGCTCGCACAGTTCTAGTCCGTCCTGCCAGCAGCGGCAATCAGCGTGGCGGCAGCCGTCTCGGGTCGAGCCGGGCGAAGGGCAGGATCGCGAAACCAAGCACGCAGGCGTTCAGTATGTGCCACAGGAAATGTGTGCCGTCGGGAAAGGCCTCGCAGACCGGGGCGTCGATCGACCGGAAGAAGAACGACGGGACGAAGCAGGCGACGCCAATCGCCACATCCTTTCCCGCCGGATGTCCGCGCAGGATCAGGATTCCGGCCAACAGCGCCCCGGTGACGAACGGGCCGAGGTAGGCCGCCCCGTCGACCGGCACGATACCGCCCAGTACGAGAGCAGCCACGATCATGCCGACCGGCCAGAGCGCGGCGGTCCACCAGCCCTGATGCAGCCAGACACGGGCACTGAACAGGAACGCGGCCAGCAGGCAGAGCGTCAAGGCCAGCGTATCCAGAATGACGCCGATGACGTTCGCGAAGCTGTGGAAGATCAGGCTGCAGACACCTGTGGCGAACAGCAGGAACACCAGTGTGCGCAGCATCCACGACCGGTCACGGTGATGGCGCCGGGCGATCCGCCAGAGCCAGAGTGCGGCGAACATGAAGGCCAGGTTGGTGATGGCGTTCAGCGGTTCCCCCAGCAGTCCGGGGGCGATCCGCTCACAGTAGCCGTCGATATACTCGAACATCGTTTCAGGCTCTCAGCAGGGCAGGGCGGTCGCCGACGTCCCCCATGGCATGGCGCATGAAGAACCGGCGCAGCGGGCCGGAACGGTGCACTGCGGCCAGTCCCAGGTCTCGCGCCAGTCTGACGGGCGGCAGATCGTTGGAGAACAGGCGGTTCAGGATATCCGTGACCGCCGTCAGGGCGACTGAGTCCGTCCTGCGCCAGCGTTCATATTGTGTCAGCACACCGGCATCGCCCAGGTCCAGGCCAAGCTGCGCCGCGTCCGTCAGGCATTCCGCCAGCGCCGCGACATCGCGCAGACCCAGGTTGAACCCCTGTCCGGCGATCGGGTGAATGCCATGCGCCGCATCCCCGACCAGGGCCAGCCGGTCGGAGCGGAAGGCGTGGGCCAGGACAAGGCTCAGGGGATAGCGGAAGCGGTCACCGACGACCTGTACCGGACCCAGGAAGTTGCCGACCCGGCGCTGGATCTCCGCGGTGAACTCCGCCTCCGGCAGGTCCATGAACGCCGGTGCCAGGTCGCTGCGTTCGGTCCAGACCAGCGATGAGCGGTTGGCGGTCAGCGGCAGGATGGCAAAGGGGCCTGCGGGCAGGAACCGTTCGTGCGCGATGCCGTGGTGGCTCTCTGCGTGGGCGATGGTGCAGACGATTCCATCCTGCGGGTAGCGCCATTGCAGGGTCTCGATCCCGGCATCCTGGCGCAGGCGCGACATGCGCCCGTCGGCCCCGACACAGAGCTCGGCACGGACAATGTCACCGTCGCTCAGCACCGCCTCGACACCGGCGGGGGAGCGCTTCATCCGTCCGACAGTGACCGGCGCCTTCAGCGTGACGCTTTCCAGTGTCGCGACGGTCTGGAACAGGGCCAGCCGGGTGAACCGGTTCTCCACCATCTGGCCCAGCGGCTCGTCGCCCACGTCCCGGTGGTCATAGTGCAGGAACAGCGGCGCATTGCCGTCGGAAACCCGGATCTCGTTGATCGGCTGCACATCCTCGATCCGTCCGGCGATGCCCAGGCGATCCAGCATCCGCCAGCTTGCGGCGGCGATTGCGGAGGCCCGGCCATCGAAGGGCGGTGCGACAAGCTCCACGGGCGATTCACGGTCCACGACAACCGTCGTGATTCCGACGCGGCCCAGCGCAGCGGCAAGGCTCAGGCCCACCAGGCCACCGCCGACGATCAGTACACGTGCATGAATGTCTGTCATGGGGGGCAGTGTAGCCAAACCCGTGCAGGTGCAACATGCGACCTTCGGGCCTTGGCGGGGCGGAAGTGATTGTGCTCTATAACCGTCAGGGCCATGGCGGCAGCAGAGATGTCTGGAGGAGCGGCAAGGATGAGCACGGCAACGGGGACCATCACCGAGAAGGGCAAGACCTGGTATCTGGAGGATATCGAGATCGGGATGGTCGGCAGCTATACCGCCGAGGTGACGGAGGACCTGATCCAGGCCTTCGCCGATGCCTCGGGCGACGACAATCCGCTTCACCTGGACGAGGACTTCGCGAAGACCACCATGTTCAAGGGCCGCATCGCCCATGGCATGCTTTCGGCGAGCTTCCTGTCCACCATCTTCGGGACGATCTTTCCCGGTCCGGGCGGCATCTACATGTCGCAGAACCTGAAGTTCACGGCCCCTGTGCGCATCGGCGACGTGGTTACCGCGACGGCGGAGGTCGACGAGGTGCTGGCCGAGAAGGGCCGGGTGCACTTCAAGTGTGTCTGCATGGCAGGCGACCGCAAGGTCATCGTCGGCGACGCCTGGATCATGCCGGCGCGTCGGGGCAAGTGAGCGGCGACTTGCGTATCGCCCGACTGAGCGGCGTTGCACCGGCCGGGTGCCGGGGTGCCGCTGTGGCGATCGGCAACTTCGATGGTGTTCACCGTGGCCACCGGGTGCTCATTTCCCGGGCGCAGCAGATTGCCGCGACCCTGGGGTGTCCGGCGGGCGTCCTGACGTTCGAGCCGCATCCCCGCGAATATTTCGCCGCCAGGGCACCGGCCTTCCGGCTGACCAATTTCCGCGCCAAGGCCATGAGCCTGTGCGACGCGGGTGTCGAGGTCATGGCCGTGGCTCCCTTCGGTCGGGCGATGGCGGAGATGAGTGCCGGTGACTTCATCGACGAGGTTCTGGTGCGGCGGCTCGGCGTGGCCCATGTCGTTGTCGGCTATGACTTCGCCTTCGGCCACAAGCGGGCAGGCAATGTCGCGCTGTTGCAGGCCATGGGGCAGGAGCGCGGCTTCGGCGTGACCGTCGTGGAGCCGGTGCGCGAGGGAGAGGAAGTCTTCTCCTCGACCCGCATCCGCGATGCCCTCTGGCAGGGTGCGCCGCGCCGGGCTTCGGCGCTGCTGGGGCATGACTGGGAAGTGCATGGCCGCATCATCAAGGGCGATCAGCGGGGCCGGACAATCGGATTCCCCACCGCCAATGTGGCCCTGGGCGGCTATATCGAGCCGCAGTTCGGTGTCTATGCCGTACGCATCGGTTGGGAGGAAGACGGACAGACCGTCTGGCATGGCGGTGTCGCCAACCTCGGGCGGCGTCCGACCTTCGACAAGTCCGATGTCCTGCTGGAGGTGCATGTGCTCGACTATGCCGGTGACCTCTATGGTCGTCATGCCCGGGTGCGGTTCCTGGATTTCATCAGGCCGGAACAGAAGTTCGACGGCCTGGACGCCCTGAAGGCACAGATCGCAGCGGATGCGGACAGCGCCAGAAAGATCCTGGCGTCATCCTGACGGCTGTCAGCCGCCGCGTATCGCCCGCTCCACCATCCACAGCGCCAGGGCCTCGCCTGTAACGGTGTCGTCAAAGGCCAGGCCGGTGCCACTGGTCCTGTGACTGACGATGCGCGCTTCCAGTGGTGTGTCGAATCCCGTTACCAGAACCGTGCAGGTTCCGCCTTCCGTGGATGCCACGACAGGACTGGCCAGCAAGCCACCGGCGGAGACGTTGATCGCCGTATGTTCCACCGGGCTGCCGTCAGCGAGCATGATCGTCACCGGCAGACCGACCCAGGTGCGTGCGAACCGTCTGCGTTCCCCGCCCGGTGGCGGGGCGGCTTCCTTGAGTTCTGTCATGAAGCGATCATAGGTCTGCGCGAGGTATCATGTCACCGCCGCCGTGCCCGGGGGGCGCAGGTGCCTGCGGAAATTCAGACGAAGGCTGCGGCCTGCAGGCGTTCCATCTGCGGGCTGCGCCCGTACATCTCGCGATAGCACTTGGAGAAGTGCGAGGCCGAGACGAAGCCGCAGGCAATGGCGACATCGACGATGGGCATGTTGGACTGCAGCAGCAGATGCCGCGCACGATCGATCCGGATCTCCAGATAGTACCGCGCGGGGGAGCGACCCAGGTGGCGGCGGAACAGCCGCTCGACCTGGCGGCGTGACAGGCCGACGTAGTCCGACAGTTCGGCGAGTGACAGCGGCTCGGCAACATTGGCTTCCATCAGTTCGATGATCAGCAGCAGCTTGGCGTGATGCAGGCCAAGGCGTGCCTGCAACGGCAGGCGCTGCCGGTCCCGCGGATTACGGATGCGATCGATCATGCACAGTTCGCAGACCTGCGTGACCACCTGCTGACCGAAATGTCCCTCGATCACGTGCAGCATCATGTCCAGCGCCGCGGTTCCGCCGGCACAGGTATAGATGCCGTGGTCGATCTCGCACAGGTCGGCATGCACTTCCGCCGTCGGGTATTTCTCGGCGAAGGCCGGCAGGGTTTCCCAGTGGATGGAGCAACGCCGCCCGTCCAGAAGCCCGGCATGGGCCAGCAGCCATGCGCCCGTGCACAGGCCGCCGATCCCGGTGCCGTGGCGATGCATGGCCCGGATCCAGCCGTCGAACTGCGGGTTGCGGAAGGATTCCACCTGCAGGCCGGAACTGATCAGGATCAGCTCCGGCTTGATGTCGTCCAGGGAGCGCTGGCGAACCTGATCAAGGGACATGTCGACGCCGACGCTCAGACCGTTGGATGCAGTGACCGGCTGCCCGTCGGTGGAGGCAATGATCCATTCATAGGCCTGACGCCCGAGGGTGCGATTGGCCAGACGCAGGGGTTCGACCGCAGAGGAAAAGGCGATCATGGAGAATTGCGGCACAAGGAAGAACAGGACGCGATGCGTCCTCTGCACCTCGAAACCCTGGTCAGCCATGGTCATTCTCCGATCAGGAACCCGGCAGCCCCCCTGCCGGATCAGGACGCGTTCAATGCACGCCAGAAGTCACAAAGATTACAGCGGCACAAACTTGCAGGATCGTCAATCCATGGAGTGCATGAAATGATCTGTTTGCGACGCGAAATCTGTCGCAAAGCCAGTCATCATCATGTGTTTGACTCTTGTGCCGTGTCGCGCTTGATACACGCTGTGTCGCGGCGGGCTGATCCCCGTTTCGGCGCCGCTGTCATCACAACTGCGATGGCACTCCGGCCTCTTCCCTGTCGCGCGCGGATCGGGACGGGTCGGCGCAACCCGGTTGAAGGGGGATGCTCGGGACATGAAACGATACTCGGCACTTGAACTGATCCGGCAGGGCCTGGGGGGTCACCGGGGCTGGGATCGCGTCTGGCGCAAGCCGGAACCGAAGCCGAGCTATGATGCCGTGATCATCGGCGGCGGCGGTCATGGGCTGGCAACGGCCTATTACCTGGCCAAGCTGCACGGCATGACCAACATCGCGGTGGTCGAGAAGGGCTGGATCGGTGGCGGCAACTCCGGTCGTAACACCACGATCATCCGTTCCAACTACCTCTTCGACGAGAGTGCCGCGATCTACAACCACGCCCTGAACCTCTGGAATGGACTGGGGCAGGAACTGAACTTCAACATCATGATGAGCCATCGCGGCGTGCTGAACCTTGCCCATGACGAGGGCGAGATGCGGCAGTTGAAGCGGCGCGTGGAGGCGAACCGTCTCAACGGTGTCGATTCCGAATGGCTCGACGCGAAGGAAGTCAAGAACTTCTGCCCCTCGATCAACATCTCCGGCGATATCCGCTATCCGGTGCTGGGCGGTACGCTGCAGCGGTCCGGTGGCGTGAACCGCCACGACGGCGTTGTATGGGGCTATGCCCGCGCCGCCGATGCGCTGGGCGTCGATATCCTGCAGCAGACCGAGGTCACGGGGATCCTGACGGAAGCCGGGGAGGTCACGGGTATCGAGACCACCCGCGGCACGATCCGCACGCCGAAGGTGGCCTCCGTCACGGCCGGGCATACCTCGGTGATGGCGAGCATGCTGGATATCCGTCTGCCGGTGGAGAGCCACCCGCTGCAGGCGCTGGTTTCGGAACCGATCAAACCGATCCTGAACTGTGTCGTCATGTCCAATGCGGTGCATGTCTATTGCAGCCAGTCGGACAAGGGGGAACTGGTCATCGGTGCCGGTATCGATGCGCAGCTTTCCTATACCCAGCGCGGCAACCTGGACATCATCGAGCATCAGATGGCGTCGCTGATGGAGCTGTTTCCCATCTTCTCGCGCCTGAGGATGATGCGCCAGTGGGGCGGCATCGTCGATGTCTGCCCGGACGCCAGCCCCATCATCTCCAAGACCCCGGTGAAGGGCTTCTACGTCAACGGCGGCTGGGGTACCGGCGGCTGGAAGGCGACACCGGGATCGGGCCATGTCTTCGCCGACCTGATCGCGAAGGACGAGCCCAACCGCATCGCGGCCCCCTTCGCGATCGACCGTTTCACGACAGGCGCACTGGTGGCGGAGCATGGTGCCGCCGCGGTGGCGCACTGATGCCAAGGCAGGAGCAGCACTGATGTTCGTCATCGATTGCCCCAATTGCGGTGCCCGCGACCAGTCGGAGTTCACCTATGCCGGTGAGGCCCATATCGCCCGTCCGACGGACTCCGAGAACATGACGGACGCGGAATGGGCGGAGTTCGTGTTCATGCGCACCAATACCAAGGGCCTGTTCGCGGAGCGCTGGTGGCATGCCACGGGCTGCCGCAAGTTCTTCAACATGCTGCGCAACACGGCGACGGACGAGATTCATGCCGTCTACCGCATCGGCGAGAAGCCGCCGAAGGTGACCGCCGACCTGCCCGCCACACCGGCAGGCGAAGCCTCCATCGGTTCCGGCAATGATGCGGTGAAGATCATGACCCGCGATGAGGAGGCCGCATCGTGAGCCAGCCATACAGGATTCCCGGACGGGGGCTGATCAATCGGGACCGTTCGGTCAGCTTCACCTTCGACGGGCGCGAGATTCCGGGCTACGAGGGCGATACGATCGCCTCGGCCCTGCTGGCCAACGGCGAGATCATGGTCGGCCGCAGTTTCAAGTATCACAGGCCGCGTGGCATCGTCGGCGCAGGCGGCGACGACCCGGCAGCCATGGTGCAGATCGGTTCCGACCCGGCCTCCACCGATCCCAACGTCATGGTGACGACGCGGGAGATCCATGCAGGGCTGGAGGCCCGGTCGCAGAACTGCTGGCCCAGCCTGAAGCATGACGTCGGTGTGCTGAACGATGTCTTCATGCGCTTCTTCCCTGCCGGGTTCTACTACAAGACCTTCATGGGGTCGGACCGGTTCCGCTGGCTGAACTGGATGACGTTCGAGCCGTTCATCCGCCGCGCCGCCGGCCTGGGCAAGTCACCGACGAAGCCGGATCCGGACAGTTACGAGTCCGTCAACCGCCACTGCGATGTGCTGGTGATCGGTGCGGGGCCTGCCGGCCTTGCGGCTGCCGCGAACGCGGCCCGGTCCGGGGCGCGCGTGATCCTGGTGGAGGAGACCGACCGTCTGGGTGGCAGCCTGAATGCCACCGACCCGGATGGCACCACCATCGGCGGCAAGGCACCGGCAGACTGGATTGCGGACCAGACCGCGAAACTGGCCGAGCATCCTGAGGTCACGGTGCTGACCCAGACCACCGCTTTCGGCTATTACGCGATGAACTTCGTCGGGCTGATCGAGCGGGTGAAGGATCATCTGCCGGAGCATCGGCGCGACCGTCGGCAGCCACGCCAGCGGGTCTGGCGGGTCCGGGCGAAGCAGGTCGTGCTGGCCACGGGCGCCATTGAGCGTCCACTGGTGTTCAACGAGAACGACCGGCCCGGAATCATGCTGGCCGGGGCCGTGCGGACATTCCTGAACCGTTACGGGGTGCTGGCAGGCAAGCGGGTCCTGATCTTCACCAACAACGACAGTGCCTGGCAGACGGCGTTCGACATCCGCGCTGCCGGGGGCGAGGTCGCCGGGATCGTGGATCTGCGCCGGGAACTGAACGAGGCCATGGCGCTGCGGGCGCTGAAGGCGGGTATTGCCGTCTACCCGCGTACCGCCATTGTCGGCACCCATGGCCGACACCGCATCGACAGTGCCTTCGTTTCCAGTCTGGATGACAACGGCAATGTGCGTGGCTCCCGCAGCCGTATCGAGTGTGACCTGATCGCGGTCTCGGGTGGCTGGAACCCGAATGTTGCGCTGTTCGCCCAGTCTCGCGGCAAGCTGAAGTGGGATGAGGAACTGGCCAGTTTCCGTCCCGGGCTTTCGTGGCAGCAGGAACGCTCCGCCGGTGCCTGCAACGGCACCCTGGAACTGCAGGAAGTGCTCGCGGAGGGCTCGAAGGCCGGGCTGGAGGCGGCGCGGGCAGCCGATTTCACGGTGCGTGCGATCAGGCAGCCCGAGGTCAGGACCGATGCTGTCGAGACCCTGAACCTGGTTCCGGTGTGGCAGGTGCCCTCCGGGCTGCCGCGGGAGAAGACCAAGGCCTTCGTCGATCTGCAGGATGACGTGAAGGCGTCGGACCTGCAGCTGGCGACAGAGGAAGGCTATGACTCGGTCGAGCACACCAAGCGCTACACCACCCAGGGCATGGGTACCGACCAGGGCAAGATCTCCAACGTCAATGCCTTCGGCATCATGGCGGAGGCACGTGGCATCACCGTACCGGAAGTGGGCACGACGACGTTCCGCCAGCCCTACCGTCCCGTGACCATCGGTGCGCTGGGCGGCCAGCACGTGGGCGCGCATTTCATGCCGCGCCGGGGCACGCCGATGCAT
Organism: Minwuia sp. IMCC3009; assembly: GCF_029909415.1. GTDB lineage: Bacteria > Pseudomonadota > Alphaproteobacteria > Minwuiales > Minwuiaceae > Minwuia. Next base: position 803,779 of record NZ_CP123781.1, read on the forward strand.
GCCTGGCATCTGGAGCAGAAGGCCATCTTCGAACCCGTCGGTGACTGGCTTCGCGCCCGGGCCTATCCGAAACCGGGCGAGAGCTTTCACGACGCGGTCCAGCGGGAGGCGAAGGCGGCGCGTACCACCGCCGGAATCCTGGACGCGACGACGCTGGGCAAGATCGACATTCGCGGCAAGGATGCGCGCACGTTCCTGAACCGGGTCTATACCAATGCCTGGTCCAAGCTGGCGCCGGGCCGGTGCCGCTATGGCCTGATGCTCGGGGAAGACGGGATGGTCAGTGACGACGGTGTCACGGCCTGCATCGCCGATGACCATTTCCACATGACCACCACCACCGGCGGCGCGGCGAGCGTGCTGCAGAAGCTGGAAGATTATCTGCAGACCGAATGGCCGGACCTGGACGTCTGGCTGACCACGGTGACGGAGCAATGGGCCGTTGCTGCGGTCTGCGGTCCGAAGGCGGAGGAGATCGTTGCATCCGTGGTCGAAGGGATCGACCTGGATCCGGAGGAATTTCCCTTCATGACCTGGCAGGACGGCACCGTCGGTGGCATTCCGGTGCGGGTGTTCCGCGTGTCCTTCACGGGCGAGACATCCTACGAGATCAACATCCCGGCCACCTATGGGCGCTGGCTTTGGGAGGAACTGATCGCGGCAGGCAAGCCACACGGCCTGACGCCTTATGGCACCGAAGCGATGCATCTGCTGCGGGCGGAGAAGGGTTTCATCATCGTCGGACAGGAAACGGACGGAACCGTGACGCCCGGCGATCTGCGCATGGACTGGGCCGTCGCGAAGAAGAAGGGCGACTTCATCGGCAAGCGGTCCCTGTCGCGCAGCGACACCGTGCGCGATGACCGCAAGCAACTGGTCGGACTGCTGACCGTCGATGGCGACCATGTTCCGATGGAAGGGGCGCAGATCATCGGCACGCCGGAGGAGCCGGCACCGCCGGTTCCGATGCTGGGACACGTGACGTCGGCCTATTTCAGTCCCAACCTCGGCCGTTCCATCGCCATGGCGATGGTCAAGCGCGGCGGCCAGCGAATGGGGGAGACGGTCTGGATTGCCCGCCTGGGTGACAAGCCGGTACCCGCGAAGATCGTGCATTACGACTTTCTGGGTGACGCCGTGGGAGAGGCCGCATGAACGCCACCGTGACTGCCCCCGTTCGCCGTTCTCCGCTGGCGCACCGTTCGGCGATGTCCGCGCCTGATGACCTGCTGCACCTGAGCGAGCGGGCGTTCGACGCCAAGATCGTGCTGCGCGGATTGCCGGAGGTGCTGGCACCCGCGATCGAGAAGGTCACCGGACTGGCGATGCCGGAGGCGACCCGCAGTACCGCGAACGATGCGCACCGGCTGCTCTGGCAGTCGCCGGACGAGTTCCTGCTGCTGGGGCCGGTGGACGGTGAACCGGAACTGATGACGGCACTGACGGCTGAACTTGATGGCCGGCATGTGCAGATCGTGAATGTCACCGACTACCATACGACCCTTGTTCTCTCCGGCCCGAAGGCGCGGGAGACCCTGATGACCCTTTCGACGCTGGACCTGCATCCGCGCGGCTTCACTGTGGATCAGGTTGCGGGCACGACCTTCGGCCATGCGCTGGGCTGGCTGGTGCAGACCGGGGATGATGCGGCAGAGGGCGGACCGGTCTTCGAGGTGCTGGTACGCTGGTCCCACGCCGATTACCTGTTCTGCGAACTGACCCATGGCGCGCGCGCCTTCGGCATGCCGGAGGCAAGGCCGGTCAGTGGTGAACTGATGGAAATCTGATACCCGGCCCGGACGACCCTGCAATACCGTTTCGGGGATTGTCCGGTGCAGGCTGATCCTGCATCCTCCGAGGTGATGGTTCCGCCAAGCAGACGTGCGGCGGATTGAATGGGAACATGGTGAGGACGACCCCAGAGGGACCGAATCCATGGCTGCCCCCGCAACTGTGAGCGGCAAGCGACACCCGATGATCCACTGGCCCCGAAGGGGGCTGGGAAGGGGGGTGAAGCCAAGACCCGCGAGCCAGGAGACCTGCCATCACCGTCCGTGCGTTCAGCGCACGTCAATTGAAAGTCGCACGGTGGGTGCGCGAAGGAGGCTACATGCATATCGAACCAGGCGTCGTTGATGGCGCCAGGATAATCCTCAGCTATGGCACAGCCGCAGCTTCCGTTGGGCTGCTCGGCAAGATGGCTCTGGATACCATTCGCCACGATGGCGGAGTCACCGCGCTGGCAACGCGCAGTCTGGCGACCACGGCGCTGGTCTTCTGCTTCTTCGAGTTGCTGCCGCACTATCCGGTGGGCGTGTCGGAGGTTCACCTGATCCTTGGCTCCACGCTGTTCCTGATCTTTGGTGCGGGACCGGCGGCAATCGGTCTTTCGCTCGGACTGCTGTTGCAGGGCCTGTTGCTTGCGCCGTTCGATCTGCCGCAATACGGCATGAACGTCACCACACTGCTGGTGCCGCTCTGGGGTCTGAGCCTGCTGGCAAGGAAGATCATTCCGCCCCATACACCCTATGTCGAGGTCAGGTACTGGCAGGCGCTGGCACTCTCGACCGCCTATCAGGGCGGGATCGTCGCCTGGGTCGCCTTCTGGGCGTTCTATGGCAACGGCTTCGGTGCGGAGAGCCTGGCAGCCGTCGGTACCTTCGGTGCCGCCTACATGACGGTCATCCTGCTGGAACCGCTGGTGGACCTCGGGGTGCTTGCCGCTGCCAAGCTGACGGCTCCGCGGAAGAATGCCCACCTGGTTCAGAACCGGCTGCATCACGCCGCAGTCTGATGTGAAGTTCCCCCGGCGCAGACCAGCGTCGGGGGCTTCTGCCGACCGGGGCTTCCGGTGGCCGGATCAGGTCTTTTCGGAATTGTCCGTCAGTTTGCTGATCGGATCACTCATGAACATCAGCTCGCACCGTTCTCCCGCGACCTCGCGGGCCTCCGACGCCGTCAATTCTGTCTGCGCCTCGACAGCGCTGGCCAGAGACTGGATGCAGTGGGACCTGGCCTCCACCAGTGCAAGGGACTGGTCCTGCTCCGCGGCGGGGGCAACGGGTTCAACAGCGAAGGGCCCGAGCGCTGACATTGCCGCGCCACAAAAAGTGACACAGAATGTGACTGCGATCAGAAAACGTCGTATGCGCAGGGTCGACATGCCTAGGCAAGTTTCCTCAGTGGGGGCGTTGATGCCTCTTTGAACGCGTCAACGCAATTGCCAGGCCAGTAATCAGTCTGAAGCATGCCTGCCTGTTCGCGTTCCTGGAATGACAGGCATCACAAACCGTCAACGATTTCTCAACCATTGCGTTGCCGATGCTGCGGCCCCGGAGCGGGCCACCTGAAAAGTGTGGAAATGCCGGGGTGGCGATGGTACCCCCGGCGTGTTCCCGGGCCGGGACGCATCGGGAGCGCGCCATGAATGCAGTTATCCAGAGGATGATATGCCCGATACCCTGAGCCGCCGCACTCTCTACCCCCGGATCGATCCCTACGATCTCGGGTTCCTTGCGGTTTCCGACCGCCACACGATCCACTACGAGCAATGCGGAAATCCGCAGGGCAAGCCCGTGGTGGTCGTTCATGGCGGCCCGGGTGGCGGCAAGAAGCCCGATGACCGCCGCTTCTTCGACCCGGAAGCCTATCGCATCATCCTGTTTGACCAGCGTGGCTGCGGCATGAGCTGCCCGCACGCGGATCTGCAGGAGAATACGACCTGGGACCTGGTCGCGGACATGGAGCGGCTGCGGGAGCATCTGAACATCGACCGCTGGCAGATCTTCGGTGGTTCATGGGGCAGTGCGCTGGGGCTGGCCTATGCGGAAAGCCATCCCGACCGGGTCAGCGAACTTGTCCTGCGGGGCATCTTCACCCTGCGAAAGTCGGAATTGCGCTGGTTCTATCAGGATGGTGCCGGCGCGATCTATCCCGATGCCTGGGAAGACTATGTGGCGACCATCCCGGAAGATGAACGCGGGGACATGATCGCCGCCTATTACCGGCGTCTGACTTCCGATGACCGGGACGTGCAACTGGCCGCGGCGCGGGCGTGGAGCATGTGGGAAGGCGGGACACTCAGTCTCCATGCCGATCCGGGCCGGGTCAGTGACTTTGCGGACGCGGACTTCGCCCTCGCCTTTGCCCGTATCGAGTGCCACTACTTCGTCAACGAGGGCTTCTTCGACCATGACGGCTGGCTGATCGACAATGTGGACCGGATCCGGCACCTGCCCTGTACCATCGCGCAGGGCCGCTATGATGTCGTCACCCCGATGATGACCGCCTGGGCCCTGCACAAGGCCTGGCCGGAGGCGGACTTCCGGGTGGTTCCGGACGCGGGTCACGCGGGGTCGGAGCCTGGCATCGTCGATGAACTGATCCGCGCGACGGACGCCTATCGGATGAAGGCCTGATTGCCGACATGACTGATCTCAATTTCTCCTCGCTGCTTTGCTCACGTCTCTGCCATGACCTCGTCGGCCCGATTGGTGCGCTCTCCAACGGCATCGAACTGATCGAGCTGGAGGATGATCCGGCCATGGCGGTCGACGCGCTGGACCTGCTGAAGATGTCCGCTGGCAATGCCGCCATCCGACTGAAGTTCCTGCGCCTCGTGTTCGGGGCCTCCGGTGGTGACGCGGTGCCGCTTGCGGTATCGGAGGCGCGGGCGACCACGCTCGACTTCTACGCCGATCACCGGCTGAAGATCGACTGGCCGGAAAGTGACGGTCCGGACCCGGCGAAGAACCGTGTGCGCCTGCTGCTGAACATGATCATGACGGCGGCTTTCGGCATGGTGCGGGGCGGTGTGCTTTCCGTGGTGCTGTCCGATGACGAACTGCGTGTCGTCGCCGAACACGAGCGCGCCGAGCTGCCCGATGAAGTGCTGACAGCGCTGTCCGGCGAACGGGCTGCTGCCACGGTGGAGGATGCGCGGATCATCGAGGCGTTTCACGCGGGCTTGCTGGCCCGGGCATCCGGACTGACCCTGCGCACGGAGACGGGTGCTGGCCGGTTTGTCATTTCCGCATCCTGATCTACGTGTCAGGTATCCACTGCAGGAGTTGAACCATGGACGCGCTTGATCTGATCACCAACCGGGCCTCCGTACCGCCGCGCCTGCATGAGGGAACACCGCTGGATGATGCGGTGCTGGCGCAGATCTTCGCGACAACCGTCACCGCACCGGATCACGGACTGCTGCGGCCCTATCGTTTCGTCACCATCCAGGGCGCGGCGCGGGAGGCGCTTGGCGATGTCTTTGCCGAGGCCGTGAAGCAGCGCATGCCTGATGCGGAACCCGGCGTGGTCGAGAAGGACCGCCAGAAGCCGTTGCGGTCGCAGACGCTGGTGGCGGTCATTGCCTGCATCACGCCGGATCATCCCAAGGCCCCGGAGATGGAGCAGATCCTGACTGCGGGCATGGCGGGCTACAACATGATCCTGGCGGCCCAGGCCATGGGCTATGGCGGCATCTGGCTGACCGGTGCACCGACATACGACGCCCATGTGCAGGCGGCCCTGAAGATCGGCGCGCAGGAGAAACTGCTGGGCTTCGTCTACCTCGGCCAGCCGAAGCGCGACTTCAAGGCGCCCCGCCGTCCCGACTGGCGCGACTTCTTCAGTGCCTGGGGCGAAGGGGAAGGCTGAGGCCGCTTGCGGTGTCAGTCCGCGCTGTTGCGGGTGCGGAACACGTTCTCCATCTCGCGGCGATAGGCGACGGTCGGGTCACTCTCGTCGATCTCCACGTCGTCATAGGTCAGGACCGCATCCTCAGCCATGTCGTGGCGCAGCCTGACGCCATGGGCAAGACCCAGGGGCAGGCAGCCGTCCATCAGTGAATCATCGGCACGGCGCAGCTTGCCGTAGACCGTGAAGCCACCCTCGCCATCCAGTGTCTCACCGGCCTTCAGCGCGCGTTTCGCGGTGGCGACGACGTCGCCGCGGAAGCCGTTCGCGGATCCGGTGGCCTCCCCCCGCAGGGCGGCGGATGCGACCGAGACCCCCAGTTCCAGGCCGATGAGGTGATAGGGCCGCCAGAGCGCCGCATAGTCGCCGGACGGATCCGTCACCAGGCCGTAGTCGGAGAAGCAGTTGCGGACATATTCATCCGGCGCGCGGAAGGTGACATAGACCCCCCAGCGCAGGTCGTTGGGCACCGGCTGGCCCTCGTGCGTCTCGCAGGAAACGACTTCCACCGTGCCGTCCGTGTCCAGCAGCCCGCCGACCGCGCGGGGCCGGAGCAGGGTCGACAGTTCGTCCACCGATGCGGGCGGAAAGGCCAGGCCCTTGCGCTCCGGCGTCAGGCGGCAGGCGTTCGAGACGGCAGCCATCTCGATCGCGGACTTGGTCCCATCCAGAAAGGAATTGAACATCTGCGGGTTCATGCCCGATGCCGCGGCCCGCTCCGGTGACAGCCCATAATGGGACCAGACGGTGTCGGGGGTGGAGCGGTGGTAGATGGGACGGTATTTCGTGCCCTTGCCCGCACAGACCACGTCCAGTCCGATGGCGCGTGCCCAGTCCACCTGTTCGGCGATCAGCGCGGGCTGGTCGCCATAGGCCATGGAATAGACCACCCCGGCACGGTTTGCCTCCTCCGCCAGCAGGGGCCCGGCCAGCACGTCAGCCTCCACATTCACCATGATGACATGCAGGCCGTGCGCGAAGGCTGCGCGGGCATGGCGGATACCTGCCGCCGGGTGCCCCGTGGCATCGATGATGACGTTCATGCCGTCCTGCGTGATCAGCGCCATGGCATCCTGCCCGCACCAGGTCATCCCGCTGGAGATCGCATCGCCCGGCGTGCGTGCGGCAAGCTGTTCGTCGGGCCAGCCCGTGTCACGGCAGGACTGCCGCGCCCGGCCCTCCGACAGGTCGGCTATGCCGACGACATGGATGCCGGGGGTGCGGCGCGCCTGCGCCAGAAACATCGAGCCGAACTTGCCGGCCCCGATCAGGCCAACGCGCACGGGTTCGCCGAGTTCTTGTGCTTCCAGCAGCAGTGCATGCAGATTCAAGGCGCGTTCCCTTCCAGCTTGTTGTTGGCCGGAGGATATACGCAGTGCCCGATGGCGATAAGCCTATAGTTCGCGGGCAATCTCGGCGTCGGGGCGGGTGCCGTAGACCGCGATGGTCGCCTCGGTGCCATCATGCAGCTCGATGCGCCGATGGCCAACCACCACCAGGTCGCCGTCCTGCACCTCGCCGACAACGCCCTTGAAATCCTTCTCGGTGGCCTCGGAACCGACGGATTCACAGATATTGCGGTCTTCGCGGACCATGCCCTCCATCACGCGGCAGTCATCGCCGGTCACGATGTCCAGTGCCAGGTCGGTTGCCCCCTTGTTGAAGGCCACGGTCCCGGTCAGCGACGCGATGGAGATGAATTCGCTGATGCCGACACCCGCGGCGAAGGGGGCGGCGCAGCCGCCCATCATGGGCAGGGACAGCAGCAACAGACCGGCAGTGAGCGTGCGCGTCCGTCGTTGGCCGGTGCGGCGTTCGGGGCGGTGCTGTCGTGCAGCCATATCGGCATTTCCCTTCGTGTCGCGGCGCCTCAGCGAATCGCGAATCAAACGAATCATGTCGAATATCCCTGTGCCCTGTCGGCTTCGCAAGTGCGAAGGGATGGCCGGGACCCTCTCAGATGGCTTTTCCATACCCGGCGTCGTCTGGTATGGAGGCACGGGAGATCGGTTGGTGAGACTTTCGCATCTGCGAAATCGGGGCTGCCGGTCCGCTTGTTATTTCCGCTGCTCCGGTGTCCGGAGCGGCGTCTTCGCTCAGCCTGAAAGGAATCGGCAATATGGCACGCAGGAAAATCGCACTGATTGGTGGTGGCAACATCGGTGGGACGCTGGCGCATCTGGCTGCGCTGAAGCAGCTTGGTGATGTTGTGGTCTTCGACATTGTCGAGGGTCTGCCGCAGGGCAAGACGCTGGACCTCGCCGAATCGGCACCGGTCGACGGCTTCAACGTCGGCCTCTCCGGCACCCAGGACTATGCCGACATCGCCGGCGCCGACGTCATCATCGTGACCGCCGGTGTGGCGCGGAAGCCGGGCATGAGCCGCGACGACCTGCTGGGCATCAACATCAAGGTCATGCAGGCGGTGGGTGAGGGCATCAAGACCCACGCCCCCGACGCCTTCGTCATCTGCATCACCAACCCGCTGGATGCGATGGTCTGGGTGCTGCAGAAGATCTGCGGCCTGCCGACAAACAAGGTCGTCGGCATGGCGGGCGTGCTCGATTCGGCGCGGTTCCGCTTCTTCCTGTCGGAGGCGATGAGCGTCTCGGTCGAGGACGTGACGGCCTTCGTGCTTGGCGGCCATGGCGACACCATGGTGCCGTCCACCCGCTACACCACGGTCGCCGGTGTGCCGATGCCGGACCTGGTGAAGATGGGCTGGATCACGCAGGAGAAGCTTGACCAGATCGTCCAGCGCACCCGCGATGGCGGCGCGGAGATCGTCGGCCTGCTGAAGACCGGCTCCGCCTTCTATGCCCCGGCCACCGCCGCGATCCAGATGGCTGAGGCCTATCTGGGTGACGAGAAGCGTGTCCTGCCCTGCGCCGCCTACCTGTCCGGCGAGTTCGGCGTGGACGACATGTATGTCGGCGTTCCGGTGCTGATCGGCGCCGGCGGCGTGGAGCGGATCATGGAGATCGAACTGAATGCCGACGAAAAGGCCGGCTTCGACAAGTCCGTCGATGCCGTGCGCGGCCTGATCGACGCCTGCAAGGGCATCAATCCCGCCCTGGCCTGATCGCCGGTCCTGTGTGTATTGCCCGGCACCGCCGCAAGGTTGGTGCTGGGCGGTTGCGCCCTGCGGGGGCGGCGGTTAGGTTGACCGCGTCCGGTCGGGGCCGTCCAGGATCATGTGGGGGAAGGCCTTGTGTCGGCCCGTCCCTGGTTTCCAACGATTATCCGGAACATCATGAACATTCACGAATATCAGGCAAAGGCGCTGCTGCGTAAGTACGGCGTTGCCACACCGAAGGGCGCGCCCGCGTTCACGGTCGAGGAGGCGGTCAAGGCCGCCAATGAGCTGGGCGGTCCCGTATGGGTCGTGAAGTCCCAGATCCATGCTGGCGGTCGCGGTGCCGGTCGGTTCCAGGGCAAGCCGGACGGCAAGGGGGGCGTGCGCGTCTCCACGTCCGTTGACGATGTCCGCACCAATGCCGAGGAAATGCTGGGCCACGTGCTGGTGACCAAGCAGACCGGTGAAGCGGGCAAGGAGGTCAAGCGCCTCTATATCGAGGATGGCTGCGACATCGCGCGTGAGCTCTACCTCTCCGTGCTGCTGGACCGCGCGACGAGCGCCGTGACCTTCATCGCCTCCGCCGAGGGCGGCATGGAGATTGAGGAGATCGCCGAGACCAACCCGGAGAAGATCCTGCGTTGCCCGGTCGATCCGGCGACGGGTATCCAGGGACATCACTGCCGCCGCATCGCCTATTTCCTGGGCCTCGAGGGCGATCAGGTGAAGTCGGCGTCCAGGTTCATCACCGCGCTCTACAACGCGTTCATCGAGCTGGATGCCAGCCTGGTGGAGATCAATCCGCTGGTCGTGACCGGCGCGGGGGAGGTCATCGCCCTCGACGCCAAGATGAACTTCGACGACAACGCGCTTTACCGCCACAAGGACGTGGCTGAACTGCGCGACGTGGAGGAAGAGGATCCGATGGAGGTCAAGGCCTCCGAATACGACCTCAACTACGTCAAGCTGGACGGTTCCATCGGCTGCATGGTGAATGGTGCGGGCCTGGCCATGGCGACCATGGACATCATCAAGCTCTATGGCTCCGAGCCTGCCAACTTCCTGGATGTCGGCGGTGGCGCGACGCGGGAAAAGGTCACGGAAGCCTTCAAGATCATCCTGTCCGATCCCAACGTGCAGGGCATCCTGGTCAATATCTTCGGTGGCATCATGCGCTGTGATGTCATTGCCGAAGGTGTTGTTGCCGCGGCCCGCGAGGTTGCGCTCGACAAGCCGCTGGTCGTGCGGCTGGAGGGCACCAACGTGGACCTGGGCAAGAAGATCATGGCCGAGTCGGGGCTGACCATCATTGCTGCCGACAACCTGGCCGATGCGGCCGAGAAGATCGTCACTGCGGTGAAGGAGGCTGCCTGATGTCCACTCTCGTCAATTCTGACACCAAGGTCATCTGCCAGGGCTTTACCGGCAAGCAGGGGACATTCCATTCCGAACAGGCGATTGCCTACGGGACCAAGATGGTCGGCGGCACCAGCCCCGGCAAGGGCGGCTCCGAGCATCTGGGCCTGCCGGTGTTCGACACCGTGGCCGACGCAGTCGACCGCACGGGTGCCAATGCATCGGTGATCTATGTTCCGCCGCCGTTCGCGGCCGACGCGATCATGGAGGCGATTGCGGCCGAACTGCCGCTGATCGTCTGCATCACCGAGGGCATTCCGGTGCTCGACATGGTGAAGGTGAAGCAGGCGCTGAAGACCTCCGGCAGCCGCCTGATCGGCCCGAACTGCCCCGGCATCATCACGCCGGACGAGTGCAAGATCGGCATCATGCCCGGCCATATCCACAAGCGTGGCTCGGTCGGCATCGTTTCCCGCTCCGGCACGCTGACGTACGAGGCGGTGGCCCAGACCACGGCGACGGGCCTTGGGCAGACGACCTGCATCGGTATCGGTGGTGATCCGGTCAACGGCACCAACTTCATCGACTGCCTGGACCTGTTCCTGAAGGATGACGAGACCGAGTCGATCATCATGATCGGCGAGATCGGTGGCAGCGCGGAAGAAGAGGCTGCAGAATTCCTTAAGGCGTCTAAGGTAAAGAAACCCGTTGTGGGCTTCATCGCCGGTGTCACGGCCCCTCCGGGTCGGCGCATGGGCCATGCCGGTGCCATCATCGCCGGTGGCAAGGGCGGTGCCGAGGACAAGATGGAGGCCATGCGGTCAGCCGGAATCGCGGTGGCGGATTCGCCCGCCGCGCTGGGCACCACGCTGGTGGAGCTGCTGAAAGGATAGGGGTCGGGCAGAATATCGCCAGACCACCCGCACCCGGAGGCAAATGTCAGGAAAGGGACGCGGGGGAAAGCCCCGCGCCAACAACAGATGGGCGTTCAAGAACTCGGAGCAGGCTTTCTCAACGGTGCCAACACGGCCTTCATCGAAGGGCTCTACCAGAAATATCTGGAGGACCCGACTTCGGTCGATGAAAGCTGGGCGCAGTTCTTCAGCGAGGTCGGCGACGACATCGCGACCGTTGAGCGAGAGGCTCAGGGCCCGAGCTGGGGCCGCACGACCGAGGAGATGGGGGTCGATGACCCCTATGAGCTGATCGGTCCCGCGGTCAAGGCGGCGCAGCGATCGGAGCAGTTGGGGCATTCGGAGGCGCGGGCGGCGACGCTCGACAGTCTCCGGGCCCTGATGCTCATTCGTGCCTATCGGGTGCGCGGTCACCTGATCGCCAACCTCGACCCGCTGCAGCTCGATCCGCCGACCGTCCATCCGGAACTTGACCCGAAGACCTATGGCTTCGCCGAGGCGGACATGGACCGCCCGATCTTCCTGGACAATGTGCTGGGCATGGAAACCGCGACGATGCGGGAAATCATCGACGTGGTCCGCAAGGTCTATTGCGGCACCATCGCGGTCGAATACATGCACATCCAGAGTCCGGAGCAGAAGTCCTGGATCCAGCAGCGGATCGAGGGACCGGACAAGGACGTCACCTTCACGATGATGGGTCGCAAGGCGATCCTCAACAAGGTGACGGAAGCAGAGGGCTTCGAGAGCTTCCTGAACGTCAAGTATACCGGTACCAAGCGCTTCGGGCTGGATGGTGGCGAGGCGCTGATCCCGGCGATGGAAGCGATCATCAAGCGCGGCGGCCAGCTCGGGGTGAAGGAAATCATTCTCGGCATGCCGCATCGCGGTCGCCTGAACGTGCTGACCAGTGTCATGGGCAAGCCGTTCCGCGCCGTGATCTCCGAATTCCAGGGCAATGCGGCCAACCCGTCGGACGTGCAGGGGTCGGGTGATGTGAAGTATCACCTCGGCACCTCTTCCGACCGGGAGTTCGACGGCAACAAGGTGCATCTGTCCCTGACCGCCAACCCGTCGCATCTGGAGGCGGTCGATCCGGTCGTCATCGGCAAAGCGCGGGCAAAGATCCGCCAGATAGGCTTCGACAGCTGGCGTCAGGTCATGCCGGTCCTGATGCATGGCGATGCGGCCTTCGCCGGCCAGGGTGTGGTTGCCGAATGCCTCGGCCTGTCGGGTCTGAAGGGCTATCGCGTCGGCGGCACGCTGCACATCATCGTCAACAATCAGATCGGCTTCACGACCGCGCCGAAATATTCGCGTTCGTCGCCTTACCCGTCCGATGTGGGCAAGATGGTGGCTGCGCCGATCTTTCACGTGAACGGCGATGATCCGGAGGCCGTGGTGCACGCCGCCAAGGTGATCACGGAATTCCGTCAGGAATTCGGGGTCGATGTGGTGCTGGACATGTTCTGCTATCGCCGGCACGGCCACAACGAGGGTGACGAGCCGTCGTTCACGCAGCCAATCATGTACCGCAAGATCTCGTCCCATCCGACCACGCGCCAGATCTATGCAAAGAAGCTGGAAGAGGAAGGCACGCTCAAGGCCGGCGACGGCGACGCGATGGTGACCGACTTCCGCAAGTTCCTGGAAGAGGAATTCGAGGCCGCGACGTCCTACAAGCCCAACAAGGCCGACTGGCTGGAAGGCCGCTGGCAGGGATTGCGCATCGCCCCGTTGGGGGATCGTCGCGGTGCCACGGCGGTACCGAAGGAGGTGCTGACCGAGATTGGCAAGGGCCTGACCCGGATTCCGGAGGGTTTCAACGCCCATCGGACCGTGAAGCGCCTGATGCAGGCCAAGGCGAAGATGTTCGAGACCGGGGAGGGCTTCGACTGGGCCACGGCGGAGGCGCTGGCCTTCGCCACCCTGCTGATGGAAAAGGTGCCGGTACGCCTCTCCGGGCAGGATTCCGGGCGCGGCACCTTCAGCCAGCGGCATTCCGTGCTGGTGGATCAGCAGACGGAAGACCGGTATCTGCCGCTGAACAACATCGCCGAGGATCAGGCCCCGTACGAGGTCGTCGATTCCATGCTGTCGGAAATGGCGGTTCTGGGATTCGAGTACGGCTTCAGCCTGGCCGAGCCGAATGCGCTGGTGCTGTGGGAGGCGCAGTTCGGTGACTTCGCGAATGGTGCGCAGGTCATCGTCGACCAGTTCCTGTCCACGGCCGAGCTGAAATGGCTGCGGATGAGCGGGCTGGTCATGCTGTTGCCGCACGGGCTTGAGGGGCAGGGGCCGGAGCACAGTTCCGCGCGTCTGGAGCGTTATCTGCAGCTCTGTGCGGAGGACAACCTGCAGGTGGCGAATGTCACCACGCCCGCGAACTACTTCCACATCCTGCGCCGCCAGATCCATCGCGACTTCCGCAAGCCGCTGATCCTGATGACGCCGAAGTCGCTGCTGCGCCACAAGGCCTGTGTCTCGACCATCGACGACATGGCGACCGGATCGTCGTTCCACCGGGTCCTCTACGAGGACAATCCGCCCTGTTCGCGCAAGGACACCAGGAAACTCATCCTCTGCTCCGGCAAGGTCTACTACGACCTGGTGGAGAAGCGGGAGGAACTGGGTGTCAAGGACGTGCAGGTGATGCGGGTCGAACAGCTCTATCCCTATCCGACCGAACCACTGGTCGAGGAGCTGAAGGGCTTCCGGGATGTGGAGAAGGTCATCTGGTGCCAGGAAGAGCCGAAGAACATGGGGGCATGGTTCTTTGTCCAGAACTGGCTGGAGGAATGCTTCCGGCTGGCGGACATGAAGAACGTGTCGCGTCCGAGCTACATTGGCCGTCCGCCGTCGGCCTCACCTGCGACGGGCCTGAACAAGACCCATGTGAAGGAGCAGGACATACTGTGCCGCAAGGCGTTGACGGGAACCCCGGCCGACGCCATGAACCGCGAGAATTACTGATTGCACCTGCGCGAGGGAGCGCCTGATGACCGTTGAAATCAAAGTCCCGACCATGGGCGAGTCGATCTCCGAAGCGACTGTCGGCCAGTGGTTCAAGCAGCCCGGCGACGCGGTTGCCGTGGATGATCCGCTGTGCGAACTGGAGACCGACAAGGTAACGCTGGAGGTCAATGCGACCACCGCTGGTGCCCTGGCCGAGATCCTGGCTGAAGAGGGCGCGACGGTTGGCGTCGGTGCCGTACTGGGCACCATCGATGAAGGTGCGGAAGGCAAGGCGGCTGCCACACCGAAGGCTGATCCGGCTCCGGCGAAGGCCGAAGCCGCACCGGCTCCGGCCAAGGCGGCACCGGCTGAGAAGCCGAAGGCCGCACCCGCACCCGACCGCAAGGTCGTGGCCATGGATTCGGCGAAGGAACTGGCCGAAGCCAAGGGCGTCAGCCTGGCCGGCATCGAAGGCACCGGCAAGGATGGTCGCGTGACCCGCGCCGACGTCGCCCGCGCCATTGCGGAGGGTCGGGCGAAGCAGGCGGAACGGCAGACCGCCGCCCCCGCCATGGCGGTTTCCGCTCCCGGGTCGTCCGGACCGCGCCCGGAGGAAGATCGGGAGGAACGGGTGCGGATGACGCGTCTGCGCCGCACCATCGCCGGTCGCCTGAAGGAAGCGCAGAACAACGCCGCCATGCTGACCACCTTCAACGAGGTGGACATGACGGAAGTCATGGCGCTGCGGTCGGAACACAAGGACGCCTTCGAGAAGAAGCACGGCGCGCGTCTGGGCTTCATGTCCTTCTTCGTGAAGGCCTGCATCGCCGGTCTGAAGGATCTGCCCGCCGTGAATGCGGAGATCGACGGCGATGACGTGATCTACAAGAACTACTATCACATCGGTGTCGCGGTCGGCACGCCGAACGGTCTGGTGGTGCCGGTGGTGCGCGATGCGGACCAGCTCTCCATCGCCGGGCTGGAGTCCACCATCGCCGGTCTGGGCCTGAAGGCCCGCGACGGCAAGCTGGGCCTGAACGACCTGCAGGGCGGCACCTTCACCATCTCCAACGGCGGTGTCTATGGCTCCCTTATGTCGACGCCGATCCTGAACCCGCCGCAGTCGGGCATCCTGGGGATGCACAAGATCCAGCAGCGTCCCATGGAAGTGAACGGGGAGATCAAGCTGCGCCCGATGATGTACCTGGCGCTGTCCTATGATCACCGCATCATCGACGGGCGGGAGGCGGTGACCTTCCTGGTCCGGGTCAAGGAATGCCTGGAAGATCCCCGGCGCATGATCCTGGACCTCTGAGGTCCGGCCGAGAGAGAAACAGCACGCACACCGATCCTGATAGGCGAAGAGCATGTCTGAAGAGAAGCGTTACGATCTGGTCATCATCGGTGGCGGTCCCGGTGGTTACGTCGCGGCCATCCGCGCCGCCCAGAACGGGCTGTCCGTTGCCTGTGTCGAGATGCGCGGGCGGCTTGGGGGCACCTGCCTGAACGTCGGCTGCATCCCCTCCAAGGCAATGCTGCAAAGCTCCCATCTCTTCGAGGAAGCGCGCGATCACTATGATGTCCACGGCATTCAGACCAGCGGCGTGAAGCTGGATCTGAAGACCATGCTGGGCCGCAAGGACAAGGTCGTCACCGACCTGACCGACGGGATCGAGGGGCTCTTCAAGAAGAACAAGGTCGACTACATCATCGGTACCGGCCGGATCATCGACAATGAAACGGTCGAGGTCAGTCCCGGTGGCCGCAAGAAGAAGCAGACCCTGTCCACGGACACGATCCTGATCGCCACCGGCTCGGAAGTGGCCACGATCCCGAATGTGGAGATCGACGAGAAGCGCATCATTTCCTCCACCGGCGCGCTGGAACTGTCGAAGGTGCCGAAGTCGATGATCGTCATTGGCGGCGGTTATATCGGTCTGGAGCTGGGTTCGGTCTGGCGGCGTCTTGGTGCCGAGGTGACCGTGGTCGAGTTCCTGGACCGTATCACCCCCGGCATGGACGGCGAGATTTCCAAGCGCATGAAGGTGATCCTGGAAAAGCAGGGCATCAAGTTCATGATGGGCACCAAGGTGACCGAGGCCAAGGCGCTGAAGACCAAGGTCAACCTGACAGTGGAACCGGCCAAGGGCGGCGATGCCCAGACGCTGGATGCCGAGGTGGTGCTGGTCTCCGTCGGCCGCCGCCCCTACACGGAGGGACTGGGCCTCGAGAATGTCGGTGTCGAGACGGATCGTGGCTTCATCACCGTTGATGAGCACTTCCAGACCTCCGCGCCCGGCATCTTTGCCATCGGCGATGTCATTCCCGGCCCGATGCTTGCGCACAAGGCGGAGCATGAGGGCGTGGTTGTCGCGGACTACCTCGCTGGAGAGCCGGGGCATGTGAACTACGAAACCGTGCCCGGCGTCGTCTACACCTGGCCCGAAGTTGCCTCCATCGGTCGGACCGAGGAGCAACTCAAGGAAGCGGGCGTGAAGTACGCCGTCGGCAAGTTCCCCTTCTCGGCCAATTCCCGTGCCCGCACGGTGGGGGAGAAAGACGGTCTGGTGAAGATGATCGCCGACAAGGAAACCGATCGCGTGCTGGGGGTTCACATCATCGGCCCCG
This sequence comes from Minwuia sp. IMCC3009, assembly GCF_029909415.1. Lineage (GTDB taxonomy): Bacteria > Pseudomonadota > Alphaproteobacteria > Minwuiales > Minwuiaceae > Minwuia. The sequence goes on from NZ_CP123781.1 coordinate 820,402, forward strand.
ATGCCGGAACCATGATTCACGAGGCACTGGCGGCGATGGAACTTGGCGGCACTGCACATGAGATCGCGGAGATGTGTCACGCCCATCCGACCCTGAACGAGGCGGTCAAGGAAGCGGCACTGGCGGTCCACAAGCGCACGATCAACATCTGAACCACTCCGGCAAGCGACTGGAGCCGTCCGGAATGCGGTCAGGCAGTGGAGCAATCCAGTGCTCCCGCTTGCAAGTGGCGAACACGACCTGAGTTGATTCGGCCCCGACCAGAGATATATCCCCCTGCTGCCGAGCGAAATGCTAGTATCGGCAATGTGTTGGGGATTATCAGTCTCGCTGGCCATGACAGGTGCCGGCGCCGCCGCGACGGTCATCACGATCAGGCAGAAGCGCGCCAGTGCCATACCGCTGACCATCGCCTATTTCACGGCCATGGAAGGGCTGCAGGCAGCCGGTTACCTCGTGGCGGGCAATTGTTCCGCCCCGGCCAATCAGGTCATTACCTTCTTCTCGCTGCTGCACATCATTTTCCAGCCATTCTTCATCAACGCATTCGCAATGGAACTGAGCCGGTCGCGGATTCGTCCCCTGGCGCGGATTCTGGCCTACGGGGCCTGTGCGTTCTCCGCTTCCTTCATGTTGCTGCAACTCTATCCCTTTGCGTGGGCAGGCTCATGCCGGGTGGGAATGTCCCTGTGCGGAGAAACGATGTGCACGATGCTCGGCGAATGGCATATCGCATGGGCGGCGCCGTTCAATGGCATCGTGAACATGTCGGGATTCGATATCAGTCTGCCGGGTGCGTTTCCGACCTATGTAGTGGCGGCGTTCCTGGCTCCACTTCTGTATGGCGCGTGGCGGTTTGTGCTCTTTCACGCGCTCTTCGGGCCGGTCCTGGCGAGCTTGCTCACCGACAATCCAAACGAGATGCCGGCAATCTGGTGTTTTCTCTCCATCGGGATCGTCACCATCAGCCTGTCACCGCGACTCTGGAAGTCGCTGGCGGCGAAGCCGGTTGCCCATGGATAGCTGGAAGCTGAATCACGGTCCGGCAGGCAGATGGGCAGTTCATTCGGTCAGGCAACCTCCTGTTCCGGCAGCAGTGTGCCCGGCCACCTGTCGTCCTACCAGCGCGGACAGTCACCACGTTTGGTGAAATTGCGCAGGGACAGCAGGTACTGTTCCACAGCGGATCTGACGGCGGCGGTGCATTGCCCGATTTCGGTCTTCAGGGTGTTGCGATAGAGCCCCATGGCAATGCCATGGGTCACCGAAATTGCCGAGATCTGACGTTCCGACCAGCACCCGCTGTTCCGCTCCCGTTCCATCAGGGGCAGGTATGACTGGTTGCCCCAGTCCAGGTCACAGAACTCCGCGAAGGCAGAACCGGCACCGCTGGAAATGACCTGTTCCGTCATGTCCCGCGGCAGCATGCCGTCGATCTTCTCGATGGCATTGGCCGGTTCGCAGGGGGTGCCGCCGCAATCGCCTACCTGGATGTTTGCCACCACCAGATCCGAAACCTCCTTCACCACGCTCTGATCGATCTCCTGGATCATGGAGGGCTCCTCCGCAGCCTGTACGCCGCCGCTGAGCAGGCAACCAGCAAGAAGCAGGGTGAACAGGCGGATCTTGCGAGAAATCATCAGCTATCGGTCTCCATGGGCAGCTCGGGGTTCACGCACCATTCGGTCAGGGAGTTGTCGTACAGCGCCACGTCATCGCGGCCCAGCAGGGCCATGACGAAGGCCGGTGTCGTTGCGGCGATGCCGCCACCGCAATAGGTGACGACGGGGCCGGAGCCATCCGCGCCCACATCGTCCAGCATCTTCTGCAACTGCGGCAGGGGCAGGAACGCCTTCGTCACCGGGTCCAGCATCTCCCGCGCGGGCAGGTTGACGCTGCCCGCGATCCTGCCAGGACGTCCGTAGTGCGTGCCTCCGGTGCCGGAATGCTGGTCCCGCCCCAGGGCGTTGAGTACCGTGGTGCCCGCCTCCGCCAGCGCCGCGCTGACCCTTGCCTGGTCGGCGATCAGCTCCGGACGGGGACGGGGCGTGAAGGTCGCGGGCGGATGCCGGACGCTGCCGCTTTCCGTCGGGCGTCCTTCCGCCTCCCACTTGTCGATGCCGCCATCCAGAACCGCCGCATTGTCGAAGCCGAAGGTCCGCAGCATCCACCAGACACGGGTCGCCCACATGGGATGGAACCGGCTGTAGAGCACGACACGGGTGTCATCGCCGATGCCGATACGACCGGCACCGTCGGCAAAACCCTCTGCCGTGGGCAGGGTGAAACGCAGGTTCGGATCGGGCCGGGAGAGGTCGGCCTGGATGTCGATGAACGCGGCACCCGGAATGTGCGCGGCCTGCCATTCCGCGATGCAGGGCTCGACGCGATAGGTGGATTCAGGATCAGGCGCCAGCCGCGTCGAGCAGTCGAAGATGCGCAGGTCGGGGTCATCCATGCTGTCGGCGAGTTCTGCCGTGCTGATCAGCCAGCGGGCCTGTCTATCGGTCATGTTGCTCCTCCCCGGAAGAAAACTGCGCGCCTGTCCAGCGATTGATGCGGTGTCGGGCTATACGGCCCGGTCGATTGGCGCGATCATGGTGGCCATGGAGGACCGATCATGAACGACCAGACACCCGTACGCCAGAGCGCCGTCGGTGACACCAACCCCTTCGCGGGCGGTTGCGCCTTTGTCGAGGGCGCCTATGTCCCGATCTCGGAGGCAAAGGTCTCCGTGCTCGACTGGGGCTTCAACAAGTCGGATGTGACCTATGACGTCGTGCATGTGCGCGACGGCGGGTTCTTCAGGCTGGACGATCACCTGGACCGCTTCTTCGCCTCCATGGCCGCACTGCGCATGAAGGTGCCGCACGACCGGGCGGAAATGGCGGAGATCCTGACCGAATGCGTGCGCCGGTCGGGGTTGCGCGATTCCTACGTCGCCATGGTGACGACGCGGGGGGTGCCTGCTCCCGGTCTGCCGCGCCTGCCCAGCCTGGTGACCAACCGTTTCATTGCCTATGCCATTCCCTGGGTGGATGTGATCAGCGAGGAAGTGCAGGAACGCGGCGCCCATCTGATCATCGCGAAGACACCACGCATTCCTGCTGCTTCCGTTGACCCGACAGTGAAGAACTATCACTGGGGGGACATGATCCGCGCCCTGTTCGAGGCGGAGGATGCAGGTGCCGATACGGCAGTGCTGCTGGACCAGGACGGCTACGTGACGGAGGGACCGGGCTTCAACGTCTTTGCGGTCATCGACGGCACGGTGGTCTCGCCTGACCGGGGCGCGCTGGAAGGGGTGACACGGCAATCCGTGCTCGATCTCTGCGCGAAGCTCGGCATTCCCTGTGAGGTCAGGCCCCTGACGGCCGATGAGTTGCGCGAAGCGGACGAGGTCTTCACCTCGACGACAGCCGGTGGCGTGATGCCTGCGTCACGCATCGACGGGCGCATCAAGGGCAATGACCGGCCGGGACCGGTGTCCATGCGCCTGAAGGAATCCTACTGGCAGTTCCACAAGGATGGCTGGCACATCACGCCCATCGACTACTGATTCCGCCGGAGGTTCCGCGATCATGTAGGGCAGGAATGGCCTGGACTCCCGTACCGGGAAGATCGAGATTGCGTCCCGGACGCTGACGCCGCCGCAGATCAGAGCAGCCAGCCCTCCACCGACCCCGCGCGGCCTTTCAGCAGGACATCGCCGATACAGGTTGCATCATCAACGGCGCGCGCGGCAGTCACCGTCGCTCCGCTGGCCAGAATGACTGTTGCACCGGCATTGGCGGACAGTTTCGCTGCCTGTGTCTCCAGCCGGTTGGCGATATTCACCGTGTCACCGACGATCGTGTAGTTCATGCGGTCCGTCGCACCGATATTGCCGACAACCACGGGCCCGGTATGGAGGCCGATGCGGACGTTCACCGGATCATCGCGGTGACTGTTGTCCATCGCCACGGCCTCGCGGATGGCCCTTGCCGCCAGTACGGCCCGCGCCGCGTGATCGTCCTGCGGCTCCGGCGCGCCCCAGAACGCCATGACCGCATCGCCGATGAACTTGTCGATGGTACCGCCGGTTGCCTCGATCTCCGCGGCCAGCAGATCGAAATGCGCGTTCAGGAAGTCGGCCGTCTGCTGGGCGCTCCACTTCTCCGAACGGCCCGTGAATCCGCTGATGTCGGTGAACATCACCGTCACCATGCGTTCCTGGCTCATGGCGGCTTCGGGTTGTCCCTGCGCCATCAGGTTCTGCACCAGGCGCTTCGGAACATAGGTCTCGAACCAGCGCAGTCCCGTGATCATGCCGTTCATGGAGGCAGCAGCCTTGTCCAGTTCCCGGAAGGTACTGCGGGGCAGGGGTTCCAGCCCCTCCAGATCCAGCCTGCGTGCCCGATCTGCGAACTGCGCCAGCCTGACAAGCGGGCTGGCCAGACGCCGGGCGGCGAACAGGGCGATCAGCAGACTGAGGATCAGTACCGCGAACCCGGCCAGCCCGGCCTTCAGCAGGCGCAGCAGTTCCGTCGTCACATCCTCCAGCGGAAAGGCAAGCGCCAGCTTCCACGGTACGGTGCCATAGCGATCCATCCGCGCGATCAGCAGGACGTGATTGTCGCCGGGCAGGTTGACGATGCGGGACTCGAAATCCTCCGCCTGCACGGTCAGCAACTGGGTCCGCCCCTCCAGATAGGCACTCAGGATCGGATCCTTGAAATCAGCCGCCGACAGGTGATCGGGGCGTGCATCGGCTGCGATGCGACCATCGAACATGGCCGGATGTGCCAGAACACGATCGTCGCCGTGAATGATGAAGGCGGTGGCATAGACCTGGGCAGCGGCATCGGCCACGGTCCGGGCCAGCAGGTTGGTCGGCACTCGGGCGCCGATCATGCCGACGAACGTGCCATCGATCTTCACCGCGCGCTGATAGGTCAGCAGCGGCGTGCCGATCTCGTGGTTCCACAGGATCTCGCCCCATTGTGGCGGCTGGTCCGCCGCCGCCGCGATCCTGTCGATGATGTCGGGAACGCTCAGCAGATCGCCGCGGCTGACCACACCGTTGCCATCCTGGCGCCGCACATCCAGCATCTGTGCTTCCAGATCGACGAATGACATGGCGCGGGTCACGGGTGTGGCGGCCAGCGCTCCGGTCATCATCTTGGCCAGAGGGCCGTCGATATTGAGCGGCTGGCGGGGGTTCTCCGCCTCCAGGAACGTGCCGACGAAGCCGACCTGTCTCTCGACAGGATGCAGCTCCGCATGGATTCCGTTCTGGATGAGTTGCAGCGCAATGCGCGCATTGCCGAGCAGCAGATCCTGCGTGTTGCGTCGCGCACTGCCAAAGCCGAGGAACAGCACGGTCACCACGGCCAGCAGCACCAGCCCACCAATGCCGATGGTCAGGCCCGCGCGCATGCCTATGGTCAATCGTGGCAACCGAAGCTTCATCAAGGTGCTATACGGGCAATCCGGTTCGGTTAGAAGGGGCTTTGATGAGCGCGGCGATTGAAGGGTTTCTGTTGAGCTTCGGACTGATTCTCGCCATCGGTGCCCAGAACGCCTTCGTGCTGCGTCAGGGACTGAAACGGGAGTATGTCCTGACGATCACGACGATTTGCGCGGCAGCCGACGCGTTGCTGATCGGCGCGGGCGTCCTGGGGCTGGGCAGCCTGATCCGGGAAGCGCCCGGACTGATCACGATCGTCACCATTGGCGGCGCGGTCTTCCTGTTCGCATACGGGTTGCTGGCGCTGCGCCGCGCGCTGTCGCCCTCCGCCCTGGAAGCCGCCGCAGACCGCGGCCTGAGTTACCGGGGGGCCATCCTGACGGTGCTGGCCTTCACGTTCCTGAACCCGCACGTCTATCTGGATACGGTGGTGATGCTGGGTGGCCTGTCCGCACGCTACGACCTCGCCAGCCGCTTCGCCTTCTGGGGGGGCGGCGCGCTGGCATCGGCCGTCTTCTTCTACAGCCTGGGCTTTGGCGCGCGCTGGCTTTCGCCCGTGTTCGCGCGCCCGTCAGCCTGGCGGGTCTTTGATGTGATCGTCGGACTGATCATGTGGGGTATCGCGGCATCACTGCTCACGACGCTTGCCTGATCAGTCAGCCGCATCCTCGGATGCCGGATCGGCCGGCGCCGCAGCGGCGGGGCTTTCCTCGCGCGGCTTGCGCGGCCGGCGCACGCGCTTCACGACTCGTTCGAGGCCAGCGGTGTCCGACTCCTCGACCTGGGCTACAGGTGCGGCGGGTGCGGTGACGGGGATTGGTGCCGGTGCGCTGTCTTCGGGGGTGTCGGAGGCAGCGGCCTGCGGCTGGCCGTCTGCCTGCCCGTCACGGTCCCGGTTCTCGCTCCGGCGGGGCCGACGCGGTTGCCGGGGCGCGCGTTCCTGCCGCTCCCCACGGTCCTGCCGCTCGCCACGGTCCTGGAACTCCGACCGGTCCTGATCGTCGTCGTCATTCCCCTGATTCTGCTGGCCCCGGTTGTCATCACCGTTGTTGTTGCGGCCCTGGTTGCGCCGTTGTCCACGGCGCGGATCATCGGGCTGATCCTGCTCGGCAAAGTCGCGATCTTCGTCCATGCCCGGCTGGCCGTTCTGATCATAGTCGCCGCCGCCGTTCTGCTGCGGACGGTTGTTCGGCTGCTGGCTGGACATGATGCGGTAATAGTGTTCGGCGTGCTGCCAGAAACCTTCCGCAGCAATCGGGTCGCCCGTTGCCTGCGCGTCCCGCGCAAGCTGGCTGTACTTCTCGTAGACCTGGCTGGCGTTACCGCGGATCTTGCCCTCGGGACCGTTGCTTTCAAAGCTGCGGTTGGGATTCGGTGCGCGCCGGTTTGAACGACCGCGCGCACGGTTCTTGTTGGGTGCTCTCATTGATCCGCCAAATTGTCGCTTCGGGATATCATCCATCGTCTTCTGACGAGAGATGCCTGCTCGCGCAAACGCGCTTTTGTGTGAGCTGTCGGTCCGGGGGGTATGCCGAAAGACATATCACGCCCGAAAGGCCGTGAACGAAAGCTACGTCGTACCACCGCCATTTCCAAGTGCTTTTTTTGCACAGACGGCGGTTTGCAGCGCGACTCCACGATTTATTCCACCCAGATCGGTGGCTGTTGCGGTGATTTCAAGGCCGGAGTGTTCTGCCAGCCGTGCCATGGCCGCCTCCTGCCCCTGCCCATGCTCCAGAATCGCAGTGCCTTCGGCTTTCAGGTGACCGGCAAGTCGCGGCAGCAGGATGCGATAGGGATCAAGACCATCCCGACCGCCATCCAGCGCCAGACGCGGTTCGTGGTCCCGGACTTCCGGGGCCAGGCCGTGGATGTCGTCGGACGGGATGTAGGGCGGATTGCTGATGATGAGGTCAAAGTGTCCTGTGACGCCGGACAGCCATTCGCCTTGCTGAAACGCGGCGCGATCCTGCAGCCCCAGCGCGGCGGCATTGCCCCTGGCCACTTCCAGTGCCGCCGCCGAAATATCGATCCCGAGACCCTGCGCCTGCGGACGCTCCGCCAGCAGGGTCAGCAGCAGACAGCCCGTCCCCGTGCCCAGATCGAGAATGCGTGTGGGCTCATCGGACGCCAGATGCCGCAAGGCCAGTTCGACAACACATTCGGAATCGGGGCGCGGGTCCAGCACGTCCGGCGTGACCATGAACGCCCGCCCGTAGAATTCCCTGCGACCTGTCAGGTGAGACACGGGCCTGCGTTCCAGACGACCGTCGATCAGGGCATCGAAGCGCGCGACCTGAGCCGGGGCGACGGGCCTGGTGGATCCTGGCAAGAGGCTGGCCGGGTCGCACTGCATGGCGTTGCCCAGCAGTACCCGCGCGTCCAGTCTGGGCGACGGCAGATCGGCCTGCCGGAGCTGCCGCGTGGCCCGGTCCAGCAGCGCACCGACGGTTTCCTGTTCAGCTGGCCTCGGCAAGGCTTTCCAACCGCCGGGCCTGATCCTCTGCCACCAGCGCCTCGATCACCTCACCCAACGCGTCACCGCTGACGATCTCCGCCAGCTTGTAGAGTGTCAGGTTGATGCGATGATCGGTCATGCGCCCCTGCGGGAAGTTGTAGGTGCGTATCCGCTCCGACCGGTCGCCGCTGCCGACCTGCTGCCGACGGTCCGCCGCACGCTCGCCATCGACGCGCTGCCGCTCCGCATCATAGAGGCGGGCACGCAGCACCTTCATCGCCTTGGCGCGGTTCTTGTGCTGGGACTTCTCGTCCTGCTGCGTCACCACGATACCTGTGGGGATATGCGTGATCCGGACCGCCGAGTCGGTGGTGTTGACGGACTGGCCGCCCGGCCCGGAGGCACGGTAGACATCGATGCGCAGATCCTGGTCGTCGATCACCACATCGACCTCCTGCGCCTCCGGCAGGACCGCGACAGTGGCAGCGGAGGTATGGATGCGCCCGCCGGATTCGGTCTGCGGCACCCGCTGGACACGATGGGTGCCGGATTCGAACTTCAGGTTGGCGAAGACATTCTGGCCATTGATCTCGGCGATGCCTTCCTTCAGGCCGCCCAGATCGGTCTCGCTGATCTCCATGGCCTGAAACCGCCAGCCGGAGAGTTCGGCGTAACGCTGGTACATGCGGAACAGTTCGCCCGCGAACAGGGCTGCTTCCTCCCCGCCCGTACCGGCGCGGACCTCCAGGATGGCGCTGCGGGCGTCGGCCGCGTCACCGGGCAGCAGCTGCAGCATCAGCGACCGCTCCAGCGCCGGGCGTTCCTTCGACAGCGTGTCCAGCTCGTCCCGCGCCAGATCGCGCATCTCCGCATCCCCGTCCGGATCGTCGATCAGGGCCTGCAGGTCGGCCGCCTCCGCATCCATGGCCGAAAGGCGGTTGATACCCTCCACGACGGGGCTCAGTTCAGCATATTCCCGGGCCAGGTCGGTGAAATCGTCACGATCCCCGCCGCCCTCCGCCATCAGGGCTTCCAGTTCCTCATGACGTACCTGAATGCGTTTCAGCCGGTCGCGCGGGATCATCAGACGCGGCTTCCCTCATGTTCAGCCAGTGCCCGGGTCAGACCGTCCAGCGCAACCTCGCTCTGATCGCCGGTCGTCAGGTTGCGCACCTGAACCACGCCCTTCGCCAGCTCGTCGTCGCCAAAGATCAGGGCCGCCGCCGCATTCAGCTTGTCGGCACGCTTCATGCGCTTGCCGAGATTGCCGCGAAAGGCCTGATCGACGATGAAGCCGTCACGGCGCAGCGCCTGTCCGATCTTCAGGGCTTCGGTCTCCGCGTCCTCACCGATCGGGATCAGCGCAATGGGGCGGGGGGCTGCGCCGGTCGCCCCGGAGAGCATCGCCAGCCGCTCGATACCGCCCGCCCAGCCGATGCCGGGGGTCGCGGGGCCGCCAAGCTGGCCGATCAGCCCGTCATAGCGCCCGCCCGCGATTACTGCCCCCTGTGCACCCAGCGCGTCGGTCACGAACTCGAATGCGGTGTGGGTGTAGTAGTCCAGACCGCGCACCAGCCGGGGGTTCAGTTCGTAGGCGATGCCCAGCGTGTCCAGCCCGAACAGGACGGTGCCGAAGAAGTCCTGGCTATGCTGGTTCAGATAGTCGCCGAACAGCGGCGCGTTCTCCACGATCCTGCGGTCGCCCTCATCCTTCGAATCGAGAATGCGGAGCGGATTGCGCGTCAGACGACCGAGACTGTCTTCCGACAGGCTGGATCGGTGGTCGTTGAAATAGGCCACCAGCGCCTCGCGGTAGCTGTCGCGGCTTTCAGGATCGCCCAGGGTATTCAGGTGCAGCACCGTCTTGTGCAGCACATTCAGCCGGTTGAGGATTTCCGCGCCGACCGAGATCACCTCCACGTCCGCCGCCGGTTCAGGGGCACCGATGATCTCGATGTCGATCTGGTGGAACTGGCGCTGACGGCCCTTCTGCGGACGCTCGTAGCGGAACATCGGTCCGGCACCGAAGGCGCGGAACGGCACATTCTGCTGCAGCCCGTTGGAGATGAAGGCCCGGCAGATCGCCGCCGTGTATTCGGGGCGCAGCGTGATCGACTCGCCGCCGCGATCATCGAAGGAATACATTTCCTTCGAGACCACGTCCGACGTTTCACCCATCGAGCGGGCGAAGACATCGGTGAACTCGAAGATCGGCGTCGCCATCTCCCGATAGCCGTAGGTCGCTGCGGTCTGGCGCGCGACGGAGATGACTTCCCCGTGCGCGGCGAAGTCATCAGGCAACAGGTCGTGGGTGCCGCGAACGGGCTGGGCTTTGGCCATGGGTTTCTTCTTGTTTCAGGTGTTCGGATGAAGTGGAGGTCGGACCGGCTCAGGCGGCGTCCGGTGTTGCCGCCTCGGCTGCTTCGGCGGCCTGGATGGCGGCGACCTTCGCCTCCACCATGCCGACGATATGCTCGACCAGCTTCTCGTCGTCGACATTGTGGTCCGCAATGCCTCCGACATAGACCTTGTGATTGCGGCCCTTGGCGCCGCCGGTCAGGCCGATGTCGGTTTCCCGCGCCTCGCCCGGTCCGTTCACGACACAGCCGATGATCGACAGCGTCATCGGTGTCGTGATGTGGGCCAGTCTCTCCTCCAGCACTTCCACGGTCTTGATGACGGGAAAGGCCTGCCGGGCGCAGGAGGGACAGGAAATGATGGTGACACCCCTGCGGCGAAGCCCGAGCGACTTCAGGATCTCGTAGCCGACCTTCACCTCTTCCACCGGATCGGCGGAAAGCGATACCCGGATCGTGTCTCCGATCCCGGCCCACAGCAGGGCGCCCAGGCCAATGGATGACTTCACGGAGCCGCCGATCATGCCGCCCGCCTCCGTGATGCCCAGGTGCAGGGGGTAGTCACAGGCCTCTGCCAGACCCTGGTAGGCGGCAACCGACAGGAAGACGTCGGACGCCTTGACGGAGATCTTGAACTCGCGGAAGTCGTTGTCTTCCAGGATGCGGGCGTGATCCAGCGCGCTCTCGACCATCGCTTCCGGGCAGGGTTCGCCGTACTTCTCCAGCAGGTGCCGCTCCAGACTGCCGGCATTGACGCCGATACGCATGGAGCAACCGTGATCCCGTGCGGCCTTCACGACCTCCCGGACCCGTTCGGCGGATCCGATGTTGCCGGGATTGATCCGCAGGCATGCCGCGCCCGCCTCCGCCGCCTCGATGGCGCGCTTGTAGTGGAAATGGATGTCGGCGACGATGGGCACCGAGGCGGCGCGCACGATCTGGCGCAGCGCCTTCGTCGATTCCTCGTCGGGGCAGGAGACACGGACGATGTCCGCCCCTGCCTCCTCCGCCGCGCGGACCTGGGCGATGGTGGCTTCCGCGTCCGAAGTCACCGTGTTGGTCATGGTCTGTACGGCAATCGGGGCGTCGCCACCCACCAGAACATCGCCAACCCTGATCTGGCGGGACTTGCGGCGGTAGATGTCGCGATAGGGGCGGACGCTCATGGGGCGATCCTCACTCTCGGTTTGTCTGGTTCGTGCGGCAGGTCAGCCTGCGGCTGCATTGTTACGACATGGGGTCGCAACAGGGGAGGGGGAAGCGACGCAGATTGTCGCTAACGCGTTCCGGCGTTCTTCAGCAGCCAGTCCGGATCCAGCGCCAGGTTGTTCTGCGCATCCGACAGCCGCCCGACGGGGCCCAGGTTCCTGCCATCGACGATGAGCTCCAGGCCATTGACGTTGTCGCTGCGGATCAGCAGCCCGTCCAGGTCCGGTGCGCGATACTCATCACCCGCCTGCAACACGCGATGCGGCAGAACCGTGCGACCCCCGGCCTGCTTCACGAAGATCTGCGCACGGTCGGTGGCACGGATGATGATGCGCGCATCCGTATTGGCAACGCCGAAGACGCGCGGGACAGATTCCGCGCGCGGTGCTGTCGGCGGCAGGGGCGGCGGGCCGAGCGCGGCAATCTGCGGCACGACCGGCTCACTGGTCGCCGTGTTCTCGACAGCCGGTGCGGTCTCAGCCACAGCCTGCGTGCCGTCTTCCTGTGCCTGGCCGACAGGTTCAGACGCAATGGAACGATTCAGGGGCGCCGTGTCGACGTCAGTCAGCGGCGCCGATGCCTCGGAACGGGGAACTGTTGCCGGTTCTGTTTCCGTCACCGGCGGTTCCGCCACAGTGATGTCTCTGGCGGGTGCCGCCGCGTCGGCAGTCCCGACCGGCGCCGACTCCGTCCTGGCATCGGCGGCATTCGCGGCCATCAGACTGCCGGAGTTCTCTTCGGACACCGAATTCCCGTCGTTGGTGTCCCGAGACTGCCCCGCGACTGCCTGGACCGTGGTGGCGGCCTGCTCCGGAGCGGCGGTCGTCGGCGTGGCGGTGACCGTCTGGACCTGTCGGGCAATGCTCTCCGGCACCTCCGGCACGATATCGACCGTCTGCTGATCTTTCCCCTGCAACACGAACCAGCCGCCATAGACAGCGGCCCCCAGCAGGACAGCGACCAGCAGGGTTGCCTTGCCGGGGCGTCGGTTCTCGTTCTGCGGTACGGGGAACTCCAGACGGCGGCTGTGACCACCGGTCCCGGCCTCGTCCTTGAACATCTGGACGCAGACATCGCCGTCAGCGCCCAGGAATTCGGCATAGCTGCGCAGGAAACCGATGGCATAGATGCGCCCCGGCAGATCGCCGAAACGCCCTTCCTCGATGGCTTCCAGATAGGCAACGCGAATGCGCAGGCGGTCCGAAACCTCGGACAGCAGCAGGCCGAACCGGTCGCGCTCCGCCTTCAGTTCGGCGCCGACCCCCCGATAGACGCCGTCACCACCGCTTTCGGCCGCCTCGACCTCATAGAGGTTCAGTCGACCTTCGCGCAATGATCGATCGTCGGCAATCTGGCGACCGCTGTCAGGCATGGCGCAATTCGGCTCCTCAGGGGCAGGGTGTCCCTGCTGCAACATTCCAGATGCAAATGCGTGAGATCGGCGGCTGGCTCCTGCCAGTCTGCGAATCGATCTTTCGCAGTGCACCATCGCGGTTTCTTAGCGAACTTTGGGGGACAGTAGAAGGGAAATCTGGCGGGAAAAGGGCAGTTTTTCAGGGGGGTTTCAGGTTTTCACGCCGTGCCGGGCGGCAAAGGCCTCGAACATCGGGCGCAGACTGCCTTCGTTGCGTTCGCCCATGCGTGACATCTCCTGCCGCAGCGCATTGGTGTCCAGGGAGAGGATCATCTCCTTGACAGCGCCAATCGCGTTCGGACGCATCGACAGCTTGCGGAACCCCAGCGCGACCAGAACCATGGCTTCCAGGGGCTGGCTGGCCATCTCGCCACAGATCGAGAATTCGACGTGATGCTGCTGGCACTGCTCCGAAATGCGGCGCAGTGAAGAGATGAAGCCCGGGCTGAGCGTGTCGTACCGTGAGGCGACGCGCGGATTGCCGCGATCGGCCGCATACATGAACTGCATCAGGTCGTTGGACCCTATGGAAACGAAATCGACGCGCGGCAGCAGGGCGGGCAGACGCCAGACCAGTGCCGGAACCTCCAGCATGACGCCGACCTTCAGGGTGGCCGGCCCGGCGCGTCCCCGTGCCCTGGCCCATTCGACCTCCCGCATCAGCACGGCCCGGGCGGCCTCGAATTCGGCAATGTCCGCAATCATCGGGAACATGACACGCAGTTCCCGACCCTCCGCGGCGGCGAGCAGGGCACGGAGCTGCATCCGGAACAGCGCTTCCTGATCCAGTGAGATACGCACGGCGCGCCAGCCCATGGCCGGATTGGGCTCGGGGTCGCGCTTCAGGTAGGGAAGCAGCTTGTCGCTGCCCACATCCAGGGTGCGGAAGATCACCGGGCGGTCACCGGCGGCGTCCAGTACATGCTTGTAGTAGGTCGCCTGCTCCTGCATCCGCGGCAGGCGGGAGCGCACCATGTAGTGCAGTTCGGTGCGGTACAGCCCGATTCCGTCGGCACCGGTCTCGTCCAGATGCCGCAGGTCCAGCAACAGTCCGGCGTTGCAGTGGAGTTCGACCTTCATGCCGTCCCGCGTGACCGCCTCCACATCGCGCAGCGCACGGCGGCGGGCCTGCACTTCCTGCTGCATCGCCTCGGTCTCGCCGAAGGCATCGATGACATCCTGATCGGGGCGGACGAAGACCTGATCGTGATCGCCATCGACGATGACGAGGTCGCCCGAATTGATCCGGTCCGTTGCCCCGGTGCAGCCGCCAATGACGGGAATGTCCAGGGCCCGGGCGACAATCGACATGTGGGATCCGACGCTGCCCTGTTCCAGGATCACGGCCCGCAGCTTGGTCTCGTCGAAGTCCAGCAGTTCCGCCGGTCCCATGTCGCGTGCAACCAGGACCACGTCGTCGGGCAGATCGTTTTCCAGCGCATTCACATCGGCGTTCAGGCGATTGAACAGCCGGTTGGCCAGATCGTCCATGTCCGCCAGCCGGGCGCGGATATAGGGATCGGGAATCCTGCGGAACCGCGCCCGCGTCTGGTCGTGGGTCCGCTTGACGGCGGCCTCTGCGGTCAGGCCCGTATCGACGGCCTCCCGCATCCTGCGCTGCCAGCCGGGATCGTGGGCGAACAGGCGAAAGGCCTCCATGACCGTACGCGACTCGCCGGCGGCGATGGCCGGCTGGGACAGCATCTCGTCGATCTGGTCGTGAACATCGCGGATGGCATTGTCCAGCCGGATCAGTTCCTCCTCCGGGTCATCGGCAACGGTCTGCCGAACCGTGATGTGCGGCGTATGCAGTACGGCGTGGCCCTTTGCGAAACCGTCGGCGAGACTGTGTCCGGCCATGCGTGTCGGGCGGCTGTTGCCGGCCACGGACTCAGCGGCTGTCTCCGGCGGCACCAGCGCGCCGGAGGCGATCATCTGGCCGAACACCAGCGCCAGCATCTCCAGCGCTTCCTGTTCCTCATCGTGATAGTCGCGGGCGCTGATGTTCTGCACCACCAGCACACCAAGTACCCGGTCGGCATAGAGGATCGGCACGCCCATGAACGACGTGTAGGCGTCTTCGCCGGTCTCCGGTCGCGGTTCGAATGCCGGACTGGAACGGGCGTCGCGCAACCGCACGGGCAGGCTGGTCTCGGCGACATGTCCGACCAAGCCGACACCGGCCTCCATGCGGGTGATGCGGATTGCTTCCCGTCGCAGGCCTTCGGTCTCGAACAGTTCCAGCGCACCGTCGGCCCGGCGGATGTAGACGGAGCAGACTTCCGCCCCCATGTTGCGCGCGACCAGACGCACCACCTCGGCCAGGCGCGCCTCGGGTGGCTCTGCCGACTGCATGATGGCTCTGAAGTCACTCAGAAGCTGTCGTGACTGCGCCGCCGCATCACGTTTCATCCGATTGCCCCCCACGGGCTGTCATGCGGCCAGGGACTGCCCGCATGTCGCTGTCTCTTCGGTCACTGGCGTCTGATGCTTGTCCCACCCCGTGAATGCAACATCAAATGTGGATTTCAGATGGCCGGTCACCATTCAGGCACCAAGTATCTTCCAGACGCCCGAAGATTGCAGCACCGGTGTTTCATCAACCCACAACCTGCCGGTCACGAAGACCAGGCTGCGGGTCTGTCGCACGATGTCGCCCTTGCCCTGCATCCAGACGCCTTCGCGTACGCCGGAGAGGAACTGGTTGTCCAACTGGATGGTCGCGGTGGTGGCACCGCCGATGGCGTGATGGATCGTGCGGCCGAGCAGATGGTCCATGAAACTCATCAGCATTCCGCCATGCACGACGCCGCGCTTGTTCAGGTGCTTCTCCGCGATCAGGACGCCGTACGTGGAGTCTCCCCCCGCCTCATCGCGAACCCAGGTCGGGCCGATGTGACCGCTGAAGGGACCCTGACCCGTAACCTGCACGAACCCGTCCGGCACCAGATGCTGCATGTGTAGTGTCTCCGTTCGATTGATTGCTGCGCGTTCTTATCACGTGGTTCTCCTGAATGTCGCGGCAGCCTACGATGCGGTCATGATTCGTGCCCTTGCCCCGATGATCGACCGTCCTTGCCATTCCCGGCTGACCGGCCGGGATGACCAACCATTAACGGTGAGGATGCTATCCTCCTGTCTGCTTGCCACCAGAGGAAAGGGCCAGAAACATGTTCGATCTGCCGGTTCTGATCACGGAGACGGAGGCGGGGTTTCGCCTTGCGGTGATGGTGAACGAGGATGTCGTCATCTCCCGCAGCATGTCACGCGCCGACCTGGAGCAGCTGAAGGTGCGCATCAGTGCGGCGCTCGGCGACGATGGCAGAACCTTCGCCGACTGGGATTCCTGACACTTCTGCTCGCCACCCTTGCCGGGACCGCCCCGTCGCTGGCCGAGCCCGCACACGCGATCTCCATGCACGACCAGCCGAAGTATCCGAAGGGCTTCAGCCATTTCGGCTACGTCAATCCGGCCGCACCCAGGGGCGGCACGCTGCGGCTGGCAGCGACGCAGGGAACCTTCGACAGCCTGAACCCCTTCATCTTCAAGGGGCAGGCTGCGGAGGGCTGGCGCCTGGTGTTCGAGGCACTGACCAAGCGTTCGCAGGACGAGCCCTTCTCGCTCTACGGTCTGGTGGCGGAGTCCATCGACATGGACCCGTCGCGGCGCAGCATTGCCTTCACGCTGCACCCGGATGCCCGCTTCGCCGATGGGGAACCGATCACGGCGGAGGTGCTGCTCTGGTCGTGGCAGACCCTGCGCGACAAGGGGCGGCCCAATCACCGACTCTATTACAGGCAGGTGGCGCGGACGGCGGTGGATGGCCGCAGGGTCACCTTTCATCTGGGCAGCGGGGAGAACCGTGAACTGCCCCTGCTGATGGCCTTCATGCCGATCCTGCCGCAACACTGGTTCGAGGCGAATGGCTTCGACCGGACGACCTTGGACGCCATTCCGGGCAGCGGTCCCTACCGCGTGGCGGAACTGGAGCAGGGGCGCACGATCACCTACGCCCGGCGGGAGGACTACTGGGGGCGTGATCTGGCGGTCAATCGCGGCGACAACAATTTCGACCGCATCACCTATGAGTTCTTTCGCGATCAGACGGCCCGGTTCGAGGCACTGAAGGGCGGGCTTTATGATGTCCGCTTCGAGCTGGATCCGGCCCTGTGGGCGGAGGGGTATGACTTTACGGCCGTGCGCGATGGCAAGCTGAAGAAGCTGGAACTGCCGCTGGAACGGCCCGTCGGCATGCGCGGGCTGGTGTTCAACAGCCGACGGGCACTGTTCGCCGACATCAGGGTGCGTCAGGCGCTGGGTCTGGCCTTCGATTTCGACTGGATCAACCGGAACCTGTTTCACGGCTCCTACGCGCGCAACGTCAGTTACTTCCAGAACAGCGACCTGGCTGCCGACGGGGTGCCGTCGGAGGCGGAACTGGCGCTGCTGAAACCCTTTGCCGGGCAGGTGCCGGAGGCGGTCTTCGGTCCGGCTGTGGCGCCACCGGAAACCGAAGGGCGGAGTGGTCTGCGCCGCAATCTGCGCCGGGCCCAGACGCTGCTGGCGGAAGCCGGATGGACGGTCGGCACGGATCAGGTGCTGCGCAATGCCGAGGGGGCCGCCTTCGCGTTCGAGATCCTGTTGCATGATCCGACCGATGAGAAGGTGGCGCTGAACTTCGCGCGGGGACTGAAACGGCTGGGGATCGAGGCCACCGCACGGACCGTCGACCCGTCGCAATACGAACGCCGCCGCCAGGGCTTCGACTACGACATGATCGTCAACCACTGGTACCAGTCGCTCAGTCCGGGGTCGGAGCAATGGTACTACTGGGGTCAGGCCGCCGCGGAACAGCCCGGCAGCCGAAACTATGCCGGCGTCAGCCTGCCCGCCGTCGACGCCATGGTCGGCGCGCTGACCGCCGCCAGAAGCCGTGCCGAACTGCGGACCGCTGCCCGGGCGCTGGATCGCGTGCTGCGGGCGAGCCATCTGGTGGTGCCACTCTACTGGCAACCGACCACGCGCATGGCTGTCAGTGCCGACCTGCGCCGGCCCCCGGTGGTTCCGGTCTATGGTCCGCTGCTGACAAGCTGGTGGCGGGGGGCGGAATGATGCGGCAGGCCCGGACCGAACTGACCTTCGAGACCCAGGGACGGGGGCTGCAGGAAATCACCCGGACTGTTGCCGACTGGTGTCGGGCGACGGGCATCACGGACGGGATGCTGACGGTCTTCATCCGTCATACTTCGGCGTCGCTGACCATTCAGGAAAATGCGGACAGGGATGTCCTGCATGACCTGAACAGGTTCCTCGACAGGCTGGTACCCGACGACACCTCCCTCTACCGGCATGTGTCGGAAGGCGCGGACGACATGCCGGCCCACATCCGCAGCGCCCTGACCGCAACCAGCCTCAATATCCCGGTGGCGGACGGCAAGCCCCTTTTCGGCACATGGCAGGGGCTTTATGTGTGGGAGCACCGGACCCATCCGCATCGGCGGCGGGTCGTCCTGCATCTGATCGGAGAATGATGTCCAAGGGAAAGCAGATATCTGCCTGGTTGCTTGATCAGGGGCGCATGGCGGAGGACACGGTGGCCCTGCTGCGTGGCCTGGTCAGGCAGATGCAGGTGGTGGGGTTACCAGTCGCGCGCATGACGCTGGGACAGCGGACGCTGCATCCGGAGATCGTTGCGCTTGGCTATGTCTGGAATGCGGATGACGACGAGGTCGAGATCAGTGAGCTCGGACACGAAACGCATCAGACAGCCGACTATCTCGTCAGTCCGGTCCGGGTCATCCTGGATGGCGGGGATCAGGTCCGATGCCGCCTGGAGGGGGATGACCCCGACCTGGAATATGCCTTCCTGGAACGTCTGATGGAGCAAGGGTTCACGGATTATCTGGCCTTGCCGGTGCCGCTGACGGACGGCAAGCGCAATCCCATATCCTTCGCCATGCGCCGCAAGGGTGGTTTCACCGATACGGACGTCGATGATATCCGGGAATTCCTGCCGATCTTCGGGCTGTTGAGCGAGATCCACAGCAGCCGCAGGCTGGCGAGCAACCTGCTGGACGTCTACCTGGGCCATGGCACCGGCGAACGGGTGCTGGAGGGCGCGATCCGCCGGGGCTTTGCCCGGCGCATTCCGGCGGCGGTGTTCTTCTGTGACCTGAGAGGGTTCACGGCGATGTCGGAGCGCCTGCCGCGCGACTACATCATCCATGTCCTGAATGACTATTTCGGTGCGGTCGGGGATGCCATCGATGCGGCGGGCGGCGAAGTCCTGAAGTTCATCGGTGATGCCGCGCTGGCCATCTTTCCGGTGGACGAGGCGGACGGTACCAGAGGGGCCTGCAACCGGGCGCTGGGTGCCGCCCATGCTGCCATCTCGGCACTGGAGACAGTGAACGAGCGGCGCAGGTCGGAAGACAAGCCGGATCTGGTCAGCAGCTTCGGACTGCATGTCGGAGATGTCTTCTACGGCAATATCGGCGCCACGGGACGGCTTGATTTCACGGTGATCGGTCCGGCCGTGAACCGCGCCGCGCGACTGGAAAAGCTCTCCGCCGAAATGGCGGAGCCGATCCTGGTCACGTCAGCCTTCGCGGAGGCTGCCGACGGCGAATTCCGTTCCGTCGGCCACCATCCGCTGAAGGGGATCGAGGATGAGGTGGAAGCCTTCGCGCCGATCCCCTGACCGGCCTGTCAGGGCTCCACGAGCAGTGCGTCGATCAGCGGCCAGGTGTCCTCGCGCAGGGGCAGGGACTTGCGGGCCTCCAGATCGAAATGGATGGTCGTGACCTCCAGGGTCGCGGCAAGGGCGCCGGTCTCCGTATTGGTCATCCGGTGCATGCCCACCAGCGACGTGCGGCCCCGCTTCACGATACCGCTCTCGATCGCCAGCAGGCTGCCGACGACCTGTTCGGCCTTGTATTCGATGACGTGCTTCACATCGACGAAGCCCAGCCGCTGCTCCCCCATCTCCGCCCACTTGTAGCCGCAGGCAGACAGCAGGTGACCCGCTGCCTGATCGAAGAAGTGGATGTAGTACATGACATTCATGTGGCCCATGTGATCGCAGTGCCACGGATAGATCGTTCCCCGGAACGTTTCGGTCCATCCAGCCATCGTTGATCCTCCCCTGTAACTGAATCGCTGGGCCATTCTGGTTCACGCGCGACGCCGGGTCACCAGTGGAGCTGCCATGTGTCCTGCCCGGGGCTCAGGCGCTGTCGATGGGCAGCCACGCGGTCGCCGCCAGCCCGCCCTCCGGCCTGTTGGCAAGCGTCAGCTCGCCGCCCAGCCTGCGGAACACGTCGCGGGCAAGCGCGAGCCCCAGTCCCGAGCCGCCGGTTTCCCGGTTCCGCGAGGTTTCCAGCCGGTAGAAGGGCTGGAAGACCTTGTCCAGCTCACTCTCGGGCAGTCCCGGTCCATTGTCCGCGACGGTCAGGATGGCCCGTCCGTCCTGCTTGGACAGGTTGAGCGCAACCTCGCCGCCGCCATAGCGCAGCGCGTTCTCGATCAGGTTGCCGACTGCGCGTTTCAGGGCCACGGGGCGACCGTCCACGGGCAGGCGGTCCGGCCCCTCGAAAGCGACCTGTCCGCCCTGCGCCGCCGCATCCTCCGACAGGTCGCGCAGCAGTCCGGCCAGATCAATGCGCCGGATGGCCTCCGTCGCCTGGTCACCGCGAATGAAGCCGAGGGCCTGATCGACCATCTGCTGCATGTCGTCGATGTCGCTCACCGCGCGCTGCTGCTGGTCGGGGTCATCGATGAACTCGGCCCGCAGGCGCAGCCGGGTGAGGATGGTCTTCAGGTCATGGCTGAGGGCGGCGAGCATCAGCGTCCGGTCGTCGATCAGCCGCTTGATCCGGGTCTGCATCCGGTTGAAGGCCACGGCGGTCTTGCGCAGTTCCCGCGATCCGCTTTCCGGCAGGGGCGGGGCATCCACGTCCAGACCCAGCCGGTCCGCCGCCTGGGCCAGTTCCCGCAACGGACGCGTTGCCCGGCGCGCGGCCCAGATCGCAAAGACGATGATCAGCAGGCAGGTGAAGGCGATCCAGAAGGTCCCCCTGACGGCCCAGCGGTAGGCCAGGCGGTCTGTCGAGACAAGGAAATGAACCCAGACGCCGTCGTTCAGGGTGGTGGCAAAGATCAGCTTGCGGCGGCTGGGCAGCAGGTCGGGTTCCGGCGGCCCGTCCAGCGCACGGGCGCGGTCAGGTCCATCCCGGTCGAGACCGGGCCTGCCGTCGCGATCCCCTGCGTGATCCTGATCGTGGTCCTCGTCCCGGGGCGGCACGATCACCAGCGGGCGACCGCGCAGGGCAGGCAGGTTGCGATCGACGAAGCGGCGGATGCCACGTTGCATGTCGCCGTGAAACTCGTGGTCATGGTCCGCACCGGGTGGTGGCCCGGGGCGTATGCGCACGCCCAGCGTCGGACCCGAAATGACCCGCGCCAGCGCCTGCCGCTCTGCCGGTGCCGTACGGTCGAGCAGGATGACGATCTGCTCCGTCCGGCGCGCGGTATGATCCAGCAGACGACGCGCCGTGTCCGCCCGGTCCTTCGCGTACCAGCCGATGGTGATGGCCAGCGCGATGGCCAGCAGCAGCATCAGGACCAGCGCAAGCCGCCCCGCCACGCCGCCGACATGCAGGCGGTTCAGGAAGCGGTGACGTCGCATGAGAAGTAATAGCCTCCATGCCGGACCGTCTTGAACATGCGCGGGTTCTTCGGGTCCTCACCCAGCTTGCGCCGCAGGCGGCTGAGGGCAACATCGATGGACCGGTCGAACGGGCCCAGCGACCGGCCAGTGGTCAGGTCAGCCAACTGGTCACGGCTTAGGATCTGCTGCGGACGCTCGGCGAAGGCCTCCAGCATGTCGAACTCCCCGGACGTCAGGGTCACCAGCGTCCCCTCCGGATCACGCAGTTCCCGCGCGGCGAGATCGATCTGCCAGCCCTCGAACGTCAGCACACGCGGGCGTTCGCCGCTGCCGCCGTCCTGCTCCGCCGTATCGCCCGTGCGGCGCAGCACGGCGCGGATGCGGGCCAGCAGCTCGCGCGGGTTGAAGGGTTTGGGCAGATAGTCGTCCGCGCCCACCTCCAGTCCCACGATCCTGTCCGCTTCCTCCCCCAGCGCGGTCAGCATGATGATCGGGGTCTTGACGCCACTGCCGCGCAGGCGACGGCAGATGGCAAGTCCGTCCTCCCCCGGCATCATCAGGTCCAGGACCAGCAGGTCGAAACGGCCCGTGGCAAGCTTCGCGTCCATCTCCCGCCCGTCGCGGGCGGTGTCGACGCGCAGTTCGTGGCGGACCAGAAACCGCGCCAGCAGGTCGCGGATTTCCCGGTCGTCATCGATGATCAGCAGATGCGGTGTCCGTTGCATGCCTCTCAATATAAGACCCGGAGCCTGCGGTGCGGCAGCTTTTCGTAACTGCTTGTAACCATCCGGTCAGGTGTTACCGACCGTTACCGAACGTTGCACCCGGCGGGTCGAAGGGCGCGCATCAATGGCCCATGTCTGGGGGGCGCCGGGATCATCCGGCAGACAGATCAACGACCTCGGACAAGGAGATGAGGAAATGAACAAGCGTCTCAAGATCATGCTGGTGAGCGCCGTTGCTGCGGTGGGTGTCACCGCCGGTGCCGCGGCCCTGCATGCCCAGTCCGGTGACGGCTACGGCCACCACGCGCGCATGGGCGGACACCACGGCGGCATGAAGTATGTGTGCAGCAATGGTCAGGAGCGTCTGGAGGATGTGATCATCTTCGCCGACATCCGCCTCGGCATCCGCGATGACCAGCAGGCGGCCTGGGACACCTTCGCGGCGTCGGTTCGCGACGGCGGCAAGGAACTGCTGACGGCCTGTGACAGCATGGAGGTCCTGCGCGGCGGCTCGGCGCCCGAACGGCTGGCCGAGATGGAAGGCGTGATGGAAAAGGCCCTGGGCGCGCTGAAGCAGATCCGCACCTCCTTCGACCCGCTCTATGCCGTGCTGGATGAAGACCAGAAGGCCACCCTGGAACGCCTGACCCGCCGGGGCCATCATGGCCACCACGATGACGACCGGGACGAGATGCCCCGCAAGGGCTGATTGGTTCCCGCTGACCTTGATTGAAGGGCCTCCTTTCCAGGAATGGAAACGGGGCCCTTCTGCCTGTTCAAGCTGCAACGGGCATGTGTGGTTCCGTGATCGGAAGGTACGATCTACCCAGTACGCTTCGCGGAGACATGAAGGCTGATGCCCTCCACGGATTCCAGATATGACAGGATCGCGAACAGGTTCTCGGCACGGGGGTTTCCGTCGGGACCAAGCATCCGCATCAGGCTCTTCGGATTGCGCTGAACCCCTTGCCCCAGCGCCTCGAAGCCGACAGTTGCATTGACATAGTCCCGCAGGATGATCTTTCCGGCATCAACGTCACCAGCAAGGAATGTATCCACAGCCTCGCGCAGCAAGCCAACACGAAACTCGGGGTCGCGCGATGCGCGTGCCATGACGGTAGTGCGGAAATCTCTCGTGAGAGGCATGGCTGCTTATCCTCTGTCCCGTCTCGCCAGATAGTCCGACCAGAATGCCCGCGCGCGCGAAATATCGGCTTGCTGGCGCCGTTTCGTTCCGCCGGTCAGCAAAATCACGATCCTTGCGCCATCCTGACCGAAATAAATCCTGTATCCTGGCCCGAACGTCAGGCGACGCTCCAGTACTCCACCGCCCACGGGTTTGATGTCGCCCATGTTGCCCGCTTCCATCCGTGCGATGGCTGTGCGGATCTTCAGCGCAGCTTGACTGTCGAGTTCATCGAACCATTGCGCGAAGGGGCTGCTACCATCGACAAGTTCGTAGAGGGCAATTTCGAACTTCATTATGGTAACATATTTGTTCCCAATTGCAAGCGCTCAGCCGACTCTACTCCTCGTCCGGGTTCCGCAGCAGGACCTCGCGTTTGCCCTTGTGATCGGGTTCGGAGACCATGCCCTGGGCTTCCATCTCGTCGATGATGCCGGCGGCGCGGTTGTAGCCGATCTTGAGCTGGCGCTGGATGAAGCTGGTGGAGGCCTTGCCGGCGCGGGCGACGATCTCGACCGCCTCGTCGAACATGGGTTCGTCGATGGAGCCGCCGCTGGCCGTGAAGCCTTCCTCCTCCTCATCGTCGCGGGTCACTTCCTCCAGATATTCCGGACGGCCCGTCTTGGAAATCCACTTGGCGATGCGCTCCACGTCGCTGTCGGAGACGAAGGGGCCATGCACGCGCAGCAGCCTGGTGCCATTCGGCTGATAGAGCATGTCACCCTGACCCAGAAGCTGCTCCGCCCCCTGTTCGCCCAGGATCGTGCGGCTGTCGATCTTGGAGGTGACGGAGAAGCTGATGCGGGTCGGGAAGTTGGCCTTGATCGTGCCGGTGATGACATCGACGGAGGGCCGCTGCGTCGCCATGATCAGATGGATGCCGGCGGCGCGGGCCATCTGGGCGAGACGCTGGATCGCGCCCTCGATGTCCTTGCCGGCCACCAGCATCAGGTCGGCCATCTCGTCCACGACGATGACGATCTGCGGCATGGGGGAGGAGTCCAGCTCCACATCCTCGAACACCGCCTCGCTGCTCTCCGGATCGAAGCCGGTCTGCACCCGCTTGGTCAGGTTCTCGCCTGCCGACGTGGCTGCCGCCAGCCGCTCGTTGAAGGCTGCGATGTTGCGCACGTTCAGCTCCGACATGCGGCGATAGCGCTGCTCCATCTCCTTCACCGCCCATTTCAGGGCGACGACCGCCTTCTTCGGATCGGTGACCACGGGCGTCAGCAGATGCGGAATGCCCTCATAGACCGAGAGTTCCAGCATCTTCGGATCGATCATGATCATGCGGCACTGTTCCGGGCGCAGGCGGTAGAGCAGGGACAGGATCATGGTGTTCACGGCCACCGACTTGCCCGATCCGGTGGTGCCCGCGATCAGCAGATGCGGCATCCGCGCCAGATCGGCGTAGACCGGCGACCCGCCGATGTCCTTGCCCAGGGCCATGGTCAGGGTGCCGGGGCCGGTATGGAACTTCTCGCCGGTCAGCATCTCGCGGAAATAGACCACTTCCCGGGTGCTGTTGGGCAGTTCGATGCCGAGCGCATCGCGGCCCGGCACCACCGCGACACGGGCGGAGATGGCACTCATGGAGCGCGCGATGTCGTCGGCCAGGCCGATCACCCGCGATGACTTGGTGCCCGGTGCGGGCTTCAGTTCGTAGAGGGTGACAACGGGACCGGCGCGGACATCGGTGATCTCGCCCTTGACGCCGAAGTCGTCGAGCACGCTTTCCAGCATCCGTGCATTGGCCTGCAGTTCCTCGTCGCTGGCCCGCTCCGGGTAGTCGGCGGCGGTGGGTTCGTAGAGCAGCGAGAGCGGCGGCAGCAGATCGCCTGCATCCTCCAGATCCGGCTCGGGCTCCAGATCGAGCTCGGGCTCCACCTTGCGGTCCTTCGGCGCGGGCTTCGCCTTGGCCTTCCGGGCCGGTTTCCCCGCCGGGGCCGATGTCCGTTTCGGGCTGTCGGCTGACGGCCTGATCGTCGGTTCGGCCCGCTCCTCGGCGTCCTCCCGCGGTGCCCGCTTCAGTGTTGGCAGGCTGATCCGGGGCAGCCGGAGGCGAGGCAGGCTGGGAAGGGACCATGACCGCGCCTTGCGCTGCGCGACAGTCTTGCTGCTGTTTCGGTTGAAGGCCCTGGCAATCATCCAGGCAAACGGCGCGCCGAACCAGTGCAGCGGAATGGCCGATGCGGCGACCAGCAGGCCCAGTCCCAGGAAGGTGAAGCCCGCCGCAAGCGCGGTGTAGCCCAGGGGCGGCAGTTCGGGAACCATGAGCACCAGCCCTGAAATCCAGGTGCCCACGAGGCCGCCCGTGACCAGCGGCTCCAGTGCCATGTCCGGTGCCCCGAGGGCGAAGCCGGTCGCCGCCAGAATCCCGCCCGTGATCCAGGCAAGCCCGCGCAAGCGCAACCGGCTGGCGCGCTGGTGCACGACCTCCCGCACACCATGACAGAGCGGTATGGCGAACAGCAGCAGGGAGACCGGACCCATGATCTGCAGGGCCAGATCGGCGATCACCGCGCCCGGCAGGCCCAGCAGATTGGTGGCCGGGGTGCCGGTGGCAACGTTCCAGCTCGGGTCCGCGGGGTTGTGGGTCGCGACCGCAGCCAGGGCGAGGGCGGACAGGGCAATCACCAGCAGACCGGCGATCTCCTGCAGGCGGCGACGCAGGAAACGCTTCAGTTCCGGCGGTGCGAAACCCATTCGTGCACGGGCGGTTCCTGCCATGATGCTGTCCTCAACTGTCCATCAGTGCGGCAAGGCGCTTCAGCGCCTCACCGGTCGTTGCGTGATCCTGTACCAGGGCCAGCCGCACGTAGCGCTCCCCCGGGTTGCTGCCGTCGGGTTCCTCGCGCGCCAGATAGCCGCCGGGCAGGACGCGCACGCCGGCCTCCGTCCAGGCCCGGTGGGCGAAGGCCGCACCGTCGCCGACATCCAGCCAGACGAAGAAGCCGCCTGCCGGCCGGTAGTAGCCGGGGCGGTTGCCCAGAAGGCTGTCGGCCAGATCGAACAGGGCGCGATAGTGCTGGCGCGTCTGTTCGACATGGGCCTCGTCGCGCCACAGTGCCTCGGAGGCGGCGGCGATGGGGCCGGGCAGCGGTGCGCCGCCGAAACTGCGCAGCTTGGCGAAGCGCTTCACCATCTCCGGGTCGCCTGCCATGAAACCGGACCTGAGGCCGGGTGCGCTGGACCGCTTCGACAGGGAGTGGAAGACCACGACATTGCGGAACCGGTCCGGGGTGGCGGCGGCGACTTCCAGCCCGCCCACCGGCGGGGCCTCGTCATAGATCTCCGCGTAGCACTCATCCAGAGCCAGAACGAAATCATGCGCCCTGGCCAGATCGACCACGCGCCTCAGATAGGCCCTGTCGGCAATCGCCCCCTGCGGATTGCCGGGGGAACAGAGGTACATCAGCGCCGTGCGCGACAGGGTTTCCGCGTCGAGTGTGTCCAGATCCGGCAGAAAACCGTTCTCCCGGATCGCGGGCATCAGCCGGATCTCCGCCCCCGCCATGGTCGCCGCACCCAGATAGCACTGGTAGAACGGGTTCGGTGTCAGGACCAGCGGACGGGTGGCCGCGCGCACGGCGGGCACCGCGATCTGCGCCAGCGCAAAAAGGCCCTCCCGCGTGCCATTCAGCGGAATGACCTCCGTTTCCGGGTCGATGCCCTGTCCGGCGCCAAGCCCGTAGCGGCGGTCCAGCCATTCGGCAATGGCCCGGCGCAGGCCGGGGGTGCCGTTGACCGCCGGATACTTGCCGAAATCCCCGGCGGCGGCGGTCAGCGCCTGCATGAGCAGCGGCGGCGCGCCAAGCTGCGGTTCCCCCAGCGCCATGCTGATCGGTTCCGCCCCCTCCGGCCCGCCTGCCGGTGCATCACCCAGCAGATCACGCAGCCGCTGAAACGGATAATCGGTCAGGAGATCGAGTCGCTGGTTGACCATCATGGGTGCCTGAAGAAAAGAGTCATTGAAATTATGATCTTGATTGTGATTCTGCAACCGATGTGTAAGCGGGGCAAGGGGGTGCGGTGCGAAACCCGCTTTCCCGCTTGACTTGGCAGGCCACAGGCACCTAAGAAAGCGCGGCTCCGGGCCAAGTGTCCGGTGCTGTTGTGGGGCCGTAGCTCAGATGGGAGAGCGTCGCGTTCGCAATGCGAAGGTCAGGGGTTCGATTCCCCTCGGCTCCACCAATTTCCCACTTCCCAGCCTGATCCCGGGCCGCCATGCAGGCGGCGTCAGCGCAGTGCGAACTTCACGGGCACCACCAGTTCGAGCTGGCTCTGCGGCATGAAGTCCGGCATGGCGGGCAGGGGCTGGGCGCGCTGGATCATGGCCTCGACTTCGGCGTCGAGCAGGGCGTGGCCGGAGCCCTTTTCGATGCGGAACTCCGTCACCCGCCCGTCGCGATCCATGCGGAAGAACAGCATCGCCGTGCCTTCCTGCCGTCGCCTTTGCGCCCGGCGGGGGTATTCCTTGTGGCGTTCCAGCCAGTTCAGCAGACGGGTGAGATAGTCCTGCCGCTCACCCGGACTGCCGCCGCCGGAGCGGGTGCCGCCCTGGCTGGACTTGCCGGCTCCGGACCGGTCACCGGAGCGGCCGCCACCACCGGTCACCAGCGCAGCCTGTTGCACTGCTTCACCAGGGCCGCCCGTCCTGACCGCCTCGACGGCAGGCCCGGTCCGGGACGCCGGTGTCGTCACGTTCACGGCAGTCGCTTCCCTCGGTTCGGCGGTCTGAACCACCTCCGGCCTCGGGCGCGGCACCGGGAGTGGTGGCGGCGAGACGGCGGCAACGGCCTCGGTCACCGGCTCCGGCGTTGCGTCGGCGGTTTCGATCCCTTCAGTGACAACCCTTGCCGCCGTCCCGGTCGGGCCTGTGGCTACAACCGGCTGCGGGGCAGGTGAAGTGGCTTCGGCCGGGGCGGGAACGGCGGCGGCCTCCGGTGCCGCGACGGCTGGCTCAGGTGCAGGCATGGCCTCGGCGACCGGTTCCGCGGTCACTGTTTCTGCCGTCTCCGGTGAGAGGGGGCCGGCTTCCGCTGGCACGCCTTCGACCTCCGCCACCTCGCCCAAGGCACCTCCCGAAGCGGCAAGGCCGACCTGCATGCCGGACACGCCGGGCAGGGGCGTGCCGCTGGTCGGTGCCTGCAACAGCATGGCGACGGCGATGGTCGCGTGAAGCAGCAGCGCCACGATCAGGGCCGGGAACCAGCCGGGGGGAGGGATGTGGTTCATTCGCCTGCCGGGACGGTCAGCAATTGCATATCCGTCAGGTCGGCGCCACGCAGGCGCTCCATCAGGGCGATAACCCTGATCGCATCCACGGCACCGTCGGCCTTGACCCGGACTGTGGTCATCGGACTGCGCCCGAAAGCCTCGATCAATGCAGCCTCCGACAGCGGCAGCCCATCAAGCGCCAGTTGGCCCTGCCGGTCGATCAGGATCAGGTGCGTGTTCCTGTCGGGCGCCGCTTCGGTGACGGAATGCGGCGGGGTGACGGTGAAGGGATCGGTCGCGGAGAGGTGCCCCGCCACCATGAAGAAGATCAGCAGCAGGAAGACGACGTTGATCAGGGGCAGGACACGATCGTCGTCGTTGCGTGGACGCGTCCTGTGGATGCGGGCGAGGCTCAACGGTTCTGCTCCGGGCGGGCCAGGGAGATGTTCCGCATCCCGCTCCCGGCCAGGCGATCCAGCACAGTGATCGTGCGCTGCAGGGAAACGCCGTCCGCAGGACGCACGATGAGGGGGCGGTCGGGGTGATCTTCAGCGACCTGTCTCAACCGTTCAACAATCAGGTTCAGGGACAGGATTTCGCCAGACAACCACAGCCCGTCGGCGCGGACATCCACCAGCATGGCACCGGTCAGCGCCTTTGCTGCGCCTGCCCTGGCGGGCGGATCGAGGTCGATGGCACGCCAGTCGAGAAAGGAGGAGGCGAGCATGAAGAAGACCAGCAGGATGAAGACGACATCGATCAGCGGTGTCAGGCTGATCAGTGCCCGACGGCGTCCGTCAGTCGCCGCCCTGAGCGACGGCGGCGGGGTGAAGATCGCCGACATGGGAAGCCTCCGCATGCTGTGCCGGTGGAAGGTTCTGGGTGAACAGGCGGGTGATGGCGCTGTCCGCCGTGTGGGCCAGCCGCTCGATCCGGCGCTCCAGCCAGTTCAGGGCCACGACCGCCGGGATGGCGACGGCGAGGCCCACCGCCGTGGTCAGCAGCGCCTCCCAGATGCCGCCCGACAGGATGGCCGGGTTGACCTGGTTGCCCGCGGCTTCCAGTTGGCGAAACGCCTCGATCATGCCCAGCACGGTGCCGAAAAGGCCGAGCAGGGGAGCGAGGGAGGCGATGACCTCCAGGGCGCGCAGGCCGGTGCGGCAGGCTTCGAGCGCGTCGGCGGCGCAGCGCATGGTTTCTGCCCGCACAACCTCCGGGTCCATACCCTGCCGGATGCCGCGCATGGCGGCGGCGATTGTCGCGGCGAGCGGCCCGGTCGAACCCTGCAACCTTGTCACGGCCTCTCCCGTCCGGCCCGCCTGCCAGAGCGACAGGGCATCGCCGGTCATGGCTGCATCGGCGGAACGGATGCCGCGCAGTTGCCAGGCCTTGGCGAGCACGATGGCTGTTGCCGCGACCGAAATGGCGATCAGCAGTGCCACCACGGGGCCGCCGGACTGGAGCATGGCCAGCAGATCGGCCAATGGTCCGTCCGGTGCAGCAGCGGAGGGCGGGAGGGTCACTTCGGTCTGCATCGGTTCGGCCCTTACTTGATCAGGGAAACGTCACTGCGGGAGGTCGTTCGTACCAGGGACAGGCAATCGTCACGCTCGCCGTTCTGGTCCGTGCATTCGAGGATGCCGTTCACCAGAATCCGCCCGATGCCGTCACAGGCGATCTCCGCCAGATCGAAGACCTTCAGACTCGTCTTGCCCGCGACCAGCGGCGCGGTCTCCAGCGCCAGTCGCCGGGTGACGATGCCGTCGGCATCGAAGATGACCAGGTCATAGCGCAGGGCGGAGAAGGCCGCGTCGGTATCGTTCTGCAGCACGACATAGGCGCGGCAGGCGCCCTCCACGGCTTCCAGCCTGTTCAGTTCCAGACCGATGCCCGGTTCACGCGTCTCCGCCCCGGAGGCGGCGGAAGCCGCGAAAAGGAACAGGCCGACCAGCGCGGTGCGGATGGAGATCATGGGCCAGATATTCCTGACGTTTCGGAAAATGCTGCGGACAGGCGTCCGGCAGATGACAGGAGTTCTTAATAATGCAATTGACTCTCAATAGCAACAACGGCGCTGCCAGGCAACGCCGGATATCGCCGGTTCAGGCGGGGGAGACGGCGACCGGTTTCTCCGCGATCGGCCAGTGGATCGCGGCGGAGGCGACGCCGAGGGCGATGCTGAGCCACCACATGGCGTCGTAGGACCCGAAGGTGTCGTAGGCATAACCCCCGATCCAGGCCCCCAGGAAGCCACCGAACTGGTGGCCCATGAAGACAATGCCGAACAGCATCGACATGTAGCGGGTTCCGAAGATGTGTCCCACCAGCCCGCTGGTCAGCGGTACGGTGCCAAGCCAGAGCAGTCCGATGGCGGCAGAGAAGATCATGACGGTCAGCTCCGTCACCGGCGTCAGGATGAACAGCAGGAAGATCGCGGCGCGGGCGAGGTAGAGCAGGCTGAGCAGGTTCTTCTTGGAATACTTGCCGCCCAGCACACCACAGGCGTAGCTGCCCGCGATGTTGGTCAGCCCGACGATGGTCAGGGAGACCGTGGCCAGCCACGGATCGAAGCCGCGATCACTCAGGAATCCCGGCAGGTGGACGCCGACGAAGGCCAGATGAAAGCCGCAGACGAAGAACCCGGCGTTCAGCAGCCAGAAACTCGGGATCGCGAAGGCGGCGCGCAGGGCTTCACCGATCTTCTGCTCCGGGCCGGTGTCGGTGACGACAGGCTTGCTGGCCAGGCCATAGGCCAGCGGCACGATCAGGCAGGCGGAGGCTCCCAGGATCAGCAGCGCGTTCGACCAGCCAAATCCGTCGATGATGAAATGGGTATAGGGCAGGGACATGAACTGGCCGATGGACCCGCCGACCGAGGCGAGTCCCAGGGCGGTGCTGCGATGTTTCTCCGGCGTGATGCGGCCGATGGTGCCGAGGATGACGGTGAAGCCGGAACCGCTCAGGCCCAGCCCGATGAGCACGCCACCGACCAGCAGCTGATCGCCCGTTCCAGGCAGGGTCATGACAGCCAGGCCGGCGCCATAGGCCAGCCCGCCCAGCGCGATGACCCATGCGGCCCCGAAACGGTCGGCGAGCGCCCCGGCAAAGGGCGCGCCCAGACCCCAGAACAGGTTCATCAGTCCCATGCCGAGCGCGAAGGCCTCCCGCCCCGAGCCCAGATATTCGGAGACCGGTGTCAGGAACAGGCCAAGCGCCTGACGGAAGCCGACGGACAGGCCAAGGACGCAGCCGGCGCAGATCAGGGCAATCCAGAGTTTTCTGTTCATGGTCAGGTGCTCGCGACGTCAGGGACAGGTTGTCGGCGCAAGGTAGGTGCGGTAGTGGAATTCGTGAAACGAATAGAATTGATCTGATCATCAGGAAAATTGATGCTGGAGCCTTCCCAACCGATTGATGCGGGTCTGCTGCGGGCCTTCGTGACCGTCGCCGAGACCCGGAACTTCACCCGCGCCGCCGAACGCCTCAACTGCGTGCAATCCGCAGTCAGCATGCAGATCAAGCGGCTGGAGGAGGCGTTGCAGGTCCGCGTCCTCAACCGCACGAGCCGGGAAGTCCGTCTGACGCGGGAGGGCGAGATCGTGCTGCGGTACGCGCACCGTGTCATGCGCCTGACGGCGGACGCGATGATGGAACTGGGGCAGCAGGTCGAGCGGGGACGTGTCCGGCTTGCCGCCACCGACATGTCCATGTGCTTTCTGCCCCCGGTGCTGACCGAGTTCGACAGGCGCTTTCCGCTGGTTCAGGTCGAACTCAGTTGCAACCGCAGTTGGGAGGCGCTGGAGCGTCTGGAAGCCGGCGATGCGGATCTGGCTTTCGTGACCCAGCGCTGTGGCCGGTCGGGCGGGCAGCAGATCATGCACAGGCCCCTCGTCTGGGCTGCGGCACGGCATTCCGACGCGCCGGAGGTGGATCCGCTGCCGCTCGCCATCTTCGCACCGGACTGCATTTACCGGAAGGCGGCGGTCCAGGCGCTGGACGACCATGGCATGCCCTTTCGCTTCGCCTATGAGAGCACCAGCCGGGCCGGACTGGATTGCGTTGTGGAGGCCGGACTGGCCGTGACCGTCCTGCCCGTCGATGCCGTCTCGGGAAAGCTGCGTGTGCTCGACAGAGGCTTTCCGGTGCTGCCTGACCTGAAGACCTACCTGTTCCACGCCAACGGCAGCAGGCTCTCCCCGTCGGTCGAGGCACTGGCCGACCTGCTGCTGGAGATGCTGGCCGTACCGGCGCCGCAACGGGCCGAATGACTGCATTGCCGATCTTGCCGGTAGACGGCGGGGGCAACTTTGCTAGAAGTGTTCTGCTTTCCGGGGAGGAAGGCCGCCCGGTGTCCGGCATATGTCGGGTTCGCCAGCGGAGATGATCGAGAGCTGGGGGGACCCGAATGACTGACGAACCGCGCGCCTTTGATGGAATCAACGTGCTGGACTTTTCACAGGGTGTGGCCGGGCCGCATTCGACCATGCTGCTGGCCCAGCATGGTGCCAACGTGATGAAGGTCGAGCCTCTGGCAGGCGACTGGGGACGTGCCCTGGGCGCGATCTACGGCGACCAGTGCGCCCATTCCATCGCTTTCAACCGGGGCAAGCGGTCGCTCGCCATGGACATGAAGAACCCTGACGCGCTGGCGGTTGCCCGGCGCATCGCGGAAAAGGCCGACGTGATCGTGGAAGCCTTCCGTCCCGGCGTCATGGCGAAGTTCGGTCTGTCCTACGACCAGGTGAAGGCGGTCAATCCGAACGTCATCTATCTTTCGGTCACGGGCTTCGGCCAGTCCGGCCCGAACTCCAACCGTCCGGTGACCGATGCGGTCATCCAGGCCTACTCGGGCCTGATGACGGTCAACCGCGACAAGGATGGCATTCCGCAGCGGCTGAACATGATCCCCATCGATGTCACCACCGGCCTCTATGCATTTCATGCGCTTTCGACCGCACTGATGCGGAAGTTCCGCTATGGCACCGGCTGCTACATCGACAACAATCTGATGCAGAGCGCTGCAGCGTTCCAGGCGGCAAAGGTGATGGAGTTCTATCTGGAAAAGGGCCAGAGCCAGCCGCTCTACGTCCCCGTGGGCACCATGCCGACCACCGACGGCTTCATCAACATCACCGCGATGCGGGAGGCGCATTACCAGACGCTCTGCGATGTCATGGGCAAGCCGGAATGGAAGGATGATCCGCGTTTCTGCTCCGGTGAGCTGCGGCTGCGGAACGAGGCCGAGCTGATGCCGATGATCCGCGATGTCTTCAGCACCCGCTCGACGCAGGACTGGGCCGAGGCGCTGACGGCGGCGGGGGTCATGAATGCCCCGGTGCAGACCTATCGCGAACTGATGGACCATCCGCACACCAGGGCGGTGGAGGCGATTGCCTATGTCGAGCACACCTCGACCGGCACCGTGCCGATGCCGCACATCCCCGGCCTGCCGCGCATCGAGGGCGCGGACGCGATGACCCATGCGCCGTCGATCGGCGAACATTCCGACCAGATCCTGGGCGAATGGGGCTATTCGGAAGATGACATCGCGGCGATGCGGACCGGTGGCGCCATAGCCTGAGCCGCCGGTATCGCCGGATCAGTTCCGCCAGTGCCCCATGCTGGCATAGGGCTCGGGGTAATTGTCGTTCTGGCGGCGGAAGCTGTCGTGGCCGTTCAGCGCCGCGACCAGCACGGTGTCGACGGTCTTTCCATCCGGTTCCGACCGGGTCAGGCTTTCCGCATGCTCCTCGACGAAACCCGTGTGCAGGTCGCCTGAGCGGAACGCCGGATGGGCCACGATGTCGGCCAGATAGTCGATGTTGGTGCCGACACCCAGCAGGGTGGTGTCCCGCAGGGCCTTGCGCATCAGGTCCGCCGCGCCGGGACGGTCTGGTCCATGCACCACCAGCTTGGCCAGCATCGGGTCGAAGTCACTGGTGACGGACTGGCCCTGGGTCAGCCCGTTCTCGAACCGCATGTGATCGTCCGTCGGCGGATCGAGCAGCAACACCCGCCCGGTCTCCGGCAGGAAACCGTTCGTCGGGTCCTCGGCACAGATGCGGCATTCGATGGCATGGCCGTTCAGCGCCACCTCGTCCTGTTCGAGGCTGAGGCCCTGACCTGCCGCGATCTCCACCTGTTTCCGGACCAGGTCGATGCCGGTCACCATCTCGGTCACCGGATGCTCGACCTGCAGACGGGTGTTCATCTCAAGGAAATAGAATGCGCCGTCGGGGGCCAGGATGAACTCCACGGTGCCCGCATTGAGATAGTTCGCGGCGCTGGCCAGCCGTACCGCCGCCGCGCAGATCTCCGCGCGCAGGGCGTCGGGCAGTCCGGCGGAGGGTGCTTCCTCGACGATCTTCTGGAACCGGCGCTGGATGGAGCATTCGCGCTCATGCAAATGCACGACCTTGCCTGTGCCATCGCCCAGCACCTGAACCTCGATGTGGCGCGGGCGGTCGACATAGCGCTCGGCATAGACCCGGCCATCCGCGAAATAGCGTTCTGCCTCGCTCGCCGCCCGTCGGGCCTGATCGGCCAGATCCGCGGGGTCACGGACAATGCTCATGCCCTTGCCACCGCCACCCGCGGATGCCTTGACCAGCAGGGGGAAGCCGATACGCGCGGCCTCCGCGATGAAACTGTCGATGTCGCCGGTCGGCAGGACGGAGGGGGCGACGGGCACACCATGTGTCTCCGCGAACTTCCGCGATTCGATCTTGTCGCCCATCAGCCGGATGCAGTCCGGGTCCGGGCCGATGAAGGTCAGTCCGGCACCTCTTACCGCTTCGGCGAAGCCCGCGTTCTCTGACAGGAAGCCATAGCCGGGATGGATGGCATCGGCACCGGACTCGCGCGCAACCTTCAGGATCTGCGCCACGTCCAGATGGGCCGCGACAGGGGTCTCGCCCTGGATCAGCACAGCCTCGTCCACCGCGCCCACATGGGCGGAAAGACTGTCGGCTGCGTGATGGATGCCGACGGAAACGATCCCCATCTCCCGCAGTGTCGTCGCGACCCGACAGGCGATCTCTCCGCGATTGGCGATCAGTACCTTGTTGAACAAGCTCATGTTTCGGCCTCCCCGCCGATATTCAGATGTCGGCGAAATCGCCGCCGCGTCCCTTGCCGTCCCGGAACCGGGCGGCCCCGGCAATCCCTTCGCGCGCCAGTTGGGCGCGGCTGTTCTGCCATTCCTGCGCAAGGCCTTCCCGCACCGAAAGACCGTGCTGGCGGATGGTGGAGCGCCGGTCGGCGCGCATGCAGTTCTGCGGGAACCGGGCAATCTGGTGCGCCAGTTCCTCCGCCTTCTGCCGGCTGGTTCCGTCCGCCACCACATGTTCGCACAGGCCGATACGCATGCATTCCTCCGCAGGCACCTTCCGCCCGGTCAGGATGATCTCCATGGCCCGTCCCTGACCGACCAGCCGGGGCAGGCGCACCGTGCCGCCGTCGATCAGCGGCACACCCCAGCGACGGCAGTAGACACCCATATAGGCACTTTCCTCCATGACCCGGAAGTCGCACCACATGGCCAGTTCCATGCCACCGGCCACGGCCGGCCCGGCGATGGCACCGATCACCGGCTTGTCCAGTTCCAGGCGGCTTGGCCCCATGGGGCCGCGCGGAATGTCGTCGCCGGGTCCCGGCGCGGGACCGTCGGCGGTGAAGTGCAGCTCGTCCAGCGCCTGCTGGCCGGGCTCGCGCGCCTCCAGCGCCGCCGCGTGCTTCAGGTCCCAGCCGGAGCAGAAGGCACCCCCTTCGCCGAAGAACACGGCCACCCGCGCCTCATCATCACGCTCGAATGCCAGAAAGGCATCGTTCAGCGCAATGGAGCTCTCCGGGTCCATGGCGTTCCGGGCTTCCGGGCGGTGATGAATGACGGTCCAGACGTGGCCGTCCTTCTCGATCCTGACTGTCATGCGTTTCCCCTCCCCAGGGCTCGGCCATTCAGCTGTCCGGCTGAGCCTTCGTATTCAACTGGCCCTTGGCCTCCGAATCGCGCGCGGCGGCGCCATAGATGCCCTTCGCCATCAGCGACAGTTCGGTCTCCCTTCGCTTCTGGTAGACGAAGGCCCGCGCGGCATGAACGGAAGCGGTTTCAGGCGCGGCCTGTGCCGCGAATTCTGCCAGGTGACAGGCAAGCCGATGCTCCCCTGCCTCCGCCAGTTCGCGTGCCCGGTAGGCCAGTGCCGGTGCGCCACCCGCCAGTCGCGCCAGCTCCGACGCCAGCGCCGCGTCGGGGGCCGGTTTCAGGTTGGCCGGGTTGCCATCGTGCCAGCCGCCATACAGCCGCCAGATATTGCGCACGACGAACTCCGGCTCGTCATAGAACGGGCGCAGGTAGGGTTTCGCCAGCAGGTCGTCGGGCACCCGGACACTGTGGATGATGTCGTTCAGGCGCGCGCCGTCATTCATCATCGACAGCGTGTCCTCCACCAGCCCCTCCAGGGCGCAGGCCATGTCGTCGAGGACGGTGGCAATGCGCTTCTGCCCGGCGAAGGGCAGCCCGTGGGCGGGCAGGATCAGTTCCGGCTTCATCGCCCGCATCTGGCGCAGCGCCCTTGCCCATTCCAGCGGGTAGCGCTGGACCTTCTGAGGATTTCCGGCGTTGGGGAACATCCAGATGATGAAGTCCCCGGCACAGATCGCCTTTCGTTCCGGCCACCATGCCCAGAGGTGATCGTCGGTCTCCCCCTTGTCGTGGAACAGTTCCACATGCTCGTCGCCGACACGGATGTTCATGCGATCGACGAAGGTGGTGTCGGGCTTGACCCAGGATTTCGGACCGAACGGCGGTGGACCGTCACGCTCCACCCTTGGCTGGCCACCGGGCCGGTTGGGACCGAACTGGCGGGCATTGATGTGGCCGTTGTAGCCGTTGGTCCTGATGTAGCGGTCGATGCGGGGGGCCACATTCTCATGCCCGATGATGCGCGGGCGGGGATTTCCGGCGTCCGTGGCTTCATCCAGAAAGGCCTGTGTGCCGCCGATGTGATCGATGTGTCCATGCGTGAAGGCGATGGAATGGACCGGGGCCTTCGACCAGCCGCGCAGGGCCTTGATGATCGCAGGTGCATGGGCCTGCAGGCTGGTATCGAACAGCACCAGCCCGTCGTCGGTGCGGAAGCTGACCACATGGCTGAAGGCTTCGACCACCGCGACACCGTCGGCCACTTCCGACAGTTCACGGGTGACGCGGTTCAGCAGGCCGGGCGCCTGTTCGTCGCCCTGGTCGATGATGCGTGAACTCAGTTCGATCAGGTCGGCCATGGCCTTGCCTCTCCCCCTCAGCCGTGGGCTGTCTGATTGGCCTTCAATGTCGCATTGGCCGCGCTGCGCGCGAACTCTTCCTTGATCGCGGCATGGCGCATGTCGATCAGCGGGGCCATGTCGGGATGGGTGAAGATATAGCGCGCGTCGCGCTGCATGCATTCCACGACCCAGTCACCCAGGATCTCCGGCGGCATCCCGTTGGCCACCAGTGACCCGGCATCCGGGATCGGCGGTGTGTCACTGTCGGCTGTCGGGGCAGGGCGTGTGGGGATGATGCCGGACGGGCGCGCGGTGCCGCTGGTGGCGATGCTGGTCTGCACGAAGCCGGGGCACAGCACCGAGACACCGATTCCCTCCGGGGCCAGCGCCTCGTTCAGGCATTCCGAATAGCCGACGACGGCAAACTTGGTGGCGCAATAGGGACCCATGTTGGCATTGGTCCAGTGACCGGCCATGGAGGCCGTGTTGATGAAGTGTCCGCCTTCACCATGCGACCTGATCAGCGGTGTGAAGATCTCGACCCCGTGCACGACGCCCATCAGGTTGATGTCGACGATCCAGCGCCAGTCCTCCAGCGGGATCGAACCGGGGGCACCGCCCAGCCCGACACCGGCATTGTTCACCACCGCATGCACCTTGCCGAAAGTCTCGATGGTCGAGTCCGCCGCCGCCTGCACGGATTTCGCATCGCGCACGTCGCAGATCACGGTCGCGGTGCCGGTCCCAAGCTCCGCCGCCGCGCGGGCCAGGCCGTCGGCATCTATGTCCGCCAGCATCACCTTCATGCCCGACTGATGCATCGACCGCGCAATCGCCAGACCAATACCGCTCGCCGCGCCGGTGACGAATGCCACTTTCCCTGCCAGATCCTGCATGTCGATTTTCGCTCCCAATCTTGTTGTTATGTATCAAGCTGACCACAAACCGTGGGGCGGGAGAAGCTTGAAACGCGGTGTCTTCCGATGCAGCACTTTCGGACACCTGCCAATCGCTCTATGAGAACGCGAAACGAATGAAGCAGGGAGGGGGCGTGATGCAACTCAGTGGCCGGATGGCGCAGCTCGGGACGGAGACGGCGTTCGAGGTGCTGGCGCGGGCGAATGCGCTGGCGGCGCAGGGCAAGTCGGTGATCAATCTGGGCATCGGGCAGCCGGACTTTCCGACGCCGGGCCACATCGTGGAGGCCGGGCGCAAGGCGCTGGCCGATGGTCATCACGGCTACACGCCTGCCAATGGCATCCCCGAACTGCGGGCTGCCGTGGCTGCCGACATTCACCGCCGTCACGGCGCGGAGGTCGATCCCGACCACATCGTCTGCGTGCCGGGCGGCAAGGTCACCATGGCCTTCGCCATGCTGATGTTCGGTGAGGCCGGCGCGGAGATCATGTATCCGGATCCGGGTTTCCCGATCTATCGCTCCATGATCGAGTTCTCCGGTGCCAGGGCGGTGCCTATCCGCCTGCATGAAGCCAATGGATTCAGTTTCTCGGCGGAGGAAGTCCTGGCGCAGATCACTGATCGCACCCGGCTGATCATCCTGAACTCCCCGGCCAATCCGACGGGAGGCGTGGTGCCGCGTGCCGAGATCGACCGGCTGGTGGAGGGACTGGCGCGGTTCCCGGATGTCGCAATCATGTCCGACGAGATCTATTCCTGCATGACCTACGACGGACTGGATCACGTCACCCTGCTCGACTACCCGTCTATCCGAGACCGGCTGATCGTGCTGGATGGCTGGTCGAAGACCTACGCCATGACCGGCTGGCGGCTTGGCTGGGGATTGTGGCCGGCCAGTCTGGCACCGCTGGCGGGCAAGCTGGCGGTCAATACCCACTCCTGCGTCAATGCCGCGACCCAGTTTGCCGGTATCGCCGCGCTGGAGGGACCGCAGGATGCGGTGCAGGAAATGGTCGCGGCCTTCGATGTCCGCCGCACCCGCATGGTCGCGCTGCTGAACGACATGCCCGGCGTGTCCTGCGTGATGCCCAGGGGCGCGTTCTATGCCTTCCCGAACATCACCGGTACAGGCCTCGACAGCGCCACGATGCAGGACCGCCTGTTGCAGGAAACCGGCGTCGCCGCCATTGCAGGCACCAGCTTCGGCCGGTTCGGGGAGGGCTATCTGCGGTTCAGTTGCGCCAGCTCCATCGACAATATCGAAGAGGCAATGGCGCGGATGAAGCGTTGGCTGGCGGAGAACGTCGCCACGCAGTGAACCACCGGGATGCGGCGGCAGGTTGCCTGTCCGCAGGTTTCAGGGGCTGGCCGGGCGTTCCTCGATCAGCGTGTCGATGATGCTGCTCAACAGTTCGCCGCGATTGGCTGTCCCCGATTTGCGGTAGATCGCGTTCAGGTGCGACTTGACCGTGCCTTCGGCACTGCCGCGCATCTTCGCGATTTCCGCAATGCCGAGCCCCTTGACCAGGAACATGGCAATGTCGCGTTCCGAGGGGGTGAGCTGCCAGGCATCGAAATGGCTCTCGATGATGTCGAACACGGCCATCGTGGCGACGGATGCGCTCTTCTCCAGATGCGCCTTCCGGCGCAGCAGATAGAGGAAGTAGCGCGTTTCCAGCAGGATCGCGGCGCAGAGCGA
This sequence comes from Minwuia sp. IMCC3009, assembly GCF_029909415.1. Taxonomy (GTDB): domain Bacteria; phylum Pseudomonadota; class Alphaproteobacteria; order Minwuiales; family Minwuiaceae; genus Minwuia. The sequence continues at coordinate 860,967 of NZ_CP123781.1, forward strand.
GACCGTCGCACCGGACTCGATGATCAGGTGGTACCGGCCTGACAATGCCATGCCGCTTTCCGCGAAGTCCGAGATCACGTCAGTCGCAAAGAAGATGGCGCAGATCACCTGGATAAGGATCAGCGCCATCAGGCCAAGGGGTGTTTTGTTGGACAGGCTTGCAGGATGTGTCACGGATCATGTCCTCATTCGGGCATGTTCTCCTTGTATCCGGTCACCATGGCGCGTGGAAGGTTCACATGCAGGCGACGGCTTTCGAAGATCACCGCTGCAATGTGGGCAACGACAGACAGTTCTGCCCATGAGACCAGGATTTCGTGCAGTTCCTCGGTCCATTCCATGCCCCAGAACATGTCGGTGGTCATCAGGTAGCCCGACAGGCCGATCAGCAGCATCGTGACCAGCAGGTTGTAGATCATCCAGGCGCCCAGCGGCGTATGTCCGACATGCGCGCGGGTGCGCCCCGCTGCGATATCGGTCATCTGCTCCATCGCGGCTGAGCGGCTGGGCGGGAAGCTGCTGAACCGTGCGTAGCGGGTGCCGACGAGCCCCCAGATGATGCGCGCGACGATCAGGGCGACGACGGCATAGCCGATCCACTCGTGAACGGCACTGTCCTCATCGATGATCAGCGCATTCGCGCCGAAGAGGATGACAAGTGACCAGTGAAAGACCCGGACAAACAGGTCCCACACACGAATGCGTTTCATGACTTCAAACTCCGGTCTCGGGATAGGGGCGACGGATCGTGCCATCGCCCCTTGCCGCTGGTTCAGTCGTCGCGCTTGGTGCGGACGATGTTCATCGCGGAATCGAGATAGATCTCCAGACGCTTGCCATCCTTGATCGCATAGGCCTCGAACAGTCCGTCCTCGCGCTTGATCTTGCGGACCTCGTAGCCCTGGGCGGTGAGGGTGTCGCGGATGGCCTGCTCCTGCGCAGCCGTGGTTGCGTCGCGGCGTTCGCTGGCGAAGGCGCCGGTAGCGGGAAGTGCCAGCATGGCGACGAGTACCAATCGGGCGGGAATGCGCATGTTCATCTTCGTGATCTCCTGTTGCATCTGACGTGCGGTCCGTTCGCTCGATGGCCGCCCCGCAAACAAGGTCCCGGACACGTCGATGCACAATCATCCGGAAGGTGCAGGTCGCAGCTTCCGAACCGGAGTTTGGGCATCTGCAACTCTGGTTCAGATCATGAAAAACGTTATAGATCAGGTAGTTGGATGTGATCGACCGGTCAGCCCGCTGCGATCCGGCTATCGGTCCCGCGGGGTCCAGTCGGGCGGTCCGGCGTTCCGCCGGTGCAGCCGAAGCGCCAGCCCGAGGGCCACGCCAACGCCGATGGCAACCGTCAGGTCGGCCAGAACCGTCAGCACCAGCGTCAGCAGGATCAGGACCCGGTCCGCGACCGGTTCCCTGAGATAGCTGCCCCACTTGTCAGGCTCGCTCATGTTCCAGGCGGTGATGATCAGCAGCGCGGCCAGGGCCGGCAGCGCCAGGTGCCCGGCCAGCGGTGCGGCGACCATCATCATCGCCAGCACCGCGAGGGCATGGACCATGCCCGACACGGGAGTCCTGCCACCGGCGCGGACGTTGGTTGCCGTGCGGGCGATGGCGCCGGTCGCGGGCAGGCCGCCGAACAGGGCGGAGCCGATGTTTGCCGTACCCTGGGCGATCAGTTCGGCGTTGGGACGGTAGTGCCCGTCGATCAGCCGGTCGGCAACGATGGCGGAGAGCAGGGATTCGATACCGGCAAGGAAGGCAATGACGAAGGCGGAGGGCAGCAGTTCCGTCACCTTCGCCAGCGTGATCACCGGCAGCTCGGGCATCGGGAGACCATCGGGCAGGGGGCCGAAGCGTGACGTGATGGTTTCCACCGGCAGGTCCAGCAGCGCCACCGCTGCGGACGTGGCCGCGACGGCGACGATCAGGCCGGGAAACCGGGGCGCGATCTTGCGCAGGACGATGATCAGGGCTGCCGTGGCGAGGCCGATGCCCAGCGCCGCCGGACTGAAGCTGTCGCGGACGGACAGCAGCGCCGCCACCTTCGGCACGAAGTCAGCGGGGACGCTGGCCAGTTGCAGGCCGAGCAGGTCCTTCATCTGGCTGGTGGCGATGATGATCGCGATCCCGATGGTGAAACCGTTGATCACCGCCTCCGGCACATGCGCGATCAGGGTTCCGGCCCGCAGCAGACTTGCGATGAGCAGGATCAGCCCGGCCATCAGCGTCGCCAGGACGAGGCCGTCATAACCGTGGTTGGCAATGACCCCGTAGACGACGACGATGAACGCACCCGTCGGACCGCCGATCTGCACCCGGCTGCCGCCGAGCAGAGAGATGAGAAAACCCGCCACCACTGCCGTCACCAGACCGGCGGCAGGATCGGCGCCCGAGGCGATGGCAATGGCGATCGACAGGGGCAGCGCAACCATCGCCACGGTCAGCCCGGCGGCCACATCCGCCATGAACAGGTGGCGTGTGTAGGACGGCAACGTCGTGAGCAGCTTGGGCTTCATCGCGCAGATCGGCATGCTGGAAGAGGATGCCGCCGATCTTCGGCGCTACGCGGGCCGGGCGGAAATGACCATTCGTCGCAAGGGCAGGCCCGGGCAGGTTCAGCCCAGGTCGATGTCCATCCAGATCGGCACATGATCGGACGGCTTCTCGCCCCAGCCGCGGGCTTCGCGTACCACTTCCATGCCTTTCGGCGCACCGACCAGTGCGGGTGTGACCCAGATATGGTCCAGGCGACGGCCCTTGTCGGCGGCATCCCAGTCCTTGGCGCGGTAGCTCCACCAGCTGTAGAGCTGTTCGGTATCCGGCACGAACGCGCGCACCACGTCATGGAACCCGTGGGATGCGATCCAGTCCGCCATGCGGGCCACCTCGATGGGGGTATGGCTGACGACCTTCAGCAGTTTCTTGTGCGACCAGACGTCATTCTCGTGCGGGGCGATGTTCAGATCGCCCACCACGATGGCCCTGGCACTGTCCGTCCGGCGTTCCGCGAACCAGGCCGTCACCTCGTCCAGGAACCGCAGCTTGTGGTCGAACTTCTCGTTCACCGCCGGGTCCGGTTCGTCACCGCCTGCGGGCACATAGAAGTTGTGCACCTCCACGTCGCCGGGCAGGCGGGTCAGCAGATGGCGGGTGTCATCCTTGCCGGCCCATTTCAGCCGCTCGGTACCCGTCAGCGGCACGCGGGAGACGGTGGCGACGCCGTGATAGCTCTTCTGGCCGAAGACCTCCATGTGCGGATAGCCCATCTCCCGGAAGTCCTGGTAGGGGAACTTGCCATCCTCGCACTTGATCTCCTGCAGGCAGATCACGTCCGGCCGGTAGGTCTGCACGAAGCGCCGCACGATCGGCAGGCGCAGGCGCACGGAGTTGATGTTCCAGGTGGCGATACGGGTGGTCGACATGGGGCAGCCTGTGTTCGTTGGCGGGCGGGCAGGGGCAGAGCGCCGGAATCGGCAAGAATCGGATCAGAAGATGTTCAGGGTGGCACCTGTCACGCCAAGGGGCCAGCGCCCGGATTCGAAGAGCCGGAACTTGTGCGCGAAGGCATGTTCCTCGTCCTCTCCCGCCGCCAGCACCAGTGCCGCGAGGTAGGCACCCTGGGTCGCCGAACCGGCGGCGGCACGAATCAGCCCCTCGTCATCTATGCCGAAACGGGAAGCTGCCTGCGCGGCTGCCGCATGGACAGCTTCCGACGCCGTGCTGGTCACATGCGTCAGGGCGACCAGTACCGCCTGCTCGTCACCGATGATGTCGACCGCCTGCACCGAAAGGGCGGCGCGCAATTGCTCCTCCGCCTCCCAGCCCGTGCTGTTCCAGTCGCTGTTGCCGGCGGCTTCCTCGGCTTCCATCCAGTCGCCGATTTCCGCAGGGCCCGCATCGGGGAACCCCAGCGCGGAGAGATAGGCATGGGCCGCGTCCGCTTCCTCCGCGCTCAACAGTTCGCCCACACGGTGAAACCAGCGCACCTGGGTCAGGGTCTGGGCGAACATGCCTACCGCGCGCAGCGTTGGCGGCAGGTCTTCGCCCGCGAAATCGAGATCAGGATCAAAATCAATCATGCGGGCGGTTATAGCCTGACCGGTGCCTCCGATGCAGCCCTGAACTCGGGGCCGTCTACTGCCGGGTCATGGCCGCACGCGCTTCCGCCTCCACCTCCGCTTCCCGGTCCTTTGCCGTCGCGACCTCCGGCAACTGGATGACCACGCGGCTGATCCGGCCCGGATAGATGAAGGGTGCCAGATAGTCGTCGGTCACGGGTGCGTTGGAGCGTCCGAAATCCATGCCGGTGGAGGAGATGATGCGCAGCAGCATCGGAATGTGGGCAGTCCCGGCCACCGTGCCGTCCACGGACAGGGTGGCGGTGGCCGACTGGTCGGCATTGCGGTCCACCTGCACCACGACCTCGTGTGCGCCGGGGCTGAGCGGCGTTTCCGTCGCGATCCGGCTGTGTTCGCGGAAGCAGTTGTAGTCGAAGACCACCCTGCCGCCGCTGACATAGAGCGCCAGACCGCTGTTGATGGTGCCGCGGGCGAGGATGGCGCCGTCACCATCGCCTGCCGGATGTTCGATGGTCGCGGTGATGGTGAAACTGCGGGCCGGGCTGGGGCAGGCGTCCGCCACGATGTGGCTGACGGGCGGGTAATAGACATAACGCCGCCGCGCCGTTGGCGTGCCTGGCAGGCGGGAGGCGCGGAACAGCATCCCCGCGCCGCGGTCGTCCAGCGGCAGCACGCCATGACGCTCCGCCTCCACCCACCAGCGGTCGGTCAGTTCCTTCAGCTTGGCAGGTTCGCGCTCCGCCAGGTCGTCGCACTCGGAGAAGTCCTCATCCAGATTGTAGAGTTCCCACCGGTCATCATCGAAGCTCTTGCCCCGGCGGTGCCAGGTGACGGCCTTCCAGCCATCCATCCAGATGCCGCGATGGCCCAGCATCTCCATGTACTGCACGTCCCTGTCCGGCTTCGCGTCGGGGTCGGTCAGCGTGTCCTTCAGGCTGACGCCGGTCATGGGAATCTGCGGCACGCCCGCAACCTCGTCCGGCATGCCGACACCGGCCACGTCCAGGATGGTGGCGGCAATGTCGGTGGCATAGGCAAACGGGCGGCGGATTTGGCCCTCCTGACCCTTCAGCGCGTTGGGCCAGTGGATGATCAGCGGATCACGGGTGCCGCCGCCATGGGTGTTCTGCTTGTACCATTTCAGCGGCGCATTGCCCGCCTGGGCCCAGCCCCAGGGGATGTTGGAGTGGCTGCGCGGGCCGCCGATCAGGTCCAGGTGCTTCACCGCCTCGTCAACGTCCTCGTGCAGCTGGTTGAAGTGGCGCATCTCGTCGAAGACGCCCGTCGACTGGCCCTCCTGACTGGCACCATTGTCGGACATCACGACGATCATGGTGTCATCCAGTCGTCCGATCTCGGCCAGGAAATCCACCATGCGGCCGATCTGGTGGTCGGTATGGTCCAGCATCCCGGCGAAGGCTTCCTGCAACCGGTTGGCGAAGGCCTGCTGGTTGGGGGACAGGTCATCCCAGGCCTCCACGCCCCGGTTGCGCGGCGCGAGCTTGGTGTTGGCGGGAATGATGCCGGATGCCTTCTGGCGGGCGTACCATTCCTCCCGCGCCGCATCCCAGCCGGCGTCGAAACGGCCCCGGTACTTGTCCAGATACGGTTGCGGCGCCTGATGCGGGGAGTGGGTGGCGCCAAAGGCCATGTACATGAAGAACGGTCGCTCCGGCACCAGCGAGGTGGTGTCGCGGATCATGCCCATGGCCTGATCCACCATGTCCTCGGAGAAATGATAGCCGTCCTGCGGTGTGCCCGGTGGCGACATCAGGTGATTGTCGCAGGTGATCTCCGGGCTGAACTGGTCCGTCTCCCCCTGCATGAAGCCGTAATAGCGGTTGAAGCCACGCTGTAGCGGCCAGTTGTGGAACGGCCCGGCGGCGGAACATTCCACCATCGGGGCCAGATGCCACTTGCCGGTGGCGAATGTGGCATAGCCGTCGTCGCGCAGCACTTCGGCCACCGTTGCCGCGGACCGGGGCATGGCGCCGCGCATGTTGGGAAAGCCGCTGTCCATGTTCGAGATCGCGCGCATCCGGACAGTGTGATGGTTGCGTCCGGTCATGACGCAGGCCCGCGTCGGCGAACAGAGCGACGTGGTATGGAAACTGGAATAGCGCAGCCCGTTTGCCGCCAGCCGGTCCACGTTCGGCGTCTCGATGGTGGAGCCATAGCTGCCGAAGTGCGAGAAGCCGGTATCATCCAGCACGATCAGCAGCACATTGGGCTTGCCGCGCGGCAGTTTCGGTTCCGGCCACCAGGCTTCCGACTCGTTGAAGGTGCGCCCAATCGTGCCGCCGAATTCAGGTTCTGCCGGGTGCTTGTAGCTCATGATGCGGTCCTCCCCTACCGTTTGACCGGCGCAGTCTGAACCTCTTGCCGCCATCTGCAAACCGTCTTGGGTTTGCGGCGGGCGGCGGACTGGTGCATCTTCCGGCGGAGCATTTCAACGGGACGGACAGCAGGCGCATGTGGCAGCGAACCAAGGACCTGATACGCAACGCCGGACACCGGGCCAAGGTCGCGGTCTCGGCGCATGATCGGGTGCTGCCGGATTTCATCATCGTCGGCGCGCAGAAGGCCGGGACAACCTCCCTGCACCATTATCTGCAGCAGCATCCGCTGGTCCTGCCGCCGTCGTCGAAGGAAGTGCATTACTTCGATTATGGCTATCCGCGCGGGGAGAACTGGTATCGCGGCCATTTCGCCCGTACGGCGGAGAAGCTGGAACTGGAGAAGCAACTCGGCGCGGCGGTGCTGACGTTCGAGGCCAGCCCCTATTACATGTATCACCCGCTGGCGATCGAGCGGATGGCGGCGGACCTGCCCGGCGTGCGCGTCATCGCCATGCTGCGCGACCCCATCGACCGCACCTTCTCCCACTACTGGCACGAGAAGAAGAAGGATCAGGACGATCTCTCGCTGGCCGATGCCATCGCGCGGGAGCCGGAACGGCTGGCAGGGGAGGCCGAGAAGATCCGCCAGGATCCGAACTACCAGTCATGGGCGCATCAGCATTTCTCCTACGTCGACCGCAGCCGTTACGCGCCGCAGGTCGAGCGTCTGCAGTCGGTGCTGGGGGCGGAGAATGTCTGCCTGATCAAGTCGGAAGCCTTCTTCGCGGACCCCGAGACGGAAACCGAGCGTGTCTTCGGCTTCCTGGAACTGGAACCGGCCCACGGCATCGACTATGCGCCGCAGAATGTCGGCGGCTACGACGACCGCATTCCGGCGGACGTGCGCGCGATGCTTCGGGACATGTTCGCCGATGACTATGCCCGCCTGCGCGAGATCGCCGGGCCGCAGTTCGACTGGTTCGAGGGCTGAGCGGGCTTGCGGTTGGGCCGACCGGGCGTCATATGCAAGGGTACGCGAAGATGATCAACCAGAGGTTTCCGTCATGAGCGCTGCCCTGCCACGCCTGTTTCATGCCCCGGCGCGCCTGCTGGCGATGCTGCTGCTGGCGCTCAGCCTGACCGGTTGCGGTGTGAACGAGATCCCGCGACTGGACGAGGGCGTCAATGCCGCCTGGGCGCAGGTGCAGAACCAGTACCAGCGCCGTGCCGACCTGATCCCGAATCTGGTGGAAACCGTAAAGGGCTTCGCCGCGCAGGAAAAGGACGTGCTGACCGCTGTTATCGAGGCCCGGGCCAGGGCAACGCAGGTTCAGGTCCAGGTGACGCCGGACATGTTGAGCGATCCGAACGCGCTGAAGATATTCGAACAGGCGCAGGGCCAGCTTTCCAGCGCCCTGTCGCGGCTGCTGGTGACAGTCGAGCGCTACCCCGATCTGAAGAGCTCGCAGAACTTCATCGCCCTGCAGTCGCAACTGGAGGGGACGGAGAACCGGATTGCCGTGGCGCGGCGGGACTACATCGACGCGGTGCGGGTCTTCAACACCGAACTGCGGACCTTCCCCGGCATCATCTGGGCGACCATCCTTTACGGTGATCTGGAACCGAAACAGAATTTCCAGGCCGCCCCGGGGGCGGATCAGGCGCCTGCCGTGAAGTTCTGATGCAGTCCTGCCTGCAACGGAGGGCGACGCGGACCCTGCCGGTCCTGCTGGCGCTGGTGCTCTGGGCCGGAATGGCCGCTGCCCAGACCTTTCCGCCCCTGACCGGGCGCGTCTTGGATCAGGCCGGGGTGCTGGATGCGGCAACCAAGCAGCAGCTGACCACCGCTCTGGCAGCCCATGAGAAGGCCACCAGCAATCAGGTCGTCGTCGTTACGCTGCAATCGCTGGAGGGGTACGAGATCGCCGACTATGGCTATCGTCTGGGCCGGGCCTGGGGGATCGGCCAGGAAGGCCGGAACAATGGCGCCCTGCTGATCGTGGCGCCGACCGAACGCAAGGTGCGGATCGAGGTCGGCTACGGGCTGGAGGGCAGCCTCACCGACGCGACGTCGCGACTGATCATCGAGAACGAGATCCTTCCCGCCTTTCGCAACGGCGATCTGGCGGGCGGTATTGTACGTGGCACCAATGCCATCCTGCAGACAATCGCGGGGACCTATGCCCCCCTGCCGAATGAAGCGGATGACGGCAATCCGGAGAGGATGGTGGCCCTGTTTCCCATCTTGCTGTTCCTGGTGTTCTTCCTGATGGCGGTACAGGGGGAGGGTGGTGGTCCCCGGTCAGGCCGAAGGCGTGGGCGGAGGATGCTCTATGGCGGCGGCCTTGCCGGTGGATCAGGCGGCTTCGGTGGCGGCAGCGGTGGTGGATTTGGCGGCGGTGGCGGCGGCTTCGGCGGCGGCGGATCGTCGGGGAGCTGGTGATGGCTGGACATTTTTCGGAACCGGATCGCCAGCGCATCGCGGACGCGATCCGCGCTGTCGAGGCACGGACCAGTGGCGAGATCGTTTGTGTCGTCGCCCGCGCCTGCGAACCCTACCTGATCATTGCTGCCCTGTGGTCGTCACTGGCGGGCCTGCTCGGCGGCGGGTTGCTGGTGCTGGGCGGGGTCGGTCTGTCAGCCGCGCAGCTGATCGGCGTGCAGTCGGGCATCGCCCTGCTGGCCTTTCTGGTGCTGCATCACATGCCGCTGCGCATGGCGCTGGTACCGCGCAGGGTGAAGCAGCGTCGCGCGGCGCGGCTGGCCCGGACCCAGTTCCTGGGACAGGGGCTGCACCAAACGGCCGACCGCACCGGCATCCTGATCTTTGCCGCAATGGCCGAACATCACGTGGAGATCATTGCCGACGCGGGCATCAACGCGGTTGTTGATCCCGGTACCTGGGACAGCATCGTCGATGGTTTCACCAGCCACATGAAACAGGGCCGGACCGTGGATGCCTTTGTCGATGCCATCTCCGCTGCCGGTGCGGAACTGGACGGGCATTTCCCGCGCCAGCCTGATGACCGCGACGAACTGCCGAACCATCTGGTCGAGATCTGAAGCCCTCAACCGAACCCGGCAGCCGTCGGCAGCCATGTGGCGAGGTCGGGGAACGCGAGGACGGCGGCGAGGCCGAACAGCAGCAGGAAGACATAGGGGAAGATGCCACGGATGACCTCCGCCAGCGGCGCGTCGGCAATACCCTTGATGACGAACAGGTTCATGCCCACCGGCGGTGTGATCAGCGCCAGTTCCAGATTGATCATCAGCAGCACGCCGTACCAGACCGGGTCGATGCCCAGTTGCAGCAGCACGGGGTAGATGATCGGTGTGGTGATCAGGATGATCGAGATCGTCTCCAGGAACATGCCCAGGATGAAGATCACGGCCATGACCGCCAGCACGAACATCAGCGGTGTCAGTTGGTAGGTGACGACGGTCTCGACCAGTTCGGCCGGCAGGCGGATGATGGTCACGGCGTGTCCGAAGATCGCCGCGGCGGCCAGGATCATGAACAGCATGGCGGTCGTGCGGACGGTTTCCTGCGAGGTTTCCCACAGGTCGCGCCAGCCGAAGTTGCGATAGACCACGACACCGACGAACAGGGCATAGAAGCAGCCGATGGCTGCCGCCTCAGATGCCGTGAAGATTCCGAGATAGATGCCGCCCAGCACCACGGGGGGCATCATCAGGGCCCAGAAGGCGCGACCGACCGCACGGGCGCATTCACGGAACCCGATCCAGCCGGGATTCTCGATATCCCGTCGCCGGATGGCCGCCCACATGCAGTAGAGCGCAAAGACGAGTGCCATCAGCAGGCCCGGAATCAGCCCCGCCAGGAACAGCGCGCCGATGGAGACCTCTGTCACGATGGCATAGAGGATCATCGGGCCGGAGGGCGGGATCAGGATTCCCAGCGTGCCACCCGCGGCGATGACGCCATAGGCGGTATGGGCGGGATAGCCGAACCGGCGCATCTGCGGGATGGCGGCGGTGCCGATGGTCAGTGCGGTGGCGACGGAAGAACCGGAAATGGCGGCGAAGACCGTGCAGGACAGTACCGTCGCGATGCCCAGGCCACCTGGCAGGTGCCGGACCATGGCATTGGCGGCCTCATAGAGGTGATCGACCACCCTGGACCGGATCATGATGAAGGCCATGAAGGCGAACATCGGGATCGCGGTCAGCAGATTGTTGTTCAGCTTGGCGAAGACCGTGTCGGCAATCGAGTGCACATGGCCTTCGGTCAGCAGGGTGATGATCAGGGATGCCAGCCCGAGCGCGGCAAAGATCGGTGCGCCGGTCAGCAGCAGTACCAGCAGCAGGCCGAGGATCAGGACAAGTGTCATCGGTCGCCCCGCCCGCCGCTCAGAATGGAGAGCAGGCGCGCCACCGCCACGGCAATGACCAGAACCGATCCGACGATCAGGGCAAGCTGCGGAATCCACATCGGCACGGCCAGATAGCCGTCGGAATAGACACCGAAGTCATAGGAAAACCGGACAGCGGTGATGCCACTGACCAGGATCGCCAGCATGACCAGTATGGCCGCAATCATGCCCCAGACCGAGGCCAAGCGACGGCCATTGCCCTTGAGGCGGCCTGACAGCAGGTCGACGCTGATGTGGTCGCCGCGCCGCAGCGTCTCCGCCGCGCCCAGCATGACTATGGCGACCACGAGATAGCCGGAGAGTTCGTCGGTCCAGGTCACCGGCGTGCCGAGCACATAGCGCTTGAAGACGCTGTAGCCGGTGATGGCCAGAACGACGAGCACCCCCAGCGCGGCCAGACCGAGGCCCAGCCGCGCCACGGGTGTCACCAGACGCTCCGGCAGGCCGGGTGCGGGCGTCGTGCCGTCACCCCCTGCACCATGTCGTTCAACAGGGTTCATGGTGCTGCCTGCCGTGCGATCCGAAGCGGTGGTTGCCGCTTACTTGCCGATCTGGTTGACCAGTTCCAGCAGCTTCTTGCCTTCGTCACCGGTTTCCTCGGCGAAGGCGGCATCGAATGCCGGACCCATCGCCGCCTTCATCACCGCGGCCTGCTCTGCCGTGTGGATGTGGACGGTCACATTCTTGGTGGCGAGGTTGTACGGCGCGGAACCGGCAGCCTTCTCGGTCTCCTCGACCGCCCAGACGGCAGCCTTTGCACCGGCGGCGTCCAGCGCAGCCTTGTTGGCATCGCTCAGGCCGTCATACCAGGCCGGGTTGACGTAGCCATGGAAGAAGACGCTGAACAGCGGCGAGGCCACGACCTGATCCTGGACTTCGTAGTACTTGCGTGACCAGGTGGCGGCGATGTCGGTCAGACCCGCATCGATGACACCGGTGGACAGCGCCTGATAGACCTTGGAGCCGGACATGGCCGACGGCGCGGCACCCATGGCGCGCAGGCCGGCATCGACAATCGGGTTCAGGCCGCGAATCTTGACGCCCTGAAAATCAGCCGGGGTCAGCAGCGCCTTGCCCTTCGAGGTATAGGCGCTCATCCGGGTGGTGAACAGCCAGGCAACGTTGCGCACGCCCTTCTCCAGCAGGGCCGCCTCGAGATACTTCGCGGCCTCCGATCCCGGCCAGTTGGCCAGGACGTCCTTGCTGGTCACGGCATAGGGCTTCAGCGTGACATTCATCAGCGGCAGGGTCTTGCCCCACTGGAAGTTCACGGAGAAGGCGCATTCGATGCTGCCCTTGGCGACGGAGGGGATGTTTTCCTTCGCGCCCGAAAGGCTGTTGGCACCGAAGACCTGCACGTCGATGTCGCCATTCGACTGGGCCTCGACCTCGGCGGCCCAGCGGTCGATGACCTGGGCGATGTGGTGCTGCGGCGGCAGCTGGTGGCTGCAGCGCATGGCCTCGGCGGCCTGCGCCGTGCCGGACTGGCCAATGCCGGCCAGCGCGGCGGCGGCAACGGCGGTCATCAGAATCTTCTTCATGGGGGGTTCCCTCCTGTCGTTTGTTGATTTCGCCCTATTTGCCAGAGGCGGCGGCGATTGTCGAACTGTCCAGGCCAAGTGCACGCAATATGTCGTCGGTATGTTCGCCGATCTCCGGCACGTCCGCCGCGAAGTCCGTGGGCTGACCGTCGAAATCCAGCGGCAGTCCGGGCGCGCGGAAGGCCTTGTCGTTGTAGGTGGAGGTCAGCAGCCCGCCGGGCCGGTTCACATGCCGGTCGTCATACATCTGCGCCGGACGGGCAATCGGGGCGTAGGGGATGCCCAGCGGCAGGAAGGCCGCTTCCAGGTCGGCCAGGGTGCGTGTCCTGACCGCCTCCGCGATGATCGGGATGGTCCATGTCCGGGCGTCGATCTGCTGCATCTTCGATTTCAGGTCGTCGCGTCCCACCAGATCGTCGAGCCCCAGCAGACCACAGAGCGAATCCCAGTGGCCGAGGGTGACCGCGCCGATGAAGAGCTGCTTGCCATCGGCGGTTTCGAAGATGTCATAGACCGGCCAGGAGAAATCCCGCTCCGGCATCGGCGGTGCCTCCGTCCCCACCAGGTCGTACTGCACCATGTGCTGCGCCACCATCAGCAGGCAGTTCTCGAACAGGCCGACGCGCACTTCGCGGCCCTCGCCGGAGGTGTCCCGGTCCATCAGTGCCGCCATGATGCCCATGGCCCCGAACATGCCCGCCATGATGTCGTTGGCCGAGGACCCGACCCGCAGTGGCCGCCCCGTCGGGCCGGTCATGTAGGCCAGGCCGGTCATCATCTGCACGACTTCATCCAGCGCGGTGCGGTCACGGTAGGGGCCGTTCAGGAAGCCCTTGTGCGGCGCCGTGATCAGTCGCGGATAGCGCTGGCGCAGGGTCGCCGAATCCAGTCCCCGCTTCTCCAGCGAGCCGTCGCGGAAATTCTCGATGAAGACGTCCGCTTCGGCCAGCAGGGCATGCAGTGCGGCCATCCCCGCCTCGCCGTCCAGATCCAGCGCGACGGAGCGCTTGCCACGGTTGAAGACGGGGAAGAAGCCGGTGCCCATGCCGGTCAGGGCCCGTGTCCGGTCCCCCTCCGGCGGCTCGATCTTGATCACGTCGGCACCGAACATGGCCAGGAACATGCCGCAGGACGGCCCCATGATCATGTGGCTCATCTCGACGACGCGAACGCCTGACAGGGTTGTTGGTTTCATGTCTTGCTTCCCCGAGTGTGTTCAGAGTCCGCCTTATAGCCCAGTTCCGGTCGGACGCATCGGGGCTGTCTCTTTCGGTCGGCAATGCGCTAGGTTCTGCTGCACGCATGACGGGGAGGAATGCAGGATGACGGGAAACAGCGAAGAGTTCGCGGGAAAGATCGGTCGGACAATAGCGGATTCGAAACCCTGGTGGCCGGAGAAGGTGAAACCGCCGAAGGGCGCCCCGAACATCCTGATGGTGCTGTTCGACGACGTCGGCTTCTCGGACTTCGGCTGCTACGGCTCCACCATCCGGACCCCGACCATCGACGCGCTGGCGGGGGAGGGACTGCGCTATTCCGGGTTCCACACGACGGCCATGTGCTCGACCACCCGTGCCGCACTGCTGACCGGGCGCAACCATCACTCGGTCGGGGTCGGCAGTCTGGCGAACTTCGACAGCGGCTATCCGGGATATACCGGCAAGATATCGAAGCAGGCCGGCACCATCGCGGAGATGCTGCGGGGCCAGGGCTATCGCAACTACATGCTGGGCAAGTGGCATGTCACGCCGCTGACGGAGACCGGGGCGACCGGCCCGTTCGACGGCTGGCCGCTGGGGCGCGGCTTTGACCGGTTCTACGGTTTCATGGACGCGGAGACCGATCAGTTTTCGCCGGAACTGGTGCAGGACAATTCCCACATCGACCCGCCGGGCACCTTCGCCGACGGCTATCACCTGACGTCCGATCTGGTGGATCAGGCGATCCGTTTCCTGTCCGGCCACATCGCCGAGCAGCCTACCGTGCCCTGGATGACCCTGCTGTCGTTCGGTGCCTGCCACGCGCCGCATCAGGCCCCGTTCGACCTGATCCGGTCCTATGACGAGATGTTCAGCGGCGGCTGGGACGTGGAGCGGGAGCGCAGGCTGGCGCGGCAGAAGGAACTGGGGCTGGTGCCGCAGGATACCGTGCTGCCGCCGATCAACGACAATGTCCGCCCCTGGGACAAGCACAGTGCGGACGAGCAGAAGGTCTTCACCCGGCTGCAGTCCGCCTATGCCGCCATGCTGGACCATGCCGACCAGCACCTTGCCCGCCTGGTCGGGTTCCTGGAGGACGCCGGGGTCCGCGACGACACCATCATCATCGTCATGTCCGACAATGGGGCGAGTCAGGAGGGCGGGCCGTTCGGTTTCGTCAATGCCATGGGCCCCTACAACGGGCGCAAGGAGTCGGTGGCGGAGAAGCTGGCGCGCATCGATGACATCGGCGGGCCGGACACCCATTCCAATTTCCCCTTCGGCTGGGCGATGGCGGCGAACACGCCGCTGAAACGCTACAAGCAGAACACCCATGGCGGCGGCATCCGCGATCCGCTGGTGATTTCCTGGCCCAACGGTCTGGGGCGCGAAGGCGGGCTGCGCCATCAGTTCGCCCATGTCAGCGACCTGGTCCCGACCCTGCTGGAGATTGTCGGTGTCGAACCGCCCGCCGAGGTGAATGGCGTGCCGCAGATGCCGCTGGAAGGTGTCAGCTTCGCGGCAAGCCTGAAGGACGCCGACGCGCCGTCACGCGACCGGCCGCAGTATTTCGAGATGTTCGGCCATCGCGGTCTCTGGCTCGATGGCTGGAAGGCGGTGGCGTTCCATCCGCCCGGAACGCCGTTCGATGACGACGTCTGGGAACTCTATCACCTGGACGCGGACTTCTCGGAGAGTGCCGATCTGGCTGCCGAACATCCCGAGCGGCTGCAGGCGATGATCGACCACTGGTGGCAGGAGGCGGCGGCCAGGAACGTGCTGCCGCTGGATGACCGGTTCGCCGCCCGTTTCGCGGAGAATGCGGAGCGGCATCAGGGGGCGCGGACCCGTTTCGATTTCCACTGGGGCATGGGGCATATCCCGACCGAGGTGGCACCGGATATCCGCAGCCGCGACTATGACATCACCGCGCACGTTCGGATCGGCGACAGGAAGCCGGAAGGAATCCTGCTGGCCCATGGCGATGCCACTTCCGGATACGCGCTGTACATCGACGGGGCGGGGCATCTGGTTCATGTCACCAACATCGGCGGGGAACTGACCGTGTTGCGGTCGCCCGCGGCGATCCCCGCTGGCACGACGGAACTCGGTCTGACGGCCCGCAACGACACGGACGGCGACGGCATCACCTACCGGCTGCTGATCGACGGGCAGGCGGCCGGGTCACTGCATTCGCCGCACACCTTCGGCCCGTTCATCTCCTGGTCCGGTCTCGATATCGGCCGGGACCGTGGCAGTCCCGTGGGTCGCTATGGCGCGCCCTACTGCTTCACCGGCGAACTGCACCGCGTCAGCGTCAGGCTGTACAAGCAGGGCGATCTGGACGGTGAAATGATCGCCAACGCGGAGATGGCGCGACAGTAGCGGTGGTCCATTGCGCTGACCGGGCCTCCCCTCTCCCCCTCCCGGCCACCCATTTCAGGATACTTGCGTGGGTGGCCGGGAGGGGGAGAGGGGCGGAACGGTCAGCAGACAGTCACCTCCCGCGTTCGATCCGGTCGACGACGGCGTTGTTCTCCGCGCGGACCATGCCGGGGATCAGCAAGGCGTCGAGGCACCACCAGATGGCCCAGGGTATCAGCAGCAGGTAGCCGATGAAGACCACGGCAAGGCCGGTTCCCGCGCCCCAGAGCAGCAGCATGATGATTCCGGAGAACACACGGCCGAGATAGAAGCGATGCACGCCGAGCCAGCCGAGGAAGAACCAGAGCAGGTAGGCAAGCAGCGTTGAGCGGGCATTGGCCTGGTATCTGGCGGATGCGGTATCGCTGCCACCGGGGAATTCGGCATCAGTTTGTGGCATGGCAGGCTTCTCCCGTGTTGCTTGGGACTTTAACTATGCACTGGCTGGCGCTATGACAACGCGCGAACGGAGAGGGAGCCCGAACCATGCAGAAATTCGACCGCCTGAAGGCAACTGCGGCGCCGATGAGGATTGCCAACATCGACACCGACATGATCATTCCGAAGCAGTTCCTGAAGACGATCAAGCGTTCGGGGCTTGGCAAGCACCTGTTCGACGAGATGCGCTACACCGACGGTGTGACGGAGATTCCGGAATTCGTTCTGAATCGGGAGCCTTACCGGAAGGCAGAGATCCTGGTCGCCGGTGACAATTTCGGCTGCGGCTCCAGCCGGGAACATGCGCCCTGGGCTTTGCTGGATTTCGGCATCCGCTGCGTCATTGCGGAAAGCTTTGCCGACATCTTCTACAACAACTGTTCGAAGAACGGCATTCTGGCCGTGCCGCTGCCGAAGGATGCGATCGAGTATCTGATGACCGACGCGGCAGAGGGCCTGGAGATCGAGGTTGATCTGGAAAGCCAGACCGTCTTCGCGTCCAACGGCAAGACCTTCCGCTTCGAGATCGACCCGTTCCGCAAGCACTGCTTGCTCAATGGCCTGGACGACATCGGCCTGACGATGCAGCGCGGCGACGCCATCGACGGCTTCGAGGCTCAACAGAAGAGCAGCGCGCCCTGGCTTTACCGCGCCGCGTCCTGACGCACGGCCCATTCTGGAGGAATTGAGACCATGGCATCCAATCGCAAACTGCTGATGCTGCCCGGCGACGGAATCGGGCCGGAAGTGATGAGTGTC
Source organism: Minwuia sp. IMCC3009 (assembly GCF_029909415.1). Classification (GTDB taxonomy): domain Bacteria; phylum Pseudomonadota; class Alphaproteobacteria; order Minwuiales; family Minwuiaceae; genus Minwuia. The sequence continues at coordinate 878,142 of NZ_CP123781.1, forward strand.
GTGCGCAAGGTGATCGACTGGATGGATCATCGCCGCGCCGTCAGCTTCGACGTGACCGAGGATCTGGTCGGCGGGGCATCCATCGACAAGCACGGTATTCCGGTGACCGACAAGGTGGTGGATACCGCCATGAATTCCGACGCCGTGCTGCTCGGCGCCGTCGGCGGTCCGAAGTGGGATGACCTGCCGTTCGCACAGAAGCCGGAACGCGGCCTGCTGCGCCTGCGCAAGGATCTGGGCCTCTATGCCAACCTGCGCCCAGCACTCTGTTTCGCGCCGCTGGTCGATGCCTCCACCCTGAAGCGTGACATCATCGAAGGGCTGGACATCATGATCATCCGTGAACTGACGGGTGGTGTGTACTTCGGCGAACCGCGCGGGATCGAGGATCTGCCGAACGGTGAACGGCGCGGGATCAACACGCAGGTCTACACGACCTCCGAGATCCGCCGGGTTGCCGCCGTCGCCTTCGACCTGGCGCGCAAGCGGGGCAACAAGGTCTGCTCCGTCGAGAAGGCCAACGTCATGGAGTCCGGCGTGCTCTGGCGCGAGGAAGTGACCAAGCTGCATGCGGAATCCTTCTCCGATGTCGAGCTCAGTCACATGTACGCCGACAATTGCTCCATGCAGCTTGTCCGTGCGCCGAAGCAGTTCGATGTCATCGTGACCGACAATCTGTTCGGTGACATGCTGTCCGACACGGCGGCGATGCTGACAGGCTCGCTCGGCATGCTGCCTTCCGCATCGCTGGGCGATGTGGACGAGACCGGTCGCCGCAAGTCGCTGTACGAGCCGGTGCACGGTTCCGCGCCGGACATTGCCGGACAGGGCAAGGCCAACCCGCTGGCTACCCTGCTGTCCTACGCCATGTCGCTGCGCTACACCTTCGATCTGCCGGAGGATGCGGACCTGATCGAGACGGCTGTGAACAATGTGCTGTCGCGCGGTCTGCGCACCCCCGACATCATGGCTGAGGGCATGGCTCAGGTCTCGACGGCAACCATGTCCGACGCCCTGCTGAAGGAACTCGACAAGCTCGCTGCCTGAAGTTGAGGCAGACCGATAGATATTTGTGCAGTGACAAGTATCTTGACGTTGCGTCACGCATTCAATGCGGGTAACGTTCCTTCAGCTTTGCCCGAGTCTTGGGAGGGGCGCAGGGAGACGGAGCCGATCAAGAGCACCGCTCCCGTACGCAGAACAAGCTAGAGAAAGAGCCGTCTCCGAAAGGGCGCGGCTCTTTTTTATGTGTTTCGGGAAGCGGGCTGCCGCAGGGCGGCGCCCGCTGTTTCAGCCTTCGCCAACATCCCTCAGCCGTCGCCCACATCCCAGGTTGCCTTGCCGAAACCGGCGTCGGCGGGAATGTCGATCATGCGACGACCGTCCTTCACATAGACATGTGGCGTGACAATGACAGGCGTGCGTTTCGCGGCGGCGGACATGGCCTCGGCGACGTTCGATGATTCTCCAAGCAGCTGCAGGTTCAGCCGGGTGGCGAAGACCATCGTCACCTCCCCACGGTCGGCCTGTTCCATAACGGCTGCCGGTGTTGTCCAGACGCTCTCCACCGCCTCCGTGCCATCATGCAGGGCGCCGTCGATCTGTGCCTCCGGGGCCACGGCGATGAAGAAGGGGGTGTCGAACCGCTTCGGCATCACCGGTGGTGTGATCCAGTGGGCGAAGGCTTCCAGCCGGTCCACCCGGATCGACAGACCCTCCGCCGCCGCCATGGCACCCATGGTGACCTCGTTCTTCTCCAGGCGCGCTGCATAGCGTTCCTTGAGGTCGTTGGTCTGCTCGGCCGTGAGTTCGCTGCCATCCTTGTTGGTGGCGATCAGGACGCCGGTTTCCTCGAACGCCTCCCGGATCGCCGAGACCCGGAAGCCGAGCTGTGTGTCGTCGAAGGGTTCGGCGCCGATGGTCGCGGCACGGGCTTCCGCATCACTGTCTTCGGGATCGACCTTGCCGCCGGGAAAGACCATCGCGCCGGAGGCGAAGTCGATCTTGTGATGGCGCTTGACCATGAAGACTTCCAGCCCGGCGTCGGAATCGCGGATGAGCAGGATGCTGCTGGCCGGGCGCGGGACCACATCCGCGTACTTCCCGCTCAGGTCCGCGCCGTTTGCCAGTACAGTGCCTTTCGACATTTCGTCCTCCCCAGGGTTGTCTCGGCCTGCGCCGAACATAGGCCAGCGGCCTATCGACGGGAAGCGCAGAAGCGGCAGGGGAGAGGCGCGTCGGCACAGACCCGGCGATTGTCGGCACACATTCTGCTCGGCTGGGGAGAGGCGCGTCGGCACAGACCCGGCGATTGTCGGCACACATTCTGCTATTGTCGTCACAGAATTACGGAAATGCGCGCCAGCGCCCTGTGTGAAGCCTGTGACAGGCTTCGCGAAGGTTTGACAGGTGCGAAATGGCAGTCGAAAAAGTGAAACGAGTTCCAAACTAGGGGAAACCGATGAAACGCGTCCTGATTGCAATCGGAGTCATTCTGGTGCTGCTGGTGGCCATTGTCATCATCGTGCCGTTTGTCGTTCCGACCTCCACGCTTGTCGATTACGTCAAGGAAGAGGTCGAGGGAGCCACGGGGCGCAAGCTCACGGTCAATGGTGATCCCAGTTTCTCGATCTTTCCCGATGTGGCCCTGACCCTGCCCGAAGTCGCCCTGAGCAACGCGGCGGGCGGAGAGGCCGCGGATCTGGTCCGTATCAAGTCCGCGGACATCCAGGTCGATCTGATGGCGGCAATCTCCGGCGACGTGGTGATCAAGCGCTTCGTGCTGGTTGAGCCGGTGATCGCGATCGAGAAGGATGCCAACGGCCGGTTCAACTTCGAGTTCGATCCGCCTGCGGGTGCCGCGGCGCCTGCCGCTTCCGGCGGTTCCGGCGAAGGGTCCGGTGGCGGTGGCGGTGATCTGGCCCTGCGGCTGGATGACGTTCGCCTGGAGAACGCGACCTTCATCTACATGGATGCCCAGACAGGTCAGCGTCAGGAACTGAAGGGCGTGAATGCCAAGCTGTCGCTGCCTGACTTCGCGGGCCCCTTCGACATGGACGCCAGCGCCGAATGGCAGGGACGCCAGGTTTCGGTGGTCGCGCATGTCGACCGGCCGCAGGCGATTGCCGCAGGTCAGGAAACGGCCCTGCGTCTGACGGCGGAAGGTGGTGACCTGTTCAAGGTTGATTTCAACGGCACAGCCACCGCCGGTACGGCACCGAAGGGCGCGGGTCGCCTGACGGTCACGGCTGACAAGCTGGGCGAGTTGCTTGCCTGGGTTGGTGCCGCCATGGGGCCGGAGGTCAAGCTGCCTTCGTCCATCTCGCTGGACGCGAACGTGACCGGCAGCCCGACCGCTGTGGCATTGAGCGATGCCGCCATCGGGTTTGACGGGAATCGCCTGACCGGTGCCATCCGTGCCGGGCTGGCCGGTGCCCGCCCGTCCCTGTTCGCTGATCTGAGCGGCGGCGACCTGGATCTGCGGCCCTACATGCCCGCCGATGCGAAGGAGGGTGTCGGCACGTCCGACGGTGCCGCTGCACCTGCCGGTGCTTCCAAGGACTGGTCCGATGATCCCATCGACCTTTCGGGGCTGGATGCGGCGGATGTGGACATGCACATCGCGGCTGACTCCATCAAGACCGGCATCGTCGATACGGCTGCAACCGACATCAAGCTCGTGTCCGAGGGCAAGCGGACCAACCTGACGATCACGAAACTGGGTCTCTATGACGGCGAGGCGACCGGTGCGGTCAGCATCGACCGCCGTGGTGCCGCGCCGAAGTTCGCCATCAAGCTGGATGGCAACGGCATCCAGGCCCAGCCGATGCTGCAGCAGTTCGCCGACTTCGGTGATTTTCTGGGTACGGTCGAGCTTGCGGTCGACATGACCACGGCGGGGGCATCGGAGCGGCAGATCGTTTCCGCCCTGAACGGGACCGGTGCGCTGACGGTCCGCGATGGTGCCATCATCGGCTACAATCTGGCGGCTGCGGTGCGTGGCATCTCAACAGCCAATCTCGACCTCGACTATGACGAGGCGGAAAAGACCGACTTCGCCGAGATCTCGGCGACCTGGACCGCGAACAACGGTGTCATCAACAATCCCGACCTGATGATGAATGCACCGCTGCTGCGCGTGACCGGCAAGGGCACCGTATCCCTGCCGCCGCGCCAGATCGACTATCGCGTACTGCCGAAGCTGGTGGCCAGCCTTGCAGGGCAGGGCGCCAAGAGCGCCGGCGGTCTCGGTGTGCCGATCCTGATCAAGGGCAGCCTGGACGATCCGTCGATCCAGCCTGATCTGGAAGGCGTTGTCCGTGGCGTGATCGAAGCCCCCGGGGATGCCGTCAAGGGCGTCATCGAAGGCGGTGGCGGTGCCGTCAAGGGACTGCTCGACAGTGTGACAGGCGGTGGTGACAAGGCTGCGAGCGACGGAGGCACTTCCACGGATGGGGCTTCGACGGAGTCCAGCAACCCGGTCGAAGGTGCCGCGAAGAAACTCAAGGGACTGTTCGGAACCGACTGACCCAGTCTGACAATAAGAAGAGGGATACAGGAAATGGACTCTGAGAAGGCCTCGGAAACGGTGGACTTTCTGGTCACCTACGCGGCGGAATATGCGATTGCCATCGTAGGCGTCATCGTCATCCTGATCGTCGGCTTCACCGCCGCCGGTTGGGTCGCCCGCGCGGTACGCAGCTTGCTGGGCCGGTCGAAGAAGACCGATCCGCTGATCACCAACTTCGTGGCTGCTGTCGCCCGCTACGGCGTCATTGCATTCACGGTCATCGCCGCACTGGACCAGTTCGGGGTCGAGACCACGAGTTTCGTCGCCGTCATGGGTGCAGCGGGCCTGGCCATCGGTCTGGCGTTCCAGGGGACACTGGGCAATCTTGCCGCCGGTGTGATGATCCTGGCCTTCCGCCCCTTCCGTCAGGGGCACTTCATCGAAGGCGGTGGCGTTGCCGGTACGGTCGATTCCGTGTCGCTTTTCGTGACCGAGATGCACACGGCGGACAACGTCCACATCATCGTGCCGAACGGGTCGCTCTGGAATACCGCGATCAAGAACTACAGCCATCATGCCACGCGCCGCTGCGACTTCGTGCTCGGCATCGGCTATGGCTCCAGCCACGTGGAGGCCATGAAGGCGCTGCATGCCATGGCGGAGGCGGATGCCCGCGTGCTGCCGGATCCGGCGCCCCAGATCGTCGTCTCCAACCTGGGTGACAGCTCGGTCGATATCACCATCCGTCTCTGGTGCAATGCCGGTGACTACTGGGGGCTGAAGTTCGACTTCACCCAGGCCATGAAGGAAAAGATGGACGAGCTGGGTATCGAGATCCCGTTCCCGCAGCGCTCCATCCACATGGTCAAGGACGCAGCCGACTGATACCGGTTCGGGCCCCTGTTCGGGGGGCGACACTTCAGGACGCGAGGATTGTGGCACCGCGGGGCAGACCTGCGGTGCCATTTTCTTTCTGCGGGCAGGGCGACTCAGTTCGGCGAGACTGTTTCACGTTCCAGGATGCGCGCCACGCGATCCCAGCGTTCCTCCAGCGCGCGGTCGCGCGCGGTCTTGCCTTCGGCGTCGCGGATGTCGGGGCTTGCCCCCTGCTTCAGCAGGGCCAGTACCACATCCTCATGGCCGTTCCAGGCCGCACGCATCAGGGGCGTCACACCCTCTTCGTCGGATGCATTCGGATCGGCGCTCTGGCTCAGCAGATCCTCGGTAATCGACGCGTAACCGTTGATCGCGGCCCAGGCCAGCGGCGTCCGCCCCTCGAAGTCCCTGGTATCGATATCGACACCCCGCTCGATCAGGAACTCCACCACCATTTCGCGCCCGCGCCATGATGCGGCGATGATCGCGTCGCGCCCCGCGGCGTCGATGGCGTTGGGATCAGCCCCGGAGCGCAGCAGCACCTCGATCTGCTGCACGTTCCCGGCGGTCACGGCCTGCCTCAGGTCGCCATCAAGCTGGCGCTGCTGCGCCGGCGCGATGGACCGCTCGGTCTTCTCCTTCTCGATGAAGCGCCGCCAGCGGCCAGCCTCGATCTCGGCCTGCTGGCGTTCCTCCGCCGACATTTCCCTGTTCAGTTCCTTCACCGCACGCTTCGCCGTGCGGTTGCCTTCATCCGCGGCCATCTTCAGCAGCACGAATGCACGCTTGCGGTCCTTTTCCACGCCGTCGCCGGTCAGATGCTTCTCCGCCAGGCGAACCTGCGCAGGCGGATAGCCGCGCTTCGCCAGCCGCTCCAGAATGTCGGCGGACTTCTTCGGATCCTTCTCCGTTCCCTTGCCCTCATCGATGGCCTTCGCGAGGTTGTACTCGGCGTGGGCATAGCCTTCTTCCGCAGCCCTGCGATAGCGTTCGACCGCTGACTTCAGGCGCGCCTGCTCCGCATCGGACAGTGGCGCTTCCGGCTGCGGCGGTTTCTTCCGCTCCGGGACCTCTTGCGCAGCTTCCGGCGGTTCCGTTGTCGGCTCGGCGCTGGCAACGGAAGTCCGTGCGGCCTCGATCACGCGGTCGAGCGCGGCCACAGCGACCTTGCGGGATTTCTCCGCATCCGACAGGGCCGTCTCGGCGTCGGACCGGCTCTCCCGCGCCTTGTCGGTGGCACCTGCAGCTGCGGCGCGCTGCGCCCTGTCAGCCGCTGCCTGAGCCCGCTCCGCCGCTGCAGCCACGGCCTGTGCCGCATCCGATGCGTCGGCCAGTGCCTTGCGCACGGGCTGGGATGTCACGCGTGTCTCGGCGCGGGCGCGCAGGACCGCGGCGGTGGTTTCCTGCGCGATCTTCAATGCCTTGTCGGCGGCGGCTGCCGCACCTTCCGCCTCCAGCGTGGCGGCGGCAATGGCGGCATCCGGTGTCAGACGTGCCAGCTCCAGTTCCTGCAGGCGCTGCTTCAGTTCCGCCGCACGCGCGGCGGCGGCCTGGGCCTCCGCGTCCGTCGGGGCGGTCTTGGCGGCAAGCTCGGCCTGCGCCTGCAGGGCTTCCGTCCGGCGGATCTCGCGCTCTATCTCCGCCGGGTCAGACGGAATGTCCCTGACCGGCCGGGTGCCGCTCCGCCGCAGGTTGTCGGGCACCTTGACGATGCCGGCTTCCTCCTTCGGTGTCAGCGCAGGCCCCTTCTCGTAGACCAGGGACACGTCACCGGCGTTCGGGGCAACAGGGGCGGGTCCGGCGGAGGCCGGCCGTTCGTTGCGCCGTGCGGCCTCGATCGCGGCCTGGCGCACATCGGGCAGGGCGATCTCCGGGGTATCCTTCGGGGCCTCGACCGTTTTCGGCTCCGGCACCAGCACTTCCGTCGGCTTGGGCTCGGGTTCAGGCTCCGGCTCCGCCACGACGGGCTCCGGTTCCGGTTCGGCTTCCGTGACAGGGGCCGGATCCGGCAGCAGGTCCTTCTCGTCCACCAGCTCGACGGTCACCGGTTCCTGGTAGACGTCCGGAAAGACCTGAATGGAAATCGGAAAGCCACCGATGTCGTCCGGCTGGCTGTCGAAGAGCTGTGGCGACGCGATCGCCAGACCGGCCAGCAGGGCGACATGACTGACCATGGCCACGGCGGTGCCGCGGCTGATGTTCTCGCCGAAGCTCAGGAAGACCGGTATGGCGCGCCGTGCAATCATGGGACGGTTCGGGGCACTTTCGTTCCGAATTGCATCAAATCAGGTGGTTACGCGATCCATGTCGCTAACCAGAACCCTGAACAAGCAATTTGTATGCCCCCGGTCCGTGGCGTGTTCAAGGACGGAAACCGCCACGCTGGCCTGGTGATCTCAGCCGCCCGTGACGCTCATGTGCCGTGACACGGCAGGCTGCTTCTCGCGGCGGTCGATGATGAAGTCATGCCCCTTCGGCTTCCGCCCGATGGCCTCATCGATCGTCGCGTCCAGCAGCGCCCCGCTGGGGTCCGTCCTGAGCGCGGTGCGCAGGTCGGCGGCATCATCCTGCCCCAGGCACATGTAGAGCGTGCCGGTGCAGGTCAGTCGGACCCGGTTGCAGCTCTCGCAGAAATTATGGGTCATCGGCGTGATGAAACCGAGACGCTGTCCGGTTTCCTCGACGATGGTATAGCGGGCCGGACCGCCGGTCGAATAGTCGGTGTCGCGCAGGGTCCAGTCGTTCTGCAGCCGCGCCCTGACCAGAGACAGCGGCAGATACTGGTCGGTCCGGTCGCCGTCGATGTCCCCCAGCGGCATCGTCTCGATCAGGCACAGATCAAAGCCCTGGGAGCCGCACCAGCCAACCATGTCGCTGATCTCGTCCTCGTTGACGCCCTTCAGCGCCACGGCGTTCACCTTGACGTGCAGGCCGGCTTCCTTGGCGGCTCGCAGTCCGTCCTGCACCTTCTCCAGGCTGCCCCAGCGGGTGATGCGCTGGAAGTTCTCCGGATCAAGTGTATCGATGGAGACGTTGATGCGACGGACCCCGGCATTGCGCAGATCGTCGGCGAAGCGGGGCAGCTGACTGCCGTTCGTGGTCAGTGTCAGCTCTTCCAGATCACCGGTCTTCAGGTGGCGACCCAGACCGCGAAACAGTTCCATCACGTTCTTCCGGACCAGCGGTTCCCCGCCGGTCACGCGCAGCTTCCGCACGCCCTTGGCGACAAAGGCGGAGCAGACACGGTCCAGTTCCTCCAGCGAAAGCAGGTCCGATTTCGGCAGGAATGTCATGTGCTCCGACATGCAGTAGACACAGCGGAAGTCACAGCGGTCCGTCACGGAGACTCGCAGATAGGTCACGGCGCGCCCGAATGGATCAATCACGGCAATCTTGTCCCGGTTCCAGGTTGGACCTGAGATATTGCGCGCGTGAACGGTCGAGTAAAGGAAGAACTGCCGTGATCAGCCCTTGGCACCAAGCTGATTGAGGGCCGCGAGATACTCGGGATCCTGCCGCCAGCGCCGCACGACGGCAATGGCGTCATTGGGTGTCATGCCTTCATAGAACTGTTGCAGCCGCAGCCGGTCGTTCGCGATCTGGCGCGCCAGCATGCCGCGCGCAACCCGGGTCAGTTCATAGATCGTGAGAAAGATCTGACGGTCGAAATCAAGCGCACGACAGACGATGGCAAGGGCCTCGCCGCCGGGTTCATAGATCATGCGCCGCATCAGTTCGGGGCGCATTCCCGCGATCCGGGCGAGGGAATATTCGAACAGGCTGACTTCCCCCTGGCGCAGCGCCTTCACCGAGAAGGCGGCGTTGAGCTGGCCGGCGGCATGAAGTTTCTCCACCAGCCTCTGCGAAGGGTCGGTCACCTCCACCTCTCCGGTTGTCTCCTGGACGGCGTCCCGCATCGCGTTCAGCATCGTGTCATCCAGCTCCGACACATCGAAGGTATAGTTATCGACGATGTACTGGCGCAGCGCGGCCGAGACCCAGGCGAACATGCGCTTGGCAAGCGCCTTGGGCAGGTCCGGACGACGCAGCAGCGGCTTCTGGTAGCGATCCACGCGCTGTGATTCCGCCACCAGATGCTCCAGCAGGGCATCGGAGATCTGCGCGGTATCGTTTTCCAGCAGGGCCTCGACCACATCCTCGTTGCCGGTCTCGACCAGCGCGCCGGCCACGGCCTCCGAGATATTGCTGCGCATGGCTGTCGCAAGCTGATGCTGCAGGGTGCGATGGCGCACCACCTCGATCAGGTCCGCATCGCGCAGCGCCCTGTTGTCCATCAGGATCGGATAGGCGACCTCGATCTGGTCGTTGGCCAGCATGGCCGCCAGTTCCATCGGCGCATCCGCCATCTCGTTCAGCCGGATAGCCAGCCGCTTGCGGACGCTCATCTCCACGTCATGGCTCAGACGGCGCAGGATGTCGGTCATCAGCTTGCGCTCGCTGCCCGTCAGCGTCTCGCCTTCGGTCTCGAAGAGATTCCAGATGTCCTCATACAACTGCGCCCGGCCCTCACGGCTCTTGCGCTGTGCGAGGTCAAACAGATTGGCTATGCCTGACTTTGGCTCTGCTGCTGCGGTATCAGCCATCTTGACGCTCCTCGAAGGACATACGCCCTCATTTATCAACATCGAAGTTAACAATGTGTTCCCGTTGGGAAATCCATGTCGGCAGCGCGTTGCCACATGCAACGGATGCCATGTTTCAGCCCAGCGCCCGGCGCACGAAATCCAGGATCGCAGGCAGGGGCAGAGGCTTTTCGAGCACGGCAAAGGCGACCGTGGCGTCGCGATTGGCTTCGACAAGGGACGCCGCATGACCAGAAATCAGGATGATCCGCGTTGCGGGCACCGCGCGCTTGATCAGTCGGGCCGTCTCCATGCCATCCAGTCCCGGCATCTGGACATCCAGCAGCACGACATGCGGGCGCAGGCGCTTCGCGGTGTTGACCCCGGCGAAACCATTGGACTCGGCGCGCGCGGTCAATCCACCGTGGCGCAGGTAGCTGACGACCGTCTGCGCACCGTCGATGTCATCATCGATCACCAGCACCGACAGCTGGCCCTCACCACTGCCCTGTCTTCCCTTGGCCATGTCGCTCCCGTTTCCCGTCCGCAGCCAGCGCGCTGGATATCGTCATGCCATGGCAACATGAAAAGGAACGTTAACGAAGTTTGGCGACACTCACCGAGGAACAGCAGGAAATACTAGGTAGGACGCCATGGCAGATTCCGCGCGCAGCACATCGTCGTTGTCACAACAGACCGAGAACTACCGGTCCGCAACGCGGCTGATCGAGAGATTGCACCGACTTTATCTTGACGTGATCCGGGCCGAACTGGAACGGATGGGTATCGACGACCTGTCGGCTGTTCAGGCGTTGCTGCTGTCCAACATCGGCACGGCCGAAGTCAACGTGAAGACGCTGATGGAGCGTGGCTATTACCAGGGCTCCAACGCCAGCTACAATCTCAAGAAGCTGGTGGAGGCGGGCTATATCGAGCAGTACCGCTCCAGCCACGACCGGCGCGCAACCATCGTGCGGCTGACCAGTTCGGGCCTCGATCTGTGCGAGCGTCTTGATGCGTCGGAGGAGCGTTTCGCGACGGACTTCGACAGCAGCGGCAATGCCTTCACCGAGATGGTGAACCGCATGACGGCGCTGGAACGGGGCTGGACGGATCACATCCGCTTTGGTCCCCCGACCTGACAGACCTTCGTCCGTCAGGTGTCAGTCATCGACCTTGACCATGAAACGGGTGCCCCGGACACCCAGGATGGTGGAAGGGGTCTCGACCAGCATGCGATCCCTGCCGCGCTTGGCGATCCTTCCCGAACGGGCGGACAGCGTGCCACGGCTCAGGCGTCCCTTGAAGGCACCTTCGTCCCGGGCGCTGTCGTAGCGGTATTCCTGAATACGGAATGTGGTCTCCGGTCCCAGCGCGATCTCCGCCCCATCTGTAAAGCGAAGCCCGACCGCACCTTCGGATGCGGTGATGACAGTGTCCTGCGCCTCGATCGCCTGGCCCTCCGTCGCCGTGCTGCGTTCCCCATTGCGATCGATGCTGACCTGGCCGGCCACACGCTCCACCACCGCAACAGTCTCCGCCGCGCGCGCACCGGAGCCGGGCACGAAAACTGCAATCACGAAAATGGCTGCAACAAGCAGTACTGCGATTGAGGTCACTTTGCGCATGACAGTTCCATCCGTAAGCTTCGATGACGTAGACGCCGTTCTGATCAGACGTCCGTGGAGAGTAAGCCAAGTGAGTGCCAGTCCCAAGTCCCGCTTCGGGACATTTCCCTGCGACCTGGGTGAAGTGTCGACGGCAGCACGCTGGGTGCAGCGTCAGGGGGCCGAACTCGGACTGAGTGCGGCGGCTGCAACCCGCATGGCCGTTGCGTTTGAGGAGCTTTACGCCAACAGCATCCACCATGGCAATGCCGGCAGCAATGCGAGCGTGCGCATCGGTCTGGAGCGGCAGAGGGATGGCAGTATCCGGATGGATTTCCGGGACAATGGCATCTACTTTGATCCGGTTCGGGATGCGGAGCGGGTGACCGGAGACCCGATTGCCGGAGCCGTCGGTGGGGTTGGTGTGCGCCTGGCGATCAACCTGGCGCGGGAGATGCGCTACACCCGCGAACGTGACGGCAATCACGTAATGATGGTTTTCGACGACCGTTGAGTCCGCGCGACCGAGGGGGCAGTCTCGTTTCGGACCACGAAATCGGTGTCACATCACGGCATGTCGAAGACGAAGGAGGCCCAGAAGCTTTCCCAGTCGAGGTCCGGATCGGTGTCCGCCGGGATCAGATGAACTGCGGCGATCATCCAGCGACCCGGGACGGGCAGTTCCAGCGTGGCCATGCCATTGCCATCCGTGCGCATTGTGGCCACCCGACGTTCCGTCTGCTTGTGGAACGCCTGCACCAGCACGCCCCGCAGCGGCAATCCCCGGTACAGCGCCTGCACCTGCAGGCTCTCGCCGGCAGAAAGCGCAAAGGGATTGCGCTGTGGCACCAGTTCGAACGTCATGCCGACGGGGGCGGTCGCGGCTTCTCCCGCCGAGACATCGCCTGACAGGACCCAGGTCTTCGGGAACCGGGTATAGCGCTCCCGCGCCTGCGTTTCCTCACGCCCGGCCGCGGCGCGCGCGGCAAGCGCATGTTCAAGGCCGTCACGCCGCGCATAGGTCTCGAAGGTCTGCGGATCGAGTTCGATCAGGTTGCCCCTGTTCTGAAACACCACCGTGTAGAGCCCCGGTGCCCCGACCACGACCTTGCCGGCCGGATCAGCGGCGAAACCGGCGTCGGCGGAAACCGTTCCCTCCGGCCCGATGACATCGAAGCGCACCGTATTGTCGGGGATGTAGATCTGCGTGCTGCCGACAAAGTCCTGGCCGACGGCCATGGTCACGGGAACCGTATCGCCTGCCTCCGCGCGACTGTTCTGCGGCTCGACCCAGTATTCGTGGGCCGACGCTGACGTGATCGCCATCAGCATGGCGATCAGGCCTGAAATCCGATATGCCATCTTCACTTCTGAACCTGTCTGCTGGAGCATGATGATGCGAGCCCTTATAGCGTTCGGCCTGTCGGTCGTCATGTTGTTCGCGCTGACACTTGTCGGTGATGGCGGGGCCAGGGCGCATGAGATTCGGCCGATGGTGGCGGAGGTGGAGTTCGCCGCTGATGGTCGCTTCACGGTTTCGCTCGACATCAATCTCGAAGCGTCGATGGCGAAGGTCGAGGCCGGGCTGGCCGATACCGACGACAGCGCCAATGCCGAACTCTATGACCGGCTTCGGGCACTGACCCCTGCCGAACTGGAAGCGCGCTTCGCCTCGGAGCAGGATGCCTTCACGGACGGCTTCGATCTGACGTTCGACGGTCAGACCGCCCCGCTGTCCGTCACCGGGATTGCGGTTGCGCCGCTCGGCGACGTACGGGTCTCCAGAAATTCGAAGGTCGTGCTTTCCGGTACCATTCCTCCGGGTGCGGACGTGTTCATCTGGGACTACCCGGCCAGCTATGGCGCTGTCGCGGTCAAGCTCCGCCGCGCGGGCGATGCGGCCTTCACTTCCGCCTGGCTGCAGGCCGGTGAAAGGTCGGACCCGTTCCCGATGCAGGGTCTGGTGCCGGAGCGTGGCACGTTCGAGACCCTGGTCGACTATGTCGAACTCGGCTACATCCACATCGTGCCGCGCGGGGTGGACCACATCCTCTTCGTGCTTGGCCTGTTCCTGCTCAGCACCAACATGCGACCGCTGCTGATCCAGGTGACCTGTTTCACGGTGGCGCATTCGATCACGCTGGCCCTGTCCCTGTACGGCGTGGTGGAACTGCCCCCCTCCATCGTCGAGCCGCTGATCGCGCTCTCCATTGCCTATGTTGCGATCGAGAATCTCTTCATGCGGGGTCTCAGTCCCTGGCGCCCCGTCGTGGTCTTTGCGTTCGGCCTGCTGCACGGGCTTGGCTTCGCGGGGGTACTGACCGAACTGGGCCTGCCGTACGACCAGTTCCTGACGGCGCTGATCGGTTTCAATGTCGGTGTCGAGTTTGGTCAGTTGAGTGTCATTCTGGCGGCCTGGCTGTTGCTGGCCCTGTGGCAGATGTCGGAGACGACCTATCGCCGGAGGGTGATCATCCCCGGCTCGCTCTGCATTGCCGTCGTGGGCCTCTACTGGACGTTCGAACGGGTGGTCATCGGGGTCTGATCGTCGCAGTCGGGCATCTGCGACCGCCGGACACATGGTCCGGCAAACAACAGGTGCTATCTGTGCAATCATGAAACACGCAGAGTACCAGGATCTGGAACCGCGCTCCGTCTGGACCGCGATGCGCAAGGGCTGGCAGCGGCGCTGCCCGTCCTGCGGGGAAGGCCGTGTGTTCAACGGCTATACGAAGGTCAATGATGAATGCCCGTCCTGCGGGATCGAGCTGCATCATCACCGCTCCGACGACCTGCCGCCCTATCTCTCCATCATGATCGTCGGCCATATCATCGTGCCGCTGGTGCTGATCGTGGAGCAGACCTGGCATCCCGTGCTCTGGCTGCACATGGCGATCTGGCTGCCGCTGGTGGTGCTGCTGTCGCTCTACTTCCTGCCCCGGCTGAAGGGCGCGGTCATCGGCCTGCAGTGGGCCAACCGCATGCACGGCTTCGGGCTGGAGCAAGAGGACGAACCCGTAACCTCCTGACCAATCCGTCGATGGGGACTGCCATGCGCGGTCCCGGACTGGACAGGTGTGTCTGTCACGGGCCATCTTGCGCGCAACCTGCACAGATGACCGGACGGCACCATGGCTGACAAACCACACGACCCGAATGACACCCACCTGCGGCCGGAGGGCCAGAAGGCGCTGAAGCCGCGCGACGCGGCAACGCTGGTGCTCTGGCGCAAGTCGGCGCACGGGGTCGAGGTCGTGATGGGCGAACGGCATGGCAAGCATGCCTTCATGCCGAACCGCTGGGTCTTTCCCGGCGGCCGGGTGGACCCGACCGACTGGCGAGTCCGCGGCGCAAGCGAACTGAAACAGCATGTCGGCGGGCACCTGACGAAGGCCGCCTCACCCGCGCGTGCCCGTGCACTGGCCGCCGCCGCCATTCGGGAAACGTTCGAGGAGACGGGGCTGATCCTCGGCAAGCCGGACCCGGAGCCGGGGCGCAGCGTGCCGCGCAACTGGGCGGGGTTCTTCGACACCGGCTTTGCACCGGATTTTGAGGCGCTGGACTTCGTTGCCCGTGCCGTGACACCGCCCTATCGCCCGCGCCGCTTCAACGCGCGATTCTTCATGGCCGATGCGGACCGGCTGGCGAACGAGGTGATCGAGAGCGACGGCGAACTGCTGGACATCCACTGGGTGACCATCGACAAGGCCCTGACGCTGGAAATTCCGCGTATCACCGGCGTGATGCTGAAGTTTGTCGAGGAATTCGTCGAATCGCCGCCGCCCGCCACCTCTGACCACAAGCTGCCCCTCTACAAGTATGTTCGCGGCAAGCACATGGATACCTTCGAATGAGCACGTCCGATCCGGTCAAGGGAACGCCGCGCCCGGTGCGTCCGCGCGATGCCGCCAGCCTCGTCATCCTGCGCGGGGAGGGTGATGACACGGAGGTGCTGCTGGGCCGCCGCGCCGGCCGTCACCGTTTCATGCCGCACATGTACGTGTTTCCCGGCGGGCGTCTGGACCGTGTCGACATGACCGCGCCGACGCTGGACCGGCTCGACGAGCGCCCCTTGCGCCGCCTTGCCGCGCAGTTCGGTGGCGAGACCGCCCATGGCCTGGCCGTCGCCGCAGTGCGTGAGACCTGGGAAGAGACCGGGCTGCGCTTTGGCGAGATGCAGGGGGACAGGTTCGTGCCGCGCCTGTCGGGCATCGACTATCTCGCCCGTGCCATCACACCGCCGCCGAGCCCGATCCGGTTCCACGCGCGTTTCTTCATCACTCACGCCGATCGTGCCGATGGTGGCGGTGACGCCCCTCTGACCGGGTCCGGCGAACTGCTGGATCTGGACTGGCGACCGCTGGGTGAAGCGGTGAAGATGCCGATTGCCGATGTCACCGAGTTCGTTCTGGAAGAAGTGATCCGGCGTGTCCGTGGCACGGCGATTGAGGCGATCCCGTTGTTCAGCTATCAGAACAATGCGCCGATCATCCGCTACCACCGCTTCGAAGCTGACTGAGACCCATGCCATGACCCGTTCCCGATGACTGCGGGGCCTGAACTGACGGACGGTCAGCGGCGGGCCGGACTGGGTATCTCTATCCTGTGCATTGCGGTTGCGGCTCTGGCCATCGGCCTGACCTTCCCGCTGCTGGCGCTGCTGCTGGAGGGCAAGGGTTTCAGCGGTACCGCCATCGGCATCAACAGCGCGATGGGTCCGCTGGCCATCCTGCTCTCTTCCGCCTTCGTGCCACGATGGATCGCCCGCTTCGGCGCCAGGCGTTTCATCGTGATCTGCGTGCTGGCCAATGGCATCACCATGATCCTGTTCAAGGTTCTGGACTGGTACGCGGTCTGGCTGGTGCTGCGGCTGCTCAGCGGTGTTGCGGTGGCCGGGCTGTTCGTCGCGTCGGAGAGCTGGATCAACCAGGTCGCACGCAGTGAGCAGCGCGCGCAGGTCATGGCGATCTACAACATCTCCCTGTCCGCCGGCTTTGCGCTCGGTCCGGTGCTGCTGGGTTTCGTCGGCGTGCAGGGCTGGGCGCCCTTTGTCATCGGTGCGGCCATCATGTTCGTGGCGGCGATCCCCATGATCTTCGTGCCCGTGGTCGCACCGCGCTTCGACGGTACCCCCAGCTTCAACGTGCTGACCTACGTGAAGGTGGCTCCGACGCTGGTCGGCGCGATCCTGCTCTATGCGATGATCGAGAACTCGACCAGTTCCATGATCTCCGTCTTCGGTCGCCGGTCCGGTCTCGCCGACCAGGATGCGCTGATCATGCTGAGCGCGGTCGTGGTCGGGGGGATGTTCTTTGCCTGGCCGGTGGGCTGGCTGGCCGACCGATACGACAAGATCCGGCTGATGACGATCCTGGGGGCGGTCGGCGTGGTGGGTGCACTGGCCGTCCCCTTCACGGTGCAGAACCTCTGGCTCTGCTACAGCATCCTGTTCATCTGGGGCGGGGCCGGAGCCTCGCTCTACACCATCGCCATGGCCCTGCAGGGGGAGCGGTTCTCCGGCGCGGACCTGGTGACAGCGAACGCGGCATTCGGCGTGCTCTACGGCGTCGGTTCCCTGCTCGGCCCCTCCATGACGGGCGTCGCCATGGATCTGGACGATCCCAACGGCTACTCGTGGGTGATGACCGGCTGCTGCCTGACCTTTGTCATCTTCACCATCTTCCGCCAGCGCGCGAAGCGGCGGGGGAGTGCGGGGTAGCGGCTTCCCCGGCGGGCCTCATTCCGCCGCGTTGGCAGGCGGCGGGCTGTTGCGGCCGACATAGCCGTCCCTTGTCTGCGGGAACTTCATGCCCAGCAGGCGGGACGCGATGACGGTGCGCAGGATCTGCGCGGTGCCGCCGCCGATGGTGAACATGCGGGCGTCGCGCAGGATGCGCTCCACCGGGGTGTTGCGCGAATAGCCCCTGGCGCCGAAGACCTGCAGCGCGTCGTTGGTCACCCTGATCGCCATCTCGGAGGCGAAGACCTTGGCCTGCGCCGCTGAATAGGGATCGGGGAAGGGGCTGTTGTCCGGCCCGCGTGACCGCGCGGCGGTGTGGATCATCAGCCGGGCGGCGTCCACCTGCGTCGCCATGTCGGCCAGCATCCATTGCAGACCCTGGAACTCCGCGATGGGACGCCCGAACTGGTGGCGGTCGATGGCATAGTCGCGGGCCAGGTCCATGGCCCCGGCGGCCAGCCCCAGCGCCACGGTGCCCGCCCCCACACGCTGGCTGTTGTAGGCATTCATCAGGTCGGCAAAGCCACGCCCGAAACCGGAGGGCGGCAGCAGTACCCGGTCCTCCGCCAGTTCCAGATCCTCGAAGAAGACTTCCGCCTCCGGGATGCCGCGCAGGCCCATGGTCGGCTCCCGCTCCCCGATCCTCAGGCCCGCGTCCTGATCGCGGATGGCGATGAAGCCGCCGATGCCCAGCCGGTAGCCCTGCGTGTCCAGCACCCGCGCGAAGACAAGATGCAGGCGGGAGACGCCGCCGCCGGTGATCCAGTGCTTCTTGCCGTTCAGCACATAGCGGTCGCCATGTTTCACGGCGGTGGTCGTCATCTCCGTCGCCGCGCTGCCGGCCTCAGGTTCGGTGATGCAGATGGCGGGCTTGTCCCCGTTCAGCACGAAGTCGGCGGCCATCTTCCGCTGACCCTCGGTGCCATACTGCAGGATGGCGGAGATCGCGCCCATGTTGGCTTCCACCGCGATGCGCCCGGTGACGCCGCAGACGCGCGCCATCTCCTCGATCACCAGCGCGGCGTCGAGGTAGCTCAGACCCGGCCCGCCGAGTTCCTTCGGCACGGTCATGCCCATGAAACCGGCGTCCTTGAGCGCCGCCACATTGTCCCAGGGGTACTGCTCGCTGCGGTCCACCTCGGCGGCGCGCGGCGCGATGGTGCTCTGCGCCAGGTCGCGTGCGCGGGCGCGCAGGTCCTGTTCGGCATGGCTCAGGGGTGATTGCATGATCCGGCTCCTCCCGCTCGTTCGCGGCCAATCTACACCAGCCAACCGGTCCGCACAGGCCTGTTGGACGGCATGAGGTGCAGCGGTCGCGCGAATCGTGCAAGACAGGGCCATGAGCATCGCCGCCACCGCAGACCTGCCCGAGAAGCACCGCATCCTGAAGGATGTCTTCGGCTTCGACAGTTTCCGTCCCGGGCAGGAGGCGGTGGTGGATGACCTGATCGCGGGACGGCACACGCTGGCGGTCATGCCCACGGGCGCGGGCAAGTCGCTCTGCTTCCAGGTGCCGGCGCTGGCGCGGCCCGGTCTGACCGTTGTGGTCTCCCCGCTGGTGGCGCTGATGGAGAACCAGGTCGCGGCGCTGCAGCTTGCCGGTGTCGCGGCGGTCACGATCAACTCCAGCCGCAGCCGGGAGGAGAACGTCGATGCTTGGCTGAAGGTCCGGGACGGACGGGCCAGCCTGCTCTACATGTCGCCGGAGCGGCTGATGACGGAGCGCATGCTGCGTGCGCTTGCCGATCTGCCCGTCGGCCTGTTCGTGGTCGATGAATCGCACTGCATTTCCCAGTGGGGCCACAGCTTCCGGCCCGAATACCGGGATCTGGAGCAGCTTCACAGCCGTTTCCCCGACATTCCCATCGGGGCCTTCACCGCAACGGCGGACGCGGAGACCCGGACGGACATCATCGAGCGTCTGTTCGGCGGCACAGCGTCGGTGCATGTCGCCGGATTCGACCGCCCCAACATCCGCCTCGGCATCACCGTGAAGTCGAAGGTCGAACAGCAGGTGGAGGCCTTCGTGGCGGAGCGGCAGGGCCAGTCCGGCATCGTCTACTGCCTTTCGCGGCAGGGAACGGAGGACAT
This sequence comes from Minwuia sp. IMCC3009, assembly GCF_029909415.1. Classification (GTDB taxonomy): domain Bacteria; phylum Pseudomonadota; class Alphaproteobacteria; order Minwuiales; family Minwuiaceae; genus Minwuia. The sequence continues at coordinate 897,549 of NZ_CP123781.1, forward strand.
GGCGGCGGCCCTGTGTGCGGCGGGGCACAATGCGCTGGCCTATCACGCCGGACTGGACCCGGACACCCGCGCGCGCTGGCTCGACCGCTTCATGACGGAGCCGGGGATCATCGTCGTCGCCACCATCGCCTTCGGCATGGGCATCGACAAGCCCGACGTCCGCTTCGTCGTCCACGCCGATCTGCCCGCCACCATCGAGGCCTATTATCAGGAGATCGGCCGCGCCGGTCGGGACGGCGCCCCGGCGGAGGCACAGCTTTTCTTCGGCCTGAACGACATCCGCATGCGCCGCCAGTTCATCGAACAGAGCGACGCCGACGACATGGTGAAACGGGTGGAGCGCCAGCGGCTGGATGCTCTGGTCGGCCTCTGCGAGGCGGTGGAATGCCGCCGGGTGCTGCTGCTCGCCTACTTCGCGGAGAAGGCGGAGCCTTGCGGCAACTGCGACATCTGCCTGGACCCGCCGACCCTGATCGACGGCACCGAACTGGGGCAGAAGGTGCTGTCCACCGTGGTGCGCACGGGGGAGCGGTTCGGCGCGGTGCACATCGCCGACAGCCTGATGGGGAAATCGACGCCGAAGATCACCTCCTTCGGGCATGACCGGCTGCCGACCTTCGGCATCGGCAAGGACCGCAAGGTCGGTGAGTGGCGCGCCATCATCCGCCAGCTCGTCGCCGCCGGGTTCCTGGAGATCGACGCCGACCGTTTCGGCGGCCTGACGGTGACGCGGCTGGGGCACGGCCTGCTGATGGGGCAGGAGACGCTGCGCCTGCGCACCGACATCCTGACGGCCTCATCGGGGCGCGGGAAGAGCAGCCGCAAGACCCGCAAGCCCGCCGAGACCGCGCTGGACGAGGCCGGGCAGGACCTGTTGCAGAGCCTGAAGCAGGTGCGGCTGGAACTGGCCCGGGAACGTGGTGTGCCGCCCTATGTCATCTTCCACGATGCCACCCTGATCGAACTCGCCGCCCGCCGCCCGCGCGATGTGGAATCTTTCGCCGAGACCCATGGCGTCGGCGCCAGCAAGGTGGAGAAGTTCGCTGCCGCCTTCCTGCAGGCCATTGCCGAGCATCCGGGGTAGGCGGCAGCGGCAAGGTCTAGTCGAGTTGGGACACGTCCTGCGCGTCAGCAGACGGAGAGTCGTCCGGGTCGAGCCACCGCGCGACCAGATGGATGAGGATGACGATCATGGCGATCGGGACGATCACCGCGATCCAGACCATCGGGATCCCCAGCGTATCGGCGGTCAGACCGGCCTGGCGGGCCAGGTATCCCTTGGCAAAGCCGCCGCGCAGGCCGATGAAGCAGAACCAGACGACGGGTGCGATGAAGGCGATCACGGCCGCGCTCTGCACGGCCTCGGCCAGCAAGCCGAGAAGATGTGGTCTGGGCGGAAACACGCTCTGCATCAGAACCGCGTCGGCCCGGGTCTTGAAGGACAGGGTCGCGCCCAGCAGTCCGGTCCAGACCATCATGTAGCGGGCCACATCCTCGGTCCAGGTCGGCGGCGAGGAGAAGCCGTAGCGCGCGATCACCTGGATCATCACCGTGACGAACATGCCGCAGACCATGAACACGGCGACACGTCGTGCCACGGCATGCAGGCCGGAACTGAGCGACAGGATCAGGCTTCGCATGGGTCGGCTTTCCAGTCTGTGGAGTGAGTGGTCGGACCCGCGGCAGTCATGCCGCGGGTCCGACCGGCTCCGTCTCAGCGGGTCTTGTTGGCCACGGCCAACCAGGTTTCGACATCAGCCTCGGGCAGCAGGCCGGACCGGTAGACCGGCTGCGAGAGCTCGCGGAAGGCTTCCTTCTCTTCTTCGGAAAGCCGCTGGACCGTCACACCGGCATCCTCCAGCGTGGTCAGGGCGACAACCGAGGCCTTGTCCAGCCAGGCCTGCGTCGCGGCGTTGGCCTTCGCGACGGCGTCGTTCACAGTGGCCCGCTCCGCATCGGACAGACCGTCGTACCACTGCTTGGAGGCAATGATCGCGCGGATCGGAATGATCACGCCGGCGTCGGAGAAGTTCTTCACGAAATCCGTCTGCCCGAACATGACCGGCACGAACGGGGAGTTCAGGTAGCCGTCGATCACGCCGGTCTGCAGCCCGAGGCTGATGTCGAAGCGTGCCGGATCGGCAGGTGATGACAACGGGTCGTCGGCATCATGGCCGTGGCAGGCACGCAGCATGAGAACCAGATCGTCCACATCACGGGCCATCGGACCCAGGACCGATATGCCGGACCAGCCGAGGGGGCGGGCCGGATGGGCGATCACGTCCGCCGAGGGGCGATACCCGACGATGCCACACAGTGCCGCCGGAAGCCGCAGCGATCCGCCCGTGTCGGAGCCGGTGCAGAGCGGCAGCATGTCCGCCGCCAGGGCCGCCGCGGAACCGCCGGAGGAGCCACCGGCAATGAGGTTCGGGTTGAACGGATTCCCTGTCGCCCCCCAGACCGGATTGCGGGAATTGCCACCGGCACCCATCTCCGGAACGTTGGTCTTGGCGAGAACGATGGCGCCCGCCTTTCGCAGTCTCGCGACCATCAGCAGGTCCGCCGTGGGCACGTGATCGCGCATCCGAAGGCTGCCATAGGTGGTCAGCAGCCCCTCCGTGTCCTGCAGGTCCTTCACCCCGATCGGCAGCCCGTCGAGGATCCCGCGAGGGGTACCCGCCTGCCAGCGGCGGGTGGATGCATCGGCCTCGGCCACGGCGCGTTCCGTGTCGAAGGCGGTCAGGGCATTGATCCTGGGATTGGCTTCGGAGATCCGGCTGAGACAGGCCTCAAGCACCGCATTGGGCGTCAGGCTGCCTGCCGCGAAACCGGCAAGCATCTGAACCGCTGTGTATTCCGTCAGCCTGGTGTTCGCCATCGTGACCATGATCGCACCGCGGCAGCACCGCGTTGCCATTCCCCTTGCAACAATTAGTCAAGGGTATAAATATCGCCGCAAATCCAGACAGAATACTGAATTCTTCCCATGCAAACATAACCAATGGGAATAAAATCAGGCGGCAGGCAGGGTCTGTTCGAGGCATTTGAGGAGCAACGCGAGCGTGCTGTTGGTGGACGTCTGATCCCGCCGCCAGAAACAGCGCGCTTCGGACAGGAGGCCGTGGGTGTCGAGCGGCAGCACCACGATATCGCGGCGCGCACTGTGCACCCGCGCGATACTCTCCGGAAACAGGCCAATCGCGGGCATCTTGCGCATGATCTCCAGATTCAGGGCCAGCGACACGGAAGCGATCGTGTTCGTTGGTGTGACGAGCCCGTTTTCGGCAAACAGGGCATCGAAGGCCCTTCGCGCGACCGAGTTGGCCTGGGGCAGGATCCACGGCCAGCCGATGGCCTGCTTCCAGTCGAGTGCGTCCTGCTCGGCGAGCGGATGATCACTTCCCGCAACTACGACAACCGGTTCGCTGAACAGCACGCTCTGTTCGATTCCGGGCAGTTCCTGCGGTTGCCAGACCCGGGCGATGAGCAGGTCCATGACGCCGGATTCAAGCTGCGGGTACAGGGAAACGAAATGCCCCTCGATGAGCGAAACCGATGTTTCGGGGGCGCTGCGCTTCAGCAGTGCAAGGGCGTCAGGCAGGATGATCGGGCCCACGGATGCGACCACGCCGACAGAGACCGCGCCACTGACACCGCTCGACATGGCCTCGACATCGAACGCCGCCCGGTCGATCTGGCTGAGCACCATGCGGGCATGTTCCGCCAGTCTCAGCCCGATTGCCGTGAGGTGAAGCCGCTTGCGGTCGCGGGTCACGATAGGGGCACCGACGATGCGTTCCAGCTCTGCGATCTGCTTCGAAATCGCCGGCTGGGTGACCATCAGTTCGTCGGCAACCCGGGAGACGATCTTCAGCTCCGCCAGGGCCGCGATGACGCGCATGTGGCGGATCGTCAGCGACTTCCGCAGGTTGCGGTTGGCGATATCTCTCATCCTGCCGGGATCCTTGCTCGTCTCCGATGGCGCGGGCCGGTGCGATTCCATCGTCTGATGGAACGATCTACGCCAGCATCCGGATGGCAGTGAGCAGCAGGAACAGGGCGAAGGCAAGCTTCAGTGTGCGGGGTTTCAGGCTGTGGGCGATGCGGGCGCCCAGCGGCGCGGTCAGGCTGGCGAAGGGGGCGATCAGCAGCAGGCCCAGCAGGTTGACGTGCCCGGCGCTGGCTTGCGGCAAGGCAGGGACGCCCCAGCCGGAGATGATGAAGCCAATGGCGCCGGGCAACGCGATGATCAGGCCGATCGCCGCCGCCGTGCCCACCGCGCGGTGCGCCGGATAGCCGAACAGGTTGAAATAGGGCACGCAGAGGGTGCCGCCGCCGATCCCCATCATCGCCGAGGTACCGCCGATGGCGAAGCCGGTTGCGGCCCCTGCCGGTCCTCCCGGCAGCCTCTCCCGCAGGCGGAAATCCGCCGGGGTGAAGGCCATGTAGGCGGCTACGACCAGCGCCACCACGGCGAAGACCAGGGTCAGGGTCGCGCCGCTGATGAAGCTGGCGATCAGCACCCCCGCGACCGACCCGGCAAGGATGAACGGCCCCCAGCGTTTCAGCAGGTCCACATCAACCGCCCCGCGCCGGTGATGCGCCCGCGCCGAACCGATGTAGGTCAGTACGATGCTGGCCAGCGACGTCCCCACCGCCACATGCATCTTGACGGAGGGATCGATCTCCAACTGCCCCAGCATGGTGTAGAGCACCGGCACCACCACGATGCCGCCGCCGACATCCAGCAGCCCCGCCAGCACCCCGGCGACACATCCGGTGCCGACCAGGATGGCGGCCAGCGGCAGAAGGGCGGTGGTGATTTCCATGGAGACTCCGGAAGGCGGGGGCAGGCATTGCAGATGCCGACAGCTTATCAGCCAGGCGCGGCCCTTGCGCAATCACCTGTCGCCGTCAGAGCGCTGCAATCCAACCTCGGAACGGTCTATCATCAGAGGCAGATGCAAAGGAAATCAGGGGAGAGTCAGTTGATCACCATCCATCATCTCGGCGTTTCGCAGTCCGACCGCGTGGTCTGGCTGATGGAGGAACTCGGGCTGCCCTATGACCTGAAATGGTACCACCGGAAGGCCAACCGGCTGATGCCTGACGACTACTTCGCGCTGCATCCGGCGGCGACCGCGCCGGTGATCGAGGATGACGGTCGCGTGCTGACGGAATCGGCGGTGGTGCTGGAATATGTCTGCCGTACGCATGCCGGGGGCCGGTTCACCGTGAACCCCGACCAGCCGAACTATTTCGACTATCTCTACTGGATGCAGTTCAACAACAATGCGCTGGGCCTGTTCTTTGCCCAGCTTGCCATGGGTGCGAACCCGACGGGCGAGGCGACGCCGGTGGTGAAGGAACTGCTGCGGCGGCGCTGGTCGGGCTATTACGACTATCTGGAGCAGACACTGGCGAAGCACGAGCATCTGGCAGGCGACGACTTCACCTGCGCGGACATGATGGTCGTCTACAATTTCGGCAACATCCTTGCCTCGGGGGGGCGGACCCTCGACGACCTGCCGAACACGAACGCCTATTTCCAGCGCATCAGCGCCCGACCCGCCTATCGCCGGGCCATGCAGATCGCCGGGCCGGAGGCGACACCGCCCGCTTGAGGAGCGGGCAGCGACCCGATCCGGATCGGGGCATCCGGTCGTTACCTGAACTTCGGCTTGCGCTTGTTCAGGAAGGCATCGACGGCTTCCTTGTGCTCGGCGCTTTCATAGGCTTCCTTCAGTCGCGCCTGCTCCCGCGCCTGCACCAGTTCCAGGTCGGTCTCGGAGCCGTTCTGCGTCAGCAGTTCCTTTGTCCAGGCCAGGTGCCGGTCGGGGTTGGCGGCGATGGCGTTGGCCAGTTCCATGGCCTCTGCCATCAGGTCCGCATCCTCCACGACCCTGTTGGCGAGACCGCTGGCGGCGGCCTCCTCGCCGTTCATGAAGCGGCCGGTCAGCGCGAACTCACTGGCCGCGCCGAAGCCCATGCGCTGTACCAGGAAGTGCGAACTGGCCAGCTCCGGCACGACGCCGACCTTCACGAAGGGCACGGCGACCCTGGCGGAACGGGCGATCAGGATGACATCGAAGGACAGGATCTGGCTCAGGCCGACGCCTACGGCGACGCCGTTGACCGCGGCGATCAGGGGCTTGGAATCGCGCACGAACTTCACCCACTGGATCGGTGCCGACGGCTTGGTGCCGGATTCCGCCTGCTCCATCCGGGCCCGGAACGTGTCCTTCATGTCGGCACCGGAGCAGAACCCCCGGCCCGCGCCGGTCACGATGACCGCGCCGATTGCGGGATCATTGTTCGCGGAGGTGATGGCGTCATGCATCTCCTCCCGCATCCGGTAGGTCCAGGCGTTCAGTTTCTCCGGCCGGTTCAGTGTCAGGATCCCGACATTGCCTTCGGTCCGGTATTCGATCTGTTCGTAGGTCATGTGTCTCTGTCCTCCCCGTCGCCATTTCAGCACGCCGGAGCAGGAGCGCCAATCGGCGATCATGGATCATCTGTTATCTGGCATCTCTTGCTTCGCGCCTGGAGCGACGCGGACGAGGCTCGGGCATCGCAAACCGGCAGTCATTCACTCCGGTTGACGGGAGGCAACTTCTGCTGCCCGAGACCGCGCGCCGACCGCGAGCAGGAAGGCGGCGCCGAGGAGCAGGCTCAGGACGGCGAAGACAATCGCCGGACCATAGCCCCCCGTCATGTCGAAGATCAGCCCCGCCAGTGTCGGTCCGCCGAGCACGCCAAGCCCGGAGGCGGAATAGTTGACGCCCAGAATGCCGCCCAGATGCCGAACCCCGAAGATGTCCGCCAGAATGGCAGGCATGAGCGGTGCGAAGCCGCCGTAGAGTGTGCCGAAGATCACGGCGAAGAAGCCGAGCGCCCAGACCTCCACGGCGAAATGCCAGAAGGCCATCATCACGGCGAGCCCCAGATAGACGCCCGTCAGGGTGCGCAGCCGTCCGAACCGGTCAGCGAGAATGCCGACGAGGAAACGTCCCCCGATGCTGGAGACACCGATCAGGCTGAGCAGCCAGGCACCCGTGGCCTCGGTCATGCTCTGGTCGAGGACGTAGGGCACCAAGTGGACCAGGGGCATGAAGAGCGAGAACGAGATGGTGAGGCCCGCACCGCTGAGCAGCCAGAACTCGGGGGTCCCGATGGCTTCGCGCAGGGTCGAGGCCGGACCTGGCGGGGCCTCCGATGAGGGTGGTGCGCCTCCGTCCGGGTTCAGCCCGTACCTCTCCGGTGAGTGGCGCAACAGCAGCATGGCGAGGAGGCCGATGACACCCACGCCTATTCCCAGCCAGGTCATGGCATCCCGCCAGCCATGCTCCTGGACCAGCCAGTTGGCGACCGGCGGGGTCACAAGCGTGCCCGCCCCCACGCCCATGACGGCCAGGCCGGAGGCAAGGCCGCGACGGCGCACGAACCAGCGCTGCAATGCGCTGATCACCGGAACGTAGATGCAGCCCGCGCCGACGCCGACGCCGAGCCCGTAGGCGATGTAGATCTGCCAGAGGGTGGCCGCCTGCGCCGCGGCGATCAGTCCTGCCGCAACAAGGGCCATGCCGGTTGCCGCGACCACTGCGGGGCCGAGGCGGTCGGCCAGAGGGCCGCTCACCGCGCCCAGGCTGAACAGCAACCCCCCGGCGATGGCGGAAACCAGGGCGACGTCGGAGCGGCTGGCATCGAAAGCCGCCTCGATGGCAGGGAAGAACGGACCGAAGGAATAGGCAATGCCGAAGGCGAAGAAGGTGCCCACGAAGCTGGCACCGACAATGATCCAGCCATAGAACAGCTTCTGCCCTGACCCAGTCGCAGACCCCAAAGTCGTCCCCCCTCAACCGGTATGCAGACCCGCCTGCACTGCATGAACTCCGATGATGCGCGGGAATCGCGCGCACTTGCAGCCGAAAGGGCACGGAATGGCACCACATCGCGCGGGGAAAGCGAATTCATCTCGCGCGACATGGATTCTCCGGGTCGGCCGGACCGGGGTCACTCCGGATTTCTCTGGTCCGGGCGAAATCGCATGGCTACCGGATCATCCGGGCGAAGGCGCGGATGTCGTCGATGAAGGCTTCGGGTTCCTCCATGGCGGCGAAGTGGCCGCCGGCCGGCATCTCGGTCCAGTGCACCACGTTGGCCATGCGTTCCACCCACTGGCGCGGCGGCATGGAGAAGCTGTCGCCGGGGAACTTCGCCACGCCCACCGGCACCGTGATCCGCTGGCCGTCCGGCACCAGGAAATTGTCGCTCTCCACGATGGAGGTATACATCCAGGTGGAGCTGTTGATGGTGCCCGTGTGCCAGTAGAGCGCGATGTTGGCGAGCAGCCGGTCGGCGCTGAAACGGCTGTGCAGGTCGCCATGGGTGTCGCCCCAGGTCTGGAATTTCTCCGTGATCCAGGCGGCCAGTCCGGCGGGCGAGTCGGTCAGGCCATAGCTGAGGGTCTGCGGCTTGGTGGACTGGATGGCCTGATAGGCGGTCTCGAAGCGCAGGTCGCCCTGGCGCTGTTTCAGCCAGGCCTTTTCCTCCGCATCCGGCGCGGGGTCGATGGTGGCGGGGCGGGGGATCCACATGTTCTGGTGAATGCCGCAGCAGACATCCGAATGCGCCAGCCCGAGCCATGAGGTGACCAGGCTGCCCCAGTCGCCGCCCTGTGCCATGAAGCGGTCCACGCCCAGCACGTCGACCATCAGGTGCCGCCACAGCCGAGCGGTCTCGCGGCAGTCCACCGGCTTCGGCGGCGCGGCGCTGAAACCATAGCCCGGCAGGCTGGGGACGATCACGTCGAAGCCGTCCTCCGCCTGGCCGCCGAAGCGCTCCGGGTGGGCCAGCGGTTCGATCACTTCCAGGAACTCGACGACGGAGCCGGGCCAGCCATGGGTCAGGACCAGGGGGAGGCGGTTGCTGCCCGATCCGGTCTCCCAGATGAAATGGATGTCCTGCCCGTCGATGGTGGCGTGGAAATTGTGGAAGCGGTTGATCTGCTGCTCCACCGCGCGCCAGTCGAAATCCTCCGCCCAGTGACGGCAGAGGTCGCGCACATGGGCCATGTCGGCGCCATAGGCCCAGGGCGCGCCCTGCGGCTCCTCACGCGGCCAGCGCGTGGCGCGCAACCGCGCCTGCACATCGGCGATGTCCTCATCGGAGACATGAACCGTGAAAGGGCGAATCGAACCGGGCATCGCAGCATCCTCCCTGATGACCATTTCCTACCATGGCGCTATCCTGTGGCCAGTCAATGCGTCGGCACCTGTCGGCGATGTCATCCTGGGGAGGGGACCATGAACCTTTCGGAAGTGCTCTATGACCGCAACGGTGCGGTTGCCACCATCACGCTCAACCGCCCGGACCAGCTCAATGCCTGGACCCGGAAGATGGAGGGGGAGGTGCGCGAGGCCATGATGGAGGCGTCGAACGATGATGCCGTGCGCGCCATCGTGCTGACCGGCGCCGGTCGCGGATTCTGCGCCGGGGCGGACATGAACCTGCTGGGCGACATCCAGGACGAGGCCGCCTCGGCGAAGTCCCGCATCCAGTCGCTCAGCGCGGTGAACAATGCCATTCCGGGCGGGCTGGACCTGCCGACGGACTATACCATGCGCTACAGCTATTTCCCGACGGTGCCGAAGCCGGTGCTGGGCGCGATCAACGGCCCCTGTGCCGGGCTGGGCATGGTCATGGCGCTCTATTGCGACATGCGTTTCGCCTCCGACGCGGCCGTCTTCACCACCGCCTTTTCCCGCCGTGGCCTGATCGCGGAGCATGGCATTTCCTGGATGCTGCCGATGCTGGTGGGCCATGCCAATGCGCTGGACCTGCTGCTGTCGGGGCGGAAGTTCGGGGCGGCCGAGGCGCATTCGATGGGGCTGGTCAACCGGGTGATCGAGATGAAGGACTTCGCCGACCAGTGCCATGCCTATGCCGATGAACTGGCCACCATGGTCTCGCCACGCTCCATCCGGGTGATGAAGTCGCAGGTCTACAAGGCCATGCTGCAGTCGCTGGAACACGCCACCCTGACGGCGAATTCGGAGATGCCGGGCAGCTTCGACTCGGAGGATTTCAAGGAGGGTGTGGCGCATTTCATTGAACGCCGCGCCCCGGCATTCAGCGGCAGGTAGCGGAGTCGTCTTCGGCCTGTTCCATCCCTCTCCCCACCCGGCCACCCGATAAGGATACTCCCGTGGGTGGCCGGGTGGGGAGAGGATGGAACAGGCCACGTGACAAGAGCAGCAGATTGGAGACCGGGTGAGATGGATCAGGAAAACCTGAAGCGGCTGCGCGCCCGGTACGGCGATACCGAACCCGGCACCACCTACGACGAACGCTATCGTGCCATCACGGATTCACAGTTCGAGGATGGCGGGCGACGCCATGCGCCCTTCGCCGGTATTCCGACCTTCCTCGGTGCCCCTGCGGTCGAGGGGCTGGAGGGGCTGGACATCGCGCTGATCGGGGTGCCCATGGATCTGGGTGTCACCAACCGCCCCGGTGCCCGCTTCGGGCCGCGCGCGCTGCGCACGATCGAGCGGATCGGCCCCTGGCACCATATCCTGGCCCGCGCGCCGTTCCTGGAGGCAAAGGTCGGGGACGTCGGCGACGTGCCGTTCCGCAGCCGCTTCAGCCTCGACATGGCGATGGAGGATATCGAGGCCTATTACGGCACCGTCCGTGATGCCGGTGTGCGGCCCCTGTCGGTGGGCGGGGACCATTCCATCACCTACCCGATCATGAAGGCGCTGGGGCGCGACCGCCCGCTGGGCATGATCCACATCGACGCCCATTGCGACACGGGCGGGGAGTTCGACCACAGCAAGTTCCATCATGGCGGCCCGTTCCGCATGGCGGTGCTTGACGGCGTGCTGGACCCGGAACGCTGCATCCAGATCGGCATTCGCGGCGCGTCCGAATATATCTGGGAGTTCTCGCAGGATGCCGGCATGACCGTCTTCCACATCGAGAAGGTGATGGAGCAGGGCATTCCGGCGGTGATCGAGGCGGCACGGCAGGTCGTCGGTGACGGCCCGGTCTATGTCACCTTCGACATCGACGGCATCGACCCGGGCTTCGCCCCCGGCACCGGCACGCCGGAGGTCGGCGGCCTGACCCCGCGGGAGGTGCAGCAGATCTTCCGCGGCCTCGACGGGCTGGACATCGTCGGTGGCGACGTGGTGGAGGTGGCCCCGCAATATGATGCGACCACCAATACGGCGCAGGTCGGCGGTCAGATGCTGTTCGAGATACTGACGGTCATGACCGGGTCGGGTGCCGCCGGATAGCGGGATGCCTCAGCGCTCGCCCGGCGGATCGGTCAGCAGGTTGATCAGGGTGGCGCCGACGATCCAGATCGCCAGCATGAGAAACGCGGCCAGCCACGGCGAATAGAGCTGGCCGATGAAGCCGCCCAGTCCGACGGCCAGCCCGACGGCGCCGTTCACGCCCTGCAGTTCCTTGCGCTTTGTCTTGAGGTTCATGGATCAGGCCCTCCTCCGGACAGGTCATAGGAACCGGTCGGAGGAGGCGCCTTGATTCAGATCATTACCCGATGTGGGCGATCTGCATTTCCAGTTCTTCCGTGGTCATCGGATAGTCGACGCCATTGCGGGCCGCGAGCAGTTCGTGCGGCGGTACGCGGGCGATGCGTTGCTGTACCAGCAAGGCGGTGCGCATCGAAAGTCCGGCCTGATGCACCAGCGCCGTTGTCGCCTTGCCGTTGCGCATGCCCATGATGCGCTCGACCGCCTCTTCCTTGCGACCTGTCTTCAGGGCCAGGGCGCGGATGACGAAGCTTCGGCGGTTCTTTTCCATCGCCTTCTGGATGACCTTGTCATTCAGCTTGCCGCGCCCATGCAGGTGCTCGGCAAAGTCGGAATCCAGTTTCTGGTCGGCGTCCTTGTCTTCCGACAGCTTCTCGCCGACAGCCTCCGCCAGTGCCTGGCGGGTACGGTTGTCGAGATCACCGCGCTCCGCCAGCCGATCCAGCAGGGACCGGGCAACGAAGGTGGAGATCCGCCGGATGGCGCGCTGCGACAGCTCCGGTCGCATCACCAGCGGTTCGTGCAGCATGTCGGTGTCGCGCGCATCCTCCGCCAGTTCGTCCAGCGTGTCGGAGCGGACCTTTGCCGACCTGTTGTGCAGCAGTGCCGCGACGGCAGGCAGGTCGGTCGTGGCAATGACGGCATCGGCCACATCGGGACCGATACCGCGACGGCGGGCGATGGAGGGCAGGGCACCGATGGTGACACCGGCGGCGATGATTTCCACCAGATCGGCATCGTTCAGCAGCGGTGAATATTCCAGGATCGGCGCGGCCACGATCTCCTCGACGTCCTGCGCCAGCTTCATGACGATGGCCTTGGGCACGATCTCGGAATCGCGGATGGCATCGGCCAGGGCCGCACGGACGTCCACAAGACGATCGGCCGAAAGGTGATCCAGCGCCCTTTCCGTCAGGTCGCGCAGCCGTGCCTGCTTCGCGTCGCCGATCCCGGGCAGCAGCCTGCCGATCTTGCGTGCCAGTTCGGTGCGGACATAGGGGTCCACGTCTTCCGACAGTTTCAGATCCGCCTGACCGGGGGTGGCGGGGTTGCCGGCGACCGCGCTGCGGACATCCTTGTCCTTGTCCTCCGCCAGATAGTACAGCACTTCCGGTCGTGCATCGGCGTCCTTTGCCAGCGCCAGGCGTGTGCCCTGATTGGTGCTCTTCAGCGCGGCAATCTGTTCCTGGTAGGCAATAATGTCGGCGTTGCGCTTGTCGTCGGCCATCTCGATCGCTCCCCGGTCTCGGATAACCGTTCCAATATCGGCCAAGGCGCCTAACGCGGCGTTAACGGCGCGGGCGCGAAGGGGCTTGCGGGCCGGGTGAGAGGCGGTGATAAGGGGGGCATGACAGATTCCGAGCAACGCGGTGATCAGACCGCCCCCGACCTGCGCCATGTGGATACATGGGTCTTCGATCTGGACAACACGCTCTATCCGGCGCGCAGCAATCTCTTCGATCAGGTCAGTGACCGCATGCGGTTCTTCATCTGCGATTTCCTGCAGGTGGACGAGGAGGAAGCGCATCGCCTGCAGAAGGGCTATTTCCTGTCCCACGGCACCACGCTGAAGGGGCTGATCGATCACCACGGCGTGCGACCGGAAGACTTTCTGGACTACGTGCATGACATCGACCTGTCACCGGTAGACGCGAATCCCCAGCTTGCCGACGTGCTGAAACGACTGCCGGGCCGGAAGCTGGTCTTCACCAATGGCTCCGTCAGCCACGCCGAGAACGTGATGGGCAAGATCGGTATCGGTGACTGTTTCGAGGCCATCTTCGACATCGTGCATTCGGACTTCATTCCGAAGCAGAGCGTCGAGCCGTATCACCGCTTCATCGAGACCCACAACGTCAAGCCGGCCAGTGCGGCGATGTTCGAGGATATGGCCCGCAACCTGGTGCCCGCCCATGCCGTCGGCATGACCACGGTCTGGATTCCCGGCATCAGCGAATGGAGCCATGAGCAATCGAGCGGTGAGCACATTCACCATGTCACCGACGACCTGACCGGGTTCCTGATCGCAGCCGCTGACAGGATCGCGAAGGGCTGAACTGCCCGGTCGGTCGCCGCACGGCTACCCGTCCTTCCGGTTCACCCGCTTCGACAGTTCCTCGACGCTTTCGACCCGTTCCGAGTAGCGGTCGATCAGATAGGCGGCGCGCCCCCGCGTCAGCCAGGTGAACTTCAGCAGTTCCTCCATCACGTCCACCATGCGGTTGTAGAATGGTGACGGTTTCATGCGGCCGTCGTCCTCGAACTCCAGGAAGGCCTTCGGGACCGAGGACTGGTTCGGGATTGTGATCATGCGCATCCAGCGCCCCAGAATGCGCATCTGGTTCACGGCGTTGAAACTCTGCGAGCCGCCGCAGACCTGCATGACCGCCAGGGTGCGCCCCTGCGTGGGGCGAACCCCGCCGATGGGCGCCAGTGGCAGCCAGTCGATCTGGGTCTTCAGGATGCCGGTCATGGCGCCGTGCCGTTCGGGGGAGCACCAGACATGCGCCTCCGACCAGAGCGAAAGCGTGCGCAGTTCCTGGACCTTCGGATGGGAGTCCGGGACACTGTCGACCAGCGGCAGGCCGGTAGGGTCAAAGATGCGCGGCTCCGCGCCCAGTGCCTTCAGCACCCGCGCCGCCTCTTCCACCATCAGCCGCGAATAGGACCGTTCCCGCAGCGAACCATAGAGCAGCAGGACACGGGGCGGATGTGTCGGGTCGCCGGGCGCAGTCAGTTGCGCGGTGTCGATCCGATGCAGGGAATCGGGCGCGATGTTGGGAAGATCGTCAGCCATTGACCGTGATCTCCCCGCCATCTTCCTTTCTGAGCACGGTTCCCGGCGGCAGATCGAGCAACGCCGTCACTGCTTCCGATGGGCGGCACAGGGCAACCCCCTTCGGGGTGCAGACAATGGGACGATTGACCAGGACCGGATGAACCAGCATGGCGTCCAGAATGGCCTCCTCGGTTACTGACGGATCCGTCAGGCCGAGCTCTTCAGCCGGTGACTTGCTGATCCGCAGCGCGCTGCGCGGTGTCAGTCCCGCAGCGGCGAACAGTCCCAGCAACTGCGGCCGGGTCCATCCGGTTTCAAGGTAGTGGATAACGGTGGGTTCTTCCCCTGCCTGCCTGATGAAGGCCAGAACGTTGCGAGAGGTACCGCAGTCAGGGTTGTGATGGATAACGACGCTCATGGCTGATCACACCTTTGGTGGGTTGGTCAGGTCTGGTTGATCGCAGGGTCTGTTCCTGCCCGAAACTCCACACCTGCTCCAGCCTGAACTTGCGGGCAGGCGCTATGTCGCATCGGGTGTTCCGATACAGGCTCACAGCAAACAGCCTTGCAGATCAGGCTTCGATTTCGGCCAGGCGGCGTTTCAGTTCGGCGTTCTCGACCTCCAGATCCGCCAGTTGCTGCAGTATCTGGCTGTTTGCCGCCGCGAACGCATCGACGTCATGGCGGGGCGTGATGTGCTGCGGGCAATTGATGTCCCAGGCCGTGACCTGAAACAGGATGACACGCTCCACCTTGCCTGCCGGGTAATCCGGCATCGTCAGGTCGGCCATCAGGTCCGGGTCGTCCTCGACCACCCGGGCCTCGCCCCAGATCTTGATGCGGCGGCGGTTGGCATAGTCCATCAGGAAGATGAAGGCCTTCGGATTTTCAGCCAGATTGCCGAGGGTCACATACTGGCGGTTGCCGCCGAAGTCGGCGATGCCAAGCGTGGTCTCGTCGACCATGCGCAGGAATCCCTTCGGGCCGCCGCGATGCTGGATGTAGGGCTGGCCCTCCGAACTGACGGTGCCGAGATAGAAGGAATCCCGCTCGGCGATGAAGGCCAGCAGGTCCTCGGTCAGGCCGGTGCGGAAACCACCCTTCTCCTCCATGCGCCGGTATGTATCGCGGGAGCCAAGCCGCGCCTGCGCGGCCTTGACGGCAGGGGTGAAGGCAATATCGCTTGAGGGACGGTCCATCGGTGTTTCTCCACGGCGTCAGGTGGAGAACATCTATGGCAGCGGAACGAAAAGGGGAGGGGAACCGCACATGAATGCGGATCGGTCCGGCACGACCGCGTACTCCTTCCCCCGCACGGGGGAAGCGAGGAAGAATTCAGCAGGCGGTGCTGTCTTCTCCCCCTTCCGTCGCGGTTTCATGTGCGCAGGGTCAGCCCGCCGTCGACGGTCAGGCCATGGCCCGACACGAAGCCCGCATCGTCGGAGGCGAGGAACAGGGCACCACGGGCAATGTCGATGGGTTGCCCCAACCGCCGCAGCGCCGCCTTCTTGGCCCAGATGGTGGCGATGTTCTCGTCGGCAAAGCTGGCACCGGTCATGCCGGTATGGATGGCGCCGGGTTCAATGTAGTTGCAGGTGATGCCGAACTTGCCGAGCTCCAGCGCCAGGGTGCGGGTCATGCCGGCAACACCGGCCTTCGATGCGCAATAGGCGCTCAGACCGTAGTCGGTCATGCGGGCCATGACGGATGCGGTGGAGATGATGCGCGGTGCGGGGCTCTCCTTCAGGTACGGGATCGCGGCGCGGCACAGCTTGTAGGGGCCGGTCAGGTTCACGGCGAGGGTGATGTCCCACTGCTCGTCGGTCATGACCTCCGCCAGCGCGTTCCGGCTGACACCCGCATTGTTGTAGAGAATGTCCAGCTTGCCGAAGCACTCGATGGCCTTGCCGATGATCCGTTCCGCGGCCCCATCGGCCGCCACGTCCGCCTCGAACGGCGTGACATAGGCGTGGTCATGGGCCTCCGCCAGGCCCTTGCCGGGCAGATCGACGGCCAGCACCATCGCGCCTTCGCGGGCGAAAAGGTCTGCCGTTGCCTGTCCGATGCCGCTGCCCGCGCCGGTCACGATTGCCGCGCGCCCCTCAAGCCGTCCTGTCATGCTGTCCTCCCCAGGTTGTCACATGGTTCAAGCCTAGCCCGCGCCCATGCTCCATGCCAGCAGGACCGTGGTCTCGACTGCCATGCAGGTCGCACCCAGCACGTCCCCGGTGTAACCGCCGAAGGTGCGCCGCGCGACCTCCGTCATGGCCAGCACCACGGCAATGGCCAGCGCGACAGCCAGCAGCAACTGGATGATCGGGACGCCGCCAATGACACTGGCGAACAGGGCGATCAGCAGCCCCATGGCGCATGACTTGCGCATGTCGCTGTCAGCGGCCTTGCCGGCCCCAGCCGCAGCGCCATCGGCTCGGGCGAGCGGCAGGCGCGCCATGACCACCGCCATGCCGGCACGGCCCAGCGCGAGCGCGGCCAGCAGTGCCGCCAGCGCGTCCAGCACGTCGAGAGAGGAAAGTGCCGCGACACGGATCAGCAGGAAGAGGATCAGTCCCAGCGTGCCATAGGTGCCGATGCGGCTGTCGCGCATGGCGGCGAGGCGGGCCTCCCGGCCGCCCCGCGCGCCCAGCCCGTCCAGCATGTCGGCCAGCCCGTCCTCGTGCAGCGCACCGGTCAGCAGCACGGACAGGGTCACGGCCACCGCCGCGGCCAGCAGGCCGTTCGCTCCCAGTCCGACCATGGCCGCGAAGGTCGTGGCCAGTGCCGCGGCCAGCACCGCACCGACGACGGGAAAGGCCCATAGCGCCTGTGCCAGCTTGCGGTCGGCGGCGGCATCGGGAAAGCGCGTCGGCAGGCGGGTCAGCCAGCCCAGCGCAATGGCCAGGTCGAGGTTGAGCCTGGCGAGCACCTCGCGCATCAGTCGGGCCGCTTCATGACCAGCGGAAGTCCGGCAGCGACGAACAGCACGCAATCGGCGCTGAGTGCCACCCGCTGGTTGGCCAGCCCCTGCCAGTCGCGGAACTGCCGCCCCAGCGGGGTTTCCGGCACCAGACCAAGCCCGACCTCGTTGGAGACCAGCACTGTCGGGGCCGTGCGTTCGGCCAGCACGTCGATCAGGCTGGCGATCTCCGCATCCGGCGCGATGTCCGCCAGCATCAGATTGCTCAGCCACAGAGTCAGGCAGTCCACCAGCACGGGCCGATCGCCACAGGCTTCCAGTTGGTCCGGCAGATCGCGTGGGGCTTCCACCGTGACCCAGTCAGGCCCCCGGTCAGCCTTGTGCTGTTCGATGCGCAACCGCATCTCGCTGTCGAAGGCCTCAGCCGTCGCCAGATAGACCGGTGTTGTCTCTCCGGCGTGATCACGCGCCAGCCGCTCGCCCAGTCGGCTCTTCCCCGACCGTGCGCCACCCAGCACCAGCGTTGTCCACGGCAGGGCGGCGTCGGGGCCAAGGATGGTGCGATAGCCGCTCACGGCATCAGGTATCCTGCTTGCTGCCGGCCACGGCGGCCTCGGCAAAGGTGGCCATGCCATTGTGGCAGGCAAGTGCCGCGCGGACGAGCCCGAGCGCCGTCGCCGCGCCGGATCCTTCACCCAGCCGCATGCCCAGCGCGAGCAGGGGGTCCAGGCCCAGCCTTGCCAGCAGCCGCTGATGACCCGGTTCGCCCGACTGGTGGGCCGCCAGCGTATGGGCCAGCCCGTCCGCGCCTGCGATACGGTGCAGCGGGGCAACGGCGGAGGTGACGATGAAGCCGTCCAGCAGGACCGGTATCCGGTGCCGCCGCGCCGCCAGACAGGCACCGAAGATCGCCGCCAGCTCCCGCCCGCCGACATGGGACAGCGCCAGCAGGGGATCGTCCAGGTCAGCCCCATGGATGGCCCGGGCGCGCGCGATCACGTCGGCCTTGCGCGCGATGCCCGCATCGTCGACGCCGGTACCGGGTCCGACCCAGTCTCGTGCCTCCCCACCGAACAGGGCCAGCGCGACGGCGGCGGCAGCGGTCGTGTTGCCGATACCCATCTCGCCGAAGACCAGCAGATCCTCCGTCCCGCGCACCGCGTCCATGCCCATGGCGACCGCTGCCAGGAAGGCGCTCTCATCCATCGCGGGCTGCGTGGTGAAGTCGGCTGTCGGTGTCGCGATGCCGCAATCCACCACTGAGAGTTCCGCCCCGAAAGCCTGGGTCAACTGGCAGATCGCTGCGAATCCCGCGCCGAACCCGGCCAGCATCTGGGCATTCACCTCGTCGGGGAACGCGGACACACCATGCTTCGTCATGCCATGGCTGCCGGCAAAGATGATGGTGCGGGCGCGGTCCATGGCGGGGCGCGCCGTCCCCTGCCAGCGGGCCATGTGGACCGCGATTTCCTCCAGCCGGCCGAGTGATCCCGCGGGTTTCACCAGATTGTCCTGTCGTGCGGCGGCGTCCCGCGCTGACGCGTCATCTGACGGTGGCAGGTCGGCGATCAGCCCGCGCAGGTGGTCGAGGGTATCGGGTTTCATCAATGCCGCTCCGGATCATCATTCGGGGCGCATCTTGACCATGGCCACCGGGGAGTCGCAATACGGCGTGTGCCCGGTGAAACCCTGATCGCATTGTTGCGCCTGCAAGGGGGCAACTGTAAGGTCGATCCTGCGTGACGGTTCCGTCTGACCTACAAGGGAAGGGCGGATGAGAAAAGGGAACACGGTTCGGCGTACCCATCAGGGACCAAGTCCGTGGCTGCCCCCGCAACTGTATGCGTCGAGGATGTTCGAACATGCCACTGGCCCCGATTGGCCGGGAAGGCCGGACAGCCGCCCAAGACGTGAGCCAGGAAACCTGCCGCCCGCAAGTTTGAAACCCGCTATGGTCGCCGGCGGGGCGACAGGGAGAACAAGACGATGAACGAATTCAACCAGACGATGGATCATTCCGCAGAAGCTGGCTCGACCGGTGTGCGCATGGCTGCGCTGCCTGCCGTGGTGACGGCGCTGCTGCTCGGCACGTTCCTGGTGTTCGCGGCGGGCATGGCCCAGTCGGACACCCTGCACAATGCGGCGCATGATGGCCGCCACAGCTTCGCGATGCCGTGTCACTGACCGATCATCGCTGATACGGAATGTTCAAGCGCATATTCGCGTGCGCCCTGATTGCAGGGGTGCTCGCCGGACTTGTCGCCGCTGTGCTGCAGCAGGCGGTCACAGTCCCTTTGGTGGTCGCCGCCGAGGCCTTTGAGGGCGGCGGCGCGCCTGCAGCACATGGTGACGGGCACGATCACGGCAGCCACGACCATGGATCCCATGACCACGGAACCGATGGCCACGGAGCTAATGGCCATGGTGCCGCCGCGCCTGCGGAGGGCGGCCATGGCGGACATGACCATGGTGACGGCTGGATGCCAGAGGACAGCATTGAACGCATCTTCTATACCTCCCTGATGACCGTCCTGATCGGCCTGGGCTATGCCTTCGTGCTGGTCGCGCTGATCGCTTTCAGCGGGCGGCGCATGACGGCGCGCCGGGGGGTGCTCTGGGGCGCGGCAGGCTTTGTCACCACCGCGCTGGCTCCGGGCCTCGGTCTGCCGCCGGAACTGCCGGGCATGCTGGCGGCGGAGGTGCAGGCCCGTCAGATCTGGTGGTTGCTGACGGTCGTGCTGACCGGACTGGGACTCTGGCTCATCTTCCTGTCGGACCGGCAGGTGCTGATGGGCGTCGGCATCATCGCCCTGATCATTCCGCACGCGATCGGCGCGCCGCATCCGCATCATGGCGGCGGCAGTGGCGTGCCGCCGGAACTGGCGGCGCAGTTCGCCACCGCCTCACTGGCCATGGCCGCGGCCTTCTGGTGTGTACTGGGCGCGATTGCGGGCAACATCTGGCAACGCATGGATCATGCGGCACAAGGGGAAGGCAACTGATGACACAGACGGTAAACAAGCTGGGGACATCCCGGATTCCCGCGACCGTGGTGACGGGCTTCCTCGGCGCGGGCAAGACCACGCTGATCCGGCACCTGCTGCAGAACGCCGGGGGGCGGCGCATCGCCCTGATCATCAACGAGTTCGGTGATCTTGGCGTCGATGGCGAAGTGCTGAAGGGCTGCGGGGAGGAAACCTGCTCGGAGGATGATGTGGTGGAACTGGCCAATGGCTGTATCTGCTGCACCGTCGCCGACGACTTCGTGCCGACCATGACGGCCCTGCTGGACCGGGACAATCCGCCCGACCATATCGTCATCGAGACGTCTGGCCTCGCCCTGCCGCAGCCGCTGGTGAAAGCCTTCAACTGGCCCGACATCCGTACCCGCGTGACGGTGGACGGGGTGGTGACCGTGGTTGACGGTGCCGCCGTCGCCGCCGGACGGTTCGCCCACGATGAGGCGGCGCTGGACGCCCAGCGCCAGGCCGACGAGAACCTGGATCACGAGACCCCCATGTCGGAACTGTTCGAGGATCAGCTTGGCTGTGCCGACCTGATCATCGTCAACAAGACCGATCTGCTGGGCGATGGCGGGCTGGACATCGTGCGCGAATTCATTCGTCCCGACGTCCGCGCCGGTGTGCCTGTGGTCTCGGCGATACAGGGGGCGCTGCCTGCCTCGGCCCTCATCGGTCTCGGGATCGGGGCGGAGGATGACATCGCCAACCGCCCGACGCATCACGAGCGTGCGGGCGAGATTGATCATGACCACGATGATTTCGACAGCTTCCATGTGGACCTGCCGCAGATCACCGACCCGGCGGCCTTCTCCGCCAGCGTCTCGGCCATGCTGGCGGCAGAGAACGTGCTGCGCCTGAAGGGCTTCGTTGCCGTTTCGGGCAAGCCGATGCGCATGGTGATCCAGGCCGTGGGGCCGCGCATCGATCATTATTTCGACCGCCCGTGGCGCGCCGATGAAACACGTTGCACCCGTCTGGTCGTGATCGGCGAGAAGGGTCTGGATCAGGCGCGGATCACCGGGGCACTGCAGCAGTCGGCCATCTGAGCCATGCATCTGCTTCAGGCCCAGCCGGGAGCGATCGAGGACGGCGAGGAAGCCGTCGATCTGGCGCAGGAACCGGCGGACGTGCTGGTTCTCACTGCGGCGGACACCGAGATCGCGGCGCTGGCCACGGCACGTGCCGAACTGGGCGATGAAGCGCCCGGACTGCGGCTGGCGGCGCTGGGATTCCTGAAACATCCCATGTCGGTCGATCTCTATGCGGAGAAGACCGTCGCGGGGGCGAGGCTGGTCGTGGGCCGGTTCCTCGGCGGCGTCGGCTACTGGTCCTACGCCATCGAGGAAATCGCCCGCACCTGTCGCCGGAACGGCATCCCCCTCGTGGCGCTTCCGGGGGACGAGAAGCCGGACGCCGATCTGGCCGCAGTCTCCACGATCGAGCCGGAGGTGCGCGACGCCCTCTGGGGCTGGCTGGCAGAGGGCGGGCCGGGCAACAGCCGCAATTTCCTGCGCGCCTGCCGCGCGATCCTCGATGGCGGCGAACTGCCGGAACCGGCGCGGCCCCTGCTGCGCGCCGGACTCTACTGGCCGGGCCGGGATGCGCCGTCGCTGTCGGACATCGCCCCGGCGGAGGATGCACGCCCCCGCGCGCTGATCACCTTCTACCGCGCCAATGTGCAGGGCGGTGCCATGGCACCGGTCGATGCGCTGATTGCGGCACTGGATGCGGAGGGCGTGGCCGCCGTTCCGGTCTTCGTTTCAAGCCTGAAGGACGCAGGCTCCAACGCCATCCTGAGCGCGGTCATGGCGGAGGCAGTGCCGGATGTGGTGCTGAACCTGACGGCCTTCGCGGTCGGCAAGCCGGGGGAGGCTGACGGCTCCGCTGCCATGCCCGGCACGGTACTGGATCAGGCGGACTGCCCGGTGCTCCAACTTGTTTCAGGGGCCAGCACGGCAGCGGTCTGGCAGGAGTCCATGCAGGGACTGGGTGCCCGCGATGTGGCGATGCATGTGGCCCTGCCGGAGGTGGATGGCCGTATCCTGACCCGCGCCATCGCCTTCAAGGCGGAGGCGTCGTTCGATCCGGCGGTGCAGTGCGCCATCGTGCGTCCCGAACCGGTGCCGGACCGGGTTGCCTTCGTCGCCCGGCTCGCCGCGAACTGGATCAGGTTGCGCCGCACCTCCGCGCCCGAGCGCAAGCTGGCGCTGGTGCTGGCGAACTATCCCAACCGGGACGGGCGACTGGCCAATGGCGTCGGTCTTGACACCCCGGCCAGCGCGATCAGTGTGCTGCGGGCGCTGGAAGAAGAGGGCTATTCGGTCGAAGGCGCACCCGGCGACGGTGCCGCGCTGATGGAACGGATTCTGGCCGGACCCACCAACTGGCTGACCGACCGGGCCAGCCGGAGCGGCGGTGTCGTGCTGCCGACAGAAGCCTATGCGACCTGGTTCGCGGCCCTGCCGGATGCGGTCCGGACGACCGTGACCGAACGCTGGGGCACGCCGGAAAGCGATCCGTTTCATGATCCGGCGCGGGGCGGCTTCGTGCTGTCTGTCCTGAGCTTCGGCCAGGTGGTTGTCGGTATCCAGCCCGCCCGTGGCTACCAGATCGACCCCAAGGAGACCTATCACAGCCCTGACCTGCCGCCGCCGCACGGCTATCTGGCGTTCTATCTCTGGCTGCGTGAAACATTCGGCGCACAGGCCGTCGTCCATCTGGGCAAGCACGGCAATCTGGAGTGGCTGCCGGGCAAGGCGCTGGCCCTGTCCGATGCCTGCTTCCCGGAGGTGGCGCTGGGGCCACTGCCGCATCTCTACCCCTTCATCGTCAATGATCCGGGGGAGGGGACGCAGGCCAAGCGCCGGGCGCAGGCCGTCATCATCGACCATCTGACACCGCCGATGACCCGGGCTGAAACCTATGGCGCGCTGCGGGACCTGGAGGCACTGGTCGATGAGTACTACGACGCTGCCGGGCTGGACCGGCGGCGGCTGGACCTGCTGCGGCGGGAGATCCTGTCGCTGGTGGCGGCGGAGAATCTGGGCGCGGATGCGTCGATCACCGACGATGATGACGAGGACGCGGCCTTCGCCAAGCTGGACAACTATCTCTGCGAGCTGAAGGAAGCGCAGATCCGCGACGGTCTGCACATCTTCGGGGTCTCCCCCGTGGCGCGGCAGCGGCGGGATCTGCTGCTGGCGCTGGCACGGGTGCCAAGGGGCGGCAGCGGGTCCGGCAACGGGTCGCTGTTGCGGGCGATGGCAGATGACCTCGGGCTGGGCTTCGACCCGCTGGACTGCACCATGGGCGAGGTGTGGGACGGCGCGCGGCCTGCGGTGCTTGCGGCGGTGGATGAACAGAACTGGCGCACGGTCGGCGACACGCTTGAGCGTCTGGAACTGCTGGCCATCAACCTGCTTGAACAGCCGGAAGCCACTTCCCCGCCGGGTCCGGCAAGCGCGGAAGTCCTGGCGGCGATCCATGAACGCCTGGCACCGGATCTCGACCATTGTGGCCCGGCGGAGCTCTCCGGCCTGCTGACCGGGCTGTCGGGGCGTTTCGTTCCGCCCGGACCTTCCGGCGCGCCCACACGGGGGCGGCCGGACACGCTGCCCACCGGGCGCAATTTCTTCTCCATCGACAGCCGCGCCATGCCGACACAGACCGCCTGGACGCTGGGCTGGAAGTCGGCCAACCGGCTGATCGAGCGACACCTGCAGGACAATGGCGACTGGCCGCGCGTCATGGCGCTGACCGCTTGGGGCACCTCCAACATGCGGACGGGCGGTGACGACATCGCGCAGGCGCTGGCGCTGCTGGGGTGCCGCCCGACGTGGGAGCCGGCCTCGCGGCGGGTCACGGGGTTCGAGATCCTGCCGCTCACGGTGCTCGACCGGCCAAGGGTGGATGTGACGCTGCGTATCTCCGGCTTCTTCCGGGACGCCTTTCCGACCCAGATCGAGCTGTTTGATTCAGCGGTGCGGGCGGTGATGCGGGAGCAGGAACCGGAGGACATGAACCCGCTCGCCTCCGCCTTTGGGCGCGACCGGGATGCCCTGCTGGCTGACGGAATCGATACGGTGGAGGCGGAACGCCGCGCCGGGTTCCGGATATTCGGCGCGCGGCCCGGCGCCTATGGTGCGGGCCTTCAGGCCATGATCGACGAACGGCTCTGGGAAGGGCGCGGTGATCTGGCCGACGCCTTCATTGCCTGGGGCAGCCATGCCTATGGTGCCGGTATCGCCGGGCAGGGCGCGGCGGACCAGATGCGCACGCGCCTGTCGCAGGTGGAGGCGGTGGTGCAGAACCAGGACAACCGCGAACACGACCTGCTGGACTCGGACGACTATTACCAGTTCGAGGGCGGTCTGAGCGCGACGGTCGAGCATCTGAGGGGGGCCGCGCCGACGGTCTATCACAACGACCACTCCCGCCCCGAACGCCCGGTGATCCGCACGCTGGAGGAGGAGATCGGACGCGTCGTCCGCTCCCGCGCCGTCAATCCGAAGTGGCTCGAAGGGGTCATGCGCCATGGCTACAAGGGCGCTTTCGAGATCGCTGCGACGGTGGACTATCTGTTCGCCTTCGCCGCCACGACCAATGCCGTGCGCGATCACCACTTCGACCTGCTCTGGCGCGCCTATCTGGCGGATGACGAGGTCAGGACGTTCCTGGAGGACAACAACCGTCCGGCGCTGCGGGAGATCGCCGACCGGATGCAGGAGGCCGTGGACCGGGGCATGTGGCACCCGCGCGCCAACGATGTACGCTCACGACTGGATGCCATTCGCGGGAATGGCGGGGCCGAGGCAGAGGAGACGACAGCATGACCGAGGAACAGGAAGTCAACGCACGCCACAGCGAGAAGATGGCGCGCAAGAAGGCCGCGCGCGACAAGATCATGGCGGCCAAGACGGGGGAGAAGGGGCTGATTGTCGTCCATACCGGCAAGGGCAAGGGCAAGTCCACGGCGGCCTTCGGCATGATCTTCCGCTGCATCGCGCATGGCATGCGCTGCGCTGTGGTGCAGTTCATCAAGGGCGGCATGGAAACCGGTGAACGCCGCCTGATCGAGGAACGGTTCGGCGACATCTGCACCTTCGACACCATGGGCGAAGGTTTCACCTGGGAGACCCAGGACCGGGAGCGCGACATCGCCAACGCCCGCAGGGCCTGGGAGCGGGCCAAGGAACTGATCCGCGATCCTGAGGTGCACATGGTGCTGCTGGACGAACTGAACATCGCCCTGCGTTACGACTACATTCCCGTGGCGGAGATCGTGGAGTTCCTGACCACCGAGAAGCCGGAGATGACCCATGTGGTCATCACGGGCCGCAACGCGAAGGAGGAACTGCTGGCGATCGCGGATCTGGCCACCGAGATGACCCTGCTGAAACATCCGTTCCGCGACGGGGTGAAGGCACAGATCGGGGTGGAGTTCTGAGTCGTCGCGACTGGCCTCAGGGGTGAAACTTCAGTCCCTTCAGCGTCTTGTCGACTTCCTTGGCGCCGCCGTGGACGGCGATGCCGACCAGATCCAGGTCCCCGGTCGGCCTGGCTGAGACGACAGCGCGATTGTCGGTGTCATTGCCGGTGGCGAACATGCCCCGGTCATAGACACCGACTGTCAGGCCCCGCTCATTGGCGCGATTGAGCGCGCGCCCCAGCTTCTCGCCCGCCGCTCCGTAGATCAGCACCGGCAGACCGAAGATCGCGGTATAGGCACGTCCGTCGGCATCGGCATAGGGCTGACCGATGGTCTCCGGATGCGCCGCGGCGATGCCGGAGGCGAGGAAGGCCACCACATTCAGCTTCTGCCATACCTCCAGATCATCGCGGACAACGACCGCGATCTTGGCCCGTTCCTCGGTCATCGCCTGGCTGTCGTCAGTCGTTCAGGGCGTGCCAGACGCGCAGCGGGGTCAGCGGCATGTCCAGATGTTCCACCTCCGGCCGGGCCGACCGCACGGCGTTCAGCACGGCATTGACGAAGGCGGGCGGGGCACCGATGGCTCCGGCCTCACCTGCACCCTTCACGCCCAGCGGGTTGGTCGTGCAGCGCACATTGCGGGTGATGAAGTTGACATTCGGCATCTCCGCCGCGCGGGGCATCTGATAGTCCATCAGGCTGCCCGACAGAAGCTGGCCGGAGTCCGGATCGAACACGGTATGCTCCGTCCAGGCCTGACCCAGTCCCTGCACGATACCGCCATGCACCTGGCCCTCCAGCAGCATCGGGTTCAGCGTCACGCCGAAGTCGTCCACCACCGTGTAGTTCTGGATCTCCACGGTCCCGGTTGCCGCATCGACCTCCAGCTCGCAGATATGGCAGCCGTTGGGGAAGGTCGGGGCCGTGTTGGTGTGATCATGCTCGCTGTCGATGCCCGGCTCCTCGCCTTCCGGCAGGTTGGCGGGGTCCTGTGCCTGCTTCGCCAGCTCGAACAGGTCGATGCCACGGTCGGTGCCGGCCACGGTGAAGCGGCCATTGGCATACTCGATGTCCACCTCAGCCGTTTCCAGGATCTGTGCCGCGATCTTGCGGCCCTTTTCCAGCGTCTTGTCGGCGGCACCCAGGATGGATGCGCCACCCACGGGGATCGACTTGGAGCCACCGGTGAAGCCCGGCGGGGTCAGGTCGGTATCGCCCTGCACCACCAGGATGTCGTCGGCATCGATGCCGAACTTCTCCGACAGGATCTGCTTGTAGGAAACGGTGTGGCCCTGGCCGCTGTCCATGGCGCCGGACAGGATACGCACCTTGCCTGCGTCGGCGTCGAAGGCCAGCTTCGCCGGGATGCCATTGCCGCCGCCGCAGCGTTCGACATAGGTGGCGAGGCCGATGCCCCGCAGCTTGCCCGCGGCCTCCGACTGCTTGCGCCTTGCGTCGAAGCCGTCCCAGTCGGCGGCCTTCATGGCGTCTTCCATGCAGGCCGTGAACTCGCCCGAGTCGATGACGTCGCCCAGCCCCATCGTGTGCGGCATCTCCTCCGGGGTGGGGAAGTTGCGGCGGCGGATCTCGTCAGGGGTCAGCCCCATCTCCGTCGCCACCCGGTCCACCAGCCGCTCGATCATGTAGGCCGCTTCCGGTCGCCCCGCACCGCGATAGGCGTCCGTCGGCACCGTGTTGGTCATGACGCCGAGCACCGTCAGCCGGCAGAGCGGGATCTTGTAGAGGCCGGTGTACATGCCCGCACAGGCATCGGTCGGGATGAAGGGGCCGAAGTTCGCCAGATAGGCGCCCATGGCGGCATAGGTCGTGGCCCGGATCGCCTGGAAATGGCCGTCCTCGTCCATGGCCAGTTCCGCGATGGTGACATTGTCACGGCCATGGCTGTCGGACAGGAAGATCTCGGAGCGCTCGCCGGTCCAGCGCACAGGACGCTTCAGCCGCTTCGCCGCCCAGAGCGTCAAGCAGGATTCCGGATAGAGGAACGCCCGCGTGCCGAAGCCGCCGCCGACATTGCCGGTCAGCATCCGCAGCTTCTCCATCGGGATCGACAGCATGCCCGACAGCATCTGCAAGTGCATCGCCGGACCCTGGCTGGGGATGAAGACCGTGAAACGCTCCGTCGCCTCGTCATAGGACACGGCGGCCGCGCGGGGCTCCATGGGATTGGAGACGAGGCGGTTGTTGATCAGCCGGATCTGCGTCACCCGGTCCGCCTTTTCGAAGGCGGCATCGACGGCGTCCTTGTCGCCCTTGCCATAACGGAACACGACATTGTCGGGAATGTCGTCCCAGACCGGATTCGCGCCGGGCTGCGCCGCCTCGTAGGTGTCGGTTGCCACCGGCAGGTCATCGATATCCAGCTCGATCAGGTCGGCGGCATCCCGCGCCTGAGCCAGTGTCTCGGCGACGATGAAGGCGACCGGCTCGCCCACATGGCGGACCTTGTCGGTGGCCAGAATCGTGCGCGGCGGGCGCGGATGATCGGACCCGTCCTCGTTCTTGATGCCGGTGAGGCAGAGCAGGTTGCCGACCTTGTCGGCCGCCAGCTCGTCGCGGGTCAGGATCTCGACCACGCCGGGGGCCTGGCGCGCGGCGGAGACATCCAGTTTGGTGATGATGCCGTGGGCCACGGTGGAGCGGAAGACGAAGCCGCGCAGGGCGCCCTCCACCTGTGCATCATCGGTGTACTTGCCCAGGCCCCGCAGCAGGTCCTGGTCTTCGGTTCTGAGGGCACGTGCGCCAACGCCAAACTTCATGTCAGGGTCTCCGGCTCAAAAAAGGGTGTTTCGGTTTGCGTGACCGCAGTCGACGGTCACGATGGTGCCGCTGATGTAGCTCGCGCGGTCGGATGCCAGGAAGGCCACCGTATCGGCGACTTCCCGTGGCGTGCCCGCGCGGCCCAGCGGCAGGTTCTTCATCAGTTCTTCCCAGCGTTCCGGGTCGCCCAGCTTCGCCTCCGCCGTGTCGCGGAAGCGGGCGATGATGCGGTCGGTCAGGATGGCACCGGGATTGACGCCAACGACGCGGATATTGTCCGCCGAGCTGGCCCCGCCCATGGCCTTCGTGAAGGCCATCAGGGAGGCATTGCCGGTCGACCCGGCGATATAGACCGCGTCCATCTTCTCCCCCGCCATGCCGATGACGTTGACGATCGTGCCAAAGCCGCGGGCCTTGAAGCGGGCGTAGTAGTCGCGGGTCATGTTGATGAAGCCGAAGACCTTCAGGTCCCAGGCCTCGCGCCAGCGGTCTTCGGTCACCGCCTGCAGGTCACCGCCGGGAATGGCCCCGGCATTGTTGATCAGGATGTCGGGTTCCGGGCAATCCGCCGCGACCTTGGCCACGGAGGCAGGGTCCGACAGGTCCACGGCTGTCGTGTCAACCTTGCAGTGATAGGTCTGGGTGAGGATGTCGGCGGCATGTTTCAGGCGGCCCGGATCGACAGATACCAGGTGCACATGCGCGCCCTCCTGCGCGAATACTTCCGCACAGGCAAAGCCTATCCCCCGCGAACCGCCCGTTATCAGAACGGTCTTCCCCTTCAGCGCCAGATCCATGAAACAGCTTCTCCCCGTGTGTTCCCCATCAGCAGAACATGTTAGCCCGCCGCCATGCAATCTCATATGGGGTATGTTTCAGGCGCTGGCTATAGCGTCCCAGTCGATGGCATCCAGGTTCAGGGAACGGCTGACGGGTGGCATGGGGTATTTCAGCGGTGTGCCGCAGTTGAACAGCACCGTGTGGGCCTTCGGATCCAGCTGCCCGTTCCCGACCGCCGCCCGCCAAGCGGCCAGCGTGGCCGCCCCTTCCGGCCCCAGCAGGACACCGTCATCGCGCGCGGCATCCGCCTGCGCCGCCATGATCGCATCGTCGTCCACGGCGATGGCGAAGCCGCCGCTGTCGCGGACCGCGCGCAGGATCAGGAAATCGCCCACCGCCTGCGGTACGCGAATGCCGCTGGCCACTGTCGCCGCGTTCTCCCAGCGGGTCGCGTGCTCCGTTCCCTCCTGCCAGGCGCGCACGATGGGCGCGCAGCCGGTGGCCTGCACGGCGATCATCTTCGGGCGTTTCGGGCCGATCCAGCCCAGCGCCTCCAATTCATCGAAGGCTTTCCACATGCCGATCAGGCCCGTGCCACCCCCCGTCGGGTAGAGGATGGCGTCCGGCACGTTCCAGCCGAGCTGTTCCGCCAGTTCCAGTCCCATCGTCTTCTTGCCTTCGATCCGGTAGGGCTCCTTCAGGGTCGAGACATCGAACCAGCCCATCCGCTCCTTGCCGTCACGGACAATCGCGCCGCACTGGTCGATCTGGCCGTTCACCCGCCAGACCTTTGCCCCCTGCAGTGCGATTTCCCGCACGTTCACGTCCGGGGTTTCCTCCGGGCAGAAGACGAAGACTTCCATCCCCGCCGCCCGGCCATAGGCAGCCATGGCCGCACCGGCGTTGCCATTGGTCGGGATCGCCAGCCTGGTCAGGCCGAAGCGCTTCGCCATGGAGACGGCCAGCGCCATGCCGCGTGCCTTGAACGATCCGGTGGGCAGCCGCCCCTCGTCCTTGGTCCAGAGCCGCGCGGCATTGAGACGGGCGCCGGTACGTGGCAGGGGCAGCAGCGGGGTCGCGATCTCGCCCAGGCTGACCCGATGGGCCGGGTCATCGACCGGCAGCAGCGCGGCGTAGCTCCACAGCCCGTCCGGCCCGAGCGTCTGGGCGTCACGGTCCAGCTCCGCCCGCATGCGCTCCAGGTCATAGCGGACCAGCAATGGCTTGCCCGCGGGGGACAGGTTGTGAACCGTGTTGGGGTCGAATTTCTCCCCGGTCGCGCTGCATTCCAGATGCGTGACATAGCCCATGGTGATCCCCATCCCTCCGACCTTGCTGACAGGCGGTTTCTTCGCGCCGCTTGCCGCATTCGTGCACTGGTGCGTCCTGCGGTCAAGCGAGCGGGGTTTCAGCCATTGTCATCGACAAATGTTCCTTTTATGTTCCATTTCGTCGAGAGCAGGAGAGAGATCATGCCGGCAAGCGCCCCGGTCGCCATCAATTACGTCGAGTTCAACGTGTCGGACATGGCCCGGACGAAGGCATTCTACGCCGCCGCCTTCGGGTGGCGCTTCACGGACTATGGCGACAGCTATTGCGAGTTCACTGACGGCAGCATGAAGGGCGGGTTTGCCGTCGGTGAGACAGTGGCAGTCGGCGGGCCGCTGATCGTGCTCTACAGCGACGACCTGAAGTCTGTCGCGAAGCAGGTGACGGATGCCGGCGGAACCATCGTGAAACCGGAATTCGCCTTTCCCGGCGGGCGACGGTTCCAGTTCACCGACCCGGATGGCTATGAACTTGCGGTCTGGTGCTCCGACTGATCGACCTTCGGCGTCTTCACCGGTTTCAGGTGATAGGTCAGCGCGTGGCGGATGGGCAGGCGCAGCAGATCGCGGGGCAGGGGACTGTCCGGGTCCAGCAGGATGGCGCGATTGCCGTCGAAGCGCAGGTCCCTGCCGGGACCATTGCGGAAGTCGCGGATGACGCTGGTCTGGCAATGAAAGAACAGCGCCAGATGCTCCCCCGGGCGGTCGGTGCCAAGGCGGATGGTCGTGCCGACGCGCGGACGCGCGGGCAGCCACGACGGCTGCCCCCATTTCAGGGTTTCCCGAAGGATGCCGACGCGCGGATCCTCCTTCGCCGTTTCCAGGATGAGCTGGCGCAGGTCGCGCAGCGGCTGGTGAAACGCGTCGGGGAAGGCTTCGAAGGCGGCGCGAACATCCGGGTCGGAGATGTCCGTGCGCACCGTCATTGTGCTGCGGCGGTTCCGGTCTTCTCCCGGCGTCCGCGCTCGCTCTCCGTCTTGAGCTGACCGCAGGCGGCCATGATGTCCCGCCCGCGCGGCATCCGCACCGGGCTGGAATAGCCCGCATCGTTGACGATCTCGGCGAACTTGCGGATCGCCTTCGGGCTGGAGCAGGAATAGGCAACGCCGGGCCACGGGTTGAACGGGATCAGGTTCACCTTGGCGGGAATGCCGCTGATCAGCCGGACCAGCTCCCGCGCCTCCGCCGGGCTGTCGTTGATGCCGTCCAGCATCACATATTCGAAAGTGATGCGCCGGGCATTGTTGGCCGCCGGGTAGTCGCGGCAGGCCTGGATCAGTTCCTTCAGCGGATGCTTGCGGTTGATCGGCACCAGCACGTCGCGCAGTTCGTCGTTCACGGCGTGCAGGGAAACGGCGAGGTTGACCTGCAGGTCTTCGCCGCAGCGTTTCATGATCGGCACGACACCGGAGGTCGAGAGCGTGATCCGCCGCTTGGAAATGGCAATCCCGCGCTCGTCCATGACGATCTTCAGCGCCTTTGAGACATTTTCGTAGTTCAGCAGTGGCTCCCCCATCCCCATCATGACGATGTTGGAGAGCTGGCGGTTGCCGTCGCGGGGGCTGGGCCATTCGGCCAGCGCATCACGGGCGATCATCACCTGCACGACGATCTCCCCCGGTGTCAGGTTGCGCACCAGCTTCTGGGTGCCGGTGTGGCAAAAACTGCAGGTCAGCGTGCAGCCGACCTGGCTGGAGACACAGAGCGCGCCGCGATCAGCCTCCGGAATATGCACGGCCTCAGCCTCATGCCCGTCGGGAAACCGCATCAGCCACTTGCGGGTGCCGTCGCTGGACTGCTGGGCCACGCTGATGTCGGGGCGTCCGACAACGAAGCGGTCTGCCAGATCGGCGCGCCAGGCCTTGGAGATTGAGGTCATGGCGTCGAAGTCGCGCGCACCACGCTCGTAGATCCAGTGGAAAAGCTGTCCCGCCCGCATCCTGACCTTGTCCGGGCGCTCCCCCGCATCCAGCAGGGCGTCAGCCATCTCCTGGCGGTTGAGGCCGATCAGGTTGACCCGACCGTCGAACCCCGCCGCAAAGGGACGGTCGGTCGCGCGCACTTCCGGCTGGATGGCGAGATCGGTCACGGGCAAGCCTTGTCTATGGCGTTCATGGCGGCGGTGAAGCCGAGCAGGGAATAGGTGTCGGTGGTCTTGGTGCCACGCTTGGAAAAGCCGGTGATCACCATGTCCAGCCCGGCCTTCATGGCGGAGACCATCTGGCTGTCATCGCGCGGGTCCAGCGACCAGGCGCGTTCGCCGTCGGTCTGCATGCCGATCTCCGTGCTGCCGATCCTGGCCACGGCCTCCCGGTTCGGGGCGAAGGGATAGCCGACGATCATGCTGATCTCGTTCTCCACCCCGTCCGTCGGACGGTGGGCCACGTTGAAACGGATCGCGCCACGGTTCACACCCTTCGGCAGGGTTGTCTTCGGCGAGGAGGTGACGAAACAGATCTGCTGTTCGCCATCGCGATAGATCCAGGCGGACCAGTCGCGATAGTCACCGATCTTCTGCGGTGCGGCCTGGGCGTGGGCATCGCCGGGCAGTACGCCGGAGAATGCGACCAGTGCGGCAAGCAGCGCCGCGGATATGAGGCTGTTCCTGAGCATGTGCGCAACATAGAGGGCGAATGCGGCAATTTCCAGACGAACGCGGCATCGGAATGTGTCTTTGCGACAGGTTTGCCCCTGCCATGCGGCGAAGCATCATTGACGCACGCTGGCGCGAGGGGTGAAGCTGCGCGGCAGGATGAACGTGAACGTCAAGTTCACGAGCGACCGGTGGGGGAGGTAGCCATGCCTGCGGCAGAGTTTCATTTCGATTTCGGCAGTCCCAACGCCTATCTGGCGCACTGCGTGCTTCCCGGGATAACGGAACGCACGGGGGTGCCGATTGTCCATGTGCCGGTACTGCTGGGTGGCCTGTTCAAGCTCACCGGCAACAAGTCGCCGATGGAATGGAACAAGGGCGTGCGGAACAAGAGCGAGTACGGGCAGCTTGAGATGCAGCGTTTCATCCGCCGCCATGCCCTCGACCGCTTCACGATGAACCCGCATTTTCCGGTAAACACGGTGGCCATCATGCGGGGCGCACTGGTGGCGCAACGCGATGGTTTCGGGCCGGCCTACATCGACGCGGTATTCCGTGCGATGTGGGAGGACGGGCAGAAGATGGATGACCCGTCGGTGATGGTCGCCGCCCTGGACAAGGCCGGTCTCGATGGCGCTGCAATTGCTGCCGCCACCCAGGAACAGTCGATCAAGGACAAGCTGATGGAGAACACCAGCGCATCGGCCGATCGCGGAAATTTCGGCAGTCCGACCTTCTTCGCCGGTTCCGAGATGTACTTCGGCAAGGACCGGCTGCCGGATTTCGAGGAAGAGATTGTGCGGCAGCGTGATGCTGCGTGAGTGATCCGGCCCGCCCGACCTACCAGCGACGCCCGGCGACCGCGCTTGGCGCGACCCTGGGGCTGCAGATCGTTGCGGCGGCCATGTTCAGCGCAACCGCAGTCGTTGCACCCGCACTGCCACCCGGACTGGGCCTGGACGAATCCGGGCTGGGCATCTTCGGTGCCCTGACCTTTGCCGGTGCCATGTTCGGCACCTCCGTCGCGGCCTTCCTGCTGACCCGCCATGGCCCGGTGCGGCTGATCCAGGCCGGTGTGCTGCTGTCCAGTCTGGCGCTTGCGGTGCTGTTTGCGGGGGTGCCCGCGCTGGCGCTGCTGGCCGCTGTCTTCATCGGTATCGGATACGGCCCGAATGCGCCCGGCGGTTCGTATCTGCTGTCACGGCACACGCATCCGGCCCGGCGCAGCCTGATCTTCTCCATCAAGCAGTCCGGTGTACCGGCAGGTGGTGCGCTAGTCGGTGTCCTGATCCCGCTGGTCGAGGCGGAACACGGCTGGCAGGCCGCCCTGTCGGTCATCATCGGGATCGGGTTCCTGACCGCTGTCGTGGCGCAGCCCTGGCGTTCGCGTCTGGACCTGGATGTCATCGCCGGTGCCCCCGCCCGCGCCCCGATGCGTCTGGCCGATCTGGTCCCGATTGCCGTGGTCCGCGGTCACCCGATGCTGGTCCGCATCGCCCTGATGTCCTTCACCTATGGTGCCGGTCAGATGATCCTGGGAACCTTTCTGGTGATCTTCCTGACCGAGCGGGCGGCCATGTCGCTGGTCGCGGCAGGTGCGGCCTTCTCCGCCATGCAGATCAGCAGTTTCACCGTGCGCATGATCGCGGGATGGCTCAATGACCGGCTGGGACAGTCGCGCCTCATACTGGCCAGCTTCGGCATCGTCACGGCGGTGTCGGTCACGGTGCTGGCGACGGTCGATGCGGGGACACCCTATTGGCTGGTGCTGGTACTGGCCGTCTTCTGCGGCGCCGGGGCCGCCGGATGGAACGGCGTCTATCTGGCGGAGGTCGCGCGACAGGTGCCGGAGGCGCAGATCGCGTCCGCCACCGCGGCGACGGTCTTCTTCAC
This sequence comes from Minwuia sp. IMCC3009, assembly GCF_029909415.1. Lineage (GTDB taxonomy): Bacteria > Pseudomonadota > Alphaproteobacteria > Minwuiales > Minwuiaceae > Minwuia. The sequence continues at coordinate 932,629 of NZ_CP123781.1, forward strand.
CTATTTCGGGCTGGTCGTGGGGCCGGCCGCATTCAGCCTGCTGCTGGCGTTCAGCGGTTACGCCCTGGCCTTTGGCTGTCTGGCGGTGCTGGTCCTGATCGGCGGGCTGATCATCCTGGTGCCGCCGCGGGCAGCCTCACCTGCCTGAACCGGTTCTCAGCGCAGGGTGACGGAAATCTCGCGCCGGTCATGCAGTCTGCCATCGCGGACCATCCGCACCTCGGCGCGATAGATGCCGGGCTGAAATCCGCCAGGCGGTGTGCGACGACCGCCAAAGGCGAAGTACTGCGCCTGATCCTTCGGATGCGGATTGAGGGTCTGGGCGAAGACGCGATTGCCGTCGGGTGCGGTAATGCCGATGCTCATGACATCACCCTCTTGAATGCCGAAGACAATGTACCAGGCCACCAGCGCCTGCCCGTTGCGGTCGAGCGTTGTGGCGGAACTGTCGCCGCTCTCCGCCTCCTCCTTTGTCAGTTGCCGGTCGATCATCCCGAGATCGAGAATGCCGCCAGCCTGATAGGTGATCTGCTGCCCGCCTGCCGTGTCCCAGAGCGGACGGTAATCACCACCGCAGGCCACCTGCGGATCAACGCCGCGGAAGGGATCGATCTTCTGGCCGTCCTTGCGCACGCTGAGGTGCACGTGGGGAAACTGTGCCTTGCCCGACATGCCGATCAGCCCAAGCCGGTCACCCGCGCGCACGATCTGGCCCTTGCCGACGGAGACGGATCCCTTCTGCAGGTGGCAGTATTGGGTTTCCCAGCCATTCTCGTGCGTCAGCACAACGGCATTGCCGCACTCACGGCCATCGACAGCGCCTGCCGGCAGGGTCGTCACGTTCACGTCCGCCATGCCATCGCGCAACGCGCGCACCACGCCGTCCCGTGCCGCAACGACCGGAATGCCGTCGCGCATGGCCTTCAGGTTGGGGACACGGAAATCGGTGCCACTGTGGTTCTGGTAGCTCAGATGGCCGCACGTGAAGTCCTGTGCCCCGGGGCCGGGATCAACGTCCATATACTGCTGGATGAAACAGTCCTTGCCGAGCGTACAGTCCACGGGACTGCCCAGACTGAAGGAGTCCGGCTGTGCGGACTGCCGCGCCGGCTCCAGCTTCGGTTGCTGTTCCCGAACCACCGGTTTCGGCGGCGCGGGGCGTTCCGCGAACTGGGCCACGGTCTGGCGGGGTGTCTCGGCGGGTGACGGAGGTGCCGTCTGCACAGGCGCGGGCGCGGGCGAGGTGGTCCGGGCGGGCGTAACGGTCCCGACCGGTCGCGCAGGTGCCGCAGGCTCCGGCCCTGTGCGCAGCGGCATGGCGGCGGCGGGGGCGGAAGTATCGGGCGGCGGGCTGGCGGAGGTATTGTCGGGTGCCGCCTGCGGTGTGGCCGCCAGGGGAACGGCTGCTGGATCATCGTGGCTGAAACGGTCGATGAACATCAGGACCGTGGCAGTCAGCAGGACGGCGATAATCGCGACGAGACCCCAGCGCAGCATCAGCAGGTTCCCCTGTCAGTTGGGCCGGTCACGGAACCGGTCAGGCCGCCTCCGACGCCGAACCTGTGGTCAGAAGCGCGAAGAGGGCGTCATCACTGCGCGCGCCGCGAAGCTTGTCACGCGTGTCCCGGTCACGCAGCAGGCGTGAGATCCGCGACAGGGCCTTCAGGTGATCGGCGCCTGCGGACTGTGGTGCCAGCAGCAGGAACACGAGATCGACGGGGCGGCCGTCCAGCGAGTCGAAATCGACCGGCTGCTTCAGCAGGGCAAACACCCCGCTCAGGCCGTTCAGATCGGCGATCCGGCCATGTGGAATGGCCACGCCCTCACCAACACCGGTGCTGCCCAGCCGTTCCCGTTCCAGCAGCACATCGAAGACCACACGTTCGTGCAGTCCCACCTGTGCCGCGGCGATCCGGGCCAGTTCCTGCAACACCTGCTTCTTGCTTCCGGCCTTCAGGCCGAAGACAACGGATGCCGGGTTCAGGAGGTCATGAATTTCCACTACTGCACCTGTTTCGTTTCTTGGTCCGGATTGCAGACCGCCCCTTCCAGGGGGTGCGGATCAGGCCTTGGCCGGATCAATCCAGCCGATATGTCCATCGCTACGGCGATAGACGACATTCAGTCGGTCGTTGCCCAGGTTCCTGAACATCAGTGCCGACTGGTTCGCAAGGTCCAGCCGCATCACCGCATCACTGACCGTACAGGAGGGCACGGTGGCCGTCGTCTCGGCGATGATGACGGGATGCGCGTCGGCACCTCCAGTCTCCAGATCATCGGTCTCGGTCTCGTTGTCGTCGCTGGCGAGGGTGTAGTCCTGCGCCATCAGATTGGCAAGACCATCCTGCTTCTGTCGGGCGTGATGGTCCTTCAGGCGACGCTTGTAGCGGCGCAACTGCTTCTCGATCCGCTCCGCGGCCAGATCGAAGGCGCCGTGCGCGTCGCTGTCGCTGCCCTGGCTCTTCAGAAAGATGTCGTGCCCGATATGGACGGCACAATCAGCCTGTATCATCTGGCCGTTGCGGGAAAAGGTGATGGAACCGTCGATGCCATCGCCGAAATACTTGCCTACCGCATCCACGATCCGTTCTTCCGCGCGCTGCCTCAGCGCGTCACCCAGATCGATCTGCTTGCCTTCAATGGTGATTTTCATGATGCCTCTTCTGTACCGCCCTACCGACGCCCCGAAACCCGGCGGTGCTGCAAAGCGGCGCGGACCATAGGTAGGCCCCCAAACCGAGTCAACCCGCTGAAATCCGGTCCCGTCGGGACAACCCGCGACCGGAGCCGAAGCCGCTCAACGGGCCATCGACATTTGCAGCCGTTTCTGCCGTCGCCTTTGCACTGACGACGGAATACGCAGGGCTTCGCGGTATTTTGCGACCGTCCGGCGGGCAATGTCGATTCCTTCTTCCTTGAGGATTTCGACGATGCGGTCATCGGAGAGGATCTTCCTGGGGTCTTCCTCCCCGATCAGGTCCCGGATCCGCATGCGCACGGATTCGGCGGAATGCGAATCTCCCCCCCGGTTCGACGGGATCGCGGCAGTGAAGAAGTACTTCATCTCGAAGATGCCGCGCGGGGTGCCGATGTACTTGTTGGCGGTGACGCGGCTGACGGTGCTTTCGTGCATGCCGATGGCGTCGGCGATGGTCTTCAGGTTCAGCGGACGCAGGTACTGCACCCCCAGGGCGAAGAACCCGTCCTGCTGGCGAACCAGTTCCGTTGCCACCTTCATGATCGTGTTGGCCCGCTGGTCCAGCGACTTCACCAGCCAGTTGGCCGTGTTGAGGCACTCGCTCAGATAGGTCTTGTCCTCGGCCTTCTTGGTGGTGCGGCTGACTTCGGCGCAATAGCGGTTGTTGACCAGCACGCGGGGCAGGGTCTCGCTGTTCAGCTCGATCGACCAGCCGCCATCCGGCTTCTGGCGCAGCAGCACATCGGGCACGGCTGTCTGCGAATCATCATGGTCGAAACTGCTGCCCGGACGCGGATCCAGTCGGCGGATCTCGCTGACCATTTCGGCCAGATCCTCCTCATCGACCTCGCATTCCCGCATCAGCGCCGGATAGTCCTGACGCCCGAGCAGTTCCAGCCGGGCGACCAGTTTCGCCATCGCGGGGTCATAGCGATCCTGCTCGATCAACTGCAGTGCCAGGCACTCCGACAGGTTGCGCGCGCCGATACCGGTGGGCTCGAAGCCCTGCACGACCTGAAGCATGTCTTCCACCAGCGTGCTCTCGCAGCCCAGGCGTTCCGCCATCTCGTCGATGTCTTCCCGGAAATAGCCGTCCGGGTCGATGGAATCGATGATCGCCGAGCCCACCATCCGCTGAATATCGTCATTCACGGCGAGGCCAAGCTGGGTCATCAGCGATTCCCGCATGCTGACTTCCTCGCCCAGGGTATTCTCCAGGCTCAGGTCCATATCCTCGAAGCGCGACGAGCCGCCGCCGCCCATCTGGCCCAGACTGCCGCCGGTATCCCCGGAATCACCGCCCGTACCGGAGGTTTCGCCCATGCGGTCGGCGGCACTGTCCTCGCCACTGATACTCTCGCGATCCGCATCGAATGCCTGTTCGGCCTCCGCGCCACCGCCGTTCTCGGCCGTGATCGAGATTTCCGCGACCGGCTCGTCACCAAATCCGTCGTCGCTGGTTTCGGCGCGGGCTTCAGGTTCCGGCTGATCGGGCCGGTCATCCCTCTCCCGTTCCTCCAGCAGCGGATTGCGCTCCAGCTCCTGCTCGACGAAGGAGGTCAGTTCGATGTTGTTCAGTTGCAGCAGCTTGATGGCCTGCTGCAACTGCGGAGTCATGACCAGATTCTGGCTTTGCCGAAGCTCCAGACGGGGTCCGATGGCCATGCTGCGCGCCCTACATCCGGAAACGGTCGCCGAGATACACCCGGCGCACGTCATCATGGTTCACGATATCGTCGGGCGAACCCTCCATCAGCACCCGACCGTCATGCAGGATGTAGGCGCGGTCGATCAGGTCCAGGGTCTCGCGGACATTGTGGTCGGTGATCAGCACGCCCAGTCCGCGATCCTTCAGATGAAAGACCAGATCGCGAATCTCTCCGACCGCGATGGGGTCGATGCCTGCCAGTGGCTCGTCCAGCAGCATGAAGGACGGGCGGCTCGCCAGCGCGCGCGCGATCTCGACGCGTCGCCGCTCGCCACCGGAAAGCGCCATGGCGGAGGCGCGCCGCAGGTGGGTCAGGGAGAATTCGGCCAGCAGATCCTCCAGCATCTGCTCCCGCATCTCCCGCTCGCTCTCGGTAACTTCCAGCACGGCGCGGATGTTCCGCTCGACGGTCATGCCCCGGAAGATGGAGGCTTCCTGCGGCAGATAGCCGACACCCAGTCGGGCGCGCCGGTACATCGGCAGGCTGGTGATATCGTGGCCATCCAGCATGATCTGGCCGAAGTCCGCCTTGATCAGCCCGGTGATGATGTAGAAACAGGTCGTCTTGCCCGCACCGTTGGGGCCAAGCAGGCCCACCGCCTCCCCACGCTGCACCGACAGCGAGACATCGCGCAGCACGGGGCGCTTCTTGTAGCGCTTGCCGAGCTTCCGCGCCGAGAGGCCGGTATTCTCGTGCACCAGGCGCGGTGTCGCGCCTTCCGCCGTTTCGGTCATGTCGGTCACGTCCGTCATTCAGTGGCATCCGAGCGCTGGGGCTGGAAAATGCCCTTCACCCGTCCCGTTCCCGGTGCCCCATCCAGACGCGTGACCCCCGTTTCCAGATTCATGACCAGCCGCTGTCCGGCAAGCACGTTGCGGTTCTGGAACAGGCGCACACCGCCCTCCAGCACGATGGTGGCGCTGTCGATGTCATAGACGCCCTGATCGCCGGTGGCGCTTTCCTTCTCCGTCGAGACGCGGACATTGCCCCGGGCCTCCAGACGGGAGATACGCCCGCCGACCGCGGCACCTTCACTGTCTGCGCCACCTTCGCGGTAGCTGACGTGAAGCTCGTCGGTCTTCAGGTTCATGCGGCCCTGCTGCGCATCGACATTGCCGATGAAGACAGCCAGTTGCTTGTCCCGATAGACCTCCAGATTGTCCGCCTGGATCTCGATCGGGGCGTTCGGATCGCCGCCCAGCCCCTGCTGCGCACTGACGGGCGAGAGCATGGCGAGGGTCAGCAGCACGGTCGCGATGATGCCCGGAAGCCGCATTTTCGTTGTCCAATCCATCAGAGGCCCCCGGAACCGGTTTCGACCACCAGCTTGACACCACCCCTGAAGCGGATGGTCTGGCCGTTGCCTGCGACCTCGAAGCGGTCCGCAGTGATGCGCCCGTAGGGGCCGTGGCCGGTCACGGGGTCACCGCCCGTGATGCGACCCTGTGCCAGTTCGAACGTCGCATTGGTGCTGTGCAGTTCGTTGCCGCTGTCCGTGAACAGCGCCACATCGCCATTCAGTACCAGTCGCTGTGCCTCCCGGTCGTAGTTCCCGTTCAGGGCCGAAAGGGAGAACCAGGCGCCGTCATCGGTGGTGGTGTCGCCGGAGATATTGGTCAGATGCACCAGTTCCGGTGACTCGGCATCCTGAACCACCTCATCGGCAGTGATGTTGAAGGCATGGGCTCCGCCGCTGATGAACCGGGCATTCGACATGGTCGAGGTCGGTGCGCCTACATCGACATCGGCGAAGTCGATGGGCAGGTCGCCGCTGCGTTCCGTGAACTGCGGCCAGGCCAGCAGGGCAACGACCAGCAGGGCTGAAACGCCGAGCAGCGCGAACTTCATCCGATTGACCAGCGGATTGCGGCGTGCCTGCCCGGTCGAGATGCGGTCCGAACGGGGCCGCGCGTTCCAGCGCCGGCCAATATCCTTCGCGGTCTCCGGGGTGTCGCTGACGTTCATGCGACACCTGCACGGAGACAGTCGTGAATGTGCAGCAGCCCGACAGGGCGCTGGTCGTCATCCAGCACGAACAGGCTCGTCACCTTGTTCTCGTGCATGATGCCGACTCCTTCGGACGCCAGCGCCGCGGCGCGGATTGTCCGCGGGTGGCGGGTCATGGCGTCATCCACCGAGCGGTTCAGCAGGTCCGGGCGCTTCATGCCACGTCGCAGGTCCCCGTCGGTGATGATCCCGGCCAGGCGTCCGTCCGCATCGGTGATCGCGATGCAGCCGAGGCTCTTCGCCGTCATCTCGATCAGGGCATCGGACATCAGGGTGCCGCTGGGGGCAACCGGCAGTTCCGCGCCCTTGTGCATGATGTCGGCAACGGTCACGAGGCGGCGGCCGAGCTTGCCGCCCGGGTGCAGCCGTCCGAAGTCCCGTGCCGTGAAGTTCCGCCGTTCCAGCAGGGCCACGGCCAGTGCGTCGCCAAGTGCCAGCATCATGGTCGTGGATGTTGTCGGTGCCAGCACATGCGGGCAGGCCTCAGCCGCGTCGGGGGTCAGCAGGCAGACGTCGGCGGCGGACCCAAGCGTGGATGGCATGCGGCCGACCATGGCGATCACGGGCACCATGTTGCGGCGCGCGAACTCGACGATATCCCCGAGCTCGTTGGTCTCGCCGGAGTTGCTCAGCCCGATCAGGGCATCCTTCTCCGTGATCATCCCCAGGTCGCCGTGACTGGCCTCGCCCGGATGCACGAAATAGGCAGGCGTCCCGGTGGAGGCCATGGTTGCCGCGATCTTGCGCGCGACATGACCGCTCTTGCCCATCCCCGTCAGGATGACCCGGCCCTGGACCTTCAGCAGGCAGTCAACCGCAGCGACGAAACTGTCGTCGAGACCGGCGGCAAGGGCCATCAGCGCCTTCGCCTCCATCTCGATCACCTGTCGTCCCGTCGCGATGTCATCGCCGGTCCCGGTATCGCCTGCCACTGCTCGGGCTTCGTCAGCCATGGGTCGTCAGGGCCTCGCCTGTCTGGTTTCAGTATGGTGCCCGTGGATCAACGGGTCATTCGCGACAAGATTCATGCCAATATGAGTGAAGTGCCGCGACCACGCAACATCAGAGCACGCATTTGTGCAGAAAGCCTTTACGGCACAAGGCAGAATCCCGAATCCGGCCGTTGCCGATCAGGAGTGGGCGAAGATGTCCGTCTCCGGCCAGCCGACCAGATCCAGTTCAGCGCGCATCGGCAGGAAGTCGAAGCAGGCCTGGGCCATGTGGGTCCGCCCCTCCCGCGCAATGCGGACATCCAGCTCTGCCCGCAGACGGTGCAGATACAGCACGTCGGACGCCGCATAGGCCATCTGGGCGTCCGTCAATTCGTCCGCACCCCAGTCGGATGACTGCTGCTGCTTGGAGATGTCCACATCCAGCAACTCCCTGCACAGGTCGCGCAGGCTGTGGCGGTCCGTGTAGGTCCGGCAGAGGCGGCTGGCGATCTTGGTGCAATAGACCGGGCTGGTCTTCGCCCCCAGGCCGTGGCGCAGGGCTGCAATGTCGAAACGCGCGAAGTGGAACAGCTTCAGGACCGAAGTATCCTCCAGCATCCGCACGAGATTGGGGGCGGGCGCGCCGCCGGGGCGGATCTGGACCAGATGCGCGTCACCATCGCCGGCCGAGAGCTGCACCAGGCAGAGCCGGTCCCGGTGCGGGTTCAGGCCCATGGTCTCGGTATCGATGGCCACGGCCGGACCAAGATCGACGGCGTCCGGCAGGTCATCGCGGTGAAAGTGGATGGTCATAGATGCGGGCTCCATTCAGGCGTCTGCGTTTCGCATATCACAGGGCAGGTTGGCCCACCAACCGTGACGTCGCGACGTATCGCATCGTTGCCATCTGCGCGGCGGCACGATAGAGCAGTGCGACAGGGTCGGGGCAGGTGATCCCCGACGGATCGGGAGGTCTTTTCGGATGCAGGGCATGCACGTTACGGTCTTCGGTGGGTCCGGTTTCATCGGTCGTCATCTGGTGCGCCGCCTGGCGCGTGCCGGCGCAATCGTCACGGTCGCCGTCCGCGACCCGGAAGCCGCGATTTTCCTGAAGCCGATGGGAGATGTCGGACAGGTCACACCGCTGTACGCCAATATCCGCAAGCCTGCTTCCGTGGCCAGGGCAATCGAAGGTGCGGACGCCGTCGTGAATCTGGTCGGCGTGCTGCACCAGTCGGATCAGTCCTTCTCGGCCACACATGCCGTCGGCGCACGCAATGTGGCGCAGGCGGTCGCGGCGGCGGGCATCACCCGTTTCATCCAGCTCTCCGCAATCGGTGCCGATGCCGCGTCTGGTGCGCTCTATGCCCGGACCAAGGCGGCAGGCGAGGCAGCCGTGCGGGAGAGCGTTCCGACAGCAACGATCCTGCGTCCCTCCGTGGTGTTCGGGCCGGAAGACGACCTGATGAACCGTTTCGGTGCCATGTCCCGCATCGCCCCGGCCCTGCCGCTGGTCGGCGGTGGACACACGAAGTTCCAGCCGGTCTTTGTCGGTGACGTCGCCGACGCGATCATGGCAGCGCTGGTGCGTGAGGATGCGCAGGGCAGGACCTTCGAGCTTGGCGGACCTCGGGTCATGACATTCCGCGAGATCCTTGAGTTCGTGCTGCGTCAGACCGGGCGCAAGGCGCTGTTGCTGCCGATCCCGTTCGAGGTCGCGAAGATCATGGGCGCCGTGCTCCAGTTCCTGCCGGCACCGCCGCTGACCCTGGATCATGTGCGCCTGCTGCAGGAAGACAATGTGGTCGATGAGGGCCAGCCAGGTTTCGCGGACCTCGGCATCACCGATCTGGAAACCGTCGAGGCCATCGTGCCCGCCTACCTTGCCCGTTTCCGCAAGCCTGGCCGGGAGCCCGTTGCGACGGCCGACCGGGTCATGGACTGACTGCTCCGGTCGGACCCATGCGGATCGAGCCAACGGCAATTCCTGATGTATTGCAGCTTTGGCCTGTCCGGCACGGCGATGACCGCGGTTTCTTCTCCGAGACCTGGAACGCCGGGACGCTTTCGGCACAGGGCCACGACTGGAGCTTCGTGCAGGACAACCATGTCCGCAATGGCGCGCGCGGTACCTTGCGCGGTCTTCACCTGCAATTGCCACCGACTGCACAGGGCAAGCTGATCCGTTGTCTGCGCGGGTCGATCCTGGATGTGGCGGTCGATGTGCGCCGGGGGTCACCGACGTTCGGTCGCCATGTCGCGGTGGAGCTGTCGGAAGCCGCCTGGAACCAGCTTTGGGTGCCGAAAGGCTTCGCGCATGGTTACTGCACCCTGACCGACGGGGCCGAGGTGATCTACAAGGTGACCGCACCCTACGACCCCTCCGCGGAGCGGGGCATTGCCTTCGATGACCCGGCACTGGGGATCGACTGGCCCGTGGACAGGCAGTCCGCACGGGTTTCGGAGAAGGATCTGGTGCTGCCGACACTCGCTGAATTCGGAGGGGTCTGAGCCATGCGTATCCTGGTTACCGGCGGGTGTGGTTTCATCGGTTCGGCGCTTGTCCGGCGGCTGGTGCCGGATGGTGTCGACGTGCTCAATGTCGACTGCCTGACCTACGCCGGACGGCCCGAGAACGTCGAGGATGTGGCTGCGGCGGCGAACTACCGCTTTCTGCAGGCGGATATCTGCGACATGCCTGCGATGGTAGCGGCCTTCGCGGAGTTCCGGCCCGATGCAGTGATGCATCTTGCTGCCGAAAGTCATGTGGACCGGTCGATCGACGGTCCCTCCGCCTTCATCCGCACCAACGTGACCGGGACCGGCGTGATGCTGGAGGCGGCCCTGGGCTACTGGCGCGACCTGCCCGATGACCGGCGGGAGAGCTTCCGCTTCCTGCATGTATCGACGGACGAGGTCTATGGCAGCCTGGCCGACGGTGCCTGGTTCCGGGAAGGCGATGCCTACAGCCCGAACTCCCCCTATGCCGCATCGAAGGCCGGGTCCGACCATCTGGTCCGGGCGTTCGGTGTCACCTATGGCCTGCCGGTGCTGGTGACCAATTGCGGCAACAACTACGGGCCGTTCCAGTTCCCGGAGAAGCTGATCCCCCTGATGATCCTGAATGCGCTGGATGGTCGCCCCCTGCCGGTCTACGGCAAGGGCGACAATGTGCGGGACTGGATTCACGTGGATGATCATGTGGCCGCCCTGCTGGCGGTCCTGGCGCGCGGGCGCACGGGGGAGACCTATCTGGTCGGCGCGCGGGGGGAGCAGCAGAACCTGGATGTGGTGCGCCATCTCTGCGCGCGGCTCGATGCGCTGGTCCCGGACTCCCCGCATGTGCCGCATATCGGCCTGGTGACGCGGGTCAAGGACAGGCCGGGCCACGACCAGCGCTATGCCATCGACCCGTCGCGGATGGAGCAGGAGATCGGCTGGAAACCAAGGATGACGTTTGACGCCGGCCTGGAGGACACGATCCGCTGGTACATGGACCGGCGCGACTGGCTGGCGCGGGTACACGACCGGGGCAGGCTGGGCGGACAGTCGTGAGCATCCTGATCCTCGGTGCCGGTGGTCAGGTCGGCGCGGCCCTGCGCTGGCGAGCCATGGCCCGCGGCCAGAGCGTCATTGGCCTGAAGCACGACGAGCTTGATATCACGGTTGCGGATGCGGTGCGCAGGACGGTCGCGGACATCCGTCCCTCGATCGTCATCAATTGCGCGGCCCATACGGCGGTCGACCAGGCGGAGGCGGAGCCGGAGCGTGCCATGGCCATCAACGGCGAAGGGGCCGGCAATGTCGCCCTTTCCTGTGCACTGGCTTCCGTGCCCCTGATCCATCTGTCCACAGACTATGTCTTTGACGGCAGCAAGACCGGAGCCTACCGGGAGGATGATCCCGTCGTCCCGGCAACCGTCTATGGACGCAGCAAGCTTGCGGGGGAGAAGGCGGTCTTCGACGCCTGGGGCAAGCACGTCATCCTGCGGACATCCTGGGTATTCGGTGCGATGGGTAGCAATTTCGTCAAGACCATGCTGCGACTGGCCGCCTCCGGTCAGACACCGCTGAGAGTTGTCGATGACCAGATCGGCGGCCCCACACCGGCCGATGCCATCGCCGACGCTTGCCTGGACATCAGTGAGCACGCCCGGCGTTCCGATATCGTGCCCTGGGGGACATATCATTTCGCGGGCGCGCCGACGGTGAGCTGGCACGGCTTCGCGCGCGCGATCCTGTCCCACTACCCAGAGCTCGAGATCGAGCCCTGTACCACGGATGCCTTTCCGCGCCCGGCCCCGCGTCCGGCCAATTCGGTACTCGACTGCGGTCGCATTCGCGCCGCCTTCGGTATCGAACAGCCTGACTGGACGATCCATCTGGCTCGACTCTTGCGCGAGCTGGGGGAAGCACCAGTGGAAACCGGGGGAGATGTGTCATGAAGGGAATCGTGCTGGCCGGAGGTGCCGGAACAAGACTGCACCCGATGACCAGGGTCGTGTCGAAGCAGTTGCTGCCGGTCTATGACAAGCCGATGATCTATTATCCGCTGGCGACGCTGATGCTGGCCGATATCCGGGAGATCCTGCTGATCTCGACACCGGAGGATCTGCCGCGGTTCGAGCAGTTGCTGGGTGATGGCCGGGACTGGGGACTGAGCATCACCTACGCGGAACAGTCGGCGCCAAGGGGGATCGCAGAGGCCCTGATCATCGCCGAGGATTTCGTGGCGGGGGATCGCTGCGCCCTGGTTCTGGGCGACAACATCTTCTATGGCCGGGGCTTCTCCGGCATGTTGCGCGAAGCAGCCCTGTTCGAGGACGGGGCGGTGGTCTTTGCCTATCAGGTCGTGGATCCGGAACGATATGGCGTGGTCAGCTTCGATGCGGACCGGCGCGCCATCGACATTGTCGAGAAGCCGAAGGATCCGCCGTCCTCCTTCGCGGTCACGGGACTCTATTTCTACGACAGCCATGCTGCCGACGTGGCCCGGTCCATTGTGCCCTCGGGGCGTGGCGAACTGGAGATCACGGACGTGAACCGGCACTACCTCCAGCGCGGCAAGCTGCGTGTCGAGACCCTGGGACGTGGCTTTGCCTGGCTGGATACCGGCACCCCTGTCAGCCTTCTGGAGGCCACCGAGTTCATTCATGCGGTGGAGAAGCGCCAGGGACTGAAGATCTCGGCACCGGAAGAAATCGCCTGGCGAAGGGGCTGGATAGGAGACGAAGCCCTGCGTAGGCTGGCTGAAGCCATGAAAGGCAACGACTACGGCAGCTATCTGACGCGGTTGCTGGCGCATGACCACCGGGGAGGGTGACATGACGATCCGTCTGTATGCGATGACCTGCGGCTGGCTCGAGATGAGCCTGAAGGCGATGCTGGCAGGGGCGGAAGGGCGAATTCGTGTACCTGTTCCCTGCTATCTGATCGAGCATCCCAAGGGACGGGTGCTGTTCGACAGTGGTCTGAATCTTCAGGTCCAGACCGACCCGTTCGCCCGGTTGGGGAAGATCGCGACCTACTATGGAATCACCTTCGAGAAGGACACGGACATCGCCGCGCGGCTGAACGCGATGGGGATTGGTGTCGAAGACATCGACTATCTGGTGAATTCCCACCTGCATTTCGATCACGCAGGTGGCAATGACGCCCTGCCTGACTGCCGGATGGTGGTTCAGCGCCGGGAATGGGACGCGGCGAATGATCCCGACATGGCAGCCAGGATCGGGTTCATGAAGCAGGACTTTGATCACGGGCATGACCTGGTGCTGCCCGATGGGGAGCATGACATCTTCGGTGACGGTTCCGTGGTCTGCATCCCGACCTATGGCCATACGCCCGGGCATCAGTCGCTGAAGGTCCGGTTGCCCGATGGCGATGTGGTTCTGACCGGTGACGCCTGCTATCTGCGCCGCACACTGGAGGAAATGCGTCTGCCCATGATCCTCCACGATGCGGAGGAGATGCGTCAGAGCCTGCAGAAACTGAAGGAACTACAGAGGCGTGGCGCACGCATCTTCTACGGTCATGACCCCGAGTTCTGGGCCGGTGTGCCGCAGGCCCCCGCGCAGATCCAATGACCTGAAATGCGCGAAGGGGCGGCAACCATCATTCATGAAGTGTTAGCTGTCCGCCGGTATTTGGGTGATACATGAGCGATGCGCACGCTATCCAACCGGACCCTTCGGGGCCGTGCATGAAGGATCAGACTCTCATCGAGGCCTTTGTTCGCCTCGGTGTGCCTGTTGCCGTGACTCAGGCATCATCCGACGGAAAACCGGAAGTGGTGGCCACCAGCAAGGCCTTTGACGGTCTCGTGCCCGCTGCTGCCACCGCCATCGGGGTGCTGGGAGATCTGGATGATCTCGGTCCGCGCGCCCTTGCTGCCGTTTCGGGCTGGACGGTCAGCGGGTCACGGCTTCCGGGCGGTGCCGTGCTCTGGCAATGCGTGGAGGAAGTGGGAGCCGACGACGTCGAGAAGGCGATCGCGCAGATGCTTTCCGGTGCTTTGGCGGAGAACCTCGGCATCATCTATTTCGGCCCTGACAGACGCGCCAAGTGCTGGTCGCCGGGCATGCATTCATTCTTTCCGGACTCGGATGTCTTTCCCATACCCAATGGAACCATCGAGGAGCAGATCGAGACGATTCTGTCGCATGACATGATCCCGGGCGCACAGGGTAACGAGGACACGGTGCGGCAGAACCTGCTCAATGGCTATGACAAGCCACAGAAACCGCTTGTGGACATGACCGCGTCCGGTCTCTGGTCAATATCCGTCACCTGCATCCTGCCGAACGGCGGACGGTTGCATGTCATGGGGGATGTCTCTGACGTCAAGCGGCGTGAGGAACAGCTCAAGACCTACATGTCCAACGTCGATGGCATCCTGTTCTGCAGACGGCGCCAGGGCAGTGACCGGGTCCAGGTCTGGGGGCGGCGCGCACGCCGACTGAGCAGTGGCGTGGAAGGCAATTTCCAGCGCATCAGGGCCGAGGACTGGTTTCATACCTTCGACCCTGAATTCCGCCAGCCCTACATCGACACGATGGTCAGGCACAGGAAGACGCTTGAACCCTACACCTTTGAATTCGGCGCAACGGATCCGAAGAGCGGGCACCATATGTGGATTCGCGAGGAAGGCTGGACCACCGAGGACCGCTTCGGTGTGATCTACCATGACAGCGTGCTGATCGACATTACGGAACAAAGGGAAGCGCTGGCCCGCCACGAGGAGAGCGAGGAACGCTTTCGCGCCTTTGCCGAGCTGGCGTCCGACTGGTACTTCGAGATCGATGCGGACATGTGCGTCACCTATGTTTCCGAACGCTATGAGGAATTGTTCGGGGTCAGTCGCGAGACCATTGTGGGACACAACTGGTTCGAAATCGTCAGGGCAGACGATCCGCATCTTGATCAGCAGGCTGCCCTTGCCTGGACGCGGATGCGGGAGCTCTGGGACGAACGGAAACCGGTCGAGCGGATCCACACGCCAGTCGGATCCCGCGGCGCCCGACGCTTCGTGGAGATCTCGTCCGCGCCGGTCTTCGGGCCGGATGGCACCTTCAATGGCTATCGCGGCGTTGGCCGCGACATCACGGAGATGGAGGAAGCGCGCGAACAGACCATCGAAGCACTGCGGCACGCGGAGGAAGCGAGCCGCGCCAAGTCCGCGTTCGTCGCCAACATGAGCCACGAATTGCGCACGCCGCTGAATGCGATCATCGGTTTCTCGACCGTCATGAAGGGTGAGCTTCTCGGTCCGATGCAGAATGAGCGCTACCTGGGCTATGTCAGTGACATCGCGGCGAGTGGCGAACATCTGCTCAGTCTGGTGAACGATGTCCTCGACATCTCGCGGGTAGAAGCCAACAAGATGGATATCAAGCCCGAGCCGATCGAACTGGAAGCCGAGATGCAGGGACTGGTGGAGCTGTTCCGTGACCGGCTCGACGAACGCGATTTCCGTCTGGTGCCGGGTGATCCCGGTAGTCTCCGTGCGGACCGGCGGGCCTTGCGGCAGATGGTCATGAACCTCATGTCGAATGCCATCAAGTTCACCGACAGGGGCGACACGATCTCTCTGGAATTCGGCAGGACCGGTTCAGGCGAGACCTTCATCTCGGTTCAGGACAGCGGTTGCGGCATCCGGGAAGATGAACTTGCCAAGGTGCTGGAACCCTTTGGCCGCGCCGGGGACGTCGATGTGACACCCGGCACCGGACTCGGGTTGCCCCTGACCAAGCAGCTGGCCGAACTGCACGGCGGGCGCCTCGAACTGGCGAGCGCCTTTGGCAAGGGAACCACCGTCAGCATCATCTTTCCCGACAACGCGGGCTGATGCCGACGGCGGCAGAAGACGCCTACATGTAGAGGGCGCGCTGGTCTTCCATGCCCTTGTAGAGGTCGGCGACGAACTCGCCATAGCCGTTGAACAACTGGGTCGGCACACGCTTGCCACCGGTTCCGATCACCTCTTCGGTGGCCTGGCTCCAGCGGGGGTGTTTGACCTTCGGGTTCACATTGGCCCAGAAGCCGTATTCCCGCGCATTGATCTCTTCCCAGAAACTTGTCGGCTGTTCATCGGTGAAGGTGATGCGGACAATCGACTTGATGGACTTGAAGCCGTATTTCCAGGGCAGGGCCAGACGCAGCGGCGCGCCCATCTGCTTCGGCAGCGGCTTGCCGTAGGCCCCTGTCACCAGGAACGGCAGTTCGTTGCGGGCCTCCGCCAGGGTCACTGCCTCGACATAGGGCCACGGATACCAGCGCTGGCGCTGGCCACTGGCGATTTCCTTGTCCAGGAAGGTCTCGAAGCGGACATAGCGGGCATTGCCGGTCGGCTCGGCCAGGTCGACCAGCTTCTGCAGCGGAAAGCCGCTCCAGGGCGCGACCATCGACCAGGCCTCGACACAACGGTGACGGTAGACCCGCTCCTCCACCCCCAGACGGCGGATCAGCGCGTCAACGTCCCAGGTCTTGGCCTCCTTCACCATGCCGTCGATGGTGACGGTCCACGGACGCACCTTCAGATCCTGCGCGTCGCGGTAGATCCGCTTGTGCGAGCCGAATTCGTAGAAGTTGTTGTAGGTCAGGTTGACGTCTTCGTCGGTGATGTCGCGCTCCACCCGGTACCGCAGGTTCGGTGCCGCCGGATACATGTCCGCGGTGGGGATCAGTTCGTCCTCCGCCTGTGCCTGGCCGGACAGGCCCAGCGCCGACAGACCTATGGCACCAAGGCCCATGCCCTTCAGCAGGGCGCGGCGATTGAGGAACACGCTCTCCGGCGTTGCGGCGCTTTCGGGAAGCTCCCAGCCACGTCTGTTGCGAATGAGCATGCCTGATCTCCTGCGGAATTGGATATGCAACCAATAAGGCAACTCGCGGCGTGATCCGCAAATCAAGCGAACGTTATTCGAGCGTCAACTCGATACTGCCGAGGGGGCCGAAGTCCGCCTTCAGGTGCTGCCCCTTGTGCGCGTCATAGACGACGATGGTCGTGCCGGTGGAGACCCGGTCGCCCGCCTTCAGCCCGTCACGCGCATAGACGGCGCGGACGTTGGCCAGCCAGGTCAGTGCATTCAACGGATGATCCATGACATTGATGCCCTGACCCTCCCGCACCAGCTCGCCGTCGGCGTAGAGGTTCACGGCCAGTTCGGCCAGGTCGATGTCCTGCCAGTTGCTGACCGGCGCGCCGTGCACCCAGGCTCCATGACTGCCATTGTCGGCAATGATCTGCAGCGGGCCGATGGTGGTCCAGTCCTGGAAGCGGCTGTCAACGATCTCGATCGCCGGGAAGGCCGCCGCCACCGCGTCCCCCACCGAACCCGGATCATAGGGTGCCGCCGCCGCCGGCAGGTCCTCACCCATCAGGAAACCGACCTCCGCCTCGATCACCGTCATGAAGAAGTCGTCGGTGCTGAACGTCGCCGGAGACGGCTTCGACGTGTTCTCGAAGATGCCGCCGAAGAAGGGTTCGTGAACCCCGATCTGGCGCTGCGCGGTCTCGTTGGTGCACCCGATCTTCCAGCCGATCTGACGACCGCCGCCATTGGCGGAGATCGCCTTGCGGACGGCGGGCTGGACCGCGTAGGCCTCCGCGATATCGTCCGGCATGGCATCGGGGGGCAGCACCGGAATTCGTGTGCGACCGGTACGCGCCTGCATCAGGATTTCCGCCGCTCGCACCGCCCGTGTCGTCATCACCCAGCTCCGATTGCCTGTTCCGCCGCCCTGCCGGAGAGTTCCTGCAGGCGGTCGAAATGAAACGTGAAGGTGCCGACACCCTGGGTCAAGGAGCGTATTTCGACGATCAGGTCCGACATTTCCGCCTGCGGCATGTGGGCGGAGACCTGATCCCAGCCGGGCCAGCCGGGACGCGCGTCATAACCCAGCAACTGGCCCCGCCGGGCGCTGACCATGTTGTTGATGGCCGCCGTATGATGGCTCGGCACCATGATCTCCACCTGCATGACCGGTTCCAGCAATACCGGATCACAGGCGGGCAGGCCCTCCGCCATGGCCGCGCGCCCTGCGGTCTTGAAGGCCATCTCGGAGCTGTCGACCTGATGATGCTTGCCGTCGGTCAGGGTCACGGCGATATCGACCACGGGGAAGCCCAGCGGGCCGCGTTTCAGGAACTCGGTCACGCCGGACTCGACCGCCGGGATGTACTGCTTCGGCACCACGCCGCCGCTGATGCTGTCATCGAAGTGAAAGCCCGATCCGCGGGGCAGGGGGCGAATGTCCAGCGTCACATCGCCGAACTGGCCGTGGCCGCCGGACTGCTTGCGATGCCTTGCCTGCTGCGTCACCGGTTTCCGGATCGTCTCCCGATAGGGCACGGCGGGCGGCGCGGTCTCCACGGCGATGCCATAGCGGCCCTGCAGACGGTCCACCGCCACCTTCAGATGCATGTCGCCCTGTCCCCAGAGCAGCATCTGATGCGTGTCCGGATCATGATCGACCGTCAGGCCCGGATCCTCCTCCTGCAATCGGGCGAGTGCGCCCGACAGCTTCACCTCGTCATTGCGGTTGGCGACCGCGATCGCGGTCGCGAACACCGCCGGAAAGGCGGGGGCCTTGCGCAGTTCCGGTGCGCTGCCGGATGCCAGCACATCCCCTGTCGCCACGGCCTCCATCCGACCGAAGACGGCGATCTGGCCTGCGGAAACACTGTCGGCGCGGGTCGTGGTCATGCCGACGGTTCGTGACAGGCTGCCCACCCGCTCACCACTCAGTGTGTCGCCTTCCTTCACCGTGCCGGACCAGATCCGGGCCAGCGACAATTTTCCTCCATGCTGGGTCTGCCAGGTCTTCAGGACCTGCGCGACGGCTTCCGGTGCATCCGGATCCGCGCCGGCGCGCAGGGCGGCGGCCCGATGGTCGGGCACCTCATGGCGGATCGCCTTCAGCAGGCGGCGCACGCCATTGTCGTGTTCCGCCGCACCCAGCAGCACGGAAACGATGCGGCCTTCCTGCAGGTTCTCGGTCAGATCCCGAAAGACCTCGGCCTTCTCCGGCTCGATATCCTCCAGCAGTTCCTCCATCAGGTGATCATCGAAATCCGCGAGCTGTTCCAGCATGGCAAAACGGGCTTCACCCTGCAGTTCGATCTGGTCGGCGCTCGCATCCACCTGTTCGGAGGGTGCGCCCTCGCGGTAGAGATAGGTCCGGTTCTGGGCCAGATCGACATAGCCGACGACCGTCTCGTCGCGGGTCAGCGGCAGGTGACGCAGGATCAGCGGCTTGTCGGAGATGGCCTGCAGGGCCTCGATGACGGGCTGAACCTCGCCGGTTGCCCGGTCCACCTTGTTCACGAAGATGAAGCGCGGAATACCCAGGTCATCCAGCAGTTTCAGCCAGGGCAGCAGGGTCGTGGCCCTGGCCGGGTCCGCCTCGCAGACGACAACGGCGGCATCGACACCGATCAGGGCATGCGCGGCCTCCTGCACGAATTCGATGGAGCCGGGACAGTCGATGAAGGTGATTTCCTCATCCAGATACCGGGTCGTCGCCGCATTGCACTCGACCCCCATCTGCCGCGCGCGGGCCTCCGGTGCGCTGTCGCCAACGGTGTTGCCGTCCCTGACCGTGCCCTTGCGGTCGATGGCACCGGTGACATGCAGCAGGCTTTCCAGCAGGGACGTCTTGCCGCTGAGGTAGGGTCCGATCAATGCCACGTTGCGAGGGCCCCGGGGCCGTGCGTCTGCCATCTTCCGTCTCCCGTGCAGGTTTCTTTGCTTATTTCTTTTTTCAATCGTCCCGCCGCCGCCGGGTTTACGCAAGGGCAATCTGTGCGGGATCGGGTCCGGGGCGGGCTTTGCTGTTGTGTCGATTCCTTCTGGCCCGTACATTGACGGCGTCCGATTGAACCCAGCGGGAGAGATCAGTCCGGTATCCGGTGACGGATGCGGGACGGACGCCGAAGGAGCAACCGCCCCGGAAACTCTCAGGCAAACGGACCGTTGGGTGACGGCACTCTGGAAAGCGGAGCAGGTCTGCGGATCTGTTCTCACCGAAGGGGTACGACCGGCGGCAGCCGTGCCGGTCCAGTCTCTCAGGTCCCACGACAGAGGGGGCGTGCCGACCATGACCCTGCCGGGTCCTGGCGTGGCGCGAACCTGAGTCCGAGGGAGCCAGCGATGAGTGCCGACAGCGATACCGACCAGACGATCCTGAAGACCCCGCTCAACGACCTGCATCGCGCGCTTGGCGGGCGCATGGTGCCGTTTGCCCGGTATGACATGCCGGTACAGTTCGATGGCATCATGGCGGAGCATACCCACACGCGCACCGCCGCCGGGCTGTTCGATGTCTCCCACATGGGCCAGGTGCGGCTGGTGGGCGAAGGTGCCGATGTGGCGCTGGAACGTCTGATCCCCAGCAATGTCAGGGAACTGAAGCCGGGCAAGCAGCGCTACAGCCTGTTTCTGAACGATGACGGTGGCATCCTCGACGATCTGATGATCACGCGACGCGAAGATGACCTGCTGCTGGTCGTCAATGCGGCCTGCAAGGACGCCGATATCGCCCATCTCACTGCCTCGATGCCGACGGGCGTTGCCGTGGTGCCGATGCCGGAGCGGGCCTTGCTGGCCCTGCAGGGGCCTGACGCCGTCGCCGTGCTGGACGCGCTGGTGCCGGGTGTTGCCGAACTGACCTTCATGACATCAGGCAGTTTCGACTGGGACGTGGCCGACCTCTGGATTTCCCGTTCCGGTTACACCGGGGAGGATGGTTGCGAGATCTCCGTTCCCGAGGGCAGGGCGGTGGCGCTGGCGGAGGCACTGCTGGCGGATGCGCGGGTGAAGCCCATCGGCCTCGGCGCCCGCGACTCGCTCAGGCTGGAGGCCGGGCTGTGCCTCTATGGCCACGACATCGACACGACCACGTCCCCGGTGGAGGCCAACCTGCAATGGGCGATGCAGAAGCGGCGTCGCGAGGCCGGTGACTTTCCGGGCGGTGCGCGCATCCTGCGCGAGCTGGCCGAAGGCCCGTCGCGTCGCCGGGTCGGGCTGAAACCCGAAGGTCGTGCCCCCATTCGCGAGGGCGCTGCCATTCTCGACGCCGATGGCGCGAACGTCGGTGCCATCACGTCCGGTGGCTTCGGTCCCAGTGTCGGCGGACCCGTCGCCATGGGCTATGTCGAGACCCGGCTGGCCGAACCCGGGACGGCACTGTTCGCGGAGCAGCGCGGCAAGTCCCTGCCGCTGCAGGTCGCGACGCTGCCGTTCTCACCCCACAATTACAAACGCTGAAACCCGACAGGAACCTTACCCCGTCACATGCCGCGCAGGAGGGCATCAATGTCAGATCGCAAGTACACCAAGGATCACGAATGGATCGAAGTCTCCGGGGGGGAGGCCACGATCGGGATCAGTGACTACGCGCAGGACCAGCTTGGCGATGTCGTCTATGTCGATCTGCCGGACGTCGGCCAGCAGGTGGAGAAGGGGGCGGAGGCTGCCGTCATCGAGTCGGTCAAGGCCGCCAGTGAGGTCTACGCCCCCGCGTCGGGTGAGGTCACGGCACGGAACGATGCGCTGGACGACAATCCGGCCTTGGTGAACGAGAGCGCCGAGAGTGATGGCTGGTTCTATCGCATGAAGCTGTCGAACATGTCCGACCTCGACGGACTGATGGACGCCGAAGCCTATGCCGCTTTCGTGGAGGCGCTGGACTGATGCGCTATCTCCCGCAGACGCCCGACGACCGGGCCGCGATGCTGTCGGCCATCGGTGTCGGCAGTATTGACGAACTGTTCCGCGACGTACCTGCCGCGGTTCTGAATGCCCCCATCGACAGCCTGCCCGATCATCAGGGCGAGATGGCGGTGGAGCGGCATTTCCAGGGCTTCGCGCGGGAGAACCTGAGTCCGGCCAGTGCGCCGTGCTTCATCGGCGCCGGGGCCTATCACCACCATGTACCGGCGACCGTGGACCATCTGATCCAGCGGTCGGAGTTCCTGACCTCCTACACCCCCTATCAGCCGGAGATCAGCCAGGGGACCCTGCAGTACCTGTTCGAGTTCCAGACCCAGGTGGCGCTGCTGACCGGCATGGATGTGGCCAATGCCTCCATGTACGACGGCGCGACGGCAACATCGGAAGCGGTGCTGATGGCGCACCGGATCACCAAGCGCAAGAAGTCGATCATCTCCGGCCGGCTGCATCCGCACTACCGGGAGACGACCGAGACCCTGTTGCGTTTCACGCCCTACGACCTGGAGGTCCGCGATCCGGTCATCGGGGGGCAGGGCGGCCTGGCGGATGCCATCGACAAGGACACGGCCTGTGTCGTTGTCCAGAACCCGGACGTGTTCGGAGAGTTCAAGGACCTCACCGATCTGGCCGAGGCCTGTCACGCGCAGGGTGCCCTGCTGGTTGTGGCGGTGACGGAGGTCGTCTCGCTCGGCCTGGTGACGCCGCCGGGTGCCATGGGGGCTGACATCGTGACCGCAGAGGGGCAGAGCCTCGGCGTGCCGCTGTCGTTCGGCGGGCCGCATGTGGGCCTGTTTGCCTGCCGCCAGAAGTATGTGCGCCAGATGCCTGGCCGTCTGGCCGGTGAAACGCTCGATGCCGACGGCAAGCGCGGCTATGTGCTGACGCTGAACGCGCGGGAACAGCATATCCGGCGCGAGAAGGCGACCAGCAACATCTGCACCAATGCGGGGCTCTGTGCGCTGGCGTTCTGCATCCATGTCACCCTGCTGGGCGAAGCCGGGATGACCGGGCTGGCGGAGGTCAATCACCGCACGGCATCCCTGCTGGCGGAGCGGCTGACCGCCCTGCCGGACGTGAAACTGCTGACAGAGCATTTCTTCAACGAATTCGCGCTCGACATCGGGCGGCCCGCCGCGCCGGTCGTGGAGGCACTGGCGGCGCTCGGCATCCTGGGCGGTGTCCCGGCGTCGCGTCTGTTTCCGGGGGAGCCAAGTCTGGAGAATGTCCTGATTCTGGCGGCCACGGAAACGGTGTCGGAGGCCGATATCGACAGGCTTGTCGGCGCATTGCAGGAGATTTCGGCATGAACATCGAACGCACGACCATCTCCGGCGCGCGCGGTCTGGACCGTGATGAGCCACTGAGTTTCGAACAGGATGCGCCGGGACGGACCGGGGTGGACCTGCCCGCCGCGCCGGATGCACCGGACCGGCTGGGCAGCCTGCGGCGACAGGGTGGCATCGGCCTGCCAGGCCTGGCGGAGCCGCAGGTGGTGCGCCACTTCGTGCGCCTCAGCCGCATGAACTACGCCATCGACTACGGTCTCTATCCGCTCGGATCCTGCACCATGAAGCACAATCCGCGTCTGAACGAGCGGCTGGCCCGCCTGCCGGGTATCGGTGACGTGCATCCGATGCAGCCGACGTCGACCACCCAGGGCGTGCTGCGCCTGATGTCGGAGCTGGCGCACTGGCTCACCGAACTGACCGGCATGGCAACCGTCGCCATGACCCCGGGCGCCGGTGCGCAGGGGGAGATGTGCGGCATGATGGCGATCCGCGCGGCGCATGAGGCGCGCGGCGAGCCGCGGAAGCGGGTGCTGGTGCCCGAATCCGCCCATGGCACCAATCCGGCCACGGCGGCGATCTGCGGCTATGAGGTCGACAGCATCCCGGCCACCGCAGACGGGCGTGTCGACATGGCGGCGTTCGAGGCCAAGCTGGGTCCGGATGTGGCTGGGCTGATGCTGACCAATCCCAATACCTGCGGCCTGTTCGAACGTGACATCATCCGGATCGCCGAGCTGATCCACGGTGTCGGCGGCTACTTCTATTGTGACGGGGCCAACTTCAACGCCATCGTCGGCAAGGTGCGGCCCGGCGACCTGGGCATCGATGCGATGCACATCAACCTGCACAAGACCTTCTCCACGCCGCATGGCGGTGGTGGTCCGGGTTCGGGGCCGGTGGTGTTCTCCGAGGCGCTGGCACCCTATGCGCCGCTGCCGAAGGTGGTACAGCGCGACGGCCGCTACGAACTGGTCGAGCAGGAAGACGGTCCCCGCGTCGGACGCATGAAGGGCTTCCATGGCCAGTTCGGCATGTTCGTACGGGCGCTGGCCTACATGCAGAGCCATGGCCGGGATGGCCTGAAGCAGGTTGCCGAGGATGCCGTGCTGAATGCCAATTATGTCATGGAGAAGCTGAAGGACCTGCTGCCGCCGGCTTACCCCGGGCCCTGCATGCACGAGGTACTGGTGTCGGATCGCGGTCTGGACGGTACCGGTGTCGAGACCATGGATCTGGCAAAGGCGCTGATCGACGAGGGCTATCACCCGATGACGGTCTATTTCCCGCTGATCGTCCATGGCGCGATGCTGATCGAACCGACGGAAACCGAAACGCGGGAGACCCTGGACAGTTTCATCGGCGTCATGCGTGGTCTGGTCGAA
This sequence comes from Minwuia sp. IMCC3009, assembly GCF_029909415.1. GTDB lineage: Bacteria > Pseudomonadota > Alphaproteobacteria > Minwuiales > Minwuiaceae > Minwuia. The sequence continues at coordinate 956,880 of NZ_CP123781.1, forward strand.
CAGGCAAGGGCCGGTGAGGAAACGGCTTACTTCAAGGCGGCACCTGTCATGACCCCGCGTCGGCGCCTGGACGAGACGCTGGCAGCCCGGAAGCCGGTTCTGCGCTGGGTGCCCGAAGCGCCTGTCGCCGAAGCGGCCGAGTAGGCCCGGCGGATGGCTGGGTTCGAGGTCGATCCGCGTCTGCTTGCCGACAGTGTCGAGGTCATGGACCTGCCGCTCTGTGCGGTGCGGCTGGTGGACGACAGCCGCTGGCCATGGGTGCTTCTGATCCCGCGGCGGGCCGGGGCACGGGAACTGTTCGATCTGGATGCCCCGGATCGCGCGCTGCTGGTCGAGGAAGCTGCAGGGGTGGCGCGGGCGCTGACCGGGGTTGGTCCGTGCGACAAGACCAACATCGCCACTCTGGGCAACATGGTGCCCCAGATGCACGTCCATGTGATTGCCCGTCAGATCGGCGACGCCGCTTGGCCAGGCCCGGTCTGGGGCATTGGAAAGCCGGTTCCCTACAGTCGGGCAGAACGTGTATTGACCGCAGAGACCGTGCGCGTCCTGATTGAGACAGAATTTGTGAACGACGTATCGGAATGAGACTCAGGAGACGCTGAAATGGACTTCCCGACGCTGAAGCTCGGTCGCAAGCCGAACCAGTTCCTGATGGCACCCGAGGGTCTGTGTCAGGCGGCGATCCCGCATGCGGAAAGTCCGGTCTTTGACGTGCCCGCTGCTGATCTGATGCGTCGTCTGCTGGACATTGCGGAAGGTGAGGAGCGGGTCAGCATCAAGGAAGTTTCGGAAGAGACCCTGGCCGTGAAACTTGTTGCAAGGTCAAAGGTATTCCGATTTCCGGACATTATCGATTGCCAGATCCTGCCAGTCGATTCCGACCGTTCCACACTGGCCGTATATTCCCGCGCGCGCTTCGGATATCGGGATTTCGGGGTGAACCGCGCCCGCGTCTCACGGTGGGTTCAGCGTCTGAATCAGCACACCACCTGACAGGGATCGCCTGTTGGCATGTGACCGGCGTCACACCCCTAACAGGAGATTAACAATCATCCAATTCTGGCATTTCCCTTGCCCTTGCCCTTGCAAGTTGCGTTTGCGTAAAGGGGGAGATCAATGTCGGACGATATTCTCAGTCTCTTGGAGGCCTACTGGCGAAGCAAGTGCCAGGACGGGCGGCTTCCGTCGCGGCAGGATATCGATCCTGCCGAGATCAGACGGCTGCTGGCGCATATCGCATTGATTGATGTCGCGATGGACGGAGACGGCTTCCGTTTCCGTCTCGTCGGAACCAAGGTCGTGCAGCAATTGTCCTATGACCCAACCGGTCAGGATGTGACCGAAGGGCCGGGCACGGGCAAGGGATCGCCGTTCTGGGATTTCCTGACGGCAATTGCCACGGACCTGAAGCCGGGCTCGATCGAGCTTCCCTACTTCGGCAACAATGTCTCGTTCGGCAGTATCCGGATCGTCGGCTTTCCGCTGCTCACTGACGGCGTGATCGACAAGGTCCTGCTGGGCTTCAGCTTTGCCGGTGCAACGGAGATGCATGAGCTCAAACGCTGGATTAGACAGTCAAAAAATGTAATATAAAATATATACCGTGAAAGGAAGATATTTATATTGACTTACGTGTCATGAGGATGAAATCATTCTCATGCGAACAACGGCACGTAAATATTCCGGTCTTACAGCATCACCTGATGGGAATGCGCTGACCGCCACGGACTGGCCCACCGATCCGACGGGCCCGCGGAATTTGATCGGGCAGCTTGCACCCGCGTTACCAAATGCTAAAGCGCCACGGAGCGAACTCCGTGGGCCCTTTCGAGGCACGGAGTTCGGGACAATGATCCCAGGAAATTCAGTCACGTTCGATGCCATGCAGTGGTGCCGGCTCCATCCTGTACGGGGAGGGGCCTGACCATGCAGGCGTTTCCGATCTTCCTGAAACTCAGGGATCGCAAGGCCCTGCTGGTTGGCGGCGGCGACGCGGCGGCGGCAAAGCTGCGGCTGCTGATTGCGGCGCATTCGAACGTTCGCGTTGTGTCGCGTGACGCAGATGACTGCGTGCGCGACCTTGTCGATGGCAACCAGGTCACCCTGATCGAGACCGAATTCGATGCGTCTCACCTGACCGGCATCGCGGTGGCGATCGTCGCCACGGAGGACGAGGCCGAGGATGCCCGTGTCGCCGCCGCCGCCCGTGCGGCGCACGTGACGGTGAATGTCGTTGACCGTCCGGCCCTGTCCGATTTCACCATGCCTGCGATCGTCGACCGTGACCCGGTGACCGTTGCCATATCGACTGGCGGCGCGGCACCTGTGCTTGCCCGCCAGGTGCGCGGTGCGGTGGAGGCGGCCTTGCCGGCACAGCTCGGTGCGCTGGCAGGCTTCATGGACAGTTTTCGCAGCGCGGTGGCAGCCATCCGCCATACACCGAAGGCGCGCCGCAAATTCTGGGAGGGTTTCCTGTCCGGTCCGGTCGCCCGCAAGGTGCTGGATGGCAATGCAGGTTCCGCCCGGCAGGACATGCTCGCACTGGTCAATCAGGGCGAAGTCACGGATCCGGTCGGTCGGGTGGCCCTCGTTGGCGCAGGACCGGGCGACCCCGAACTGCTGACACTGAAGGCGCACCGGCTGCTCAAGCAGGCAGACGTGATCGTGCATGACAAGCTGGTGGGGGAGGGGGTTCTGGACCTCGCGCGCCGTGACGCCCGGCTGGTCTATGTCGGCAAGTCTCGTGGTCACCACCATCGCACCCAGCAACAGATCAACGACATTCTGGTCGCGGAAGCGGCGGCCGGGCATCTGGTCGTGCGCCTGAAGGGGGGCGACCCCTTCGTCTTCGGGCGCGGTGGGGAAGAGGTCGCGCATCTGCGCGCGCACGGCATCGAGGTCGAGGTGGTGCCCGGCATCACCGCGGCAGCCGGTTGTGCCGCCTCCGCAGGCTTCCCGCTGACCCATCGCGGCAAGGCCAGCGCGGTGACCTTCCTGTCCGGTCAGGGCAAGGACGGCAGACCGGATCTGGACTGGCGGGCGCTGGGACAGGCGAACCATACACTCGCCATCTACATGGGCATCGATACGGCCCGCACCTCCGCCCGCGAACTGATCGCGCATGGCCGCGATCCGGGAACCCCCGTGGCGGTGATCGAGAACGGGACCCTGCCGACCCAGCGCGTGCTGCGCGGTCGGCTGGACCAGCTGCCCGATCTGGTGGAGCGGGAGGCGGTGGTGACCCCGGCACTGCTGATCATCGGCGAGGTGACCGGCGAGACAATTGACGCCGCGGCGGTTCAGGACCGCCTGGCGCTGGCACTCTGAGACACTGGAGATTCACGCAATGGCACTCGAAATCATCACGGCGAACCGGCTCGGCGACGGTCTGGTGATCTTTCTGACGACAGACGGCTGGTCGGCGCGGATCGGGGATGCGGTCGTATCGGAGAGCAGGGACGAGACGGCGGCGCTGCTGGCGCGGGCGGAAGCGGACGCGGGTCTCGTGGTCGGTCCCTACGAGATCACGGTGGAACGGCAGGCGGATGGCAGCCTCCACCCGGTGAAATATCGCGAAACCCTGCGGACGCGTGGACCATCGGTTCGTACCGACCTTGGATATCAGGCTGCCTGAGCGCAGCGAGCGGGAGAAACAGACATGTATGTCTATGACGAGCTTGATCGCGGCCTGGTGAATGAACGGGTCGAGGAATTCCGGGACCAGGTCAGTCGCCGCATTTCCGGCGAACTGACGGAGGAGCAGTTCCGGCCCCTGCGCCTGATGAACGGCCTGTATCTGCAACTGCACGCCTACATGCTGCGTGTCGCGGTGCCCTACGGTGTACTGTCCAGCACCCAGATGCGGAAGCTGGCGCGGATCGCGCGGGTCTATGATCGCGGCTACGGCCATTTCACCACCCGCCAGAACATCCAGTTCAACTGGCCGAAGCTGGAAGAGACGCCGGACATCCTGGCCGAGCTGGCCGAGGTCGAGATGCATGCCATCCAGACCTCCGGCAACTGCATCCGCAACACCACAGCCGACCAGTTCGCGGGGGCAGCAGCGGACGAGCTGGAAGATCCGCGCATCTGGTGCGAGATCATCCGCCAGTGGTCCACGTTCCACCCGGAATTCACCTTCCTGCCGCGCAAGTTCAAGATCGCGGTGACCGGTGCCGTCAGTGACCGCGCCGCGATCAAGGTACACGACATCGGCATCGTGCTGGTGCAGGGCGCGGACGGGGAAGTCGGCTTCGAGATCTGGGCCGGTGGCGGTCTGGGGCGCACGCCGATGATCGCGAAGAAGATCCGCGAATTCCTGCTGGCCGCCGACCTGCTGAGCTATCTGGAGGCCATGCTGCGGGTCTACAACCGCTTCGGTCGGCGCGACAACAAGTACAAGGCACGCATCAAGATCCTGGTGCACGAGATCGGTGCCGACGCCTATCGCGATGCGGTCGAGGCGGAATGGGCGGATATCCGCGATGGCGCTCTGGCACTGCCGGCGCAGGAGATCAGCCGTATCCGCAAAGCCTTCACACCGCCTGCCTTCGAGGTGCTGGATGCAGTCTCCACCGCCTTCGAGGCGCGCAAGTTCGAGGATCGCGGCTTCGCCCGCTGGGTGGCCAGCAATGTCCGCCGCCACAAGGTGGCGGGATATGCCATCGCCAACATCTCCCTGAAGCCCGCAGGCGGCATTCCGGGCGACGCGACGGCGGAGCAGATGGATGCCGTTGCCGAATATGCCGACCGCTGGTCGTTCGGCGAGGTGCGGGTGGCGCATGAGCAGAACCTGGTGCTGCCGCATGTCCGCCAGGACGACCTCTACGACCTCTGGCTGGCGCTGGGGTCGGTGGAACTGGATGCCCCGAACATCGGCACGCTGGGCGACATCATCGCCTGCCCGGGCATGGACTACTGCAGCCTCGCCACTGCGCGCTCCATCCCCGTGGCGCAGCAGATTTCGGAGCGGTTCGCCGATCTGGAGCGGCTGCATGACATTGGCTCGATCAGCCTGAACATCTCCGGCTGCATCAATGCCTGCGGGCATCACCACGTCGGCAATATCGGCATCCTCGGCGTCGACAAGAAGGGTGAGGAATTCTACCAGATCACCCTGGGCGGTCAGGCCGACGAGAATGCGGCAATCGGCAGGATCATTGGTCCCGGCTTCGCCTCCGACGCGATCGTCGATGCCATCGAAACCATCATCGAAACCTATCTGTCGGTGCGCCAGGACGGCGAGAGCTTCATCGCAACCCTGAACCGCCTCGGCCAGACCCCTTTCAAGGAGGCTCTCTATGGCACTGCTTAAGAACGGGCGACTGATCCAGGACCGCTGGACCACCGTCGACACCCTGACCGATGCCCTGAAACCCGGCGGCGTGCTTGTCCCGCTGGACCTCTGGCTGGCGGAGCGCGATACCCTGCGCGGCAAGAGTGCGGTGGGTGTCATCCTGCCGAACGACGCCGATCCGGACCTGCTGGCGGATGACGATGACCGCATCGCGGCCATCGTCCTGACCTTTCCGTCGATGGTGGATGGGCGGGCCTTCTCCCAGGCGCGCCTGATCCGCGAACGCTTCGGCTTCGATGGGGAAATCCGCGCCCGTGGGCCGGTGATCGCCGACCAGTACCTGTATCTGCTGCGCTGCGGCGTCGATGCCGTGGAAGTGCCGGACGACACCAATGTCGAGAGCTGGCTGCGCAATGCACGGCGGTTCTCCACCGTCTATCAACCCGCCGCCGATGATCGCGTCCCGGCCTATCGCCGCCGCCATCTGGTGGCGGCTTCGGCCATCGCCTCCTGAGGAGCCGCCGACATGTCGCTTCAGACCCGCCAGCCCTTTCCCGATATCGAACGGCTGATCCGTTCCTCGAACCGCGCGTTCGAGCTGAATCGGACCTGTGGCGAAATGCAGGGGATGGACCTGATCGCCGCGGCGCGGGACGCGTTCGGTGACAGGCTGACGCTGGTGTCCTCCTTCGGGACCGAAGCAGCGGTTCTGCTGCATATGGTGGCGGAGGTCGATCCGTCGATCACGGTCACCTTCGTCGATACGCGCAGGCTGTTCGGTGAGACCCTGCGCTATCGCGACCAGCTCGCATCGCGTCTGGGGCTGATGGACGTGCGCACGGTCGCGCCCGATCCGCGTCGTGTGAAGCAGCTTGATGCGGACCAGATGCTGTTCGACCGCGACACGAACCTGTGCTGTCACATCCGGAAGGTGGAGCCGCTGGAGCGCGCCCTGAACGGCTTCGACGCCTGGATCACGGGCCGCAAGGCCTATCAGGCGGAAACCCGGCGCTACCTGCCTGCGGTGGAGGCTGTCGGCGGGCGTGTGAAGTTCAATCCGCTGGCCCGCTTCACACCCGAGCGGATCAATGACTGGTTCAGGCATCACAATTTGCCGCGTCATCCGCTGGAAGCTGACGGTTTTCTTTCCGTTGGCTGTATGCCATGCACCGACAGGGTCAGGCCGGGCGAGGATCCCAGATCCGGGCGCTGGCGGGGACAGGACAAGACAGAATGCGGCATCCATGAAGGTGTCGCAGGTGACGGTATCTGAGGGGCATCAAGGATATGACTGAAGGATATGCGGGCGATCGCAGCCCGGCGGACACCTACGCCGCGTTGAAGACTGAGCCGGGAGCGGTTCTGGTGGATGTGCGCACCGTGCCGGAGTGGCAGTTTGTCGGCGTGCCGGATCTGGCGCCGGTGTCGAAGGAAGCGCTGTTCGTCGAATGGCAGGCCTATCCGGAGATGAAGGTCAACGAAGGCTTCGTTGCCGCCGTCGAGGCGAAGGGTGTGTCGAAGGACCAGCCGGTCTACCTGCTCTGTCGCTCGGGTGTGCGCTCGAAGGCTGCCGCGAAGGCGCTGACGGCCGCTGGTTTCCAGGCCTGCTACAACATTCTGGAAGGCTTCGAGGGGAATGCGGACAGTGATGGCCATCGCGGCAATGTCGGCGGCTGGAAGCATGCGGGACTGCCCTGGAGGCAGCAGTGACACGAGACGTCGCCGATGCGGCGGCGCAGTGGGAGCTGGAGACCCGGCTGGTGCGGGGCGGTCTGGACCGCTCGGCCAACGGCGAGACGAGTGAGGCGCTGTTCCTGAACTCCGGCTTCGTCTACGAGACGGCGGCGGATGCGGAGGCGCGCTTCAAGGGGGAACAGGACGGCTTCGTCTATTCCCGCTACGGCAATCCCACCGTCGCGATGTTCGAGGAACGGATGCGGCTGATGGAGGGGGCGGAGGCCTGCTTCGCCACCGGCTCCGGCATGTCCGCGGTCTTCGCCGCTCTGATGTCGCAGCTGAAGACAGGTGACCGAGTGGTGGCTTCCCGCGCCCTGTTCGGCAGCTGTCACCACATCCTGACCCAGATCCTGCCGCGCTTCGGAATCGAGAGTGTGCTGGTGGAGGGGACGGACCTCGACGCATGGGCCGACGCGCTGAAACCCGGCGCGGCGGTGGTCTTTCTGGAGACACCGGCCAATCCCACGCTCGACCTGATCGACCTGCGTGCCGTGTCCGATCTGGCCCATGCGGCCGGCGCGCGGGTGGTGGTGGACAACGTGTTTGCCACCCCTGTGCTGCAGCGCCCGATGGACCATGGTGTCGATATCGTCGTCTATTCGGCGACCAAGCACATCGACGGGCAGGGACGCGTGCTGGGTGGCGCCGTGCTCGGCAGCAGGGATTTCGTCGACAATTCCCTGATGCCGTTCCTGCGCCATACCGGCCCGGCCCTCAGTCCGTTCAATGCCTGGGTGCTGCTGAAGGGGCTGGAGACGCTGACGCTCCGCGTGGAGCGCATGTGCGGAAATGCAGCGAAGGTGGCGGCGCACCTGTCGGCTCAGCCCGGTGTTTCACGGGTGATCTGGCCCGGTGCGGATGATTTCCCGCAGCGGGAACTGCGCGAACGTCAGATGACTGCTGGCGGCACCCTGATCACGCTGGAGATCGCTGGCGGCAAGCAGGGCGCGTTCCGCTTCATGGACCGTCTGCGGATCATCGACATCTCCAACAACCTTGGCGATTCCAAGAGCCTGGTGACCCACCCGACCACCACGACGCACCGCGCCATTTCCGCGGAGGACCGCGCCCGGATCGGCATCAGCGAAGGCATGTTGCGCCTGTCGGTCGGGCTGGAGAATCCGGAAGACCTGAAGGCTGATATTTCACAGGCGCTTGCCGGCGGGGACTGAGGGCAGGGCGCCGCCGCTACATCGCCGCGCGCAGCACCCGGTCGACGATGCGTTCCAGGTGGCGGAGTGAATTGCAGACCTCCACCTGGTGGCAACTGGCGGCGTAGCGCGGCATCTCGGAATCGCCGGTACCCCATTGCAGCCGTCCCTCCGGGTTCAGCCAGATCAGGCGCTTCGAGCGTTCATAGATCGTGCGGACGATTTCGGCACGCGGCTCGCCGTAGTTGGTGCGCGCGTCGCCCAGGATGATGACCGTGCTGCGATAGTCCACGTCGGCCAGCGCGATGTCGCGGAAATCGAGCAGGGAGCGCCCGTAGTCCGTGGACATGTAGGCGAAATCCTCCAGTACCGTCGTCACGGCCTCCTCGATGCCGCGTGTCTCGAACAGGCGGGTGACTTCCCGCAGCTCCCCCGCGAAGGCATAGGCACGGACCTTCGGCAGTACCTCCTGCAGCGAATAGAGGAACATCAGCAGGAAGCGGGAGACATTGGCGACCGAACCGGAAACGTCGCACAGCACATGCACATCCGGCCGGTCGATCTTCGTCCGCCGCCACTTGGGTTCCATGATCAGGCCGTCATAGGCCTGGTTGTGGCGCAGGGTCCGGCGCACATCCAGCTGGCCCCGGTTGGACTTCTTGCGTCGGCGGGAATGCTGCACCACCAGCTTCTTCGCCATCTTGCGCACCAGTTCCTGCATCTGCACGAAGTCGCGCCGTTCCACATTGGTCAGCCGCATCTTCTGCAGCATTTCCTCCCGGATGCGGCGGCTCTGGCCGGCGGCCTGCAGGGCAAGCTGCTTTTCCACATAGTCGCGCAGCCGCTCCATCATCCGGCCCCGCGCCTGGTTCAGGCGCTGACCCAGACCCTCCGCAGCCTGATCGCCGGCCAGTCCGGCATCGCGCAGGTCGGCCAGATCGTCGTCCAGTTCCTCCAGCCCCATCCCCTCGGCGATGCGGCGGGTGAACAGGCCGATCTGCGTGAACAGCACGATCTCGCGGACACCGGATTCCTCTGCCGCTTCCGCCAGTCGGGTCTCCAGCCCGGCCCGGTCGTTCTCCAGCAGCATGCGTGAGAGTTCGGACAGGCTCGTCAGGTCACCGGATGGCTCCGCCGTGGTCGGGGCACCGCCCGCGCCACCGCCGCCGCCTTCGCCCTGGCCGCCTTCCCCGCCTTCGCCACCCTGCATGCCGTCGCCTCCGGGGGAGTCGTCGGACGGGCTGGCCTCCTCCCGATCGGCAGCGTCGGGGTTGTCGTCGTTCGCGGGTCCTGTCTCCTCATCGAAATCCTGGATGGCGAAGAACCGTTCAAAGCAGTCGTCGAAGGATTCCTTCTCAAGCTCCGACTTGGCCAGGGTGATGGCCAGCGTGTCCTTGAGCAGTTCCCGGTCGCCAAAACCCACAAGGTCGATGGCCTTGTGTGCCTCCAGCGTTTCGGCAGGCGAGATCTTCAGGTCGGCTTCCCGCAGCGCTTTCAGGAAGTCGGCCAGCATGGGCGTGATCATTGTCGGACCTCGGCTTTCCGGAAATCAGTCGCGCGGCAGTTCGTGCTTTGTCACCTTGCCGGTCGCATTGTGGGGCAGTTCGTCCATGAATCGTACGGACTTCGGCACCTTGAAGCGGGCCAGGTTGTCCTGGCAATGCGTCGTGATCGCTTCCTCGGTGAGGTTGGAGCCGGACTTCTTGACCACGAAGGCCCGTCCGACTTCCCCCCAGCGTTCGTCGGGGACACCGATGACGGCGGTCTCGGCAATGCCGTCGAGCTGGTAGAGCACGTTCTCCACCTCCGCCGGGTAGACGTTCTCCCCGCCCGAGATGAACATGTCCTTGTAGCGGTCGACGATGGTGACGAACCCCTCGTCATCCATGCATGCCGCGTCGCCGGTATGGAACCAGCCGTCGGTGAAGGAGTCGCGGTTGGCGTCGGGCCGGTTCCAGTATCCGGGCGTGATGGTCGGCCCCTTGATCCAGAGTTCGCCCGTTTCCCCGGTCGCGACATCCTGCCCGTCGGGGTCGACGATGCGGATGGATGTATGCATGGCCGCCTGTCCGGCGGAGCCGATCTTGTCGAGCGCGCGGTCCTTCGACAGCAGCGTGCCAAGGGTGCAGGTCTCGGTCATGCCCCAGCCGTTCTGCAGCATGATCCCGCGTTCGGCATAGGTCTCCAGCAGGGAGCGGGGGCAGGCGGCACCACCGACGCCAATGGTGACGAGGCGGGAGAGGTCCGCGGTCCTGAACTCCGGCAACTGGCTGGCAAACAGGAAGTTCGTCGGGACACCGAAACCATGGCTGATCGCCAGATCTGCGTCGGACAGCAGGTTCAGGAACTGCAGCGGGTCGAAGGTCCGCATGACGATGTTGGCGCCGCCGATGTGGAAGATGCCGTTGGCGAAGAGCTGCAGGCCGCCGATGTGGAAGATCGGCAGGAAGGCAAGATTGACGGAATGCCGGGTCAGTTCGCACTTCATGGCGGAATTCACCGCATTGTAGAACGCCTGTCCGTGGGTCACGCGCGCGCCCTTCGGCCGGCCCGTGGTGCCGGAGGTATAGACCAGCGCCCAGGTGTCATCGTGGGTCAGGTCGGCGATGGGGCATTTTCCGTTGGACCGGGCCAGTCCCTGTTCGTAGGCACTGTCCGCGCCGTCAGCGCAGCCGATCAGGTGAGGTGTGCCACAGGTCCGGGCAATTGCCTGACCGGCGTCCATGAATTCCTCGCCGACGATCAGCGCACGCGGGTCGGCGTCGCCTACGATGAATTCCAGCTCCGGCACGGCGAGCCGCCAGTTCAGCGGCAGGAAGATTGCGCCGATACGCCGACAGGCAAACTCGACCTCATAGTGGTCGGAGGAATTGTGCGCCAGCATCGCCACCCGGTCGCCGCGTCCGACACCGCATTCATTGGCCAGGAACAGCGCACAGCGATCAACCCGCTGATCCATCTCGCGATAGCTGAACTGCCGCGACGAATGCAGGTCGATGATGGCGCGGGCATCGGGCTGATAGCCGGCGTGATGGGCAATCCAGTCATAGGCTGGCACCGTCATGTCGTTTCCTCCCCGGGGTGTGACGTCCGGCAGTCTAGACTGCCGCGTCTGTCAGCTGTCCTGCGTCCTTCGGTGAGTTGTAACCCACTGTCCGCATGACGAGTTCGATCATCTGGTCCGCGATGTGTTCATCGCTGAGCCGCCCGCCCGTGCGGTACCAGGTAAACATCCACGAGATCATTCCCCCGACCGCGAGGGTGGCCAGGCGGACGTCGTCGACCTTGAAGATGCCCTGTTCCAGACCTTCCTGCAGCAGGGCTGCCAGCTTCTTGTCGAACTCGGCCCGCATCTCGTCGATCCGCCTGCTTGCCGCAGCCGGGATGTACTTGTCCTCCCGGAAGTAGACCGCGATGTTGGCCTGATGGGCCATGACCACGTGACAGAACTCGCGAATGGCCTGGCCCAGCCGTTCGGCCGGATCGCCCTTGCGGTCGTGGGCATCGGCAATGGCCTTCAGCGAAAGCCGCGTGCCGCGCTCCGCAATGTCACCAAGCAGAGCCGCCTTGTTCTCGAAGTGCGAATAGATGAAGGGCTTTGTCACTTCAAGGCGACGGGCGACCTGATCCAGTGTGGTGCCCTGGTAACCCTGTTCGAAGAAGAGCTGTCTTGCCTCTTCCAGAATACGTTCCCGCTTAAGTCGTGCAATTTCGTCCCGCATGCCCGAACGCATCGGAAATACCCCCTGTCGCGCAGGCCCCCATCGACGGCTGCCTGTGGGTGAGTTGGCTCACCACGTTGTTACGTCGAGGTACAGTTGCATACTTTGTGGTAGATTTCAAAACCGAGATGCGTAGCCCGGATGCTGCGGTGTCAGCGCTGACAGGCACCGTTACGGCGGCGATAAGGTTGATCACAGTTCCAGTCGTTGCCGGAATAGTCGAGATGCGCATTGTCGGGCAGGGCGATCCGGACACAACCGTCACCCTTGATACTGAAACCGTGCTCACATTTCCAGCCCTTGCCATAGGCCGAGTCGTCGAGATAGCCGTTGGCCGGTACGACGATGGCCTCGCAGGCAGTATCCGTGGCCCTGAAGCCCCTGTCGCAGAGCCATCCCGAGCCATAGCTGACGCCGGACAGATACCCGTTCCGGGGCACCTGGATGGCTTTACATGCCGTGTCGCTCGGGCGGAAACCGCGCGCGCACTCCCATTCCGTGCCCTGAGCGCTGAGAAAGCCGTTGGCCGGAATGACGATGGGTTCGCACCGGTCTCCGTTCTGGAGGTAGCCGCGATCGCAGCGCCATGGGGTGCCGTAGGAGGAGCCCACAAGGTAGGCGTTGCGGGGCACGGTGATGGGCTCGCATCCGTTCCGGGTCTGCAGGAACCTGCGTCCGCAGGTCCAGCGATCGCCGGAGCTGTTCAGAATGGCACCGGTCGGCATGTCGATGGGTTCACACTGCCCGCTGACCTCCTTGAACCCGCGCATGCAGTCCCAGCCCCGCCCGTAGGTCTTGTCGGTCTCGAAGGCGTTGTCGGGCACGTTCATCTTGACGCAGGCATCGCGCGACCGGCGGAACCCGGTATCGCAGTTCCAGCCGGAACGGGAGCCGACCGTGTGGGCATTGTCCGGAATCACGGTTTCTGCCGCGCTGGCGGACAGACCGGCCACACAAAGCAGCAGTGCGCCAAGCAGGGCCATGAAGTGAGTGTGTCTTGCCGCCAATGCGGACATGCGGGAATCCCTCTCTGGTGAACCATGTGCCATCTTGCCGACGCACGGCAGGAACGGCAGGTCAGGCAACGGGCACGCATGAAGGCGTGCACCCGTGACCGTGCCGGTATCGAGGCGGAATATTCGAGGAAATGGTTGCCATCCGTGACCGGGTGTTGCTGCCGCAGTCAGGAGGCCATTCAGCAGTCTGGTCCACGTATTCCAGACCGCAGCAGCAGCTTAGCAGATCGCACCGCGAATGATAGCGGGCTGTTGCAGACGGTGATCCTGCCCGGGCTGGATCAGGGTCAGAGGCCCATCATGGAGAGCATTGTCCGGGTCAGCACGGACTTCGGGGCCGCGACAGCCTCCATCAGGGTGAAATGGTTGGTTCCCGGCACCAGCATCACCTCCCGCGCCACGCCATGCAGTCTGGCATAGCTGTTGGACTGGTCGATCCATCCGTCCGGTTCGTCACCGCCTGCCGCCACGAGCAGATCGATGCCGGGCCGGGGGCTGAAAGCTTCGGTCAGGATGTTGTTGCGCGCCGCAACGTCCGCTGTCAGGCCGATCTCCGCATTGATGGAGGTACGCATGGCGGCACGGGGGTCGAAGATGCCGGAAAGCAGGACGGCGGAACGGATCAGATCCGCGGGCAGTCCATGTGTGGTCCAGTCGTGCGCAACGGCAACTGCACTGAGGTGCGCGCCGGCGGAATGGCCGCTCAGATGGATGCCGTCGGTCGATGCGCCGTAGTCGGCGGCATGCTGTGCGGCATGGGCAATGCCGCGCATGACCGAATCCACCAGGCCGTCCAGCGTGACCTCCGGACAGAGCGGGTAGTTGATCAGCACCACCGTCGCCCCGGCACCGGCGAAGGGTTCCGCCACGAAACTGTGCTCGTCCTTGGAAAGGGCACGCCAGTATCCGCCATGGATGAAGACATGCATGGGGCTGCCGACGGGTCCGGGAAAGATGTCGTAGACTTCGCGCGGATGCGGGCCGTAGGAGATGTTGCGGCGCATGTCCTGGCGGTTGCGTGCGGCTGCGGACTCGGAAATGAAGTGCTCCAGATGCTTCGCGGCATCCGGCGAGGCCACACGTGGATTGAAGTGGCGCTCGACCTCTTCGTCGCTCATCTGTTGCCAGTCGCTCATGTCGCTCTCCCCCAAACGTCCGTCAGGCCGTGTAGCAGCCTGCCTGCTTCGCCCGCAATACGGTCAGATGATAGACCGTATCGATGATCGGTGTCGGAATGCCGGTGATGCGGCCCAGTTCCGACACGGTGCCGATGATCGGCTCGATCTCCATCGTGCGCCCGCCTTCCAGGTCCTGCAGCATCGATGTCTTGTGCGCGCCGACCTTCTCGGCTGAGGTGATACGCTTCTCCACCGTCATCGGGAAACGCACGTCCAGTGCTTCGCCGACAGCTTTGGCCTCTGTCATCATCGTGTGGATCACCGATCCGACACCGGCATCCTGTGCCATGTCCACCAGGGTGGCGCCCGTCAGGGCCGAAACCGGGTTGAAACTGAGATTGCCCCACAGCTTGACCCAGATCTCGTTGCGGATGTTGGGGCGGATCGGGGCCTTCACGCCGGCATTGACCAGGGCGGATGACAGGGCCTGGATGCGGTCGGACTTCGATCCGTCCGGTTCCCCCAGGGACAGGCGCTCCCCGTAGCCGAGCTGGACAACGCCGGGCTCGGGAACCTCCGCCGCCTGCCAGACGACGGAGCCGATCACCCGCTCCGGCCCGATCTTGTCCCAGAGCTCATTGCCCGGATCGGCACTTACCAGCCGTTGCCCGGCATACTTGCCCTCCAGCCCGTGAAAGTACCACCAGGGCATGCCGTTCTGTGCCGTGACGACGGCCGTGTCAGGGCCGAGCAGCGGCTGCATGGCATCCGCGACGGCACGCACGCCATGGGCCTTCAGCGTCAGGAGCACATAGTCCTGTGGCCCCAGCTCGGACGGATCATCGGTTGCCCGTGGGTGGACGGTGAAATCATCCTCCGCCGATTTCAGCCGCAGGCCGTTCTCGCGGATCGCCGCCAGATGCGGCCCCCGGGCGATCAGGCTTACATCCGCACCTGCACGCGACAGCATCGCCCCGACATAGCCCCCGATCGCGCCTGCGCCATAGATACAGATCTTCATGCGGTTTCGTCCCCCTCAAAGGCGTAGAGCGTTCCACTGTCCGGTCGCGGGCCAGTGCTGTTCCGTCAACGGACGGAATGACAAAGGTCTAACAGACAGGCAACAGATTGGACCAGAATTCCGCCTGCGATAAGAGGCTGAAGCGGGCGGGCGTGCACTCTGCAGGAATGGTGGTTCCCGTTGGCAGGTTGTCTCATGTCCAGAAAACCATTCGGTAAAGTATCTGCGTGAGTAGAAAATTCGGTAATTTTAACTTGTTTTGGCCTTGGATGATGTGTATTCATCCGGTATGCAGAACAACGAACTTCTGGAACGTATCGACCGGAGACTGCGCGACAAGGGCCTGACGGACTACCGGGCCTCGATGCTGGCTGCCGGTCGGCCCGAGATCATCCGCAACATTCGTCGTGGCCGATCGCGCAATCCGCGTCGGGACACGATGGAGAAGCTGGCGCGGGTTCTGGATTGCTCCTTCGAATGGCTGGCAACCGGGCGTGGCCCTGTTCAGTCACCGCCGGACGTGCCTGGCGTGCCCGCCGCTGCCGCCCCGATCGTCAGTGGCGAGGATGTGCCGATGCCTCCGGCGCGCAGCGAGATGCCGCTGGATGTTCCGGTCATGGGGACAGCAGCGGGAAGCCTGAAGGGCGCGTTCCAGCTTGATACCTCTTCCCCCATCGACCGGGTGCGCCGCCCGCCGGGCATCGCCACGGCGGTGGACATCTATGCGCTCTACATCGTCGGGGATTCCATGTCGCCGCGGTTCGAGGACGGGGAACTGATCTATGTCTCCGGCCGTCGTCCGGTACGTACGGGCGACGATGTCGTCATCCAGGTCCATGGTGAGGACGACCAGGTGGAGGCCTATTGCAAGCGGCTGGTGAAACGGGACAGTTCGGGCACGACGGTGGAACAGTTCAATCCGTCGACCAGGTTCGACATCGCCGCTGACCGTACCATCGCGATCCACAAGGTGCTGAACCTGAACGACCTGTTCGGCATCTGATCCGCGATCGGGGCGTGCGGCCTTACCAGTCCGGCATCTTCTCGTCGCTCGGCAGGTCCGGATCCATGACATCCCAGGCGTGGGCGCTGCCGACATAGATGTTCCTTGAAGGCGCATACACACCCGGATCGTCCAGACTGCCGGCATAGAGGGCGCGGGTCTTCGGCGATGCCCCGTTCTTCAGGAACAGGGGCGAGCCGCAGTCGGGGCAGAATGCGCGGTGCATGGCGTGGCCCTTGTCGGCGGTGACCTCATGCCATTTCGGCGCGCCCTGAAGCAGCACGAAGTCATCCTCCGCGATCACCAGCGCCGGAAAATAGGCACTTCCCGTGGCTCGCTGGCAGTCGCGGCAATGACAGTTGCCCATGTAGAAGACCTTGCCGCCCGACTGATAGCGGATGCTGCCGCAGGCGCATCCGCCTGCCAGTTCCTTGCCTGCTGGTGCCGTCATCGGTTTCTCCCTGGTTGCGATTGGTGAATGTTCAGCCTCTGGGCGGATGCGTTGTCCGCCAGTGCTCCGCGATCTGCTGCCCTGTGCAGACCCAGACATCGTCGAAGGACTGTATGTGATCCAGGAAGCGTGTCAGGCCCCCGATCCGGCCAGGCCTGCCGATCAGCCGGTCATGCAGCCCGATGGACATCATGCGCGGTTGTCCGGCGCGCCCTTCCGCCCGGAGCACATCGAAGGCATCCCGCATGTAATGGAAGAAGTCGTCGGCCGTACTGAAGCCGCTGTTCTCGTTGAAGCGGTTGTCGTTGGTCTCGTAGGAATAGGGGACGACCAGATGATCGTGCCCGTGTTCGTGCAGCCAGTACGGCAGTTCGTCGTTCAGGCTGTCGCGGTCATAGAGAAAACCGCCATGCCCGATCAGCAACCGGCGGGTGTCCGGGGAGGGGCGACCTGTCATCCAGCCGACCGGGGGGGAGCCTGTCAGCCGGGTGATCTCGGCGACCGCGTCGGCGATGTGCTGTCGCTCCGTCGCTGCATCGACATGCTGGTAGTCGATCCAGCGCCAGCCATGGCTGACCAGTTCGTGCCCGCCTTCGGCAATGGCCGCGACGAACTCCGGATTGTGTTTCAGGCCGCTGACGACGGCCAGGATGCTGGCCTGCAGGCCCCGGCTCTCGAAGGCGTCCAGCAGGCGCCAGATGCCGCGCCGACTGCCATATTCGAAGGCCGCTTCCGCCAGCATCGATCGCGCACCGATGACCGCGGGGAAGCCGATATCGTTCAGCATCCCTTCCGACGTGTCGTCGCCGTGCAGCACCGACAGTTCTCCGCCCGCCTCGTAGTTCACGGCGAATGTCACTGCGATGCTTGCGCCGCCGGGCCATTGCGGGTCGGGCAGCCGCCTTCCGTAACCGGCGAGGTCTCTGGGATAGTGTCCTTCCGTCACGGCAATCTCCTGACTTCTGCATGCGACCGGTGTAGAATGCGGGCTGAAACAACAATCACCAAGTGTCCGGGGGAGGATACAGCCATGAACGACCAGTCAAACGCACCGAAGCTCGGAAAGATGGTTCACGCGGTGCCGTCGGAACTGCCCGACGCGTCGGGCCGCCGCGCCTTCTTCACATACAAGGACATGGGCGTCACCGATGCGACAGGTGGCCTGATGCGCGCGCAGCTGACCACGGCGCGGGAGGGGATGAAGGAATCCACCGGCTGGCACTATCACGTCTGCGAGGCGCAGTACGTCTATTGCACCAGCGGCTGGGTCGATCTGGAATTCGAAACCGGCGAGACGATTCGCGTCAGCGCGGGCGAGTCGATCTTCATTCCCGGCGGCATGAAGCACAACGAGCTGGAGACCTCCGACGACTTCCAGATTCTCGAGGTGTCCGTGCCCGCGAAGATGGATACGGTGCCCTGCGATCCGCCTGCGTGAAACGCGACGGACATGGCTGAAATGGGGGTCACGGGCGGTCGAGGTATCCGTTGACCGCCCGAAATACCCGTTCGCCGATATCTTCAACATCGGTTTCACCCGCCAGTGCGGCGGCATTGATCAGGCCCTTGCAGATGGCAACGGCATCCTGAGCCTCGCACGGTGTGGTCTGCGGCCTGCGTTTGCGCAGCACGGCCAGGGTGTCCGCTGACAGCCGGTCGGCGAGCGCTACCGCTTCCGCTTCAAGTCCCAGCGCCTGTTCGACATGTTCCAGTGCCAGGGCCAGCCGTGGTCGGGCGAACTGGTGCGCCAGCGCCGTGTCGATCAGGCGGGCAAATGCCCGGTCGGGATCGGCCTCCGACCGCACGGCGCTGACGGCGTGGGCCAGCACTTCCCGTTCCCGCCGGATCAGGGCGGCAAGGATCGCGTCCCGGTTCGGGAAGTACTGGTACAGCGACCCAATGCTGACGCCCGCGCGCTGCGCAATGTGATTTGTGGTCAGGCCGGACTGCCCGTCCGATTCCAGAATGCGAGCCGCAGCCTCCACGATCGCGGCCTGGGTGACCTGCGCACGGGCCTGGGAGGGCTGCTTTCTCGGGCTGTGAACCATCTCTCCGGCGACGACCTCCGAATGCGAGTTGCTGAAGTGAGCAATTGCTCACAATTGTGTTGGCACAGCAACCGAAGGATCTCACTGATGACATTCACCGCATTCGTCCTGCTGATGACCACCCCGGCCTGGCTGGCGCTGCCACGCGCCGAAAGGTCCGGAATCGCGGAGGCAGCGTTCGCGACGGCCTTTCCAGACGACACGGTGCGGCTGCGCTATTTCGATGCGGAGGCCTTCAGCGGCCGGGTCAGCGACGTGGCAATGCTCCAGGCGGCCTCACCGGAAGCCTACTATTTAGCTGTCGAGCGGCTTCGGGACACGCCCCTCTTCACCGTCCCCTACTTCCGGATCGTCGAGATCATTCCGGCGTTCGAGGACGGGTTCCAGGCCTTCGAGGCCAGGCAGGACTCCGGAACGGTATCGGCTACGCGGGGCTGAATATTTCCGACGGCTGCGAGACACCGGGCAGCACGTGAAACCCGAGCGACTCCAGCTTCGTGCCCTGCGACGCCAGCTTCGCGAAGGCTTCCGTCATCAGGATCGGGCGGTTCAGGGGGCGGGTCAGGGTCTCCACGCGGCTGACTTCGTTGACCGCGCGACCGATCACCGTGAAGTCGAGGCGATCGGCTGACCCGATGTTGCCGAAGATCACGTCACCGACGTTCAGCCCGATACCGACCTTCAGTTCCGGTTTGCCCTCGAACTTCCGGTTCCTGTTCAGATCGGCGAGGTTGGCGACCCCCTCCACCGCGGCAGCAAGCGCGGAATGGCTGGCCAGCCAGGCCGTGCGGTCATCCATCGGGAAGATCGCCAGCATGCCGTCGCCCATGAACTTCAGCACCTCGCCGCCCATCGCCTTCACCGGTTCGATCATGCAGTCGAAGTAATCGTCCAGGATCTCGATGATCTCCGGCCCCTCCAGCCTGTCCGACAGGCGGGTGAAGCCCCGCAGGTCACACAGGTAGATCGCGGCACGCAGGGCCTCGCCCTCGGCGCGATGGATGGTGCCGGCCAGCACACGCCGCGCCGCGGCCTCACCCAGATAGGTGCCCAGCAGGCTGCCGGTGGCGAAGTAGGCATTCATCAGCTCGAAACGCAGCGACATCAGCGGTGCCAGTTCCTTCAGACGTTCGATCTGAGCCGCGTCGTAGCCGCCGGGACGCCGGGTGGCGAAGGAGATGACATTGACCTCCCCGGTGGAGAACCGCATGGGCAGGGCGATGTAGTCGGTCGCGCCCTCTGCCTTCAGTTCCCGCCAGATGTCGAACTCCAGCAGGTCATCATCCAGGTCGAGCCGCTGGCGCACCTGCGGTGACCCCTGATGGATCAGATGGATCGGGCTCTTCAGGTAATACTCCGACTGCATGGCATCATGACCGCGCAGCACCACCTCCGCCTCCCGATCCGGTCGCCAGATCAGGTTGCGGGAGACATAGAGCGGGTGCAGTGACAGCAGCCCGCAGAACGCGCGCTGCAGGTCCATGCCTTCCGTGTTGAGCCGGGCGCAGAGGTCGGTGAGGAAATCGAGTTCCGCATTCGGGCGATGCAGATCATCCAGCAGCCACCGGGCCGTCGCGTCTGCGCGCCAGCCTGTCGTGATGATATTCACGCTTGCCTCTTCGCGGCTTTGTGGCATGTTCGCCTCGCTCATGGGACGGCCTCTGACTGAGTACTCATTGTCCCGGCTTGATTGCGGGGCGCTCTGCGCCACATAAGCGCTTGAACGGTTCAGGCAACCTGATCGCACTGACAACCCGGAGGAACCCATGTTCATCCAGACCGAACCGACACCCAACCCGCAGACGCTGAAGTTCATTCCCGGCGTTGATGTGATGAAAGAGGGTGTTGCGGATTTCCGCAAGCCGGAAGATGCCAAGGTGTCGCCGCTGGCGGAGCGTCTGTTCGCGGTCCATGGCGTGACCGGCATCTACCTGGGACAGGACTTCGTTTCCGTCAGCAAGCGGGAGGATGTCGAGTGGCACCACATCAAGCCATCGATCCTCGGCACGATCATGGAGCACTTCACTGCCGGTCTGCCGGTGATGAGCGAAGGCGCGGTGATCGGCGATTCCGGCGGTCATGCTGAAGCCAACGGTGCCGACGGCGAGATCGTGAAACAGATTGTCGAACTGCTGGATACCCGCGTGCGGCCTGCTGTCGCTCAGGATGGTGGTGACATCGTATTCCATGGCTTTGACGAGGGAATCGTGTATTTGGCCATGCAAGGTGCTTGCGCTGGTTGTCCGAGTTCGGTGATGACGCTGAAGCATGGCATCGAAAATCTGTTGCGGCATTACGTGCCGGAAGTGAATGAGGTTCGCGCGGTCTGAAGGGGGGAACTGCCGGACATGGATTGTCCGGCGGCACAGGGCCAGGCGATGAACGGGACCCGACCTGCGGTATGAGCGGTCGGAAGGTTGAGAGGAAGAGTGTGCAATGAAACGTGTCGGACGCTTTCGGGCGGCCGCTGTCGTTGCTTGTGCTGGTTTTCTGTTGAGTATGGCCGGGCAGGAAGCGATGGCTTCGCCCCAGGATCTGAGTTCAACGGTTGATGGAGCGGCTGCAGCCCGTTTTGCTGCGGCCTCGAACTGGGAACTGCGGAAGCTGGACTATGACCTCGCGGCTGTGCGGCGCGGCGATGCGCCCGTGCCTGCGGTGTTCGTGTCCGAACTGCCGGAAACCCTGCGGCAGATCAATGACGTCGCCACGATGAAACAGACCTTCATCCGTCTGGTGCTGCCACTGGTGCTGGAGTCCAATACCCGCCTGCTGGCCAAGCGGGAGCGGGTGCTGGAGCTGGAGCATCGGCTGATCGAACAGCGGTTGCCGCTGACGCGGGAACACCGCGCCTGGCTGGCGGAACTGGTTGCGGACTACCGTGTCGAGGCTGGGGAACCGGCGGCGCAGATCGCCGCCCTGCGCATGCGTGTCGATATCGTGCCGCCCTCCCTGGCACTGGCCCAGGCCGTCACCGAGTCCGGCTGGGGACGGTCGCGCTTCGCTGTGCGCGGCAATGCCCTCTATGGCCAGCGCACCTGGTCGGAGGGAGCCGGAATCGTGCCGCATGCACGCGCCGAGGGCGAGAACTTCGAGGTCAGGGCGTTCCGCAGTCTGCTTCAGTCGGTTCAGATGTACATGCGCAACATCAACAGGCATCCTGCCTATGAGGAGCTGCGGGCAAGGCGCGCGGCATTGCGTGCGGCGGGTGAGCCTGTGGATGGCTGGACCCTGGCCGGGGGCCTGACCCGCTACGCCGAGACGGGTGAGGAGTATGTGGAGATGCTGCGCGATATCATTGTCGCCAACCGGTTTCGGGATTTCGACGACGCCTGGATCGAAGGCGTATCGACCGCACGACTGACCCAGCCCGCATCATGACGGAGAAGACGCGGACCACCCCGCCGGTTCTGCTGCATCTGCTGGTCATTCTGGCGGTTGTGCTGCCGGTACTCGGCATGGCGGCGCTGGTCATGAACATGCAGCCGTCAGCGCAGTTGCGGGCGCCGCTCAAGGCAACGTCGCGCCCCCTGATCCTGTCCCAGCCCAAGCTGATCCGGCCGCGAACTGTATCCGGTCTCTCGTCACGTTATGAATCGGTCGGCTACACGCTGGAGAGCGTGCGGGCAGGCGATCCGCCACCCGCGTTCGTGCTGGTCACCCTGCCGGGCGACTGGACGAGAGAGATGCCGAGCGAAGCGCGCAAGAGCCTGTTCTTCCGTGCCCTGCTGCCCCTGGTGATGCAGGTGAACGGCGAGATCGCCGCGGCCCGTGACCGGCTGATCGCCCTGCGGGATCATCCGGACATGTCGCGGCGCGACCGGGTCTGGCTGAACGGCATGGCCGAACGCTACAACGCCATCGACAGCAAGACCGGGACGGTTGACTGGGACGAGCTGATGCGGCGCGTCGATCTGGTGCCGCCGTCGCTGGCACTGGCGCAGGGGGCGCTGGAAAGCGGCTGGGGCCGTTCGCGTTTCGCGCTCCAGGGCAACGCCCTGTTCGGCCAGTGGACCTGGAAGGAAGGCGCCGGGATCGTTCCGAAGGACCGGGAGGAGGGCAAGACCCATTCGGTCAGGAGCTATCGCAGCCTGCTTGCCTCTGTCCGTGGGTACATGACGAACCTCAATTCCGCCGGTCCCTACGCGCGCCTGCGCAAGGCGCGCGAGAAAGCCACCGCCGCCGGCAAGCCGGTCACGGGGCGTGATCTCGCTGCCTACCTGGACAAGTATTCCGAGGAAGGCGAGGTCTACGTCCAGAAGGTGCGCAACATGATTTCGGTCAACAAGCTCGGCCCCATGGACCAGTTGATCAACGGTCGCTGAACCGGGGCGCGACGCGCTATAGTTCGGCCCTGAACCGGTTCCGGGGGGCGACATGGCTGAACGCAGTTTCAAGAAGGAAGTCGAGCTTCTGCGGCTTGGCGACGGTGATACCTTCGAGGGCGAGGGTATTCTGGCCGTCACCAAGGCGCTGCTGCAGTCCGGCGTTTCCTATGTCGGCGGCTATCAGGGCGCGCCTGTCAGCCATCTGATGGATGTGCTGAACGATGCCCGCCCGATCATGCATGAGCTTGGCGTTCACGTGGAGACCTGCGCCTCCGAGGCCGGTGCCGCGGCGATGCTGGGGGCCTCCGTCAATTACCCGGTGCGCGGGGCGGCCACATGGAAGTCCACGGTCGGCACCAATGTCGCCTCCGACGCGCTCTCCAACCTTGCCTCTGCCGGGGTGACCGGCGGTGCGATGATCGTGATCGGGGAGGACTATGGTGAAGGCTCCTCCATCATTCAGGAGCGCAGCCATGCCTTTGCCATGAAATCGCAGATCTGGCTGCTCGACCCGCGCCCCAACCTGCCGTCGATCGTGAAGATGGTGGAGCAGGGTTTCGAACTCTCCGAGGCGTCGAGTACCCCGGTGATGCTGGAACTGCGCATCCGCGCCTGCCATGTGCACGGTCGGTTCGCCACGAAGGACAACCGGCGTGGCACCTTCTCCGGCCAGAACCGGATTGCCGACCCCAGCTTCGATTACGGACGCATCTGTCTGCCACCCGCCACCTATGTGCAGGAGAAGGACAAGATCGAGCGCCGATGGCCCGCCGCGGTGAACTTCATTCGCGACCATGACATGAACGAGGTGTTTCACGGTTCGGCGGATGACGTCGGCATCGTCTGTCAGGGCGGCATGTACAACGCCGTCATCCGTGCGCTGCAGCAGGTCGGACTGGCCGACGCCTTCGGGGAAAGCGCCATCCCGATCTACTGCCTGAATGTCACCTATCCGCTGGTGCCCAGCGAGGTCACGGCCTTCTGCGCCTCGAAGCGCGCGGTGCTGATGGTGGAGGAGGGGCAGCCAGCCTACCTGGAAGAGGCGGTGAACGCGATCCTGCGAAAGTCGGACGTCCAGACCCGTGTGATGGGCAAGGGCCTGTTGCCGACGGCCGGGGAATATACGGGGGAGGCGGTGCTGCACGGCGTGGCCCGCTTCGTCGAGGGGGCGGTACCGAAGGGTGTCGATCTCGCCCCGGTGCTTCAGCGCTACCAGCAGATCGTCGATGCGAAGGCAAAGGCCGTGCGCCTGCTGGGGGAACCGATCCCGACCCGCCCGCCGGGGTTCTGCACCGGGTGTCCCGAACGGCCCGTCTTCTCCGCCATGAAGCTGGCGGAGCAGAAGGTGGGCAAGTTTCATGTTTCGGCGGATATCGGCTGCCACACCTTCTCCACGCTGCCGCCGTTCAACATCGGCAATACGGTGCTGGGCTACGGGCTTGGTCTGGCGAGTTCCACCGGCATCGGGCCGAACATGGACCGGCGGGTCGTCTCCGTCATGGGCGACGGCG
Source organism: Minwuia sp. IMCC3009 (assembly GCF_029909415.1). Classification (GTDB taxonomy): domain Bacteria; phylum Pseudomonadota; class Alphaproteobacteria; order Minwuiales; family Minwuiaceae; genus Minwuia. The sequence goes on from NZ_CP123781.1 coordinate 981,282, forward strand.
GCTTCTGGCACAATGGCCTGACCAGCGGTGTCGCCAATGCCGTCTTCAATGATGATGACGGCGTGCTGGTGATCATGAACAACGGCTATACCTCCGCCACCGGCCACCAGGCGATCCCGTCGTCGGTGAAGGGGGGCGGTATCCGCAGTGGTGCGTTCCAGCCCGACGGCCAGGACATCGAACGTGCACTGCGCGGGGTAGGGGTCAAATGGATCCGGCACGTGCGTACCTATTCGGTCTCGAAGGTCATCGGCACCCTGCGCGACGCCATGACGACGAAACGCGGCGGGCTGAAGGTGATCATCGCCGATGGTGAATGCCAGCTTGCCCGCCAGCGCCGGATCAGGCCGGAGGTCAGCGCGAAGGTGAAGGCCGGGAACCGTGTCGTCCGCACCCGCTTCGGCGTCGATGAGGATGTCTGCACGGGCGACCACAGCTGCATCCGTCTCTCCGGCTGTCCCTCCCTTTCCGTGAAGCCGACCAGTGATCCGCTGCGGGATGATCCGGTGGCGCATGTGAACAATGACTGCGTTGGCTGCGGTCTCTGTGGTGAGGTCAGTCATGCTGCCGTGCTCTGCCCGTCGTTCTTCAAGGCTGACATCGTGCGCAATCCGGGGCGCCTCGACCGCTGGCGGCAGGGACTGAGGGATCGGGTGATCAGTCGTCTTTCCCGCAGTTCCGACGCGACCCGGCAGGAGAATGCCGCGTGAGCGAGAGCCGGACGACGACGGTCCTGATCGCGGCACTGGGGGGAGAAGGCGGCGGCGTGCTCGCGGGCTGGCTGGTGGATGCCGCCGGTGGCGCGGGGCATTGGGTGCAGCAGACCTCCATTCCCGGTGTCGCCCAGCGCACCGGCGCCACGACCTATTACATCGAGATCATGGAGCGCCCCGAAGGTGACGACCGGCAGCCGGTGATGGGACTGACCGCCAGTCCCGGCAATGTCGATGTCATGGTTGCCTCCGAATTGCTGGAGGCCGGGCGGGCGCTGGAGAATGGCTTTGTCACGCCCGACCGCACTACGCTGATCGCCTCGACCCACCGCATCTATGCCATCGCAGAGAAGTCCGCCATGGCGGACGGGCGCTACGATGCGGAACGCGTCCGCCGCGCGGCGGAGCAGATGGCGGCGCGGCAGGTGCTGTTCGACATGCAGGCAGAGGCGGAGCGCGCGAACACCGTGATCAATGCCGTGCTGTTCGGTGCCATGGCCGGTGCCAACGTGCTGCCGTTGCCGCGGGAGGCGTTCGAGGATGCGATCCGCTCCGGCGGCATTGCGGTGGAAGCCAATCTCGCGGGCTTCGATCTCGGGTTCCGGATGGCGCAGGGGGAGCGCCCTGCCGGGAAGAAGGACACGACGGCGGTCTCGGACGATGACGGGCTGGGCGACCGGACCCTGACAGACCGCATCAACCGCAACCTGCCAGGGATGCTGCAGGAACTGGCGCGGGAGGGGGCGCGGCGGCTGATCGACTATCAGGGTGTCGGCTACGCGCGTTTCTATCTCGACCGGCTGGAGCCGATGGTGAAGGCGGATGCTGTGCGCGGCGGCACGTCGCGGTCCTTTGCCGTCAGCCGGGAAGTCACGCGGCGGCTGGCGGTCTGGATGGCGTTCGAGGATCTGATCCGTGTCGCCGACCTGAAGATCCGCCCCGAACGGGTGGCGCGGGTCCGGGCGGAGGTGAAGGCCGCCGCCGATGAGCCCGTGATGATCACGGAGTTCCTGAAGCCGGGCGTGGACGAGGTGGCGTCGCTGCTGCCCCCCGCCCTCGGGCGCTGGGCCATCGGGCTGGCGGATCGGGCCGGGGTACGATACCGGCTGAACGTCGGCATGCACGTCTCCACGACCCGCATCAGGGGCTTTCTGCCCATGTGGCTGCTGTCGCGGCTGAAGGGCTGGCGGCCCAGGACATTGCGCTTCGCGGAGGAACAGGAACGCATCGACCGCTGGCTCGCCGTGATCAGCGATGCGCTGGAGGCCGACTATGATCTGGCGCGGGAGATCGCGGTCGCGGGCAAGGTCGTGCGCGGCTACTCCGACACCCATCGGCGCGGCATTCGCAACTTTCACCTGCTGATGGATGCGGTGCCTGCCTGCAAGGCTGCCCGCCCGCCCGCCAGGGCCTTCCGCACCCTGCTCGACGCGGCCCTCAGTGACCCTGAAGGCGATGCTCTCGACCGGGCGCTCGCGGCACTGCACGGGGAGAACGCGGCGGCCTGAAAGGGGCGTCCGGTCTCCTCCACCCCACTTCACGCCTCACCCGGGCCTGACCCGGGTGTCCAGTCTCCGCCGTTCGCGCGGCACCGCTGGGTACCCGGATCAAGTCCCGGTACGGCGTGAGTTATGGGGGAGATGGCGGAGATGTTTCGGCAGTTCCTAACCACCACGTCGCTCTCGGGCTTGACCCGAGAGCCCAGTCTCCGCCGTTCGTGCGGCACTGCTGGGCCACCGGATCAAGTCCGGTGGCGACGTCCGTGTTGGTGGTGGCGCGGGTGTCTTGTTCGTCTCCGCCCAGCACCACGTCGCTCTCGGGCTTGACCCGAGAGCCCAGTCTCCGCAGTCCGTGCGGCACTGCGGGGTACCCGGATCTAGTCCGGGTACGGCGTGAGTTATGGGGAGACGGCGGAGATGTTTCGGCACCTCCCCGCCCCCACGCCCGAGAGGCCAATCCAGGCTAGAGGATCACATGTTCCTTGGTGATCACGAAGTCGAGCCGGTCACCATCGATGAAGTTCGGCTCGTCGGCGATGGTCTCCTTGTAGGCGGCGCTTTCAGGTGATGTGCGCATGTCGGCCATGGAATTGAACCAGACCATGGCGAAGCCGTCGCAATCCGGTTCGCGTCCGCCCATGTAGGCGCTCAGCCTGGCGTGGTTCTGGATGTAGCGGCGCACGTTGGGAATGCTCGCGCCCAGCGGTCCGTGAGTATTCCGCCAGTGATCCTGAAACCGATCGACCGACAGACGCTTCAGCCGGTGCAGGATCTCGATGATCTTGAAGCCGTCGCTGGCCACCGGTTCGTCCTTCATCACGTGTTCCTCCACCAGCAGCAGGCTCATGGTGGAACGGTCGACGAATTTCTCCTCATCCGCGATCAGCTCCGGCCAGACGGCGCTGGTGATGTTGCGCTTCATGGTCTCGGTATCCGGCCACCAGGTCTCCGCGATGCCGTCCACGGGCAGATCACGTTTCGCATAGCCCTGCGGCAACGGATGATTCTGGGTATAGCGTTGCAGGCCATCCAGCTTCAGCACCGCCTTCGGGTGCTCATTCAGCCAGTAGTCCTGGAATTCATCGACCGGCATGCCCTTGCGGCGCCGGAATGTCAGTACGGATTTGATCATCGCTCCCTCCCCGGAGTTGATGGCATCTTCGTGACAGACGCCGTCCGCCGCAAGTGAGAAGCTGCCGTTGCGGCAATCAGGCAGGCAGGGACACCCAGCACGAGGTGACCAGTCCGGTCGCGCACAGGCTCTCTCGCTTGCCATCGACAGCGTGAATATCCACCCGGCTCAGGGCCTGGTTGCGTCCCGGCTTGATGACCGTTCCCCGGGCCACAAGCCTTTCACCACCTGCGGGACCGAGGTGATGGGTCTCGAATCCAAGTGTCCGGATCGTTTGCTCTTCCGGGGTCAGGGTCAGGGCGGCGGCACCTCCGGCGATATCCAGCAAGGCACCGACCAGACCGCCCTGCACATGTGCCCCGTCAAAGGTGAGTGCCGCCGCGACCGGCATCTCGATCTCGCTGGTACCGGGACCGAAGGCCCTCAGTACGAGACCGAGTGTGGCGGATGCGGGCATGCGGGAGAGAAAGTCACGCGCCACGGCCTCGAAATCGTCGCGGCGGGGTTCAAGCAACAACATCGGTGTACCTCGTATTGCGGGGGAAAGGGGCGTAGTCTGATCGTCTGGTGGAGGAGTGAAAACCATGCGCATCGAAAGCATCCGCGCCCGCGCGGTCAATGTCCCCATGAATCGCCCGCTCGTGACAGGCGGCGGATCGGTCACGACAGCGCCACTGGTGCTCATCGACCTGGAAACGGACAAGGGCGTTGTCGGGCGAAGCTACATCTTCGCCGTCTCCCCCATGCTGTCGGCGGGACTTGTTTCCATGGTGCAGCAGCTTGGCAATGACCTGACCGGTGTCGATCTGCGTCCGCGCACGGTGCACCAGACCATGTGCCGTCGCCTTCGCCTCGCCGGTGTCGATGGCCTGCTCGGATGGGTGGTCGCGGGGATCGACATGGCCGTCTGGGATGCCCACGCCCGCTGGCTGGAGGAACCGCTCTATCGGGTGCTGGGCGGCGCGTCGCAGCCCGTTGCGGCCTACAATTCCAACGGGCTCGGCCTGATCGGGCCGGAGAAGGCCGGACCGGAAGCAGCAGAGCTGGCGGAGGGCTTCGGCGCGGTGAAGGTGCGTCTGGGCTATGAGGACATCGAAACGGATGTCATGACGGTGGCGGCGGTGATGGAGGCGGTGCCGGAGGGCATGCCGGTCATGTGCGACTACAACCAGTCGCTCAACCGTGCGCAGGCGAAGATGCGTTTCGCGGCCATCGACGACATGGGGCTGGAATGGATCGAGGAACCGCTGACGGCGGAGGATGTGGGCGGCTACGCCGACCTGCGCCAGTGGTCGAGCACCCCGATCCAGCTCGGCGAGAACGCGCGCAGCCCGATGGATATTGCGCGCCTGATCCGGGATGGCGCCGGCGATCTGCTGATGCCGGACGTGGCCAAGATCGGTGGGGTCACCAACTGGCTGCGGGCCGCGGAACTCTGTGCCGCTGCCGAGGTGCCGATCTCCAGCCATCTGTTCCCGGAGTTCAGTGTCCACATGCTGGCCACCACCCCGACCGCGCACTGGCTGGAATTCGTCGACTGGGCCGCCCCCGTCATCCGGGAACCGCTGGAGGTCGTGGACGGCTATGCGCTGCCGCCGGACCGGCCTGGTGCCGGTATCGACTGGAACGAGGAAGCGGTTTCGCGCTATCTCGCACGGTAGAGGCGAAATATTCCGACCGATCTGGAGACTGAATTGATGCATGACGTGATTGTCGTGGGCGCGGGCAATGCCGCGTTCTGCGCGGCTCTGGCCGCGGCGGAGAACGGGGCGAAGCGCATTGCGGTGCTGGAACGCGCGCCGCGCGAGGAGTCGGGGGGCAACAGCCGCTTCACCGCCGGTGCGATCCGCTTCGCCTACGACGGGCTGAACGATCTGCAGGCCGTCATGCCCGACCTGTCGGAGGAGGAGATCGCCACGACGGACTTCGGCACCTATACCGAGGACCAGTTCTTCGACGACATGTTCCGTGTCACCCAGTACCGCACAGATCCGCAGCTCTGCGAGATGCTGGTGCGCCGTTCGCGGGACACGATGGTCTGGATGCGGGAGAAGGGCGTCCGCTTCGTGCCGATCTATGGCCGTCAGGCGTTCAAGGTCGATGGCCTGTTCAAGTTCTGGGGTGGTCTGACGGTCGAAGCCTGGGGCGGCGGCCCCGGTCTGGTCGATTCCCTGACCGCCATCGCCGAGGCGCAGGGTATCGAGGTCCACTACGAGACCCGGGCGACCGAACTGATGTTCGACGGTGTCGCGGTCACCGGCGTCCGTGTACGCCGCCAGGGGGGGGCGCCGGAAGACATGCCGGCCCGCGCCGTGGTGGTCGCGGCGGGTGGCTTCGAGGCCAATCCCGAATGGCGCACACGCTACCTCGGTCCCGGCTGGGAACTGGCCAAGGTGCGCGGCAGCCGCTTCAACACCGGCGACGGCATCCGCATGGCGCTGGATATCGGTGCCGCCCCCTATGGCAACTGGTCCGGCTGTCATGCCGTGGGCTGGGAGCGCAACGCGCCGGAGTTCGGCGACCTCGACGTGGGCGACCAGTTCCAGAAGCATTCCTATCCCTTCGGCATCATGGTCAATGCCCATGGCCGCCGGTTCGTCGATGAGGGCGCGGATTTCCGCAACTACACCTATGCCCGCTATGGCCGGGAAGTGCTGGCGCAGCCGGGGCAGTTTGCCTGGCAGGTCTTCGATGCCAAGGTCGCGCACCTGCTGCGCGGCGAATACCACATCCGCCAGGTGACGAAGGCGAAGGCCGATACGCTGGAAGCTCTGGTGGCGCAGATGGAAGGCGTTGATCCGGAGGGGTTCCTGGCGGAGGTCGCGGCCTACAATGCCGCCGTGCAGACCGACGTGGCCTTCAATCCGAACGTGAAGGACGGACGCGGCACCAACGGCCTGTCACTGCCCAAGAGCAACTGGGCCAACACCCTGGATGAAGGCCCCTTCGAGGCCTATGCGGTGACCTGCGGCATCACCTTCACCTTCGGCGGACTGCGGGTCACGGACGAGGCGCAGGTGGTCGATACCGACCAGCGGCCCATTCCCGGGCTCTATGCGGCGGGGGAACTGGTCGGCGGCATCTTCTATCACAACTATCCGGGCGGGACCGGCCTGATGTCCGGTGCGGTCTTCGGACGTGCGGCAGGCAGTGCCGCAGCGCAGGCATTGCGGGAGGCATGATCCCATGCAGTTGACCGAAGACCAGACCATGATCCGCGACGCGGCCCGCGCCTTCGCGCAAGGGGAGCTTGCCCCTGGCGCCATGGAACGGGACCGCACGGGTGAACCGCCGCTGGACCTGCTGCGCCAGATGGGGGGACTTGGGCTGATGGGCATGACGGTGCCGGAGCAATGGGGCGGTGCCGGGGCCGACATGACGTCCTATGTGCTGGCGCTGATGGAGGTGGCGGCGGCGGACGGCGCGGTCTCCACGGTCATGAGCGTCAACAATTCGCCCTGCTGCGCCGCGCTGATGCGCTACGGCAACGACAGCCAGCGGGAGCGCTGGTTGCGCCCCCAGGCCACCGGGGAGATCATCGGTGCCTTCTGCCTGACGGAGCCGCAGGCCGGTTCCGACGCCTCCAACCTGCGCACGCGTGCGGTACGGAAGGGGGATCGCTGGGTACTGAATGGCGTGAAGCAGTTCATTACCTCCGGCGCCATCGGCGGCGTGGCACTGGTCTTCGCGGTGACTGATCCGGAGAAGGGGTCGAGAGGCATCTCGGCCTTTCTGGTGCCGACCGACACGCCCGGCTACCGGGTGGCATCGAAGGAACAGAAGCTTGGCCAGAGGTGCTCCGACACCTGTCAGATCGCCTTCGAGGATTGCGAGATCCCGCTGGAGAATCTGGTGGGGGAAGAAGGCCAAGGCTATCGCATCGCCCTGGCGAACCTGGAAACGGGCCGGATCGGCATTGCCGGTCAGTCCATCGGCATGGCCCGCGCCGCCTACGAGAAGGCGGTGGCCTACGCGCGCGAACGCACCGCTTTCGGCAAGAGCATCGTCGAACATCAGGCCGTCGGTTTCCGGCTGGCGGACATGAAGACCCGGATCGAGGTCGCGACCCAGATGCTGTTCCACGCCGCCGACCTGAAGCAGCGCGGCGAGCCCTGCCTGTCGGAGGCTTCGATGGTGAAGCTCTTCGCCTCCGAGATGGCGGAGCAGGTCTGCACCGACGCGATCCAGATCCACGGCGGCTATGGCTATGTCGCCGACTACGAGGTGGAGCGCATCTACCGCGATGTCCGCGTCTGCCAGATCTACGAAGGCACCTCCGACGTGCAGCGCCTCGTCATCGCGCGCCAGATCGCGGCGGGGTGAAATTCTTCTCGCGGACCTGTCGAGAAACGGTCTCCCTGGACGTCTCATGGGGTGAAGCGGGCGATGATCGCCCGTACCATCCTGAAACGAGATCAAGGGAGATCGGCAATGGGCCAGTTCATGTTGCTTCTGCACGATGATGCCAGCGAGGATGCGGAGCTCTCCGCAGCCGAAATGCAGGACATCATTGCGCGCTACCGTGCCTGGAGCCAAAAATGGCGCGAGTCCGGGCATCTGACAGGCGGGGAGAAGCTGACCGACGATCCGGGACGGATCATCCGCAGCGGCGCGCAGGGGATGATCGTATCCGACGGTCCCTACAGCGAGACCAAGGACGTGATCGGAGGCTACTTCCTGATCGTCGCCGAAGATTACGCTGCGGCGGAGACCATCGCCCGGGACTGCCCCCACGCGCAGCGCGGAAAACCGGTCGAGATCCGCCAGATCCACACGTTCGACTGATCATGGTACAGGCCCACGACTCTCCGGCGGTGGAACTGGCTGACCGGCTCTTCCGCCGCGAGTCGGGGCGCATGACCGCGATCCTGCTCCGGCGGTTCGGTCCCTCCGCAGTCGATGATGTGGAGGATATCGTGCAGGAGGCGCTGCTGCGCGCCTGCCAGACGTGGCCCTGGAAGGGCATTCCGGACAACCCTGCAGGTTGGCTCTGGCGGGTGGCGGCACGGCTGGCGCTGGACCGTCTGCGCCGCGCGGACCGCCTGGACATGACCGGCACCCTGCCGGATGTCGCCGATGGCCGGGCCCCGGACGACCTGTTGGTCGCAGACGATGAACTGCGGCTGCTTTTCCTGTGCTGCGATCCCGTGAACGGGCCGGAGACAGCGATTCCGCTGACATTGCGCCTGGCCTGCGGTTTCAGCACCCGTGAGATCGCCGCGGCGCTCTTGCTGGACGAAGCCACGGCGGCGCAGCGGATCAGTCGGGGCAAGGCCAGGTTGCGCGGGTTGCAGGCCGGGGACCTGACTGCATTGGCTGGCAACGACCTGGCACTTCGCCTGCATCCGGTGCTCAACACGCTCTACCTGCTGTTCGATGGCGGCTATGGTGCCAATGATCCGACCCGCTGGATCCGAGAGGAACTGTGTGTCGAGGCCACACGGCTCTGCGTCCTGCTGGCAGGACACCCGAAGACCACGTCACCCGAGGTGCATGCGCTTGCCGCCCTGTTCCATCTGCTGACCGCACGCCTGCCTGCACGGCAGGTGCGGGAGGAACTGGTCGATCTGGAGCGGCAGGATCGTGCGCTCTGGGACCGTCGGCTGATCGGCACCGGCCTGCGCCATCTCGAAAGGTCGCTCGGGACCGCGCCGCCGACCGTCTGGCACCTTCTTGCGGGAATTGCTGCCGAACATGCGCGGTCAGCGCACTGGCGGGACACCGACTGGCAGGTGATCCTGGACCACTATGACCAGCTCGTGCTGATCTCGGACGATCCGATCGTTGCGCTCAACCGGGCTGTCGCCGTCGCACAGGTCGCGGGGCCGGTCGCCGGACTTGCGGCAGTGCCCGACGAGGCGTCACTGCTGGATTATCACCTGTATCACGCCACACGTGCACGGTTCCTGCGGGACATGGGCCGTCGCGAAGAGGCTGGCTCCGCGCTGCGGCGAGCCATCGATCTCGCACCGAATGCGGCGGTCCGGGACCACCTGTACAAGCAGGACGAAGTGTCCCCTGGCTGAGCCCTACCAGCTGTTGCGCAGTTCGCGCAGCTTCAGGAAGACCTCGCGCGGGGTCGGGTCGTCGGGCAGGTCGGGGAAGCTCTTGCGCAGTTCCTCGATCACGGAGCGGCTGCGCAGGCGGAAGAAGGTATTCACCTCCTTCTCCTGCCCCATGGTGGTGACCAGCGCCTGGTCCGGGTCCTGATTCTCGACCTCTGCCAGCAGTTCCCTGGCGCGTTCGTTGTCGGGTTCCCGGTCCAGTGTGAATTTCAGGTTGCCGATCAGATACTCGTGGCCCGGGTAGAGCAGGGTGTCGTCGGGCAGGACGTCGAGCTGTTTCGCGAAGGTCTCGTACATCTGTTCCGGATGGCCGCCGTTGTGGCAGTTGCCTGCCCCGGCGTTGAACAGCGTGTCGCCGCTGAACAGGGACGGCTGGTCCGTGTGGGTCTTCAGGCAGATGTGGCACATGGTGTGACCGGGGGTGTCCATCGCCTCGATCTCCACGGTCTTGCCGACCTTGATGACGTCGCCGGCCACCAGCCCACGGTCGATGCCGCGAATGCTGTCCTTCGCATTGGCGTGGGCCAGCAGCTTCGCGCCGGTGGCGGCAATGACCTGGCGGTTGCCGCCTGTGTGGTCGCCATGTTCGTGCGTGTTCAGGACCTGGGTGATCTGCCAGCCCTTCTCCTTCGCCTTGGCCAGGCACTTCTCGTGATCCAGCGGATCGATGGCCATGGCCTCGCCGGTCTCCGGGCAGACGATCAGGTAGTTGAAGTTCCGATAGTTGTTTCCGGTCCAGATCTGTTCGACGATCATCTTGCTGCGGCTCCGCGTGTTTTGGTTACTGTCGGCAGTCCAACACGCAGCGCCCGCCGGGGCAATCCCCCGACGGGCGCTTTGGTGGATGCGGTGCCGTAGCGACCGTCTCAGAAGCTCAGCGAGTCGGCCCGCTGCACGTAGTCCTTCAGTTGCCGGATCTGGCCCAGCACGTTCTCCGGCACCGGCCCGTCGACCTCGATGAAGGCCAGGGCGTCGCCGCCGGCACTGGAACGGCCAAGGTGGAACGTTCCGATATTGACACCTGCCGCGCCCAGCAGGGTGCCCAGCTGGCCGATGAAGCCCGGCTTGTCGTGGTTGCGCAGGTACAGCATGTTGGCGCCGATCTCCGCCTCCATGGCGATATTGTCGATCTCGACAACGCGGGGCTTCTCGCCGGCGAACAGGGTGCCGCCGATGCAGCGTGTGCCGCTGCCCGTCTCCACATAGACCCGGATGGCGGTCTGGTAGTCGCCGGGGTTCTCGTCACGCTCCTCGACGATGCGGATGTTGCGGTCCTTGGCCAGCACCGGCGCATTGACCATGTTGACGGAGTCCAGCAGCGGCGCCAGCAGGCCCTGGATGACGATGGCCGAGAGCGGCTTAACGTTCAGGGTCGCGACATGGCCCTGATAGGCGATGCGGATCGACTTGATGCCGGTGCGCACTGTCTGGCCCATGAAGGCGCCCAGCTGCTCCGCCAGCTGCATGTAGGGGCGCAGCTTCGGTGCTTCCTCCGCCGTGACGGAGGCCATGTTCAGCGCATTGGTGACCGCGCCGTGGACCAGGAAGTCGGCCATCTGTTCCGCCACCTGCAGGGCCACATTGACCTGCGCCTCCGTCGTGCTGGCGCCCAGATGCGGGGTCGTCACCACGTTCGGGTGGTTGAACAGGACGTTCTCCTTCGCCGGCTCGTTCTGGAATACGTCCAGTGCCGCGCCTGCGACCTTGCCAGAGTCCAGTGCATCCTTCAGGTCCTGCTCCACGATCAGGGCGCCACGGGCGCAGTTGATGATGCGCACGCCGTCCTTCATCTTCGCCAGGCTTTCGGCATTGATCATGTTGCGGGTCTGGTCGGTCATCGGTGTGTGCAGGGAGATGAAGTCGGCGCGGGCATAGAGCTCGTCCAGTTCCACCTTCTCGACCCCGATCTCCGCCGCGCGTTCCGGGCTGAGGAACGGATCCGCCGCCACCACCTTCATGCGCAGGCCCAGCGCGCGGCTGGCGGCGATGGCGCCGATGTTGCCGCAGCCGATGATGCCCAGCGTCTTGCCGGTCAGCTCGACACCCATGAACTTCGACTTCTCCCACTTGCCCTCGTGCGTGGAGGCATTGGCCTGCGGGATCTGGCGGGCCAGCGCGAACATCATCGCGATGGCATGTTCGGCGGTGGTGATGGAATTGCCGAACGGCGTGTTCATGACACAGACACCGGCGGCCGTGGCGGCGGGAATGTCCACATTGTCGACGCCGATACCGGCACGGCCGATGACCTTCAGGTTGGTCGCGGCCGACAGGATATCCGCCGTCACCTTGGTGGCGGACCGGATGGCGAGGCCGTCATAGTCTCCGATGATCGCCTTCAGCTCGTCGGGGCTGAGGCCGGTCTTCTCGTCGTAGTCGACGCCCATGCGCTTGAACGTTTCCGCGGCGAGGGGGCTCATCTTGTCTGAAATCAGGACCTTGGGCATTGAACTGTCTCCGTCTTCCCCGCGCGCTGGCGGGGAATGCTGTACACGTGAACTCGATGGGAAGCGGGCTGGGCCGCGTCAGGACGCCTCGGCGCGGACCTGCTGCCAGGCCCAGTCGAGCCAGGGCACCAGGGCCTGCACGTCGGCAGCCTCGATGGTGGCACCGCACCAGATCCGAAGGCCTGCCGGGGCATCGCGATAGCCGTTGATGTCCAGCGCCACGCCTTCGTCTTCCAGCAGGGTCGCGATGCGCTTGGCACTCGCGGCCTGTGCCTTCTCGTCCTGTCCGGTGAACCATTCATCGGTGATGGACAGGCAGACGGAGGTGGTCGACCGCGTCGCCGGATCCCTGGCCAGGAAGGCGGCCCAGTCGGATGCCGCAACCCAGTCGGCGATGACCTGCGTGTTGGCTTCCGCCCGCGCGATCAGCCCGGACAGGCCACCAACGGATTCGGCCCAGCGCAGGGCGTCGATCTGGTCTTCCACGGCGATCATCGACGGGGTGTTGATGGTCTCGCCCTTGAAGATGCCTTCATTGATCTTGCCGCCCTTGGTCAGGCGGAAGATCTTCGGCATCGGCCAGGCAGGCGTGTGGCTCTCCAGCCGCTCCACGGCGCGCGGGCTCAGCACCAGCATGCCATGCGCAGCCTCGCCGCCCAGCACCTTCTGCCAGGACCAGGTGACCACATCCAGCTTGTCCCACGGCAGGTCCATGGCGAAGGCGGCTGAGGTGGCGTCGCAGATGGTCAGCCCCTGGCGATCGGCGGGAATGCCGCTGCCGTCGGGCACACGCACGCCGGAGGTGGTGCCGTTCCAGGTGAAGACGACATCGTGGTCGAAATCGACTTCCGCGAAGTCAACGATCTCCCCGTAAGGCGCTTCGATGACCCGTGCGTCGTCGAGGCGAAGCTGCTTCACCACGTCGGTGACCCAGCCGGCCCCGAAGCTTTCCCAGGTCAGCATGTCAACCGGGCGCGGGCCCAGCAGCGACCACATGGCCATCTCGACCGCGCCGGTATCGGAACCGGGAACGATGGCGATGCGATAGTCGTCGGGCAGGCCCAGGATCGCGCGGCTGCGGTCCAGCACTTCCTTCAGGCGTGCCTTGCCGATGGCGGCGCGGTGGGACCGGCCCACCGGAGCATCGGCGTAGATTTCAGGGGACCATCCGGGGCGCTTGGCGCAGGGACCGGACGAGAAATGAGGCGCGGCAGGGCGCACTTCTGGCTTCTTCATGATGGCGTTCCTTCCAGAACGAAGCGCCCCGTTGGGGGGGCGTGACCCGCCGCGGATATTAGGCGGCGACATTCGCTGGTCAACACGCGACACAGGCCTGCGACAATTGTGCGGCGCAGCATGCTGAATGGAAGGTAAAGGCGGTCAGTCGAACGCGTTGCCCATCCGCTTGCGGAAGTCCCAGCTGTTCAGCCGGTCAGGGGTGATGCGCAGGGTGGCCTCCGCAATGTCGCGACCCAGCAGCCATCTGGCGAAGTCGCTTTCCGGGTCGCCGCCATGGCGGATCAGCAGGTCGCGCAGCCGGTCCTTGCCGTCGGGCAGGATCTCTGCCCGGCCCTGTCCGCGCACGCCGTAGTAGGGCGGTGCCTCCACCGAAACCTCGAAGGCGCAGGCATCGTTGTGGCGCAGCGCCCGGACGATGTCGGCCTGCATGGGGGAGGCGCACCAGATCGCCCCGTCCTCCCACGCGAACCAGACGGATACCAGCATCGGGCGACCGGATTCGGTGATGGCTGCCAGGCGCAGCGGAACGGTCGTCGAGGTCAGGAAGGCATCCGTCTCCGCGCGGCTCCAGGGGCCCTTGAGCTTCATGGCGTGAGCCCTTTCAGAAAGCCCGTCAGCGCGGCAACCACCGCCTCCGGCTGTTCCTGCTGCACCCAGTGCCCGGCGCCGTCGATCAGGTGCAGGCCCCGGAAGTCGCTGGTCACGCGCGGACCCTGCATGCTGTCGAGCGCCCCGGGAGACTGCTGGATGCCCCAGTCGGCGGCCCCGGCGATGAAGGTGCTGGGCACATCGATGGTGCGCCCGTGGAACAGCTCCATCTCGCCACCGATGGCCGGGTCGATGGCACAGCGATACCAGTTCAGCCCGCCCTGGAACCCGGTGCGGGCGTAGGTCTGCGCATAGACCGCGAGTTCGTCGTCGGGCAGCCAGTCGCATGCCGCGACCTGCTCCGGTGTCGGCATTTCCGGCGCAACGGTCTCCGGCATGGTCGTGCCCCGGTCCATGACGTAGTAGGTCGGCAGCTTGGCCAGTTCATCCGCTGTCCAGCCGGTCAGCGGAAAGGGGTGGTTGCCCGGCCAGTCGGCGCTCTTCGCGTGATAATAGGCGCGCAGGAAATCATGCAGGCCCTGCGGCGCATCCAGCATGTCGCGGTCAGCCTGCGGTTCCGAATAATACCATTGATAGTGCTTCCGGGGCCGGGCGAGAGCGGCCAGCGCCGCATCGAGATCGGGCTTCGCCGAACCCCGGTCCGGTGCGGGCGGTCCGGCATAGGGGGCGCTCATCAGGGCGACCGAGCGGAAGATGTCCGGTCGCAGCAGGGCGCAGTGCGCGGCGACGGGGGAGCCGAAGTCGTGGCCGACCAGCGCCGCGACCTGATCCCGGTCCAGCGCGGCCACCAGACAGACAATATCCCGCGCCAGGTTCATCATGCGGAAGCTGCGCACGTCGCCGTCGTAGCGCCCATCCCAGCCGGTGGTGCCGCCATAGCCGCGCTGGTCCGGCGCAATGACATGATAGCCTAGGGCCGCGAGCGGCAGCATGACCTTGCGCCAGCTCCAGGCCAGTTCGGGGAAGCCGTGCAGCAACAGGATCAGCGGGTCGGCCGGGTCCCCCGCCTCCAGCACCCGCATGTCCAGGCCGTTGATGCCCGGCAGGTCGCGGGTCCGGATTCCGTCGGGCAGTTTCATCGCGCAGGTTCCTGTACCGGTCGGTGTCGCGGCATTCTTGTACCGCGATGCCCGGCTTGCCAACCCGTCACGGTGTCCGGGTGACCCATGCGACGGGGATGGCCGTATCAGGGGTTCATCCGGTGCAGGGCTTTGCATGACCACGAAGAATCTGATCCTGATCATGGGTGACCAGCTCAGCCCGGGTCTGCCTGCACTGGCGGAAGCGGACCGGTCCCGGGATGTGGTGCTGATGGTGGAGGTTGCGGAGGAAACGACCTACGTCCCGCATCACCGCAAGAAGATCGCCTTCATCCTCTCGGCCATGCGCCACTTCGCGGCGGAGCTTTCCGGCGATGGCTGGCAGGTCGACTATGTGAAGCTTGATGATGCCGACAACACCGGCAGCTTCACGGGCGAGCTCGCGCGGGCGGCAGAGCGCCATGCGCCGGACAGGATACGACTGACGGAACCGGGGGAATGGCGCGTCGCGGAGATGGTCGCGGGCTGGCCGGATGCCCTCGGTCTGCCTGTGGATGTCCTGCCGGACAATCGCTTCCTCTGCTCCCGCGCGGAGTTCGCCGAATGGGCTTCCGGCCGCAAGCAACTGCGCATGGAGTATTTCTATCGCGCGATGCGCCGGAAGACCGGACTGCTGATGGACGGTGACACGCCAGCGGGCGGGCAGTGGAATTTCGACAGGGACAACCGGAAGCCTGCGGAGACCGATCTGTTCATGCCCCGCCCCCCGCAGGCCCGCCCGGACGATGTGACGAAGGCAGTGCTGGAGCTTGTGGCGGAGCAATTTCCCGACGGGTTCGGTGATCTGGAGCCGTTCTGGTTCGCCGTGACGCGGGAGCAGGCGGAGCAGGCCCGCGACCGCTTCCTGGCGGAGGCCCTGCCGCATTTCGGCGACTATCAGGACGCGATGCTGCAGGGAGAGGACTTCCTGTATCACTCCGTGCTCTCGCCCTGCATCAATGTCGGCCTGATCGATCCGCTCGACCTCTGTCGGCGCGTGGAGCGGGCCTGGCGGAATGGCGATGTGCCGCTGAATGCTGCAGAGGGGTTCATCCGCCAGATCATCGGCTGGCGGGAATATGTGCGTGGCATCTACTGGCTGAAGATGCCGGACTATGCGGAGGTGAACCATCTGGCGGCGGAGCGGGACCTGCCTGCCTTCTACTGGACCGGGGAGACCGGCATGGCGTGTGTCCGTGCCGTGGTCGACCAGACGAAGCGTCAGGCCTACGCGCAT
The DNA here is from genome assembly GCF_029909415.1 of Minwuia sp. IMCC3009. GTDB lineage: Bacteria > Pseudomonadota > Alphaproteobacteria > Minwuiales > Minwuiaceae > Minwuia. The sequence continues at coordinate 997,302 of NZ_CP123781.1, forward strand.
CATATCCAGCGCCTGATGGTCACGGGCACGTTTGCCTTGCTGGTGGGAATCCGTCCGCAGCAGGTGCATGAGTGGTACCTGTCGGTCTATGCCGATGCCTTCGAATGGGTCGAACTGCCGAACACGCTGGGCATGAGCCAGTTCGCGGACGGGGGGCTGCTGGGCTCGAAACCCTATGCCGCCAGCGGCAGTTACATCAATCGCATGTCGGACTATTGCGGCGACTGCACCTACAGCGTGAAACTACGAACGGGGGAAGGCGCCTGCCCCTTCAACGCGCTGTACTGGGATTTCCTTGCCCGCAATGCGGACAGGCTGCGCGGCAATCCGCGCCTGGGGCCGGTCTACAGCACCTGGGACCGGATGAAGGCGGAAACGCGTGAAGACCTGCGTGCCCATGCGGAACGCATTCTCGACCGTCTGGACACACTCTGAGCCTCAGAGGCCGAAGACCAGCAGGTACAGACCCAGCATCGCGGTGAGCCAGAATACGCCGGTGCCCGGTTTTGATGTCTGACTGACCAGCCCGCCGGGACCTCCCAACTGTCCGGCGACCCCGATCACGCTATTGACCCAGCCGCGCATGCCACCCGTCAGTGCACCGGAAGTCTCCGTGCCCCATTCCACTGTCGCGCGCCAGACCCGGTGCAGGGCGCGGCGGAAGATCCAGTCGGCGTCCAGCAGGGTCGAACGCATCTCGGCCGGGTAGAGGCCAGTTCGCATCAGCCAGGCAACACCCAGCCCCGAGAACAGCAGCAACTGCATCTGCGTCACGATGTGGGAGCCGGTATAGGGCTCGTAGTCCGTCTGATAGGGCAGGATGTCATAGAGGTAGCCCGGGAAGAGGCCGATGCCGATGCAGAGGGCCGCGGAGACCCCCATTGCCAGCAACATGTTGAAAGGTGCCTCGTTGCAGGTCTTCTGCGTCTGCTTCGGCCAGGCGAAGAACGCGAAGTAGGGAATCTTGATGCCCGTGGTGACGAATACGCCGACAGAGGCGAACAGCAGCATCGCCCAGACGAACCACATGCCTTCCCCGGCAGCCGCCGAGATGATGAGCGACTTGGAAACGAAGCCGGAGAACAGCGGGAACGCCATCGACGCCGCACCGACGATGCAGAATCCGGCCGTCATCGGCATGGATTTGTAGAGCCCGCCGAGTTCTGTCGCCTTGACGGTGCCGACCCGGTACAGGACCGCGCCCATCGTCATGAACAGAAGCCCCTTGTAGAGGATGTGGGAGAAGGCCTGGGCAGCGGCACCGTTCAACGCCAGTTCCGTGCCGATGCCGATGCCGATGACCATGAAGCCGAGCTGGTTGTTCAGGCTGTAGGCCAGCACCTTGCGCAGGTCGTTCTCCACCAGCGCGTAGAAGATCGGGAACGCGGTCATGACGACGCCGATCCAGATCAGTTCCTCCTGCCCCGGGAAGCCGCGCGCCAGGGTATAGATCGCCATCTTGGTGGTGAAGGCCGACAGGATGACCGTGCCCGTCACCGTCGCCTGCGGGTAGGAATCCTGCAGCCAGTTATGAAGCAGCGGGAAGGCAGCCTTGATGCCGAAGCCGAGGAAGATCAGCAATCCGCCCGGTGCGTCGAGACCGATGTTGCCGAACTCGACCGACCCCGTGCCGCGCCAGTGGATGATCAGCCCGCCCAGCAGCAGCACGCCGGAGGCAATCTGGACGATCAGATAGCGGATACCGGCACGGAAGCTGGCATCGGTGCGATTGGCGAAGATCAGGAAGACGGAGGTGACAGCCGTCAGCTCCCAGTAGATGAACAGGCTGATCAGGTCGCCGGCGAAGATGGCACCAACGGCCGAGCCCATGTAGGTCAGCGCGGCGACATCCTGCATCCGGTCGCGCACATGCAGGTGGAAGATTCCCGCGATCAGGGCCGCGATGTAGAAGATGTAGCCCCAGACCAGGGACAGGCTGTCGATACGGCTGCCGACCAGTTCGGCGCCGAACAGGGTCATGACCGCATGATCGCCGTTCGGCACGTCGATCAGCTGCCAGAAGCCGACAAACGGCAGCACCAGCATCAGGACCTTGCGGCCATGGTGCGGCAGCACGGCGGCGAGGACACCGCCGAGCAGCAGGATCAGTCCTGGCGGCAGATCAGTCCACATCATCGTCGTAATAGTCCTCATCCCGCATCACGGCCTTGCGCAGCAGTTTCGACAGCTGCACCAGAACGATGCATCCCAGCAGGCCGAAGAAGCCGTAGAAGTTCGGCAGGTACTCGACATCGAAATAGCCGTGCTTGTGATAGACATGCCAGAGCATGTCCGCGATGTCCGCCAGCCCCAGCAGCACGCAGAGACCGATCAGCACATGATAGAGCCGCTGCACCACCGCCGGACGGTCCAGGGCGTATTTCTCCGGCTCCCTGAAATCGGGTGACGCGCTCATTGGCCGCCTCCGGTCATGGTGATGGGCAGCAGGAAGTCGAAGATCTCCTGCGCCATGAAGAACAGCACGACGGTCAATGCCGCAGTGATGCAGGTGGCGATCAGGCAGGCCAGCGGCGCCTCCTGCACCTTCACGGGGCCGTCACCGGCACCCGGTGGCCGCAGCATGAAACCGCGCAGCGGAATCGGCATCAGATAGGCGACGTTCAGCAGCGAACTCAGGATCAGCACCCCAATGATGAACTGGAACCCGGCATCCGCGGCACCCACCATCAGCAGGAACTTCGACCAGGATCCGCCCAGTGGCGGAATGCCGATCACCGACAGCGCACCGATCATGAAGCAGAACATCGTCACCGGCATGATCCGCCCGATGCCCTTCATGTCGGAGATCTCCGTCTTGTGCAGCGCGACGTAGATTGCACCGGCGCAGAAGAACAGCGTGATCTTGCCTGCGGCGTGCATGGCGATGTGCATGCCGCCGCCGACGACACCCATTGCCGTGCCCAGCGCTGCGCCCAGGATGACATAGGAAAGCTGGCTGACTGTCGAATAGGCCAGCCTGCGTTTCAGGTTGTCCTGGTTCATGGCGATCAGGCTGGCGAGGGTGAGGGTGATCGCAGCGGCATAGATCAGCCAGTTGGTGGCGCTTTCCGTCGTGATCAGTTCCAGACCGAAGACATAGACAATGATCTTGATGACCGTGAAGACGCCGGCCTTCACCACCGCCACCGCATGCAGCAGGGCGGAAACGGGGGTCGGCGCGACCATGGCCGCGGGCAGCCACTTGTGGATCGGCATCAGCGCTGCCTTGCCGACGCCGTACATGTAGAGCGCCAGCAGCAGACCTGCCGACAGCCCCTGCACCTTGCCGGTCAAGGTTCCGCCCGGCACGAAGTCCAGGGTTCCGGTCAGGTTCCAGGTCCAGATGATCGCCGGCAGTTGCAGGCCGATGGAGGTGGCGATCAGGATGCCGAGATAGGTGCGGCCGCCACGCTTCGCGTCCTCCGTCCCCTTGTGCGTCACCAGTGGATAGGTCGACAGCGTCAGGATCTCGTAGAAGATGAACAGGGTCAGCAGGTTGCCTGCGAAGGCGATGCCGATGGCGGCACTGATCGACAGGGCGAAACAGGCATAGAACCGGGTCTGGCTGGTCTCCTTGTTGCCGCGCATGTAGCCGATGGAATAGATCGAATTGACGATCCACAGCGTCGACGCGATGGCGGCAAACATCATCCCCAGCGGTTCCACCGTGAAGTTGATGGTCAGGCCGGGCAGCAGTTCGAACAGGGTGACGGACGGGCGCGCGCCGGCCTGGATCGCGGGAAAGATCGACCAGACATTGATCGCGTTCGCCGTGGCGGTGACCAGCGTCACCGCCTCCCGCAGGTTCGGAATGCGTCCGGTCAGCACGATGCCGACCAGGCCGATGATCGGGATCAGCAGCGCAAGCTGGATATGGGTCTCGATGCTCATGGCGTGACCCCCAGCAGCGACTGCGCGGCGGCACGGGCAATATCAACGGAGTATCCGGTCTCCAGCCCGAAATAGAAGCAGCCGATAGTCAGCGCCCACAGCGGCAGCAGCATCGACAGCGGTGCCTCCGTGATCTCCTGATTGGCAGCGGGGTCGCGGAAATAGGCCACCTCCACGATGCGCCAGACATACATCACGGCGAGCAGGGAACTGGCGAGCACCATGGCGGCAATCGCGTAGCCCGCCGTACCGTGCTGCAGGGCCGCCAGGATCAGGTACCACTTGGAGATGAAGCCGACGGTTGTCGGCACGCCGATCAGGCTGAGGCCCGACAGGACGAAGGCCAGCGTGGTGAAGGGCATGGTCTTGCCGATCCCGGCCAGCCTGTCGATATGCATCGATCCGACACGCAGGAAGAATGCACCCGCGGCCATGAACAGGGCTGCCTTGGTGATCGCATGGTTGAACAGATGCACGATACCGGCGGTCAGGCCGTCGACGCCGCCCAGGCCGATACCGGCGACCATGTAGCCGATCTGCGCGATGGACGACCAGGCGAGCAGCCGTTTCAGGTCTGTCTGGAAGATCGCGACGGTCGAGCCGACAAGGAAGGCCACGACCGCGAAAGGCAGAAGCAGGGTGGCGAAATCGAGATCGGCGAAGGCCGGAATCTCGCCGAAGACAGTGAACTGGAACCGCAGCAGAACGTAGATCGAGACCTTGGTGGCCGTCGCCGACAGGAACACACCGACCGCACTGGGACTGTAGGCATAGCCGTTCGGCAGCCAGAAATGCGCCGGGAACAGGGCGAACTTCAGCGCGATGCCCACTGTCAGGAAGGCGGCGGCGGCCCTGACGGATGTGGTGTCGGATACGGGCCCGAGACGCTCGGCCAGGTCGGCGATATTGAGGGTGCCGGTCATGATGTACAGCAGGCCCACACCGATCAGGATGAAGGTCGCGCCCAGTGTGCCCAGCACAAGATACTGGAACGCCGCCGTCAGCGCCCGTGGATCACGGCCTGAGGCGAGCAGCATGTAGGTGGAGAGCGAGGATATCTCCAGGAAGACGAAGATGTTGAAGGCATCGCCGGTGATCGTGATGCCGAGCATCCCGCAAAGGCACAGCAGCCATCCGGCATAGAACAGGTGATGCTTGTCGCGTGGCACCTCCCGCTCCACCGACCGCAGGGCATAGGGCAGGGCGATCAGCGAGATACCGCTGACGATCAGCAGCACGAAGGCATTGATCGTGTCGACCCGGTACTCGATTCCGAAGGGCGGCGCCCAGCCACCCATCTCGTAGGAGATCACGTCACCGCCAAGTACCTGCATCAGCAGGTTCGCCGAAATCCAGAACGTCGCGGCGCTGACCAGCAGGGCAAAGGCCCAGGGACCATTGCGGAACCTCAGGAAGGTACAGATCGGGGCCGCGACCATGGGCACCACGACCTGCAGCGCGGGCAGGTTGGCCATCAGGCTGAAACCGGCGCTGGCGGCGGTGCTCATGCCTCTTCAGCCCGCATCAGCTCTTCCTCGTAGAGCGCTTCGGCCTCGGCAATCTCGTCTTCCTCGACGGTGCCATAGGCTTCCTTGATCCGCACGATCAGGGCGAGTCCGATGGAGGTCGTGGCGATGCCCACGACAATGGCGGTCAGGATCAGCACGTGCGGCAGGGGGTTGGAGATCGGCTGCGTCAGACCATCCCCCAGGATCGGCGCGGTGCCGCCCCAGATCTTGCCGGAGCTGATGTAGAGCAGGAAGACACTGGCCTGGAAGATGTTCAGGCCAACGACCTTCTTCACCAGGTTGCCACGGCTCATCGCGATGTAGACCCCGGCCGTCATCAGGATCGCGAAGACGTAATAGTTGAACTGACCGAGCCACTCCATCATTGCGGCGACCCCGTCATTTCTTCCTCATCCTCGTCATCTGCCTCGTCGCTTTCCAGTTCGCGCGTGACCTGCAGGCGTCCCGCGAACTGATAGAAGATCGTGATCATGACGGCGGCGACGGTCACGCCGACCCCGAACTCGATGATCAGGATGCCCAGGTGCTGGCCATGCACCGGATCGTGGCTGTCCAGCGCGCTGTAGTTCAGGAACTCGGCCCCCAGCAGCAGTGTCGCGACCCCCACCCCGGCGTAGATCAGCAGGCCGAATGCGACCAGGAAGGACACCAGACCCGGCGTGACCACCCGGCGGGCCCGGTCGAGGCCGTAGATCAGCGCATAGAGGATGATGCCAGCCGCGAAGATCACCCCAGCCTGGAAACCGCCGCCGGGGCCGAAATCACCATGGAACTGGACATAGAGACCAAACAGGAGAATGAAAGGAATCAGCAGCTTGGCGAGGATGCGCGGGACCAGATGCTCGATCATCAGGTGTCATTCCCCTGATCATCACCGTTCCGCCGACGGCGCCGTCGTGCGCCGATGACCGGCATGGAGGAGAGCAGCATCATCACGCCGATTCCAGCCGTGAAGATCACCGTGACCTCCCCGAGCGTATCGAAACCGCGATAGCTGGCGAGGACGGCGGTAACGATATTGGGGACATCGATCTCCACTGGAGTCCGTTCGATGTAGTAGGGCGCGACATGCACCTGAGTGGGCGTGCCTGCCGCGCCGACGTCCGGCATGTCCTGCATGCCCCAGAGCAGCACGGCACCCGTGACCAGTGCCACGAGCATTGGCGTGAACTGGAACCGGAAGGGAATCTTCTCGCGACGGCTGTCGATCAGGGCCAGTGTTCCCAGTGACAGGATGGTGGAGACGCCTGCACCCACAGCCGCCTCCGTGAAGGCGACATCGACCGCATCCAGCAGGGTGAAGACCATGGCCATCAGCAGGCTGTAGATGCCGGCCAGCATCACGACGCCGAACAGGTTGCGCAGCCGGATGATGCCGAAGGTCACCACCAGCAGCAGACCCAGCAGGACGACGTTGATCAGGGCTTCCCACTCGCCGACACTCATGCCTTGTCCCCTTCACCATCGGTCAGGTCATGATCCAGCTTCGGCTTCTGCGCGGCGAAGAAGGCCGCGTGTCCGATGGAGTAGGACGCGATGGGGCTGGTGAACCAGAGGAAGATCAGGACGAGCAGCAGCTTGACCGCAATCAGCCATTCACCGGCAACCAGCGACGGTATCGCCAGTCCGGCCAGAACCAGGAAGGTGGCGAGCGTGTCTGTGATGCTGGCGGCATGCAGACGGGTGTAGACGTCCGGCAGGCGCAGTGTGCCGTAGGCACCGACGACCGTCAGGAACGCGCCGGAGATCACCAGCACGCCGGAGGCAATGACGTGCCAGTCCATCATGACCTCACCCGGGACTGGCCGAGGTCGCGGTACCGGAAGTACTTCAGCACGGCGATGATGCTGATGAAGTTCATCAGGGCATAGACAAGGGCCAGGTCCAGAAATTCGGGCCTGCCCGCCAGATAGCCCATGACGGCGAGCAGCAGCACGGTCTTGGTGCCGAACATGTTCGCGGCCATGACGCGGTCCATCAGTGTGGGGCCGAGCAGCGCGCGGATGATGGCAAACAGCATCGCGACGAGCAGTCCCAGTGCGGCAACACCGTAGATCATGGTGTCTGGTCCTCCTGCGCCCGCCGATGCAGCCGGTCGCTTTCCAGCGCGGCGCAGCGGCGATTCATGTCATCGCTCAACACGCCTTCCGCTCCCTCCCGCGACAGGGAGTGGACCAGGATGCCCTTGCCGTCGTCGATGTCGATGGACAGGGTCCCCGGCGTCAGGGTGATCGAGTTGGCGTAGATGACCCGGCCGAGGTCGGTGCGCTGCATCGTCCGGGAGCGCACGAGCGTGGGGGAAATATCGGGATTCGCACGCAGCAGGCGGCGGATGACGTCGATATTCGCCTTCACGATCTCGATGAAGAGCCAGGGCCAGTAGACGATGATGCGCCAACCCAGTTCCAGCGGCGTGCCTTCATGATCCACCACGTCCATGCGCCAGGCGATCAGGACGCAGAGCAGGCAGGAAGCCGCACCGAGCCAGAACAGCAATGCGTGGTCGTAGATGCCTGACAACAGGAGCCATGTCGCGGCCAGAACGACCAGCAATCCCAGAGCTCGACCCACGAATGCCCCCTCCTGACGCCTTGTTTCCGGCCCGACGTTTCGATGGCCGCAACCTAGCTTGACGATAGCCAGTGACGCAACAACGGAGCAGGGGCGTGATGGTGATCACGGTATTGTTTGTCCCCACGGCACCGGACTGTTAGCCTGAAAGAAAAGCGTAACAGGCAGATGGTAGCGCGATGTGGGGGAATGAGGCAGGGGAACGCACGATAGATGCGGCTGCGATGGAAGTGCGCGGTCACCTCAAGTGGTTCAATTACGTAAAGGGTTACGGCTTTGTCACGGCATCGGACGGGCGGGACGTGTTCCTGCATCTGTCATGCCTGCGCAAGGCGGGACTTTCATTCATCGATGAGGGCGCGGAGATCTGGTGCGAGGCCACGGAAGGCCCGCGCGGCCTGCAGGCGCATACGGTGCTGCAGGTCCGTCCGGCCAATCGGGAGGCCGTCGACCAGACCCCCCAGCAGATGCAGGCAGGCAGCCCCGCGGTTGCATCCGCAAACCCGTCCGGTTCCGATTCGGTCGCTCCGGGTCGTGGTCGCGGGTCCGGTGCGAATGATGATTCACCGCTGGAGGAACATGTCGCCACGGTGAAATGGTTCAACCGCATTCGGGGCTATGGCTTTCTGAGCATCAGCGACGATGACCCGGATGTCTTCATTCACATCGAAACACTGCGGCGCGTCGGCCTGACCGTCGTGCAACCGGGGGAAACCCTGCGTGTGATGGTCCAGCGCAGCCAGAAGGGCTTGCTGGCGCGGGAGATCAGGCTGAACGCACAGGGCGCGGACTGAAGACGCGGACCTGAGATGCGGGTTCGAGGCGCGGCGGGGTTCAGTCGGCGTGTGACAGGATGTTGAGCAGCCTGCCGAAGGGGTCGCGGACATGGAACCGCCTGACACCCCAGGGTTCCCTCACGGGGCCGTATTCGATCTTCACGCCTGCTTCGACCATGCGCTGGTACAGCCCGTCCAGATCATCCACCTCGATCGACAGATCCGGAACCCCGGTGCCTGACCCGCCACCGGATGCGAAGCTGACCTGCTGCGGCGAACCGGGGGCGGTGGCGAAGGTGCTGATCCAGCCCTGATCCATGACCTTCACCAGACCCAGAATGTCGCCGTAGAAGGAATCCGCATCTCCGGGACAGTCGGTCGCGATGTTCGCGACGATCCGTTTCACGCTCAAATCTTGGTCTCCTTGTCGCCCAGCGCCTCGGCCAGACGCGCAACGGCACTGCCCGGTCGCAGGGGTTGCTGCTGCGACGCGTCAGGGGTCCAGCCGGTAATCTGGATGACCTGAAACGTTGCCGGGACGCGACCATCGGGGCCGGCGAACTTCTCCCCGTAGAGTGCCATGGCACGCATCAGGGTCTCCCGGCGCAGGAAGGTGTGGCGTCGCTGGTGAACCACATTCTGCTCCCCCATGCCGCGCAGGTCCTGCAGCAGACGGAACGGGGTGCCATAGCTGACCGTGATCGTGTCGCTGTCGGTGACCGGCAGGGCGAACCCGGCGCGCTGCAGCAGTGCCCCGGCATCGCGGATGTCGGCAAATGGCGAGACCCGCGGGCTGACGCCGTTCTCGATCTCCAGTTCCGCGTCCATCAGGGACTGGCGCAGTTCGAAAAGGGTATCGCCGCCAAGGATCGCGACCAGCAGCAGCCCGTCCGGTTTCAGGGCCCGGCGCAACTGGACCAGCGCGCCCGGCAGGTCATTCACCCAGTGCAGCGACAGCACGCTGAAGACCAGATCGACGGACGCTTCGGCAATCGGCAGGAACTCCTCGTCCCCCACCAGTCCCGGTCCGGGGGCCGCGAAGGCAGGTGCAAGATCCATCGTGATCCTGCTCTCGACCTTGCGCCCCGGGCCGACCAGTTCCGGCGGCAGACCGCCGCGTCCGCCGACAACCAGCGCCCGCGCGAAGGTCCGGTCCACATCCATCAGACGGTCAGCCAGCCTTTCGGCAACTTCCCGAAACAGGAAGCCGTGCGCGTCAAAGCCCGACGCCGCCCGCGCCCGGTGTCGCCGGTGCAGCGCGCGATCAAAGACGTCCATGCCTTCGGGAACCGTGTTCATGGCGTGCAGCATATGCCGCCCGGCGTCATGCGTTGCAACCATCCTGCCCCTGTCGGACAATCGCCGGATGGAGCAGGCCGCGATCAGGGCAGGGGCGAGGCAGTGGGCGCGCAGGGCGCTTGACCTGCTGTTGCCACCGCAATGCCTTGCCTGCGACCGGCAGGTGGCGGAACCGGGTCGGCTGTGCCCGCGCTGCTTCAGCCAGATCGACCTGATCACGGATCCGCTCTGTGCCCTCTGCGGTCTGCCGTTCGAGTTTGCGGGCGCGCCGGAGCGAATCTGTGGCGCCTGCGCCGCAGACCCGCCGCCCTTTACCCGCGCCCGTGCTGCCGCCCGCTACGACGACCGAATCCGCGACGCGCTGCTGGGCTTCAAGCATGGTGACCGGACAGATCGGGCGGTGGGGCTGGCCCGGCTGGTGGCGCGTGCCGGTCAGCCCTGGCTGGCACAGGCGGATATCGTCACCGGGGTGCCGCTGCATCCGCGCCGCCTGCTGCACCGACGCTACAACCAGGCGACACTGGTCGCGGACCTGCTGGCCCGGGATGCCGGTGTGCCGGGCGTGCCGGACCTGATGCTGCGCACCCGCCCCACGCGCACCCAGGGCGGGTTGAGCGGCGCGGGACGGCGCCGCAACCTGCGCGGCGCCTTTGCCGTCAATCCGGCGCACAAGGCGCGCGTTTCCGGGGCGCATGTGGTTCTGGTCGATGATGTGATCACCACCGGCGCGACCGTTTCGGAATGTGCCCGGGTCCTGAAGCGCGCGGGCGCGGCGGAGATCACGGTGCTGGGGATTGCCCGCGTTGTCCGGACTGGACATGCGACCTATATCCAGTCGAAATGATCTGAACGGGTCGCGGCGGAGAACTGACCGCCGACCTTCACGAAGGAGAGCCGCACCATGAGCAACGTTGTCCTCTACACCACCGGTCTCTGCCCCTATTGCTACCGCGCCAAGAAGCTGCTGGACCGCAAGGGCGTGAGCTATGAGGAGATCGACGTGATGTTCACCGCGGGCAAGCGCGACGAGATGATCCAGCGCTCCGGCCGCCGCACCGTGCCGCAGATCTTCATCGGCGAGACCCATGTCGGGGGCTTCGATGACATGGAGGCGCTGGATCAGGCCGGACGTCTCGATCCGTTGCTGCAGGGCGCGGCGTGAGCGATACCTTCCTCGCCGCCTGCATCCAGCCGAACACCGGCACCGACTGGGAAGCCAACCTGAGCGCCTGCACGGGCTGGATCGAGCAGGCTGCCGCTGACGGTGCCCGCTACATCCAGACGCCGGAGGTGAGCAACTTCATCTACCGCCGCCGTCAGGACACGATGGCCAATACCCATGCGGAGGCGGATGACCCCTCGCTGAAGGCCTATCGCGATCTGGCCGCCCGACTGGGGGTCTGGATCAACATCGGTTCCCTGGCGCTGAAGGGGGAGGGGGAGCGGCTCGCCAACCGGTCCTTCCTGATCGCGCCGGACGGGGCCATCGCCAACCGCTACGACAAGATCCACATGTTCGACGTGGAACTGCCCTCCGGTCAGAAGTTCATGGAATCGCGGGCCTATCAGCCGGGGGAGCGGGTGAACGTCATTGATGTCCCCGTTGCCGGCGATGTGGCCATGAAGCTGGGCATGACCATCTGCTACGACATGCGCTTTCCCCACCTCTACCGTGACCTCGCCAAGGCAGGGGCGGAGGTGCTGACCATGCCGTCCGCCTTCACGGCGGAGACCGGCAAGGCGCACTGGCACGTGCTGCTGCGCGCCCGCGCCATCGAGAACGGCTGCTTCGTCATCGCCGCCGCCCAGACAGGCGCTCATGACGGTGGCCGGGAGACCTATGGCCATTCCCTGATCGTCGATCCCTGGGGCGTGGTGCTGGCCGATGCCGGAACCGATACCGGCTATGTCACCGCCGAGATCGACCTGGCGAAGGTCACCGCGTCGCGCCAGTCCGTGCCGTCACTCGGCAACGACCGGGCCTACACCCTGACGGATTGACGACCGCTTCTATCGGCGTCCACCGGCGATCTTCACCGCATCCGGGTGCGCGCGCAGGCGGGCCATGGCGAGGAAGCCCAGCAGTGGTCCGACGGCGATGGTCCAGAAGGCCCATTCCCAACCGATCAGTGCGACCACTTCCGGCAGCATGTGGATCGGGATCAGGGTCAGCAGGAAACCGATGCAGGTCTGGGCCGTGACCATGGTGCCCACCCGCTCCGGGTCCGCCAGTTCCATGACGCTGGAGGAAAACTGTGCCGAATCGGCGATCACCACCACGCCCCAGAACAGGCAGAACAGGGCCAGGATCCACGGCGGGCCGCCGAACAGGAACCCGGCGACCAGACAGCATCCGGCACTGAGACCCATGGCGGACATGGTGACGGCCGTGCGCCCGATCCGGTCCGCCAGCCAGCCGCCCAGCAGTGCGCCGATGGCACCCGCCCCCAGCACGCCGAAGGTCAGCAGGGATGCGTTCAGCCCGACACGCGGGTCGCCCGCCCCGTACCAGCGGCTGAAGGAGGCATTCAGGAACACCACCATCCAGCCCCAGACGGCATAGAGCTCCCACATGTGGCCGAAATAGCCGAGGTTGGCGAGACGCAGGGCGCGGTTGCGCCAGGCTTCCAGTACCGCGGATGGCTTGAAGGCGGCGCGGCGCATCGCGTTGGGGCCGAGTGACATGAACTGCACCAGCACACCGCCGGTCAGGGCCGCGGCGCTGGTCACCCCGAGGGTCAGCCGCCAGTCGATCCCGGCGAGAAAAGCCTGAGCCAGATGCGGTGCACCGGACCCCAGCGTCAGGGCACCCACCAGCAGACCGGTCAGCAGCCCCATGTCCGCCTTGGCCCAGGTCGCGATCATCTTCATGCCGACGGGATAACAGCCCGCCATGCTGATCCCGATGCAGAACCTCAGCACCGGCACGAGGGGCGAGGCCGGATCGATCCAGATCAGGGAGGCATTGGCGGTGCAGGCGATGAGGGCTGATGCGCCGAAGAACAACTGCGGCCGCCAGCGGTCTGCGAGGCCGAGGATGGCGCTGATCAGCGTGCCAATGACGAAGCCGATGCTGAGCATCGACGTATAGAGCGATGCCTGCAGGGAGGTGATTTCCGTCTCCGCCCGGATCGCGGGCAGGGTTGCCGCGCCCGAGAACCAGACACTCAGCACCAGAACCTCCGCCAGTGCCAGCAGCAGCACTGATCCCCATTTTCCGCTCATCCGATTCCCCCCCGTGCGCACGCTGGCACCATGTCACGATAGGGGTTTGCCGCAGTTTTGGAAATCCTGCCCGGTCGCGGGTCAGGCGGCCTTCCGGGCCTGCAGCACGCGGAAGGTGGCGGAGACCAGTGCGCAGGGTTCACCATCCGCCGTGACCTGACCCTGGGCAATGTCCACCTTGCCGCCGGACTTGATGTAGATCGGGCGGAATTCGAGCCACTGGCCGATCTGGGCGCTCTGCACGAACTCGAGATTCAGCGTGATCGTCACCAGGCTGCTGCCGTCGTTGCGCCGCTGGCGGCACGAATGACCCAGCGCATTGTCGGCGAGGGCGGAGATCAGGCCGCCATGGACGAAGCCGCGACCATTGCAGTGCTGTTCCCCCGCGCGCAGTCCGATGACAACCGCCTCATCGGTGACGCGGGACCAGAGCGGTTCCCATGGATCGGTCAGCGGACTCTTGCGGAAGTGCGGCAGGAAGCCTTCCGGCACGTTGCTTGTTGTTGCCTGTGTCATCTCAGGTTCCTCTGCTGGCTGGATCGGCTAGTCGGGTGGCCAGGAAGTCGCCCGCTTCCAGAAGGGCATCCGTCGAGCGTGAGGCGCGCGACAGGGTCATCGCACCGTCCAGCAGCGACTGCGCCATGCGGGCGTTGCGCCGGGCATGTCCCGGGGCGAAACCGCGGGCAATGAACAGGTCCGTGAAGGCGCTGCTGATTGCCCCGCTGCCTGTCTTCAGGGCTTCGGCGATGTCGGCTTCGTGCGGCACGACCTCATTGGAAAGCACCGTCAGCAGCGGCCCCTCCGACCAGCCCGTGCGTTTCAGCCAGGAGGCGCGGGCGCTGGCCATGCCGCGCAGCAGACCGGGCAGGGTCCGCCTGCTCGTGGCGGCGCGATGCAGGGCATCCGTGACTGCCTCGACCATGTCTTCCACCGCAGCGACAGCCAGCCCGGACTTGCCGGTCGGGAAATGGTGATAGAGCGACCCGCGCGGCGCGGACGCCACCTTCAGTACCTCCGCCGTCCCCACCGCCGCATAGCCGCGTTGCTGGACAAGGTGGGTGAACGCCCGAATCAGACGGTCCCGCGTCGGGGCTGTCCGGGTTCCGACAGTTCCGGCGTCGGCGTGAATGCCATCGACAATGCTCAAGATGCGTTCCTCTGGACTGATTAGTCCATTATTAGACTGATCAGTCCAGATGCGTCAACGGTCCGTCACTCCGGCAGCTGCCGTCTGCTGCGGGGCGGGGTATAGCGCTCCACCTCGAAGTTCACGGCCACCATCCAGTCGGCATAGTCAGGCTGGATGCGCTTCGCCACCTGGATCAGCTCCTGACGGAATGGTCCTTCCAGCGGCGCCCCGCGTCCCGGCCAGATACGGAACTTCAGGCGCAGGAAGCTACGGCCTGCCCGGGTGCTGAGCCGGTCCATCACCTCCGGCGCCGCGCGGAAGATGCCGGGATACTGCTCGATTGCAGCCTCCGCCATCAGGCGTACCTCGGCCTCCATCCGCTTCGCGAGTTCGGCATCCTCGGGCAGGGAAAAATCCACGAAGCAACGGACGTAGCCACGCGGATAGCAGACCACGTTGACGATGGAGCGGTTGGGCACGAAGACCTCCGCCCCCAATGGATTGCGCAGCACGGTGAAGCGCATGCCGAAACGTTCCACGACACCGACCTGGCCACTGACCTCGATCACGTCGCCGATGTCGAACAGGTCCGTGAAGATGATGGTCACGCCGCTGACCACGTCCTGAACGATGCCCTGCGAACCGAAGGCGACGGCCAGGCCGATGATCGACGCGCTGGCGACGTAGGTGGAGAGCGGCACACCGGCTTCGGTCAGCACGAAACCGAAGGCGGCGAAATAGAGCGCGAAGACAATGCTGCTGGAAACCAGGCTGATCAGCGTCACCGCCTTGGTGGACCGCCGGGCAACCCGGCTGCGCATGGCGCTGGTGCTGACATGGCGCAGCAGCCGCACGAACAGATGCACGCAGACGACACCGACCAGTGCCACCAAAACCCGTTCGGTGGATGACAGATCCTGCAGTGCCTCGCTGAGTAGGCTCATCGGCTCAGTCGAATTCGGGATCGCCCTTCATCATCCGCAGCGGGTCATAGGTCATGACCACATCGCCGTTCTGGTTGATTACCTTGTTGTCGGTACGCACCAGCGCCCGGTTGCCCTTGCTGGCCTGCTTGATCTCCGTCACCACACCCTCGACGTGGATCGTGTCACCCGCATAGGTCGGGCCGGTGACATTGACCTGACAGCCGAGGAAGGCGAGGCCGGTGCGCGCGATGGTCGCCGGAATGACCAGCCCCTCCGCCATCGACATGACCAGGGCGCCGGGTACGAGGCGTCCGGTGAAGTTCGTGTGCTCCTGCAGGTACCAGTCGCTGGTGAACAGTTCCTCCGTCATGCCGACCATGCCGGTGAAACCGGTCACGTCCTCGCCGCGGATGGTGCGGGTCTGTGTCTTGAAGGCCCAGCCGACCGACCAGTCCTGCCAGTAGAAGCCATGTCCCAGTAGTTTCATCGTCTCAGACCTTCACTTCCTTTTTCTCCCGCGCGGCGCCGGCGGTCAGCATCGTCTCGATGGTGGCGGTGTCATAGCCGAGCTCGGCCAGCACTTCCCGCGTCTGCTCCCCCAGGTGCGGCGTGTGCCGCCTGACGGACACCGGGCTCTTCTCGAAGTTCACCGGGAACTTCATGGTGCGCAGTTCACCCTCCGTCGGGTGGTCATAGTGCTGCCAGAAACCGACCTGTTCCAGATGCGGATCGACCAGCAGGTCCTCTGGCGTGTTCACGCGGGTGCAGGGGATGCCATGCGGCTCCAGCTTCTGCAGCCATTCATCGGTGGTCAGCGCCCCGGCCAGTTCCGACAGGGTGGAATAGACTTCCTCGATATGGGTCTGCCGCGCGGCGAAGCTGTTGAAGTGCGGATGATCGACCAGGTCCTTGCGGCCCGCGGCCTCCAGCACCACGGCCCATTGCCGGTTGTCGTAGGGCAGGATCGCGACCCAGCCATCCTTCGACGGATAGGGTTTGCGCCAGGGGGTCATCAGCCGCACGTACTTGGTGGGGCCATCCGCATCGGCATAGGTCGCGCCGTCCAGATGCTCCACCATGTTCATCCCGACCATGGTCTCGAACATCGGCACCTCGACGAACTGGCCCTCGCCGGTGCGTTCCCGGTGCAGCAATGCCGCGACGACCGCGTTGCAGGCCATCAGGCCGCAGGTCTTGTCGGCCTGGATGAAGCTGACATAACGCGGCTGGTCCAGCAGCGTGCCCTGGATCGAGGCCCCGCCCGAGGCAGCCTGGATGATGTCGTCGAACGCGGTCTTGTGGCCGTAGGGACCGCTTTCGGAGAAACCATAGGCGCCGACATAGACCAGGTTCGGATTGACCGCCTTCAGGTCCTCATAGGCGATGCCGAGCTTGCGCACCGCCTGCGGGCGCAGGGCGTGGATGAAGACATCCGCTGTCTTCACCAGGTCCTTCATCGCCGCCAGCCCCTCCGGCTGCTTCAGGTCCAGGCAGATGGAGCGCTTGTTGCGGTTGCAGTTCAGGAAACAGCTGGCCATGCCTGCGTTGCGTGTCGTGCCGATGGCCCGGGCCAGGTCGCCCGCCGGTTCCTCCACCTTGATCACGTCCGCGCCCAGATCGCCCAGCATCTGCGATGCCAGCGGACCCAGCACGATGCGCGTCAGATCGACGACCCTGTAGCCCGCCAGCGGTCCCCTGTTCTCCGTTTCCAGAGCCATTTCATTCTCCCCATGGTCCGTTGTCGCGTAGCGGCATCGCCGGCCACGCCCGTCCATCCGGTTCCTGCCCGCATGGGCAGGAACCGGACAGGTTTCCGGCCTGATCAGCCTGCGGAAGCGCCGGCCATGACGCCGCCATCGACCACGAAGACCTGGCCCGTGGTCCAGGACCCGGCCGGGGCGGCGAGGTAGACGGCGATGCCGGCCAGATCCTCCGGTTCACCCAGGCGGGCCATGGGCGTTCCCGCCAGCCGTTTCGAAGACCGCTCCGGATCGGTCCAGAGGGCCTTGGCAAAGTCGGTCTTCACCAGGCCCGGCGCGATACAGTTGACGCGGATATTGTCCTTGCCGAACTCCACCGCCAGGTTGCGCGCCAACTGGAAGTCCGCCGCCTTCGAGATGGCATAGGCCCCCAGTGCCCGGTCGCCCTTCAGCCCGCCGATGGACGAGACGATGATGAACGCCCCGTCCTTGCGGGCCTGCATGCCGGGGATCACCATCTGCGCCAGCCAGAGGTTCGACTGCACGTTGCAGGTCATGATCTTCTGGAAGGCATCATCGGGGATATCGAGGTTGGACCCCATGAAGGGGTTCACCGCCGCATTGGCCACCATGATGTCGATCTGGCCGTAGGCGGCTTCCGATTCCCGGACCAGCTTCTCCAGATCCTCCCGGTTGGTGATGTTGCAGGAGATCGCGGTGGCGTCGCCGCCGTCGGCCCTGATCCCGTCAACCACCGCCTGGCAGGCATCCAGCTTGCGGCTCGCCACGACGACCTTCGCCCCATGGGCGGCCAGCGCCTGCGCGATGGCCTTGCCGATGCCCTTCGAGCCGCCGGTGACGACCGCGACCTTTCCCGTGATGTCGAACAGATGCTTCATCGTTCAGCGTACCTTTGCCGCCGGACGGCTGAGGCAGCGGCCAGCGAATTCGGCGACGTTCGGCACTGCGGAGAAATCGAACTTGGCCATCTTGCCCCAGGCGAGCACCGCCGCGACGTTCAGGTCAGCCACGGAGAAATCGTCGCCCACCAGCCACTTGTGGTCAGCCAGGTAGGTGTTCAGCACCTCCAGCGGCCAGGCCAGGTCCTTCAGCGCCTGTTCGACGACCTTCGGATCCCTCTGGTCTTCGGGCAGCATGGCGGCGTGGAACAGGTAATTCAGCATGGGCTTCTCGACCTCGGTCATCACCCAGAACGACCATTCCAGAACCTTGGCCTCGCCCACCAGATCGGTCGGGATCAGCTTGCCGTGCTTCTTGGCCAGATAGATGTTGATGGCGCAGGATTCACCCATGCCGATGTCGCTGTCCTTGATCGCAGGCACGCGACCGGCCCGGTTGATGGCCAGATACTCGGGCTTGCGGCAGTCGCCGCCACGGAAGTTGATGTCAGCCTCGTGGTCGAAGTCGATGCCCAGTTCGCCCGCCATCCAGAGCGTGCGCATGGCGCGCGAAGCGGCCGGACCCAGAATTGTCAGTTTGCTCATTTCTCTCCCTCCCCTTTGAGGACCCTATCGGTCGGCGGCATTTGATCCGGCGCGGGGGCCGAGGTCAACGACCGCCGACGCAGGCGCATGTCCGCCCACTGCATGAGCAGGATGCTGCCCAGTACCAGAACACCGCCCAGCGCCTGCAATGCGCCGAGCACTTCGTCGAACAGCACCCAGGCCTCTCCGATGGAGGTCAGGGGCTGGATATTGGTCGCCATGCCGGACTTGAGTGCACCGATATGCGATATGGACCAGAGGTACATGGGCATGGCCGAAGCCTGCAGTACCGCCACACCGAAGACTCCACCCCAGCCACCGGCCGTCTCCGGGAACCGTACATCCGCGACGAAGATGCCGATGAGCACCAGAACCAGAAGCGCGGTCCAGCTGAAGTGAAACGTCATCAGAAACACGTTCACTTCACGGAAATGCCGGGCCACCAGGACCGCGTTCGTGGCGGTCGCGAAGGCGGCGACGAGGGAGAAGACGACACCCCGCCAGTCGCTGTCGCCGACCGAACTGCCCAGCATCAGCGCCAGGCCGACAAAGGCGAAGACGATGGAGAACAGTTTCAGCGGGCTGGTGGGCTCGATCCGCAACACGGTGACGATGACGGCGATGATGACGGGAAAGGTGAAGAACAGCAGGGCGGCAAGCCCGACAGAGATGAACTCCACCGCACCGATATTGCCGTAGGTCATGGCCGACATCAGCACGCCATTGAACATGGCCAGCGGCACCAGCTTTCGCGGCAGGCCGAAGCCGCTGCCGCGATAGAGGATGAAGGCGGCCATCAGCGTGGTCATCAGGATACTGCGGACACTGGCGACGACGACGCCGCTGGCGCCGCCCTCGTAGGCGAAGCGCGCGACGGCGACCGCGCTGCCCAGGAAAATTCCGGCCAGCAGCGCCAGCGCCAGGCCGGTGATTTCGGTTCGGTCCTTGCCCACGTGATGTGTCTCCCCCCGACGCAGGTTCGCGCGTCAGGCAGGGGGAAGGCAATCACCTATTCAGTCAGGGCTGACCTGATCCGTGGATGTCCTCGTGGTCAGTCGGAGCGGACGACCGGTCCGCCGGGGCGGCGGATCGTGATGTCGCCGGGGTCGCGGGTGGCCGGTGTGCTTGATGCCGCCCGTGAAGCGGCGCGTCGCGGCCCACCATTTCGGCCCTGTCCGGGCTGGCGGTCGCGCGGCCATTCCTTCTGCGAAGCCAGAACCCAGAGTGCGATCAGGCCGATCGGCGGAATGATGGCCGTCAGGCCCCAGAAACCGCTGTATCCGGCCTTTGACGCTATGCGCCAGCCGAACCAGGCAAGGATGAAGACCACGGGCGAGCCGGGCAGCAGCAGATGTTCCATCAGAGGCGATCCCTCACCCGGTCGAACTCATCGAAAGGCCCGGTGATCCGGCCTTCACCGGACGGCCATGTCCTGAAGGCGATGAAGCCCAGAGCCAGCGGCAGCCCCGCGAAGGGGATCAGTGCATAGAGCGAGATCGTCGGGCTGAGACCCGCACGATCACAGATTCGCCAGAGCGGCAGGACGAACAGGATACCCACGACGACCATCCAGCCCAAGAAGCCAATTTCAAACACCTGATTTCCCCGGTTGTTCCGTTTCAGGTGAGATAGGGACGCAAAGCGGCGATTTCATCCCCCCGCCCGCGACAACGCGATGCTTGAGGGGGGCTGGGCACCCTGCTAGATGGCATCTCCACCCCCGCCGCTGCCCCGCCACGGAGAGCCTCATGATCCCGCGCTATTCCCGCCCCGACATGGTGAACATCTGGTCGCCGGAGAACCGTTTCCGCATCTGGTTCGAGATCGAGGCCCATGCGACCGATGCCCAGGTGGCGAACGGTATCGTGCCCGCGGATGCGGCGAAGGCGGTCTGGGACCGGGGCGGCTTCGACGTGGACCGGATCGACGAGATCGAGCGGGAGGTGAAGCACGACGTCATCGCCTTCCTGACCTCCCTGGCCGAGCATGTGGGGGAGGAAGCCCGCTTCGTGCATCAGGGCATGACTTCCTCCGACGTGCTGGACACCTGCCTGGCCGTTCAGATGACGCAGGCGGCGGACATCCTGCTCGCCGACATCGACCAGTTGCTCGCCGCCCTGAAGAAGCGGGCGATGGAGCACCGGATGAGCGTCAAGGTCGGCCGCAGCCACGGCATCCACGCCGAGCCGACGACCTTTGGCGTGACGCTGGCCACCTACTACGCCGAGTTCGCGCGCAATCGGGAGCGGCTGGTGCAGGCCCGCGCCGAAGTCGCGACCTGCGCCATCAGCGGCGCGGTGGGCACCTTCGCCAACATCGACCCGAACGTCGAAGCGCATGTTGCGGAGAAGCTGGGCCTGACGGTGGAACCGGTCTCGACACAGGTCATCCCGCGCGACCGCCACGCCATGTTCTTCGCCGTCATGGGAGTCATAGCCTCTTCCGTCGAGCGGCTGGCGACGGAGATCCGGCATCTGCAGCGGACGGAGGTCCTGGAGGCGGAGGAATATTTCTCGCCGGGCCAGAAGGGCTCCTCCGCCATGCCGCACAAGCGCAATCCCGTGCTGACCGAGAACCTGACGGGGCTGGCGCGCTATGTCCGCGCCCAGGTCATCCCGGCGATGGAGAACGTGGCGCTCTGGCATGAGCGCGATATCTCGCATTCATCCGTCGAGCGCATGATCGGTCCCGATGTCACTGTCACCCTGGACTTCGCGCTGGCGCGGCTGTCGGGCGTGGTCGAGAAGCTGGTGGTCTATCCGGAGCGGATGCTGGCCAACATGAACCGGCTGGGCGGTCTGATCCATTCGCAGCGCGTGCTGCTGGCCCTGACCCAGGCGGGTGTCAGCCGTGAGGACGCCTATCGTCTGGTGCAGCGCAACGCCATGAAGGTCTGGGAAGCGGATGGCAAGGCCGATCTGCTGGCCCTGCTGAAGGCGGACCCGGAGGTGAGTGCGGCGCTGAGTGATGAGGCCCTGGAGTCCATGTTCGACCTTGGCTACCACCTGAAACACGTCGATACGATCTTCGCGCGCGTGTTCGGGGAGTAGGCAGCCGTTTCACCCGCGCCGGGCCGGAGCGCGATCCAGATGTTTCACGTCTCGAACGGCTCACCCCAAAGGTCCGCCAGATAGGGGTTCAGGAAACGGCCCGCCGGGTCGAGTTCGCGGCGCAGTTTCGTGAAACGCTCGAAGTCCGGGTAGAGCTGTCGCAGGTCGTCGGCCTGCAGGGAGTGCATCTTGCCCCAGTGCGGGCGGCCGCCGCGACGGCGGAAAATCGGTTCGATGTGTTCGAAGAACCAGTCGAAGCGATCAAGATGCCAGGCATGGACAGCGACGGAGATGCGCGGACCGCCCTGAAACGGGCTCAGCCAGGCGTCATCGCCTCTGGTCATGCGGCATTCGACGGGAAAGAACACGTCGCGCCGTTCGCGTTCGATCACGGAAAGCACTTCCTCCAGCGCCTCCAGCCCCTGATCGACCGGCAGGTGATATTCCATCTCGTTGAAGGGATTGTTGCGTTCGTTGGCCAGCATCGCCCAGCTCGGGCCGATGATGTCCTCCGGTTTCTGGCTCCTGGCGACCTTGTTGAGGACCGCGCGCCGGAGCGGGGATGCCCAGCCCAGCAGGTCGCGCAGCAGTTTCAGCTGCTTCACCGCATTGCTGTCACTGTTGTCCTTCGCGCCCGAATCCGGCTCATCGGTGGTGTCGTGGACAATGTTGAAGGCGTGATCGCAGAACGGCAGGCAGAAGAATTCGAAGTTCCGGTGCTGCGCCCAACTGTCCATCGCGGTGGCCAGCGTGTCCTTCAGCGGGCGGGCGAAGGTGCGCCGATGCAGCCGGTAGGCCGGTTGCAGGGAGACCTCCGCCTCGACAATGATTCCCAGGCTGCCCAGCGCGATGCGTGCCGCATGCAGCAGATCGGCGCCATTCTCCTCGCTCGCCGTCACCGTTTCGCCGGTCGCCGTGACCAGCGTGATCTGCTGCATCTCCGCTGACAGGCAGGGGAAGTCCGAGCCGGTGCCATGGGTGCCGGTGGACGTGGCCCCGGCCAGCGACTGCGCGTCGATGTCGCCGAGATTGCGGAAAGCCAGACCAAGTTCCTGCAGATCCCGTGAAAGGGCATTCAGGCTGGCCCCGGCCTGCAGCCGTGCGGTGGCGGCGGACGGGTCGCAGGAAAGGACCGTCCCTTCGATCCCGCTGAGGCTGACCAGGGTATGGTCCGTGGCGGCGAGGGGGGTGAAGGAGTGGCCCGATCCGACGATACGTACCCGTCCCCGGCTTTCGCCGAGTCTGGCCGAGAGCGCCGCATGGTCGGAGGGGCGGAAAATCGCTGCCGGCGTCGCGCGGACATGCCCGGACCAGTTCTGCCAGTTGCTGCTTGCCATGCCGATCCACCGTCCGCACTGTTGGTTGCTGACCGGATCATAGGAGGCTGATCGCCTCGGTGGCAGGGGGAGAATGCCCGTGACTGACGATGCGCACCAGGAAATGGCCGAGAAGCGCCTGGAAACCATCAGGAGTCTGCTGGGCACGGCCTGGCGCTCCGACCCTGCGGAGGTGCAGGCGCTGATCGACCGGCTGTCGGTCGAGACCTTTGTCGACAAGATCTCCAGGCCCCGCCGGCAGGTCTATCGCGCCCTGATCGACTATCTGGAGGATGCGCTGGGGGAGCGGGAGGACGCGGACCCGGAGGAAATCCGTGCACGTGCCGGTCGCCAGAGCTACCTCCAGCGGCTGATCAAGGGACTCGACTGAGGGCACCTGACGTAATTGCTTGCATATTCCCGCCCGGACATTCCAGAACACGGGCAGGGTCCGGATGACAGCGGCGCCCCGCACGCTGGTCCAGACCGGATGAGAGGCCAATGACGGAACATTTCGACATCTTCGTCATCGGTGGAGGCATCAATGGCTGTGGCATTGCGCGTGACGCGGTGGGCCGTGGCCGGACGGTCATGCTGGCCGAGATGAATGACCTTGCCCAGGGCACGTCCTCCGGATCGACGAAGCTGATCCATGGGGGACTGCGCTATCTGGAACATTATGAGTTCCGTCTGGTGCGCGAATCCCTGATGGAGCGGGAGACGCTCTGGTCCATGGCGCCGCAGATCATCTGGCCGCTGCGGTTCGTGCTGCCGCATCATCGTGGCCTGCGCCCGGCCTGGATGCTGCGGCTCGGCCTGTTTCTCTATGACAACCTCGGGGGGCGGAAGCTGCTGCCATCGACGCGGACGCTGGACCTGCGGACCGACCCGCTGGGCGCGCCGTTGCGCGAGGCGTTCGTGAAGGGCTTCGAATATTCCGACTGCTGGGTCGATGATGCCCGGCTGGTCCTGCTGAACGCCCGCGACGCGGCGGACAGGGGGGCCGTGGTCCGCACCCGCACGCGCGTGACCTCCGCCCGCGCCAGCGACGGCAAGTGGCTGGTGGAGATGGCGGACCAGCGCAACGGGACGGTGCACACGGTTACGGCCAATGTCTTGGTGAACGCGGCAGGCCCCTGGGTGGATCACGTGATCGGCGGTGTTGTCGGGCGCAACAACAGCCACAACGTCCGGCTGGTCCAGGGCAGCCACATCGTGGTGCCACGGCTGTTCGATCATGACCGCTGCTACATCTTCCAGAATGCGGATGGCCGGATCGTCTTCGCGATTCCCTACGAGGGGGACTACACCCTGATCGGCACGACGGATCGTGACTATGGCGGCGATCCCGCAGACATCCGGATCTCGGACGAGGAGAAGACCTACCTGACGGAGGCGGTCAGCGCCTACTTCAGGAAGCCGGTCTCCGTCGATGACATTGTCTGGACCTACTCCGCGGTCCGCCCGCTCTATGACGATGGCGCCTCGAAGGCGCAGGAGGCGACGCGGGACTACGTGCTGACCACGGACAGGGACACCGGCGCGCCGCTGGTCAATGTCTTCGGCGGCAAGATCACCACCTTCCGCCGCCTTTCCGAGGAGGTGAACGGGAAGATCGACACCCTGCTGGGATCGACGTCGAAACCCTGGACGGCGGGTACGACCCTGCCCGGCGGCGACATCCCGGTCACGGGGTTCGATACCTATGTTGCGGAACTGCAGGCCGCCTTCGATTACCTGGACCCGGCAATCGTTCACAGGCTGGCGCGCCTCTATGGCACTCTTGCGCGCGACATACTGGACCGGCCGGGCGGCGAGGAAGGACTGGGGCTGCACTTCGGCGCCGGACTCTACGAGGCGGAGATCCGCCACCTGATCGACCGGGAATGGGTCACCTGCGCGGATGATGTGCTCTATCGCCGGACCAAGCTGGCGCTGCATCTGGATGAGGCGCAGAGGTCGCGGCTGGCGGACTGGATCGCGGCCGTCGTGCCGCCGCACGCGACATCCGCCGACGACACCTGACACGGCAGCCCTCGGGCCGGTGGTTGGGCACTGGACGGACAAGACCCGTTTCGGCATAGTCCGGCGCAGAATTCCTCGTCCTGTCCTGCATGGAGCGGTCGCGAACATGGCACACATCGGTACACGGTTCTTCACCTGGCGAAACGGCAAGCAGGTCGGTGAGGACCAGTTCGGCAATCGCTATTATGAGGACCGTCGCGGAACCGGGCGCCGCTGGGTCGTCTACAAGGGCATTGTCGAAGGCTCGAAAGTACCGTCGCAGTGGAACGCCTGGCTGCATCGCACCACGGATGCAATACCGCAGTCGGCGCCGGATCTGCGGGAATGGGAAAAGCTGCACCAGCCCAATCTGACCGGCACGCCGCACGCCTATCGTCCCGCGGGTCATGTCACCAAGGGGGCCAAGCGCGCCGCCGCAACCGGTGACTACGAAGCCTGGTCGCCCGAGGGCTGATCAGCAGGGCATTTCATCCGAACACGGGGGCAGTCACACGCATGTCCAACAATATCGTCGAAACCGTGATCGGGGCCGTGGTGATCGCCATCGCGGCCATGTTCCTGATCTTCGCCTACCGCACCGCCGATATCGCGCCTGGCACCGGCTATGAGCTTGTCGCCAAGTTCGACAAGGTGAACGGCGTGACCACCGGTGCCGATGTGCGGCTGAGCGGAATCAAGATCGGGTCCGTCAAATCGACCGAACTGGAATCGCCGACCTATCTGGCGCTGGTCCGGCTCAACATCGCCTCCGACGTGAAGATACCCGCTGATTCCTCCATCCGCGTGCTGGCCGACGGCCTGCTGGGTGACACGTTCCTGTCGGTCGAACCGGGCGGTGACGAGGCCAACCTGAATGCGGGGGATTCCTTCCGTTTCGCGCAGGGCTCGGTCAACATCATGGATCTGGTGGGACAGGCGATCTATTCCGGTGGAAGCAGCAACCAGTGACCCAGCAGAGCCAGGACTGGCAGCCGGATCGCTATCAGCAGCATGCGGGATTTGTCGCGGTACTTGGCACCCCTGTACTGGAACTGCTGAACCCGCAACCCGGTGAGCACATTCTGGACCTCGGCTGCGGCGACGGTGTCCTGACGGAGAAGCTGGTCGCGGCGGGCTGTCAGGTCGTCGGCGTCGATGCCGGTGCCGACATGATCGCTGCCGCACAGGCACGCGGGCTGGACGCGCATGTGGTGGACGGACACGCGCTTGCCTTCAGCAACGCCTTCGATGCCGTCTTCTCCAACGCCGCCCTGCACTGGATGACCCGTCCGGCAGAAGTCGTTGCGGGGGTTCACCGCGCCCTGAAACCGGGTGGTCGTTTTGTTGCCGAATTTGGCGGGCATGGAAATGTCGCGGCGATCAGGACGGCGCTGATTGCTGTGCTGGGCCGGTACGGCATTGATGGTGCCGCACTCAGCCCCTGGTACTTTCCGACGCCGGATGAATACAGCGCCCTGCTGCGCGCGGCGGGTTTCGAGGTGCATTCAGCCGAGCTGATCCCGCGTCCCACACCGTTGCCGACGGATGTCGGTGGCTGGATGGACACGTTCGCCGACAGCTTCTTCGCGACGCTGTCACCGCAGGACCGGGCTTCGGCCAGGGCGGAGGCCGTGGAACTGCTGCGGTCGGTGCTTTGTGACAGTGAGGGACGATGGACAGCAGACTACGTCAGATTGCGCTTCTCGGCCTCGCGCTCGGACTAGCGGTCCTGCCGGCCGCGCCAACCCGTGCGCAGATCATCACGGAAGGGCAGGGCGAGACCTTTGACGCCGCCCGCGCCGAAGATGCGACGGGCCGCATCGCGATCCTGCGCGCCCTCGACAAGGTCACGGCGCGGACGGTCGATCTGGAAGTGCCCGTCGATGAACCGATCCGCTTCGGCACGCTGAATGTCACGGTCCGCTATTGCCGGACCCGCCCGCCGGAGGAGCCGCCGGAGACCTTCGCGTTCCTGGAGATCGAGGAGGTACCGGATTCCCGCGCGGCGGTGCGCCTGTTCACCGGCTGGATGATCGCGTCCAGCCCTGCGCTGAACCCGCTCGAGCATCCGGTCTATGACGTCTGGGTCGTCGGCTGCCGTCATCCGGAACCGCCAGAGCCCGAACCGGAGGCCGGCGAAGGCGACGAAGCGTCATCGGAGACCGAGACGGAAGCGGACTGACCCGCGTCAGCGCGACTTCTGCAGGCCGCGCGCGATGACCACGTTCTGGATCTCGGTCGTGCCATCCATGTACTGGGCCATCTTGGCGCAGGCGAAGTGGCGGGCCGCGACCTCGTTCACCATGAAACCGTTGGCGCCCATGACCTGCATGCAGTCGGCCAGCCGGGTCAGGGCCGCGCGGGTGGCGAACTTCTTGGCGTGCGCCGCCTCCATGCTCGCGTTCACGCCTGCGTCCCAGCGGGCTGCGGCGCTGTAGGTCAGCAGCCGCGTTGCCTCCAGGTCCGTGGCCACATCGGCCAGCATCCACTGGATGCCCTGAAAGTCGCCCACCGTCTTGCCGAAGGCAGGACGCTCCGCGACATAGTCCAGGCTTCGTGCCAGTGCCGCACGCAGCATCCCTGTGCACATGGCAGCCACGAAGAAGCGGGCGGAATCGATGCCCCCCATGGCGGCCTTGAACGCCGCTTCCTGCGGGATCAGCACGTCATCCTGCGTCAGGCGCACACCCTCGAACCGGAAGCCGCCGGTTCCGAGCGCGTGCCCGCCCGCCATGGCATAGGGACCGACGCGATGCACGCCCGCGCGCTCCGCCTCGATCATGAAGCACATGATGCCGCGCCAGCCCTTTGCGGGATCGGTCTGTGCGTAGATCGACAGGACACCGGCTTGGCTGGCGCTTGAGATCCAGGCCTTCTCGCCATCCAGTACCCAGCCGTCACCGTCGGGGCGGGCCATGCAGGCGACAGCCTGGGCGTCGGAGCCCATGCCCGGCTCCGTCAGCAGGAAGGCACCGATCTTCCGGCAGGCAATCAGATCCGGCAGGAACTTCTGCTTCAGCGCGTCGGAGCCATTGCTGGCCAGGCTGAGTGCGAAATTGTTGTGCACGACCATGCTGAAGGTGAAGGCCATGCAGCCGGAGGCCAGTTCCTCGAAGACACGGCAGGCCGCGCTGAAGCTTGCGCCCTTGCCGCCGTCAGCCTGTGGCACCAGCACACCGCCAAGGCCGCGGGCGGCGGCTTCCAGTTGGGCATCGCGCGGATAGATACGGTCGCGTTCCCAGTCCCCCGCGTTCGGTGTCACATGTTCCGCAGTGAACTTCTGCGCCACATCAACCAGTTCACGTTCCGACTTCGACAGTTCGACCTCGAATGCCACGAGCAGCCTCCCCTGAGCGACAATGTTTTTTCGCACCCTACGATCCCGTTGCCGCGATGGGAATGAAACACGACAGATGGCGGGCATGTCCGAATACCATTGTCCTGCGTCGGGACGAGGGCATAAGGTTCGGCACTGCGGATGTGAGGAGCGCGAGAGCAATGACGCGGTTTCTGAGCGAACAGCAGGTCGCGGACTACCAGCGTGACGGGTTCGTCTTTCCCCTGCGCGCCTTCGCGCCGGAAACCGCTGACGCCTACCGCCATCGCCTTGAAAGCTACGAGGCGGAGACGGGCGGGCCGATCCAGTCCAACATGCGCCACAAGGTGCATCTGCTGTTCACCTGGGCCAGCGAACTGATCCGGCATCCGCGCATCCTCGATGCGGTGGAGGATGTGCTGGGTCCGGACATCCTCTGCTGGAGCACCAATTTCTTCATCAAGGAACCGGGCGACGAGAGCTTCGTCTCCTGGCATCAGGATTCGACCTACTGGGGGCTCGAGCCGCCGGACGTGGTCACCGCCTGGGTCGCCCTGTCCGACGCGCCCGTCGAGTCCGGTGCGATGAAGTTCAAGCCCGGCAGCCATCTGGGTGGGCAGATCGCCCACAGCGACACGTTTCACCCGAAGAACCTGCTGACCCGGGGGCAGGTGATCGACGGGGATCTGGACCTGTCGGATGCGGTTTCCGTGCCGCTCCAGGCCGGTGAGTTCTCACTGCACCACATCCGGCTGGCGCATGGGTCAGAGCCGAACAGGACCGCCAACCGGCGCATCGGCTTCGCCATCCGCTATATCGGCGCCCATGTGAAACCGGTGAAGGCGGCCCGCAGCGCCACCCTGGTGCGGGGCATCGACCAGTTCGGCCACTTCGACCTGGAACAGGCGCCGGTGCTGGACCTGGACAGGAACGCCCTGGCCGCCCATGAGCATGCGATGAAGGGTCAGCTCGAGGCGCTCTACTCCGGCACGGACGTCGAAACCGCACGCGACTGAGCGCCGAGACGCGGGCTGTTCAGCCAGCCAGCAGGAAATCCATCATCGCTGGCCATGCCGCGCGGTCTTCCATCATGAACAGGTGACCGCCCTCGAATTCCTTCATCTCCGCGTCGGGCAGCCGGTTCAGCATCGCCTCCGCCCGTGCGGTCGGCGCGATGTCATCGTACCTGCCGCCGCAGATCAGCGTCGGGGCGGTGATCGTGGGCAGGATGTCCCAGGCGTCGTGGCCGGCGCGGGCAGCGAGCTGACGGTTCTGCGCCGCGCGTCTCACCGGGTCCTCCCGGTTCGCACGGGCGCTGGTCTGGTAGAACTCGACCATCTGGCGGGCCTTTTCGGGGTTCGCGGCGCGGCAGGCGGCGTCCCGGCGATTGTCGGCCAGCGTCAGCATCCGTTCGGCGAATGCGTCCGCGTC
The DNA here is from genome assembly GCF_029909415.1 of Minwuia sp. IMCC3009. GTDB lineage: Bacteria > Pseudomonadota > Alphaproteobacteria > Minwuiales > Minwuiaceae > Minwuia. The sequence goes on from NZ_CP123781.1 coordinate 1,026,970, forward strand.
CAGCTCACCGAGTTCGTGCAGCGGAAAGGACGCGCCGCCTGCGCCGCCCGGACTGGTGCAGCACAGCACCAGCCGGTTCAGCCGTGAACCCAGCCGCGCCGCCAGATGCTGCGCGACCATGCCGCCAAAGGAGACACCAGCCACCGCGCAGTCGTCCCAGCCCAGGTGATCCAGCAGGGCGAGAGCATCGTCCGCGAAGTCATCCATCGTCGGGTCTTGTTCGGTAATCGTCGACCGCCCCATCAGGCAATGGTCGTAGGCACAGACGGTCAGGCGGTCGATACCCGGAACAGCAAAGACATTCGGTTGACGGCGCAGGTCGCTGCCGGTTCCGCTGATGTACAGGACACGCGGGCCATTGCCATGGACCTCGTGATAGATCTCGATCCCCCGGACATTCGCGAAAGGCATCCGGTCAGTCCTGCAAGCGCTGGTACAGTGCGGCGATATAGGTGCGGTCTTCCTGAGCCAGCTCACCGGCCTCCAGTTCACGCAGGAAGTCCTCCAGATCCTCCCGCGTGCCGTCATGCAGGGACGGTCGGGCCAGCATGGCCTCGATCGCGCTGCGGATGGAGTCGTCGTCCTCTCCGACCTCGATGGCCGGGGCGCTGCTGACGGCGGTGCCGGGCAGGCGTTCCACCAGCACTTCCTCCCACTCCAGCGCAGCCTGATCCAGCATGGCAGCGGCGGCGCGGGCCGCGCTCAGTACGGTCTGGTCGTCCACTCCACCCAGCGCGTCCAGTGCGGCAAGCAGGGCGTCACGATCAATGCTCATTCTCAACAGTCTCCATCCGGGGTGCGCGCGGCGCCAGAAATGGTCTCTGACAGGGCGCTGGAATCTCGTCTACCCTGCGCCATATCACGAATGCGAGGCCGGACCCAAGCGGCCCGCAATGGCGGCGACGGGGAAGAGATGAAAAAGCAGCAGTCACCGGAAACCGTGGTCGCCCAGGCCGCGGGCCATGTGGAAGCCGCCTCCCGTGGCCTGGCCCCCGGAATCTTTCCAGCCACCACCTATGAACGCGACCCGGACATGTCCCTGCCCGGCGGCGCGGTCTACAGCCGCGACGACAATCCGGGCTTCGACGTGGCGGAGGAAATGCTCTGCACGCTGGAGCGGGGGGCGGAGGCCATGCTGTTCGCCTCCGGCATGGCGGCGGCGGCATCCCTGTTCAAGGCCCTGCGCCACGGGGACCGGGTGATCCTGCCCCGGGTGATGTATTTCGCGCTGCAGGTCTGGGTGCAGGGCTTCGCGGAACGCTTCGGCCTGCGGGTGGAACTGGTCGGCAATGACGCGGCTGACTATGTCGCCGCCCTGTCGAGAGAACCCGCCCGGCTGGTCTGGGTCGAGACGCCTTCGAACCCGCTCTGGACCGTGACCGACATCGCTGCCGTGGCACAGGCCTGCAGGGCCTGCGGGGCGACCCTGGCGGTGGACAACACGGTGCCGACCCCGGTGCTGACCCGTCCGCTGGAACTGGGGGCGGACATTGTCATGCATTCGGCCACGAAGGCGCTGAACGGCCATTCGGACGTGCTGGCCGGGGCGCTGGTGACGGGCAATGTGGATGATCCCCTGTGGCAGGGCGCGAAGGAGGAACGGCGGCTGGCCGGGGCGGTCATCGGGCCGTTCGAGGCCTGGCTGCTGGCCCGTGGCATGCGGACCCTGTTCGTGCGCATGGAGCGGGCGATGCAGAACGCCGCTGCCCTTGCCGAATGGCTGGATGCCCGTGAAGACGTGGCCGCTGTCCTCTATCCGGGGCTGCCGGGCCATCCGGGACATGCCGTCGCCGCGCGGCAGATGGTCGGTGGCTTCGGCACCATGCTCTCGGTCCGGACAGGCGGCGGGGAGGCGCGGGCGCGGGCGGTGAAGGGACAGTTGACGCTGTTCCGCCGCGCCACGTCGCTGGGCGGCGTGGAGAGCCTGGTGGAGCACCGCCGCACGGTCGAGGGACCCACCAGTCAGGCACCGGACGACCTGCTGCGGCTGTCCGTCGGGATCGAGGCTCTGGAAGACCTGAGAGCGGACCTGGCGCAGGCCCTGTCCGCAACGGCCTGGAATGAAACAACGGAAAAGGACGGGGAGTGAGTGATGATCGATCTCTACACATGGGGCACGCCGAACGGACGCAAGGTCTCGGTAATGCTGGAGGAATGCGGACTGCCCTATCAGGCGTTCGCCGTGAACATCTCCAAGGACGAGCAGTTCGCGCCTGATTTCCTGAAGATCTCGCCGAACAACAAGATCCCGGCGATTGTCGATTCAGATGGCCCGGACGGCAAACCGATCAGCGTCTTCGAGACCGGGGCGATCCTGATCTACCTGGCGCAGAAGACGGGAAAGTTCCTGCCCACGGATCCGCGGAAGTTCACCGACACGATGCAGTGGCTGATGTGGCAGATGGGGGGACTGGGGCCGATGCTGGGGCAGGCGCATCATTTCCGCCGTTTCGCCCCCGAAACCATTCCCTACGCGGTTGATCGCTACACCAACGAGACCGCGCGGCTCTACGGCGTGCTGGACCGCCAGGTCGCCGCCACAGGCTGGCTGGCGGCGGGCGAGTACACCATTGCCGACATCGCCTCCTTCCCCTGGATCGCGCGCCACGAATGGCACGGCCAGAAGCTGGAGGATTTCCCCAACCTGAAGGACTGGTACGACCGCATCTGGGCGCGTGAGCCGGTCAGGAAGGGTTTCGAGGTTCCCTGACCGGGCACACGCGCGCCGCCGTCACCGTCGCCAACGTGAGGGGCTCAGGCCCCCTCCGCCAGTATTGCCCGCAGCTTGTACTTCAGGATCTTGCCGCCGACCGTTTCGGGGAAGGATTCCATCGGCACAATGCGCTTCGGCGTCTCGAAACCGGCGAGCTGTTCACGCGCGAAGGCGATGATCGCATCCTCATCCAGCGTGGCACCCGGCTTGGGCACGACGCAGGCCGTGACCATCTCGCCCCACCGGTCGTCGGGAACACCGACGACTGCGGCACGGGCAATTGACGGATGCTGCTGCAGCACGGCTTCCACCCGGATGGAAGAGACGTTCTCGCCACCGGACTTCACGATGTCCTTGTAGCGGTCGACCATGATGCGCAGGCCCTGTTCGTCATAGACGAAGCTGTCGCCCGAATGCAGCCAGCCGTCCTTCAATGCCTCCTTCGTCGCTTCCGGATCACGGTAGTAGCCGGAGAACATGGCGGGCGAACGATATACGGCCTCACCCTGGACTCCTGGCTGCCCACGCAGGTCGTTGCCGTCAGCGTCCATCACGGTGGAGGCCAGCATCGGCACGGGCAGTCCGACATGGTTCACTGCCGGTGCATTGCGCAGGTAGGTGTCCCGGTGCTGGTTGATGTGGAAGCAGTGACAGACGACGCACTCGGTCTGGCCGATGATCCCGTAGACACTCAGTTTCGGAGCGGTCATGCGGCGCAACTTGGCCAGCGAACCGGGAGCCAGCGGTGCCCAGCCGTAGAACATCACCTTCATGTTGGAAAGGTCATAGGCGGTTGGTGAATCCTCGACAGCCTTGATGAGGGACTCAACGAACTGCGGGGATCCGCCAAAGAGGCTGGTGACGGCTTCTTTTGTGCAAGCCTGGGCCATGGCGTGTCCTTCGGGCTTTCGACCCATGATCACGGTGCCGCCTGCCAGCAGCGGGGCAATCATCATCAGCAGGTCACCGATATGGAATGTCATCGGGGTGAAGGTGCCTGCGCGCAATTCATTCTCGTGGTCCAGCCCCCGCGTCATCGACAGGGCGTGATTGTACCCGGTCATGTAGGCATAGGTGTGGGAGATCATCACCGCCTTCGGCTTCGCCGTCGTTCCGGAAGTGAACAGGACTTCCCAGACGTCATCTGCATGGATCGTGACATCCGGATCCTCGATGCTCTGGTCCGCGATGAAGTCGTCAAAGGACGGGTAGCCGTCGTCCGGCCCCGCGCCGATCGACATGACCGGCTTTACGCCTGCCGCCTCGAACGCATGGCCCATGCGCTTCCACAGGTCGGCATCGACAATGGCGCAACTGGCCTCCATCCGTTGCAACCCGTCAGTGATGATGTCGGGAGCCATCATCACGTTCATCGGTGTGGCAACCAGCCCGGCCTTGGCGATGGCGATCTTCGACAGCCAGGCCTCAATGGAGTTGTCGCAGAGCATGGCCACCCGCGCTGCATCCGGCAGACCCAGAGCCAGCAGCCCGTTGGCGACCCGGTTCACCAGTTCATGCGCCTGTCGGTAGGTGACGCGGGCGTGCTTCGGGTTGACGGTCGCATCCGGTGTGGCGACCAGGCATTCCTTGTCCGGGGTGCTCCACGTCACGCGCTCGAAGATGTCGCCCACCGACATGCGATTCCAGCGCTGGTTGTTGCGGCGGTTGCGAAAGTTCTCGACGTCGATCTCAATTTCCAATTCAGGTGCCTCCCCGGCGTTCGGTGTTCTTGTCTGCCCCGGTTCCTAAAGGATCGCCAGTGCGTTTGCAGGCGACCCGATGGCTCCGGGCAGATTCAGAGGTATCGCGGTCATCATGAAGTGCCAGTCGCCGCGCGCCTTCAGCGCCGGGGCGAGGGCAGAGAAGTCGAACATCTCGCCAAAGGCCATCCCCAGCAGCGGGATCATCCGCCGGTGCAGGGATCCGATCTTCGGATCGCCCGGCACGACCTCGACGGCGGGGTTGTCACAGGTGATGGAGGCCACATGCCAGTTCCAGAGCTGGCGTGCCATGTCCTCCGACCCGTCCAGCCCGGCGTGGCGCACCGCGTTCGCATAGGCCTGTCGTCCGGCCGGATCGAGCGCGCGATAGGCCTCCACCCAGCCAAAGCGGATGCAGAGCATGTCGCCGGTCCGGATCGTCGTGCCCTGATGCGCGGCGGTGGCGCGCAGGTCATCGGCCGAGACGGGGTGCGGCGACAGCGGGTCGTAGTCCTGTCCCGTTTCCTGCATCCAGCCCGCAACGTCCAGCAGCACGCCGCAGCCGGCCATGCCGTGCTCCACCCAGTGTTCGATCCCCAGCCGTCCGCGACCCGGGTCGAACCCGTCGGCGATGCCGGTGTAATAGCCGTGTTCCCGCGCCCGGACGTGGCGCAGCCCGTCCCACTGGCTGGATGCCTGCATGAACAGCGAATCGACGCTGTCATCCAGCGTGTTGCGGTCCAGCGCATAGATGTCGTGATGCAGTGCCTTGCGCCCGAACAGGGGCGGAGCCGGTTCATCCAGCGGCAGCGAAAGGTTCACCATCTGACCCGACTTCACCAGCGCCGCAGCGGCCCTCACGCGGTCCGGCGTCAGCAGGTTGATCGAGCCGAGATCATCGTCGCGTCCATGCACATCCCACGCATGGCGCATGTCCAGGCCTTCAACGATCGGCAATTCATCGTAGTCGGGCAGATCGCCCATTGCCTTGTCCTCCCCAGGATCACGGCATTGCAGAGCAGCGCCGTCGGCGGGGACTTTCGCAAGCCGGGGAATGTGCGGTCAAGCGGGTCCAGCACAAACGAGGGTGACCGCTGCGCCGTCGCCGCCTTCCACAGGTGTGATCGCTTGGGGTTTCCGGCCTACTGCGTGCGCGCGGCCAGCCCGGCAGCGCGGTGGATGCCCTTGCGGATGCGGCTGTAGGTGCCGCAGCGACAGATATTGGTCATCGCCGCGTCGATGTCGCTGTCGCTCGGTAGCGGGTTCTCGGCCAGCAGTGCGGCGGCGGCCATGATCTGGCCGGACTGGCAATAGCCGCACTGCGGCACATCCAGCTCGGTCCAAGCCTGCTGCACCGGGTGGGAATTGTCCGTCGAGAGGCCTTCGATCGTCGTGATCTCCGCCGTGCCGACATCACTGACCGGCAGGACGCAGGTGCGTGTCGCGACCCCGTCCAGATGCACCGTGCAGGCACCGCACAGACCCTGTCCGCAGCCGAAGCGGGTACCGACCAGACCGATGGTCTCGCGCAGGACCCAGAGCAGGGGCGTGTCCGGTTCGACATCCACGTCCATCGTCTGTCCATTCACCTTGAGTGTCAGCATGGTGGAACTCCGATCAGATACTCAGGCCGTGGCGGCTCAGGGGCAGGGTGCGGATACGGCGCCCCGTGGCGGCGAAGATCGCGTTGGTCAGGGCAGCGGCAACCGGTGGCGCGCCAGGCTCGCCGAGGCCGGTCGGCGGCTCCGCACTGGGTACGAAATGTACTTCGACGTCCGGGGCCTCGTGCAGGTGCAGCACCTCGTAGTCGTGGAAATTGCTCTGTTCCACCCGTCCGCCCCTGATGGTGATCTCGCAGCGCAGCGTGTTCTCCAGACCCCAGATCACCGCGCCATGTACCTGTGATTCGGCAATTGCAGGATTGACCACGACGCCGCAATCGACGGCGCAGACGATGCGGTGGATCCGCAGTGTGCCGTCTTCGGTGAAGGAGATTTCCGCCACCTCGGCAACATAGGTCTCGAATGACCGGTGTACGGCCAGGCCCTGGAACCGGCCCGGCGGTGGTCTGCCCCAGTCCGCCTTCTCCGCCACCAGATCCATCACGCCGAGATAGCGCGGTTCCTCCGCCAGCAGCCTGCGCCGGTAGGCGAGGGGGTCCTGACCCGCTGCATGGGCGCATTCGTCGATCGCCGCCTCCTTGCAGAAGCCGGAGAAGGAATGCTGCACCGACCGGTGGGAGCCGTTCGGAACGGGGATGTCCATGATCTCGTCTTCGGTCTTCAGCTTGCCGACCGCATAGGGGAACGGATTGCTCTGCACGAAGGATTTGCCAAGCCCCGCCAGCATGTTCACATCCCCCAGCAGGGCCTGGACCGGCAGCCAGGAGAACTCCGGGAAGTTGTCGGCAAGCACCTTCTGGAAGGAGGACGGGGAGGCGATCCGGGTATACCATTCCTCCGGGGTGCCGTCGGCCCCGAGCGCGATCTGGAACCGGGCGCGGGTGACCGGGCGGTAGAAGTCATGCTGCATGTCCTCTTCGCGCGTCCATAGAAGGCGCACGGGTTGCCCGACGTCCTTCGCGATGATGACCGCCTGTTGCACGAAGTCACTCTCCAGCCGCCGTCCGAAACCGCCGCCCAGATGCGTGACATTGACCTCGATCTCCTGCCGCGGCAGGCCCGTGACCACCGCTGCCGCCGCCGCTGCGCCATGCAGGTTCTGTGTCGGGACCCAGAGACGGCACGAAGTCGGCGTCACATGCGCAGTGCAGTTCATCGGTTCCAGCGGCTGATGCGCCAGGAACGGTGCCTGGTATTCGACGTCGAGGCGCTGGGCAGCGTCAGGAAAGGGTTCCCTGTCCATCTTCTGCATGGAGGCTTCGAGCATCAGGGTGAAATCTTCCGAGCTCCTGTCCGCGTTGGGGCCGTCGTCGAACCGGATGGCCAGTGCCTCCAGCCCCTTCAGCGCCCGCCAGTGACTGTCGGCAACGACGGCCAAGCCGTCATCCAGGGCCACGACCTTGCGCACGCCCGGCATGGCCATCGCCGCGGCCTCGTCAAAGGACGCCACCTTGCCGCCGAACACCGGGGACTGCGCCACGGTCGCGTAGAGCATGCCGGGCAGTTTCACGTCGATGCCGTAGATCGCGCCGCCGCTGATCTTCGCGGGTGTGTCCAGCCGGGGAACCGGCCTGCCGATCAGTCTGAACCGGTCCGGCGTCTTCAGGACCGGATCGTCGGGGGGCGTCAGTTGCGCGGCGGCCTCCGCCAGTTCCCCGAAACCCAGCGACCTGCCGGACGGATGGCTGACGACGGACCCGGCGACGCTGCAGTCCCCGGGTTTCACGTCCCATCTCTGGGCGGCAGCCTCCACGAGCATCGCACGTGCCGCAGCACCCAGCTTGCGCAGCTTGAGCCAGTAGGAACTGACCGAATTGCTGCCACCCGTGACCTGGATGAAGTAGGTCGGATTGTCGAAGGCCGGGTCGTAGGGGGCGAAGGTCGTCCGGATTCTGATCCAGTCCGCGTCCATCTCCTCCGCCACCAGCATGGTCAGAGCGGTCTGAACGCCCTGGCCCATTTCGGTGGAGGGGACGATGAAGTTGATGCCGCCGTCGGTGTCGATATGCAGCCAGGCATTGCGGAACCGCTGCTCCTCCCGCGTCGTGGCGAAGGATGCGATGGGGTCCAGTTCGCGACTGCCGCAGCCGATCAGCAATCCGGCGGATGCGCCGAGGCCCAGTTGCAGGAAACGGCGTCTGCTCAGTTCGGATACGCTCACGATTGTCCTTCCGGGTATTGGGGGCGACCGAAGTCCGCGCGTCGCAAGCCTGTTCGCAGGAACCAGCCTTCGTCAAATCAATTTGGGCAATATTTACAATATTCGTCAAATATGTAAAATCCCAGGCCATGGATGACGTGGAAACATACGAGAATGTCCTCAGGGTCTTTGCCGGGTACGGGTTCGGCAAGGCATCGATGGCGGAGATTGCCTCGGCGGCGAATGTTTCACGGCAGACGCTCTACAATCGGTTCCGGACCAAGAAGGCCGTGCTGAGCTGGGCGGCGGCAGGCTTTACCGAGGTCTGCATGGCGCGCGCGCTGGCACGGCTGGCGGAACCTGAAACGGATGCCGAGACAGCGATGACAGGTTGCTTCATGGCATGGATCAGCGACGTGCTGCCCCTGCTGCGGTCCGCGCCGCACGGGGCGGAGATCCTGGACATGGGGGTGGACACCCAACGCCGCGAGAACGTGGACCGCGTGGCCCGGATGTCGGCGCATCTGGCGGAGTTCATGCTGGATCGCGGTATCTGCCGGAACGCTTCGGACGCGGAGGGCCGCGCCTTTCTGCTGATCATGGCGTCGAAAGGTCTGTTGCTCGAGAGTCAGGACGTTGGGACCTTCGAGGCCGGGATGCGACGGGCGGTACAGGCGGTCCTGCTGCTGGGGCCGTCCGGTGAACCGAGTACACGGGAGGACTCAACGCATGAATGACTGGACCCCGACGCACCGTCACTACAAGGGCGGGCTCTATCGCGTGCTGCACACGGCGCTGCACAGCGAGACGGAGGAGAAGCTGGTGATCTACCAGAGCGCCGACGGTCGTATCTGGGCCCGGCCCTACGACATGTTTCACAGCCCGGACCCGAGCGGGGAGGGGAAGAGATTCCAGGAAATCTGAGGGCCAGCGGAACGGTTGGCTCCGAACGGATCAGGCTTCCGTGGCAGGCTTTGCAAATTGGTTGATGCGGCGCCAGGCAAGGAAGCTGACCGCGATGAAGCCGACCAGAAGCAGCACACTGGCGACCCCCCAGTTGCTCTCCACTGATGCCATCACCATGTCCCCGAAGACATAACCGCCGCCGACCAGCAGCCCTGTCCAGAGAGCGCCCGACAAGGCGTTGAGCACAGAGAACTCCCGCCAAGGCATTGTGCCCAGACCGACCGGCAGGGCGCCGACCGTGCGCATGCCCTTCGGATAGCGATAGAGAAAGATGTAGAGTTTGCCGTAGCGTTTCATCAGTGCCGTTGCATTGCTCAGCGCCTTTCGTGTGAAAGCGCGGCGTCCCATCAACCCGGCTCCGTGACGCCTTGCCAGGTGAAACCGCAACTCATCACCGAGATAGCCGCCACAGAAGGTGACGATTGCAACTGCGACCGGATCGAGTGCTCCAGCATACGCGGCATACCCCGCGAACAGGGGCAGTGCACCGCTCTTCAGGCTGCAATAGAGAAACAGAAGACCATAGACCCAGGGGCCATACTGCCTCAGCAAGTCGAAGATGGCGTCCATGGAGGCTTCCTGTTGTGGCGCTTGGAGTTTCGACGCTCTTACGATCCAGCCCTTGTCAGGGATCACCCGTGGCAATCGCGCGTTCACCAGGCCATGACAAACGGAGCTGACGTCGACTAGGCTTCGAGAGCTTCAGACGAGCTGGTTCAAGGACACCCAATGACCGAATCTGCCATGATCAACTACGAGGCCTTTCGTGCTGAGGTCCGTGCCTTCCTGGCCGCGAACCTGCCCGATGACATCCGGGAGGCGACCCGTCTGACCGCCAGCATGTTCCCGCACATGCCCACCGCCATTGCCTGGCAGAAGATCCTGCACCGGCAGGGTTGGGCCGCGCCGCACTGGCCGGTCGAGTACGGGGGACCGGGCTGGGACCTGCGCCAGCAGATGATCTTCCGCGAGGAACAGGATCTGGCCGGTGCCCCGGCGACCATCATGCAGGGGCTGTTCATGTGCGGACCCGTGCTGATGGGCCATGGCACGAAGGCGCAGCAGGACTACTACCTGCCGCGGCTGCTGTCGGCCGAGCACATCTGGTGTCAGGGCTATTCGGAGCCTGCATCGGGGTCGGACCTGGCCAGCCTGAAGATGTCGGCGGTGCCGGACGGCGATGACTACATCCTGAACGGCAGCAAGATCTGGACGTCGAACGCGCACGAGGCGAGCCACATGTTCCTGCTGGTCCGAACCTCGACCGAGGGGCGACCGCAGCAGGGCATCACCTTCCTGCTGCTGGAGATGGACACGCCCGGGATCACCGTGGAGCCGATCATCAACCTGAACGGGGTGCAGGAGCAGAATCAGGTCTTCTTCGACGATGTGCGGGTGCCGCAGGCCAATCGCGTCGGCGCGGAGAATGACGGCTGGACCGTTGCCAAGTACCTGCTGGAGTTCGAACGGAGCATGAGCTACGCCGCGCCGCTGAAGAAGCGGCTGCGACAGATCCGCCGTTCCGCCTCGGAGGAGGTTGCTGCCGACGGCACCCCCCTGATCGACGACCGCGTGTTCCGGCGCAAGCTGGCGGAGGCGGAGATCAATGCCCGCGCCTTCATCGCCACGGAGATGCGGGTGAACGAGGAAACGGCGGCGGGTGGTTCCCCCGGTCCCGCGGCTTCCGTGCTCAAGATTGCCGGGGCGGATGCGCGTCAGGCGCTGGACAAGCTGTGGCTGCAGACCGTGGGGCTGAATGGCGTGCCGCTGCAGCCGGAGGCGCTGGTGCCGGGGAACAACGTCGGCTCCCTGGTGCCGGACCATGCGCTGACGGCCATGGCGACCTGGCTGGATGATCGCTCCACCACCATTGCAGGCGGCAGTGCGGAGGTGCAGCGCAGCATCGTCGCCAAGGCCGTGCTGGGGCTGTGACCGCCATGACCTTTGCCCTCTCCGAAGAGCAGCAGATGCTGAAGGACAGCGTGGACCGGTTCGTGGCCCAGGACTATGGCTTCGATGTGCGTCGTGCACTGGCGGAGTCCGACCTGGGATACAGCGCGGACAACTGGCGGACCTTCGCCGATCTGGGCTGGCTGTCGGTGCCGTTCGCGGAGGAGAACGGCGGCTTCGGCGGCAGCCTGCGCGATGTGGCAACGATGACGGAAGCACTCGGCAGGGGACTGGTGACGGAACCCTTCGTGCCCTGTCTGGTCCTTGGCGGAAGGCTGGTTGAGATGCTGGGATCGGCGGAACAGCGACAAGCCATCCTGTCCCCCGTCATCGCGGGCGAGACTCAGCTTGCCCTTGCGCACACGGAGCGCCGCGCCGCCGGCAATCCGGCCTGCGTCGGCTGCACGGTTCAGGCGGACGGGGACGGCTTCCGGATCAGCGGCGAGAAGCATCTGGTGCTGAATGGGCCGAGCGCCGACCTGCTGCTGGTCTCCGCCCGGTCAGGCGGTGCGGAGCGGGACCGGCAGGGTGTCGATCTGTTCGTGGTCGATGGGCATGCCGACGGCATTCACCGTCGCGATTATCCCACCATCGACGGGCTGCGCGCAGCCGACATCACGTTCGACACTGTGCGGGTCGAAGGCGCTGCCCGACTGGGGGAGGCCGGCTCCGCCATCGACGCCATCGAAGCCGTGATCGATGAGGCAATCATCGCCTGCTGCGCGGAGGCTGTCGGCGTCATGGAAGTGCTGGTCCGCGACACGGTCGAATATGCCCGCACGCGCAAGCAGTTCGGCACACCGATCGGCAAGTTCCAGGCCCTGCAGCACAGGATGGTGGACATGTTCGTTGCCCAGGAACAGTCCCGTGCCCTGCTGCTCCAGGTGATCGGGGAATTCCAGGCGGGGGGCACGGAAGCGCGCAAGGCAGCCTCCGCCATCAAGGTGCATGTCAGCCGCTCAGCCAGGCTGATCGGGGAGCAGGCCATCCAGATCCATGGTGGCATGGGCACAACGGACGAGCTGCACATCGGCCACTACGTCAAGCGCCTGCTGGCGCTGGAGGTCCTGTTCGGCGACACCGACTATCACCTGGACCGCTACGCCGCGCTGATCGACTCAGCCGGGCAGGACACCTGAGATACCCGGCCTGTTCCGGATGATCTCCGCGATTCCCATCAGTTGGTTGGCCAGCGGACTTGTACGCCGCCAGACCATGCCGACGGTCCGCGCAGGCTGTGGCTCGGGGAAGCGGGCGACGGAGACGGGGGCGGAGCGGGTCTCGACGGGCATCGCCATCTCCGGGATCAGCGTAACCCCGAAGCCCGCACTGACCATCTGGACCAGCGTCGACAGGGAACTGGCGTCCAGCGTTTCGCGCGGGGCGGAGGCGGCGAGCTTGCAGAACGACAGGGCCTGATCCCTGAAACAGTGCCCTTCCTCCAGCAACAGCAGGCGCATCTGCCGCAGCATCTCGCTGTCCGGAACGGGAGCGTGCGCATCAGCTTCCGGTCTGACGAGCAGGAACTTCTCCGTGAAGAGCGCAGCCTCCGTCAGTGTTGGCTCGGAGACGGGCAGGGCGACGATGGCCGTGTCGAGCTGCCCTTCTCGCAGTTCCTGGATCAGGGTTGGCGTCAGGGTCTCGCGGATCATCAGATCCAGCCCCGGGTGGACATCGGCGAGAACGTCCACGATGGCCGGCAGCAGATAGGGGGCAATCGTCGGAATGATGCCGATCCGCAACCGCCCGACCAGCCGGTCCCTGGACGCGCGCGCCATGTCGCCAAGCTCATCGACCGCGCGAAGGATGCCCGTGACCCGCTGCGCGGTCTCCTCCCCGAATCGGGTCAGCCGGATCTGCCGGGCGCCGCGTTCGACCAGCGCGGTGCCGAGGGTTTCCTCCATCTCCTTGATCTGCATCGACAGTGCCGGTTGGGAGATGGCGCAGGCCTCCGCCGCGCGGCCGAAATGCCCATGCCGGGCCAGGGCATCGAAGTAGCGCAATTGCTTCAGGGTCAGATTGATCATCAGCAAGAGTTATCACAACGATCAAAACATGCAATTTCCTCTAATGAATGCACGCTGATATCTTTCGATGGAGAAAACAAATTCCCGCCAGCCGGCATCGGCTGTCGCGTGATCAGGAACGAGAATGGGAGCGATCAATGGCTGAGACAGCGAAACCGCAATCCGGTGGCTGCCCCGTGATGCATGGTGCGAACACAAGTGGATCCACGGGCGGGACGACGAACCGCGACTGGTGGCCGAACCAGCTCAATCTCCGCATCCTGCACCAGCATTCGGAACGCTCCGACCCGCTCGGCAGGGATTTCGACTATGCTAGGGCGTTCTCGGAACTGGATCTGGAGGCCCTGAAGCAGGACCTGCACGCGCTGATGACCGACTCCCAGGATTGGTGGCCGGCGGACTACGGCCACTATGGCGGGCTTTTCATCCGCATGGCATGGCACAGCGCCGGTACCTATCGCATCGCCGACGGCCGGGGAGGCGCGGGTTCCGGCTCGCAGCGGTTCTCCCCGCTGAACAGCTGGCCCGACAATGGCAATCTGGACAAGGCGCGGCGTCTGCTCTGGCCGATCAAGCGGAAGTACGGCAACAGCATCTCCTGGGCCGACCTGATGATCCTGGCGGGCAATTGCGCGCTGGAATCCATGGGCTTCAGGACCTTCGGCTTCGGCGGTGGCCGGGTCGATGTCTGGGAGCCGGAGGAGGACATCTACTGGGGCAGGGAGGCCGAGTGGCTGGGCGACAGGCGCTACAGCGGTGAACGTGATCTGGAGGAACCGCTGGCGGCGGTCCAGATGGGCCTGATCTACGTCAATCCGGAGGGGCCGAACGGCAAGCCGGACCCGGTGGCGTCCGGTGTCGATATCCGCGAGACCTTCGCCCGCATGGCGATGGACGATGAGGAAACGGTGGCCCTGGTGGCCGGTGGCCACACCTTCGGCAAGTGCCATGGTGCCGGTCCCGACGGGAATGTCGGCGCCGAACCGGAAGGGGCAGCCATCGAGCAGATGGGCCTCGGCTGGAAGAACAGCTTCGGTTCCGGCAAGGGGGGCGATGCCATCACCAGCGGTCTGGAAGGGGCCTGGACGCCCAACCCGACGCAGTGGGACATGGGCTACTTCGACATGCTGTTCGGCTACGAATGGGAACTGGTGAAGAGCCCCGCCGGTGCCTGGCAGTGGCAGCCGAAGGACGTGGCGGAGAAGGACATGGCGGCAGCCGCCGATGATCCGTCGAAGCGGGTGCCGACCATGATGTCCACCGCCGACATGGCGATGCGCATGGACCCGGCCTACGAGAAGATCTCGCGCCGCTTCCACAGGGACCCGGAGGCCTTTGCCGACGCCTTTGCCCGCGCCTGGTACAAGCTGACCCATCGCGACATGGGTCCGCGCTCGCGCTACCTCGGCGCGGATGTCCCGGCGGAGGCACTGCTCTGGCAGGACCCGGTGCCGGAGGTCACGCATCCGCTGATCGATGCCGCCGACATCGCCGACCTGAAGGCGCAGGTGCTGGCGTCCGGCCTGTCGGTCGCGGAGCTTGTCTCCACGGCCTGGGCCTCGGCCTCCACGTTCCGTGGTTCCGACATGCGGGGCGGCGCCAATGGCGCACGTATCCGCCTGGCACCGCAGAAGGACTGGGCGGTCAACCAGCCGGAGCAACTGGCGAAGGTGCTGGCGGTGCTCGAGCGTCTGCAGCAGTCGTTCAACGAGGCCCAGACCGGCGGCAAGCAGGTTTCGCTGGCCGACCTGATCGTGCTGGGAGGCTGTGCGGCCATCGAGAAGGCAGCGAAGGATGCCGGGCATGACGTGCAGGTGCCGTTCACGCCGGGCCGCACCGATGCGTCGGCGGAACAGACCGATGCCGACTCCTTCAGTGTTCTGGAGCCGCGCGCCGATGGCTTCCGCAATTACCTGGAGCGGAAGTTCACGGTATCGGCGGAGGAACTGCTGATCGACCGGGCCCAGTTGCTGACCCTGAGTGCGCCGGAGATGACGGTGCTGGTCGGTGGCCTGCGGGTGCTGGGCGCGAACACCGGACAGTCGTCGCATGGTGTGCTGACCGACCGCCCCGGAACGCTGACCAACGACTTCTTCGTCAATCTGCTCGACATGGGCACGGAATGGACGGAAGTCTCGGAAGGCGAGGGGGTCTTCGAAGGTCGCGACCGCGGCACCGGTGCCGTGAAATGGACCGGTACCCGCGTCGATCTGGTCTTCGGATCGAACTCGCAGCTTCGGGCCCTGTCGGAGGTCTATGCCTCCGACGACGCGCAGGACCGCTTCGTCAGCGATTTCGTCGCCGCATGGAACAAGGTGATGAACGCGGATCGCTTCGATCTCGCCTGATCCGGCTTCAGCACCGGAATGATGGAAGGCCCGGCCGGTGAAACGGTCGGGCCTTCTGCGTTTCAGGCGGCGTCGGACCTGCCGGTCAGCGCCAGCGCCGCCGTCTGCTGCATGACACGGACATAGCGTTCCTGCGGCCAGCCGCATTCGCGGCAAAGATGCTCCCAGTTCCGGAACGCGAGCAGCATCCAGAGCCAGTCCGTTGCCTCTTCCTGCGTCAGATCCCCGGTCAGTTCGCCGTCCCGGTCCAGCGCGGCGATCGCGGCAGCGCACCCGTGCCGGATCGCCTGCATCCGGTCGTTCCAGGCCGTCATCGCGGCCTCGTCCGTGTCCTTCATTGCCTGCAGCGCCTTCGCCACCCCATGGACGACGGGAATGTAGTTGCCGAGAGCATCGATCCAGGCGTCCAGCCGTTTCCGGCCCGTTGCTGCGGTGCGGCTCGGCACCAGCCGCCGCTCCACCTCGTTCTGCTCATCGATATGACGGCTGGCTGCGACCAGCAGGTCGGCGCGGTTGGGGAAATGCAGGTACAGCGCCTGGCGGCTGATGCCGACAGCCCTGGAGATGTCCGACATGCGCACGCCGCTGCCGCCACCGGCCTGAAGCAGGTCCAGCGTGGCCTGCAGGATGCGGTCACGGGTTGATGGGGTCTTTTCTGTCATGGCGGCAGTATGACGTCGCTTGACACGGTGTCAACTTGACACTATGTCAAGCGACGTCAACACGCAAACAGGAGAGCGAAATGAACGTCATCATCTTTGGAGCGACCGGAACCGTTGGCGCACTTGCCGTGCGTCGGATGCTCGCCGACGGGCATCAGGTAACCGCCTTCGCGCGGCACCCGGAGCGACTGGAAATCAGCGACCCGGCCCTGCGGCTGGTGGCCGGGGATGCGGGGGACGAAGGGGCCGTGGCGGAGGCCATTGCCGGCCATGATGCGGTCGTGGTGACGCTGGGTGCCGGCACCTCGCGCAAGAGCGTCGTCCGCTCGACCGGCACCATGAACGTCATTCGCGGCATGCAGGCCCACGGCGTGTCGCGGCTGATCTGCCAGTCGACGCTCGGGGCGCATGAGAGCTGGAGCAACCTGAATTTCTTCTGGAAACGGATCATGTTCGGATTGCTGCTGCGCCCGGTGTTCCTGGATCACGAGCTGCAGGAAAACCTGGTGCGGGCGAGTGGTCTGGACTGGACCATCGTGCGGCCCAGCGCCTTCACCGACGGACCCGAGACCGATGACTACATGGAGGGTTTCGGACCGGAGGAACGGCGCCTGAAGCTGAAGATCTCACGGGCCGACATCGCCGCATTTCTGGCGCGCCAGCTCACCGACCGCAGCCGTGTCCGGTCTGCCGTCGCGATCTCTCACTGAACAACGACAACAGGGAACAGCACCATGTCAAACGAACTCGTCTCCTGGTCCATGCTCGCCCTGGCCATGCCAAGTGCGGTGGTCGCCGGTGTCTTCATGACCTTTTCCGATCTGGTGATGCCGTCCCTCGGCCGTGGCGACGCGGCGACGGGCAGCGCAGCGATGCAGATGATCAACCGGAAGGTCTATCGATCGGTCTTCCTTGTCCTGCTGGTCGGGCTGGTGCCGGTGTCTGCTGCGGCAGCGATTGCTGCGGCGATGCTGGCTCAGCCGGTGGCCTTGCCCTGGCTGGTGGCGGCGGCCAGTCTCTACCTGTTCGGCGTCTTCGGCGTCACCGTGGTTGCCAACGTGCCCATGAACATCCGCCTGGACGGAATGTCATTGGCCGGAGGCGAGGCACAGGCCTACTGGCCGGACTATGTCGGTGGCTGGCTGCCCTGGAACCATCTGCGCACCCTTGCCGCGGCAGGCACCGCCGTCTGCTACATGGTCGCGGCGGTGCTGCTGGCTCAGGCAGGGTGAGTTCAGGCGACCTCTTCCCGGGCCAGGAAGCCGCCGGACTGCCTGGCCCAGAGTTCGGCATAGAGACCATCCCGGTGGATCAGTTCCGCATGCGTCCCCTGCTCGACGATGCGGCCCTGATCCATCACCACCAGACGGTCCATGGCCGCGATCGTTGACAGGCGGTGGGCGATGGCGAGCACGGTCTTGCCCTCCATCAGGCTGTAGAGGCTCTGCTGGATTGCGGCCTCGACCTCCGAGTCCAGCGCACTGGTTGCCTCGTCGAGGATCAGGATCGGCGCATCCTTCAGCAGGACACGGGCAATGGCGATGCGCTGGCGCTGGCCGCCGGACAGCTTCACACCGCGCTCGCCCACGTGGGCGTCATAGCCCCGGTTGCCCTTCAGGTCCTCCAGATCGGAGATGAAGTCATGTGCTTCCGCTTTCCGCGCGGCGGCGATGACCTGTTCCCGCGTGGCCTCGGCGCGCCCGTAGGCGATGTTCTCCGCGACTGTCCGGTGCAGCAGGGACGTATCCTGCGTCACCATGCCGATGGCGGCCCGCAGGCTGTCCTGCTGCACGGCGGCAATGTCCTGGCCGTCGATCAGGATGCGACCGCCTTCAAGGTCGTGAAACCGCAGCAGCAGGCTGACCAGCGTGGACTTGCCCGCGCCGGACCGTCCCACCAGCCCGACCTTCTCCCCCGGTTTGATTGTCAGGGACAGGCCGTCGATGACGTTGGCGGTCTGCTCCGGCAGGACCTTGCCATAGTTGAAGTGGATGTCCTGCCAGGCGATCTCGCCCTCCTGTACGCTCAGCGGCCTGGCGTCAGGGCGGTCAACGACGCTGCGGTCGCGGGCGATGGTATCGATGCCATCCATCACGACGCCGACATTCTCGAACAGGTTGGCGACTTCCCAGAGGATCCAGTTGGACATGCCGATCAGGCGCAGCACCAGCCCGACGGCAAATGCTATCGCGCCGGTGGTGATGATCTCGTGCGACCAGAGCGCGATGGCGACCGCGCCGATCCCGAAGATCAGGAAGGCATTGAGCGTCGCCAGGGAAGCCGAGAGCGCCGTGGACAGCCGCATCTGGCCGTAGACCGTGCCGAGGAAGCGTTTCATGCCACTTCGGGCATAATCATCCTCGTAGTTGGCGTCGGCGAACATCTTCACCGTACCGATGTGGGTGTAGCTGTCGACCACGCGTCCGGTGACATCGGCGCGGGCATCGGCCTGGGCGCGGGACACCTCCGCCAGCCGGGGAATGAACAGCCGCAGGATCACCAGATAGCCGACCAGCCAGGCCAGCATCGGCAGGACCAGTCGCCAGTCGGCGCTGGCGAACAGGACCAGTGCGCTGGCGAAATAGACCGCGACGAACAGCAGGATCTCGGAGGTCTTCAGCACGACTTCCCGCACCGCCAGCGCGGTCTGCATCATCCGCGCGGCCACCCGGCCCGCGAAGTCGTCCTGATAGAAGGCCATGCTCTGACGCAGCAGGTAGCGGTGCGATTCCCAGCGCGTCCGCATGGCGAAGTTGCCCAGCAGCCCCTGATGACTGATCGATTCGCCGACGAAGTAGAGCAGCGGATAGAGCACCACGACCATCAGGGCGATCAGCACCAGATCAATGCCGTGCTCGTTCCAGAGCTGGTCGGGCTGTGTCGCGGACAGCCAGTCCACGATGTCGCCCAGGAAGGCGAACATGAGCACCTCGACGATGGCGATCGCGACGGAGAACAGCGCACTGATCACGATCAGCGGCAGGAAGGGGCGGGAGAAGTGAATGATGAAGCCCAGGAAGCGGGAGGGTGGCTTCGTCGGCACCGTGTCGGGAAAGGAGTCCACCCGCGATTCCAGCCAGTCATAGAATCGCGAAATCATTGCGGATGGGCTCCAGCGTTACCGGTCTCGGATCGGGGTGGTCCGGACTATCTAGCCATCCGGACGAATTTCTCAAGCGCGGCGCTCTTCCATCGGACGGTCACTGGCCTTAAGACTGCGCGCCATGGCTCCACCCCTTCTGCATCTGCGCGACGTGCACCTGACCTTCGGCGGCAAACCGCTGCTGGACGGCGCGGAGATCGTTGTCTCGGCCGGGGAGCGTGTGTCACTGGTCGGGCGCAATGGCTCCGGCAAGTCGACCCTGCTGAAGATCGTGGCCGGGATCGTGCAGGCCGACAGTGCGGATTCGTTCCTGCAGCCCGGCACCACCCTGCGCTATCTGCCTCAGGAACCGGATCTTTCCGGCCACGCGACGGTGCTGGATTTCGTCACCGAGGGGCTGGCCCCTGGCGATGATCCCTATCGCGCGACATCCCTGCTGGAGCAGCTTGGCCTCAGCGAGACCGCCGATCCGACACACCTGTCGGGCGGGGAGGCGCGGCGGGCGGCGCTGGCGCGGGTGCTGGCCCCGTCACCGGACATCCTGCTGCTGGACGAACCGACCAACCATCTGGACCTGCCGGCCATCGAGTGGCTGGAGGCGGAGCTGAAGTCGATGCGCTCCGCCCTGGTGCTGATCAGCCATGACCGGCGCTTCCTGGAGAACCTGTCCGGCACCACGATCTGGCTGGACCGGGGGCGGACGCGGCGGCTGGACCGGGGCTTTGCCGCCTTCGAGGCCTGGCGTGACGAGGTGCTGGAGGCGGAGGAGCAGGAACTGCACCGCCTGGACCGCAAGATCGTCTCCGAGACCGAATGGCTCCACAAGGGCGTCACGGCCCGGCGCAAGCGCAACATGGGGCGGCTCAGGAACCTGCACGCACTGCGTTCCGAACGGCGCAACTTCGAGCGCGCGCAGGGCAATGTCCGCATGGCGGCGGCGGAGGCGGAGCGTTCCGGCAAGCTGGTGGCGGAGGCGAAGGGGGTGACCCGCGCCTGGGGCGATCAGCCGCCGGTGGTGCGCGACCTGGACCTGCGGCTGCTGCGGGGCGAGACGCTGGCGATCGTCGGGCCGAACGGGGCGGGCAAGACCACCCTGCTGCGGCTGCTGACCGGGGAGATCGAGCCCGACAGCGGCACGGTGCGGCTGGGAACGGCGCTGGAGACCGCCAGCCTGGACCAGCGCCGGGAGAGCCTGTCGCCGGACTGGAGCCTGATGGACGCGCTGACGGGCGGCGGCGGGGACGCAGTGATGGTCAATGGCCAGTCGCGTCACGTGGTCAGTTACATGAAGGATTTCCTGTTCGACCCGAAGCAGATGCGTACCCCCATCCATGCCCTGTCGGGTGGGGAGCGGGGGCGGCTGATGCTGGCGCGGGCGCTGGCGCGGCCGTCCAACCTGCTGATCCTGGACGAGCCGACGAACGATCTGGATATCGAGACCCTGGACCTGCTGCAGGAACTGCTGGGGGACTATGGCGGCACCGTGCTGCTGGTCAGCCATGACCGCGATTTCATCGACCGCGTTGCCGACGCCGTGCTGGTGGCGGAAGGCGATGGCGTCTGGCAGCGCTATCCGGGCGGCTATTCCGACATGCTGACCCAGCGTGGCTCCCGGCCCGGCAAGGCGGTGCCCACCGGTCAGCGGGCCACCCAGCGCCAGAAGGCGGCGCCCAAGGCACCGCCGCAGCGGCGCAAGCTCTCGTTCAAGCAGCAGCATGCGCTGGATACCCTGCCGGGCCGCATCGCCGACCTGGAGAAGGAGATCCAGACCCTGACGAAGGAACTGGCGGATGCCGGTCTCTTCCGACGCGACCCCGACCGATTCCAGGCCGCAACGGACCGGCTGGGTGCGGCCGAGAGCGAGAAGGAACAGGCCGAGGAATCCTGGCTGGAACTGGAAATGCTGCGGGAGGAAATCGCAGCCGAGCGGCAGGCGGGCTGATGGTCGCGCCGGATCAGGGGCAGGGAAATCCCGGCAGCCTGATTCAGACTGACGATCAACCTGATTTTCCCACGCTGGAAAGCGAACTGCGCTTGCAGCAGGAATTGGCAGCCAACCGTCTGACGCCGGGCATCGTTGTCGTGCTGCTCGTCTTCGCGGGTCTGGGAATCGGCAAGTACTGGGTCCACATTCCTCTGGTCGGCGGCGTGGTCTGGGGTTCCATCCTGCTGGTCCTGCTGTCGCTTCCGCTCTACCGGCTCTGGCGGCAGCGGACAGGTCGCGCGCTGCTGTTCAGGGGCACGGCCATCGGTCGGGCGTCCCTGATCTGGGCGTTCGCGATCGGGTGTCATTTTGCCTGGGCCATCACGTTCGCCATGCCCAACGACGACAACGTCGGACGCACGACCTTTGCGGTGATGGCCTTTGGTCTGGGCGGCATGACACTGGCCTCCACCTACATGATCCCGCGACTGACCATTGCCTTTCTGCTGCCGATGATCGCCGCGATGCTGTTTGGCTCCCTGGTCAGCGATCAGAACGTGTCGCCCCTCCAGAAGGTTCTGATGGCACTGGGCTTCACCGGCACCGCCGGGGTCGCCATCAGGATGAACTGGCTGATCTTCCGCTCGGGTGTGGCAGCCATGGTGGAGCGCGAGGTGCATCGGCTCGAGGTCGTCCAGCGCCGGTCGGAGATGGCGGCGGCAAGCCGTATCCAGCGCCGCCTGTTGCCGGAGCCGACAGACCTGTCCGCAGGGGACGCGCGGTTCGACCTTGCCGTCGCCCACCGCTCGGCGGAGGAAATGACCGGCGACCTCTATGACTTCTTCATGATCGACGGTCACCGGCTGTTCTTCATGGTCGGCGATGTCTGCGGCAAGGGCGTTACCTCCAGCCTGCTCATGGCCATGACCAAGGTGATGATGAAGAGCGCCGTGCTGCGCCATGACCGCGCGATCGGTGATGTGGCCGGTGAAGTCAGCCGGGAGCTGCTGCGGGAGGATCATGACAACCAGTTCGTGACCTGCTTCGCCGGTATTCTCGATACCGCGACGGGCACCATCGACTACTGCAATGCGGGCCACGAACCGGCCCGTATCATCACGACGGACAGTGCGGCACCGACCCACAGCCCGCGCGTCGGCGGGCCACCCCTCTGCGCCTTTGAGGAGGTTGACTACGAGAGCGGCCAGATCCGCCTCTCACCGGGCGCGACCCTGCTGATCGTCACTGACGGGGTGACCGAGGCACTGAACATGCAGCGTGACGAGTTCGGCGGAGAACGACTGGACCTGGCCATCGCCGCAACCGCGCACGATGTCGGCGTGGAGGCGATGCTGACAGGCATCAGTGGCCGGGTCGCAGAATTCGTGGGCGATCAGGACCAGTCAGATGACCTGACCATGCTCGCGCTGCGCTGGAACGGCCCCTCCGCCTGAGCCCGTCACCGACCCTCAGTTCATCGGGATCAGGTTCAGGTCGCGGTTGGTGCGGTCGAACAGGCGAAGGGCCTCGTCGGTGGCGTTGCGATAGCGGGCGGGGCGGGCGTCGAGGGGTTCGACGCGCTGGTGATGGCTGGAGTGCGGCGTGAAGAATGTCTCACGTGCATTGCTGCCCAGATCGCGGCGGGTGCTGTAGTAGACGTCGAGCCTGTCGTGGCAGCCATCAAGTTTCCAGACGGAGCGGACGCGGACGAAGATCTTGGTCCGGACCGGCGTCGTGCCATGGCGCAGCGCCAGGGCGCGGGAGATCGCCTCGGCGAGATAGCGGCGATCCAGCGCGCAGGGCGCGGCGCCTTCGGTCAGGACCTGCACGTGCGGACTGTAGCCGGTGCCCTGCTGCGCCAGCGCGACAGACGGCAGCGCCTGACCCGCGAAGAGGGCGAGCAGGGGAATTCCGATCCAGGCATGCAGGCGGTTCATCCGCAAAGCTTGCCTGCTGCGTGCCGCGTTTGGCAATGGGGGGCTGTGTCCAGTGGCATGGTCCGGAACGCCGCAGCGCGCTATAACGACTCGCAGGTGATCGCCGGAACAACCGGCGGCGGGTCGAGGAGACGTCAGTGAGTCGGTCAGATACAGCAGCACCCGTTGCGGCAGACGGGGTGGAGCAGACACGCGCGCAATGGATTCGCATTGTCGTGGTCGTCTTCCTGCCCTTTGCGTCAGGCTATTTCCTTTCCTATCTCTACCGTGCCCTGCCATCACTGATCGGCGACCGGGTACGTCATGATCTGGCGCTGGACGCGGATGTGCTGGGACTGGTCGGGGCGGCCTATTTCCTGGCCTTCGGACTGGCGCAACTGCCGCTGGGCATGATGCTCGACCGTTTCGGACCGCGCCGTTGTCAGGCCGTCCTGCTGCTGATCGCGGCGTCCGGTGCCGTGGTCTTCGGGCTGGGCGAGAACGCCGAAACGCTGGTCATCGGACGCGCCATGATCGGCCTCGGCTGCGCCGGCGGGCTGATGGCCTCCCTTAAGGCGATCACGCTCTGGTTCCCGCAGTCGCGCTGGCCATTGGTGAACGGCTGCCTGCTGGGCCTGGGCGGACTGGGGGCGCTGACGGCCACGACACCGGTCGAATTCCTGCTGGGGGATGTCGGTCTGGGCTGGCAGGAGCTGTTCTTCTACATCGCCGCCGCGACAGTCGCGTCGGCCCTGCTGATCTTCCTTGTCGTGCCGGAGAAGCCGGGCAGCACCGCCGCCATTCCCTTCCGGGAACTGCTGGGCAGCCTGCGCCAGATCTATGGCAGGCGCTATTTCTGGCGCATCGCGCCGATCGCGGTCCTGACCATGTCCACCGGCATGGCGATCCATGCCCAGTGGGCCGGCCTGTGGCTGAAGGATGTGGCGGGGTTCGAACAGGCCGGCGTTGCGGTCTACCTGCAGACTCTCTCCATCGCGCTGACTGTCGGCTTCGTGGCCGGTGGTGTGGTGGCCGATGTCCTTACCCGTCGGGGCGTGCCACTGAGCATGGTCATGGGAGGGGGCGTCATCGGGCTGCTGCTGGCCCAGGGCTCCATCGCCATGGAGGTCGATCCTCAGGCGCACTGGCCCTGGGTCCTGCTGGGCCTGAGTTCCAACATTTCCGCCCTGGCGTTCCCGCTGTTGTGTGGGCGCTTCGATCTGAAGCTGGCCGGACGGGTCAATACCGCGCTGAATGTGTTCGTCTTCATCGGGGTCTTCGCCACTGCGTCCGGCATCGGCTGGGTCATCGACCAGTATCCGCGCACGGCGCTGGGCGGCTATGCCAGCGAAGGGTATCAGGTCGGTCTGCTGGCCATCATCGCTGCGGAATTACTTGCATTCATCTGGTTCATGGTCCCTGACAGGGGCAAGTGACGTGAGAGGGAGGACATCATGATTGATCTCAAGGGCCAGGCGGCCATCGTTACAGGTTCGGCCACCGGCGTTGGTGCTGCCGTTGCTCGGGCGCTGGCAGCAGACGGCTGCAATGTCGTCGTCAACTATACCCGCAGCGAGAAGGAGGCGCAGGAGACCGCGCAGGCCTGTCGCGATCTGGGGGTGGAGGCCATCACGGTTCAGGCCAACGTGGCGGAGGACGCGGACTGCAAGAAGCTCGTCGATGCCGCGATCGACAAGTGGGGCAAGCTCAATCACGTGGTCAACAATGCGGGCACGACCAAGTTCGCCGACCAGTCCGACCTGTCGGCCCTGACCGCGCAGGACTTCCAGGACATCTATGCCGTCAACGTCATCGGCCCGTACCAGATGGCGAAGTGGGCGGAGCCGCACCTGCGGTCCGCTGGCAAGGCCTCCATCACCAATGTCTCCTCCATCGCGGGGGTGACCGGCATCGGTTCCTGCATGGCCTATGCGGCGTCCAAGGGCGCGCTGAACACCATGACCATGTCGCTCGCCCGTTCACTGGGGCCGGAGATCCGGGTCAACACGATCTGCCCCGGCATGATCCAGTCCCGCTGGCTCGAGAACGGCATGGGCAAGGAGAAATATGATCAGCTGCTCGCCAACCAGCAGCGCACCCTGCCGTTGCAGCGGGTCTCGACGCCGGAGGACAATGCCGAGATCATCCTCTGGCTGATCAAGGGCTCCGAACTGGTGACGGGCGAATTCGTGATGGTTGATGGCGGCGCCCACCTGGGGTTCTCGCTGGCGATGGCGCGATAGCGCGCAGCCGTTACTCGACGAAGATCGAGGTTGGTGTCACTCTGGGTTGCAGGCTGATCCGGAGTGACACGAGACCATGAGACAGATCCTGCTGACCGTCGCCACGTTGATGCTGGTGGGGCTGGCAAGCTGCCAGACCACCACCGGCGTCCCCGAGGCGCGGGAAGTCCGGGTGACCACGGCCATTGCCGGCGCGACCCCCCTGCGCGTTGAACTTGACGGCAATTACTGTCTTGTGCCGCGCGGGGGCTATGCCGACGATTTCGAGGGGCGTATCTGGGCGGCCTTCGATGCGGTGGAGGGCAACTGGCGCAAGGTCGCCTACTTCATCACCTGCCACGACTATCAGGCGATCCAGTCGAGCTTCATCCAGTCTCTTGCTGCCGAAGGGGAAGTCTCCGTCTTCATGCCCAATGGCGTGCCGAAGCGGTTTGCGGGCAGCCGGGCGACCTACATCGAAGCGATCATCCGCGCATGGGATGATCGCGATGTCCTTGAGGAGGGCAATGAGTCCCAGCAGAAGCTGGAGGAATTCTTTGCGCGCAGGGGGAGCCACAAGTCCCGCCGCATCGAAGGCAAAGCGCGGCTGGAACTGATCGAGAGTGACTCCTATGCCGCCTACTTTCGCCTGCCCTACCGTCACGTGCTGTCGGGCAGCTCCCGTGATCTGGTCCAGATCTTCGGCAAGACCGTGGTTGATGGCCTGCAGGTCCAGGTTGCGTTCACGACAGACCGCAGCGTTCAGGCCGAGATCCGTGCAATGGATGTCATGAAGCGCCTGATCTACGGCCTGCTCGGCGAAGAGGCATCGGTTTGATCCGAACACTGGCCACCGTCGCATTGACGCTTTCGGTGCTGGCCGGCACGGGCACGGCGTCGGGGGCAGAGGTCCGGTTTCGTGCGGGGTCGGCGAATTTCGCGTTCGACCTGCCTGCGGGCTATTGCGACGGGCTGTCTCCGGGCCCGACCGCAGCGGAGGGGCTGCAGCGCGATCTGGACCTGGTGCGTCAGCGTGGGGTCGAGGTGAAGGCGATGGCCATGCCCTGCGATCAGCTCAGCGGGCTGCGGTCGAATATCCGGCATGGGCAGACCCTGCGCGTTCTTGCCTTTGGCATCCTGACGCGGGACGGGGGCGCGATCCCCGCCGATGGCAGTGGCGACGTGTTCTGGCAGGCCATTCGCAACAGCGCGCGCTACCTCAAGGCCTTTGCGTCACCTGACGCCATTCTGGATGTGGTGCGGGAGTTGCTGGACCAAAGGAACGTTCCGGCAAGGATCGCGGCAATCGAACTGGCGACGGACCGGGACCGGATTGGGGTTGCGGCGGCGGGCGAATTGGATCGTTCGGGCCGCCAGGACCCTTTCCGGGCGGCGGCGCTCGCGGAACCGATTGCAGGTGTTTTCCTTGTTACCTCGGTTGTGGAGTTCGCTACTGTATCCGGCGATACCGCGAGCCTGACGGCAGCACATGAGTTGCGCGCGGAACTGAGGGAAGTCGATTGAAGCGGTCAGTTGTCGGAGGAATTCTTGTCCTGCTGCTCGGCGTCACCGCCGGGTGTCAGTCCACCGCGCCCGTCGAGCCCACGACCAGGCAGCTTGCGGTTCAGCCGCTTGCGGGCATCGGGACCATGACCCCGGCCGAGATGACCCGCGACCACGTCCGTTTTGCGCTGTCCGATCACGAACTGTCCGTCCGGCTGCCGGACGGTTTCTGTGTTGCCAGCGAGAGAACCCCTGCACACCTGCAGAGCGCACTGGCTGACTTCGACGTCAGTGTGCTGGAGATGAAGGTGCTCGCGACCTCCTGCGCGATGGTGGAGGGGAACGCTCCGATGGGGTTCCCGATCCCCATGGTCATTGCCGGACTGATGCGGCGGGAAGGCCTGCCGCTGGTCATGGATGAGGAATTCGGCGCGGACTACGCGCGCATGGTCCGGATTCTGGACCGCCACGACGACGACAGGATCCATCTTCTGGCCCGGGAACTGTTCCTGAAATCAATGATGGACAGGATCGAGACCGGTGGCGTCAGCGTTGGTCACCTGGACATACGCAGCCAGGACAACAGGATCCGGCTCGGATTGCTGGCGGAGGTTCCCGTCGATGGCGCCGATCGGAAAGTCTGGTTCTTCGCCGATTTCCTGGTGGGGCCGGTGGGCGACAGGTTGTTTGGAATAGGTCTTGTCAACGTTGACCTGAACCCGACACCGCCCGCGACAGACCAGGACAGCGAGACGCTCTTCGACACCTTGCGCCAGGTAAGGAACTGATTACCTGAATTGCGTCGGCCTTGCCGGTTCTGTGGAGGTTCACGACCGGTCAATCCTCTGGCAACGCTGCAAAGGTCAAGGTTCAGGGGAATGGCCCTCCTCATGCAGAACGCTCATTCCTGCATCAGGGCACGCGGATGGACGACACGGTCGACCGCGCAGGTCCCGGGGCGAAGCTCGCCGAAGCCGTCGGGGAGGTTGAATGCCACCAGCGTCGCGGTGGCCATCCCGCCGGCCAGTTCCCGACGGGCCTCCCTGTCCGAGCGGTCCGCCAGACCTGCGGCCAGTTCCTCGATCCCCGGATTGTGCCCGATGAGCAGCAGGGTGCCTGCCGACCCGGCCTCCCGCCCGATGATCTGGCTGATACGGCTGGATTCGGCCAGATAGAGGGCCTTGAGGTAGCGGATCTCGATCTCCTGCCAGCCATTCGCGGCAGAGATGCCGTCCCATGTCTCCCGCGTGCGTCGGGCGTCGGAGCAGAGCACGAGATCTGGTTTGAGGTCGTTCTGCGCCATGTATGCGCCCATGGCCCGGCTGGCGGCCTGACCACGCGGGTTCAGGTTCCGTGCGTGGTCGACCTGCCCCGGGGCGGGAGCGGCGGCCTTGGCGTGTCGGAGCAGCAGGAGGCGGTGCATGCGGCGAGTGTTGCAGGGGGCGTCAAATCACTGCAAGGGAAATGCTGTAAATCCGCGCGATCTTGTTGCATCGTCTGTCACGTAACTGAAGGAAGCCATGATGAACGCGGCCAATGCTGAACTGATCGAACCGGAACAGGGAGTGCCGGAAACTTCTGCCATCGGCATGGACTCGCCTGACCGCTTCATCAACCGGGAACTGTCCTGGCTGCAGTTCAATTCCCGGGTGATGCGCGAATGTCAGAATCCGCGCTATCCGCTGCTGGAACGTGTGCGGTTCCTGTCGATCTCCGCCTCCAATCTGGACGAGTTCTTCATGGTACGCGTCGCGGCGCTGTGGGGCATGACCCAGGCCGATGTGAAGACGGTGACCCCCGACGGACTGACGGTCGCGCAGCAGCTGGAGAAGATCGACGAACTTGCCAACTGGCTGGTGGTGGAACAGCAGAATTGCTGGCGTGCGCTGCAACTCGAGCTTCGGGAAGCCGGCATCGCCATCGTCGTGGCAGACGAACTGACGCCGGAGGAGAGGGGATGGCTCGACACCCACTTTCTGGAACAGATCCTGCCCGTGCTGACACCCCTGGCGATCGACCCGGCACATCCGTTCCCCTTCATCCCCAATCTTGGCCTCGCGATGATCGCGCAACTGGTGCGCGACGGGGACAAGGAACTGCTGAATGCGGTGGTGCCGATCCCGCACCATGTTTCGCGCTTCGTGCGTCTGCCGGGCAACGAACTCCGCTTCATCCAGGTCAGCCAGGTCATCGCGCTCTACATGGCGCGCCTGTTTCCGGGGTACAGCATCGTCAGTCGGGGGCAGTTCCGCTGCATCAGGGACTCGGATATCGAGCTGCAGGAGGAATCCGAGGATCTGGTACGCACGTTCGAGTCCGCGCTGCGCCGCCGCCGTCGCGGACACATCGTGCGCCTGCAGGTCTCCGCGGACCTGAACGACCGGCTGCGCCGTCTCGTGGTGACGGAAACGGATGCCCGGCCTGATGACGTGATCAACATCGACGGCATGCTGGCCCTGGCGGATATCCGCCGCGTCATCGTCGATGACAAGCCGGAGCTGTTGTTCAAGCCCTACAATGCGCGGTTCCCGGAGCGTATCCGCGAACATGGCGGCGACTGCTTTGCCTCGATCCGCGGCAAGGACCTGATTGTCCACCATCCGTTCGAGAGCTTCGATGTGGTGGTGCAGTTCCTGCGCCAGGCCGCGGAAGATCCCAACGTCGTGGCGATCAAGCAGACGCTCTATCGCACCTCGGACAATTCTCCCATCGTGGAGGCGCTGATCGCGGCGGCGGAGGCGGGCAAGTCCGTGACCGCGCTGATCGAACTGAAGGCCCGCTTTGACGAGGCTGCCAATATCCGCTGGGCGCGCGACATGGAGCGGGCGGGTGTGCAGGTGGTCTATGGCTTCATGGAGCTGAAGACCCACGCCAAGCTGTCGATGGTGGTGCGGAAGGAGAAGGAGGGCCTGCGCACCTATTCCCATTTCGGCACCGGCAACTATCACCCGATCACAGCGAAGGTCTATACGGACCTGTCCTACTTCACCGATGAACCGGCGCTGGGCCGAGACATCTCAGCGATCTTCAACTACCTGACCGGCTATGCGAAACCGGAGCGGCTGGAGGAACTGGCCTATTCCCCGCACACCCTGCGCCAGCGCGTGATGCAGGGGATCGAGGCGGAGATCGCCCACGCGGAGGCGGGCCGCCCCGCGACGATCTGGGCCAAGATGAACTCGGTTGTGGACCCGGACGTCATCGACGGGCTGTACCGCGCCAGCCAGGCGGGGGTAGAGATCGAACTGATCATCCGGGGCATCTGCTGTCTGCGCCCCGGTGTGCCCGGCCTGTCGGAGAATATCCGTGTGCGCAGCATCATCGGTCGCTTCCTGGAACACAGCCGTATCGTTGTCTTCGGCAATGGGGAGCCGCTGCCCGGTCGCAACGCGCAGGTCTACATCAGCTCCGCCGACTGGATGCCGCGCAATCTGGACCGGCGGATCGAGAGTCTGGTGCCGCTGAAGAACGATACCGTGCATGCCCAGGTACTGGACCAGATCATGCTGGCCAACCTGAAGGATGACCTGCAGAGCTGGATCATGCAGCCGGATGGCACCTATGTCCGCGACAAGGTGGTCGGTGACGGGTTCAGCGCACATGAGTATTTCATGACCAATCCAAGTCTTTCCGGTCGGGGAAAGGCGCTGGAAGAAGGAGTCCGTCCGATCTCTCTCACCCTGGATGATGACGACTGACAATGCCTGATTCGGTTGCCGCTGTCGGAACGGCAGAACGTGTTGCTGTGATTGATGTCGGCTCCAACTCGGTCCGGCTGGTGATCTTTGGCGACAGCGCCCGCGCACCGCTGAACATGCTGAACGAAAAGGCCTTCTGCGCCCTGGGCAAGGGGTTGCCGGAGACCGGGCATCTCAGCCCGGAAGGGGTGCGGAATGCCATCGCGACCCTGAAACGCTTTGCCTGGATGATGCGGGTCACCGGTGTGGACCGCACCGTTGCCTTCGCCACCTCCGCGGTCCGCGATGCCGTGGACGGGCCGGAATTCGTGGAACGGGTGCGCACCGAATGCGGCATCTCGCTGGAGGTGCTGTCAGGGCAGGGGGAGTCCCGCCTGGCGGCGTTCGGCGTCCTGTTCGGCCTGCCGGAAGCCGAGGGGATCGTAGGCGATCTGGGCGGCAGCAGTCTCGAACTGGCCCCCGTCGGCAATGGCGGCGCAGAGGCCGGCTTGACCTTGCCCGTCGGTCCCCTGCGGTTCGATGACGGCGATGCGGAATCCGGCGCGATCCGAAAGGCCGTGCGACAGGAACTGCGCAAGGTCGAGTGGCTGGACAGCATGACGGGGCGTGACTTCTATGTCGTCGGGGGCACCTGGCGCGCGCTGGCGAAGCTGGATATCCAGCGGCGCGATTATCCGCTGCATATCGTGCAGGGGTACGAGATGCCGCTGGATCGCGCCCAGTCCCTGGTCGATCTGATCAGCCAGCAGTCGCCCGCGTCCCTGACGGATACCGAGACGGTCTCGAAGCGGCGCTTGCAGGTCCTGCCGCTGGCCTGTTCCGTGCTGGGTGCCGTGCTGGAACGCCTGCAGCCAAGGCGTCTCGTCTTCTCCGCACATGGGGTCAGGGAAGGCGCCTATCTCGAAACGCTCTCGGATGCGGACCGGCGCATTGATCCCCTGCTGGCCGCAGCGGAGGCCATGGCAGCGCAGGAGACGCGTTTCGGCGCCTCGATCGGGCATGAGATCTTCGCCTGGTGCAATCCGCTGTTCGAGGGTGAATCGGAAGTCGAGGTCCGTCTGCGGAGGGTGGCCTGCGTCCTGTCCGACATCGGCTGGCGCATGCATCCGGACTACCGCGCGACCCATGCGTTCAGGCGCGTGCTGCGGGCACCGCTGCTGGGCGTTGACCATACACAGCGGGCATTCATCGCCACCACCGTCCTGCGGCGCTATTCCCACAAGGCCAGTGGCGACGCGGTGATGGAGATGCAGGCGCTGCTGTCGAACGACATGATCCGGCAGGCGAGCCGGATCGGAGCTGCGATGCGACTGGCGCAGACACTTGGCTGTGGCGCGCCGTCCGCCCTGACGGGCGCCACGATCGCGCGGGATGGAGACATGATAAGCCTGTCGGTGCCGGAGAAGCTGCGCGACCTGATCGGTGAGACCGTGGAGAGCCGCCTGAAGCGGCTGGCAGACAGTTTCGAGTGTTCAAGCCGGATCGTCAGCGTCTGAGGGGGCAGGCACCTACCAGATCGGCATGGCCGCAATGGCGGAGACCGCGCACAGCCCAAGTGCCGCGCGCCGGAAAAGGCTCTCCGACGCAAGCGGGAACAGGCGCGAGCCGATGATCAGGCCGAGGCCATAGGCGGGACCGAGCACCAGCACCAGCAGCAGTTGCTCCATGCCGATGAGTCCGTAGGCGAGGAACGTCAGGCCGCCGACCACCATCGTCACCGCGAACAGGGCGGTGACATTGTGCCTCACGGCACGGGCGTCGCCTTCGCCACCCACCCAGAACAGGATCACCGGCGGCCCGTAGAAGCCGGCTATCCCCCCGGCGAGGCCGGACATCAGGCCGACACCTACCACCCCGGTGGTCGGAACCGGCTTTGTCCGCCGCCATCCGGCGGCCATGGCCAGCACGGCAACCAGCACCATCAGCGCAATGATCCAGCGCAGCAGGTCTATGGGGGCATGCGCCAGAATCCAGGTGCCACAGGGGGTGGCGATGGCGATGCCGATGATGATGGGCACCATCTCCCGCCAGTTGCAGCTTCGGACGCCCTGCAGGGTAAGGGGGAAGCCGAAGGTGGCGTTGATCATCCACAGCACCACGACGGCGATCTTCGGATCCAGCAGTGCACTGGACAGGGGTACGAAGACCAGCGCAGCGCCAAAGCCGCTGAAGCCGCGGGTCATCCCGGCCAGCGCCATGGCAAGCGCCAGCAGCAGGGTCTCGAATGTCATCAGGGCGACGATGCCGTCGCCGATGACGTTCATTGCGTGGTGTCGAGCGGAATCTCCACGACTTCCTGCCCCCGGATGGCAAGGCCGAGACTTCCGGCCTTCAGCCGCAGCGCATCATTGCCGAAGACTTCCCGCCGCCAGCCTTTCAGGGCAGGAATGTCCGCCGCGTCATCCGCTGCCAGTTTCTCGATATCCGGTCCCGGACAGACCAGTTTCTGTGCGACCCCATGGGCGGCACACTTGCGTTTCAGCAGTACCTTCAGCAGCTCGATCACCGGCAGCAGCGCAGGTGCCGGGGGCTCCGGGCGCTCGACCCTCGGCCAGGAGTCCTTTGGCTGGTCCAGCGCGGTCTTCACCGCCTCCATCAGTCCGGCACCGAATGGCCCGTCGGCAATCTTGCGGTTCAGGCTGCGGATCGCAGCCAGCTTCTCCCGGTTCTCCGGCGGGTCGGACGCGATCTCCAGCAGTGCCTCGTCCCGGATAACGCGGTTGCGGGGCAGGTCACGGCGCTGTGCCTCCCGTTCCCGCCAGGCCGCGAGTTCCCGCAGCACTGCCAGGAACCTGGGCTTGTTGGTGCGGGCCTTTAACCGCTTCCAGGCGTCTTCCGGCTCGACCGAATAGATGGCGAGATCCGCCAGTGTCGCCATCTCGCCGCTGACCCAGGAGGCGCGGCCAGTACGTTCCAGATCCTCCAGCATGCGGTCGTAGACGGTGCGCAGATGGGTGACATCGGACAGCGCGTAGGACAGTTGCTTCTCGCTCAGCGGGCGGCGCGACCAGTCGGTGAAGCGGCTGGTCTTGTCGATGCTCTGGCCCGCCAGCTTGCGCACCAGCGCGTCGTAGGCGATCTGCTCCCCGAAGCCCATGACCATCGCCGCAACCTGGGTGTCGAACAGCGGGGTCGGTACCGTGCCGGTCAGGTTGACGAATATCTCGATATCCTGGCGCGCGGCATGGAAGACCTTGACGATGGTCTCATCGGCCAGCAGTGCCAGCAGCGGCTGAAGGTCGAGATCCTTCGCCAGCGGATCGATGATCGCGCCCTCGTCGGCCGGTCCGGCCAGCTGGACCAGGCAGAGCTTCGGATAGTAGGTGTTTTCCCGAAGGAACTCGGTATCGATGGCGACATACGACTGCCCGGAGAGCCCGTCGACATAGCGCTGAAGTGATTCTGTGTCGGTAATGATCTGCATGGCGGTGGCTTATAGCAGATCAGCCGCGCTCGCCAGCAGGAACGCGCGCGCGGGCGCATGAACTGGCGGATCAACCTTGACAAGCGGGGCCATAGGGGCTTCGTTCCGGCGCGCCTTCTCCGATCCGTTCCAACAGATGGTTTTCCGCTGATGCACGCCTTTCGATCCCATACCTGTGGTGCCCTGCGCCGCGCCGACGTGAACACACCTGTCCGCCTGTCGGGCT
The DNA here is from genome assembly GCF_029909415.1 of Minwuia sp. IMCC3009. Lineage (GTDB taxonomy): Bacteria > Pseudomonadota > Alphaproteobacteria > Minwuiales > Minwuiaceae > Minwuia. Next base: position 1,061,114 of record NZ_CP123781.1, read on the forward strand.
GGATTCACCGCAAGCGTGACCATGGCAATCTGCTGTTCGTCGATCTGCGCGACCATTACGGCCTGACGCAGTGCGTGGTCGAGGCGGATGAGCCGGGCTTCGCGGAGGTCGATCAGGCGCGTGCGGAAAGCGTGATCACGGTGACGGGCCGCGTCGTGCCGCGCGATGCGGAGGCGGTGAACCCGGACCTGCCCACGGGCGAGGTCGAGGTCCGTATCGAGAGCGTCGAGGTGCAGAGCAGCACCGGTGACCTGCCGATGCCGGTGTTCGGCGATCAGGAGTACCCGGAAGACATCCGCCTCAAGTACCGCTTCCTCGACCTGCGCAGGGAGCGCATGCACCGCAACATCACCATGCGTTCGAAGATCATCTCGGCCATTCGCCGGCGGATGAACGAGGCCGGTTTCATGGAGTTCCAGACGCCGATCCTGACCGCCTCCAGCCCCGAAGGCGCGCGGGACTTCCTGGTACCCAGCCGCGTGCATCCGGGGCAGTTCTATGCCCTGCCGCAGGCGCCGCAGCAGTTCAAGCAGTTGCTGATGATCTCCGGTTTCGACCGCTATTTCCAGATCGCCCCCTGCTTCCGCGACGAGGATGCGCGCGCTGACCGTAGCCCGGGCGAGTTCTATCAGCTGGACGTGGAGATGAGCTTCGTCACGCAGGAGGATGTGTTCCAGGCCATCGAACCGGTGCTGGCGGGCACGTTCGAGGAATTCTCCGACTGGCCGGTGGTCGACAAGCCGTTCCCGCGCATTCCGTTCCGGGAGGCGATGCTGCGCTATGGCACCGACAAGCCCGATCTGCGCATCGCCGAGAGCATGGACATTCATGACGTGACGGAAGACTTCCGTGGCGGCGGTTTCGGGATCTTCGCCCGTTCCATCGAGAAGGGCGCGGTTGTGCGGGCCATTCCGGCGCCCGGTGCGGGTGGGCGTGCGCGCTCCTTCTTCGACGGCATGAACGACTGGGCCCGTCGTGAAGGTGCGGCAGGCCTTGGCTACATCATCTTCGGCGAGGAAGGCCCCAAGGGACCGATCGCCAACAATCTGGACGCCGCGCGGGTGGAGTCGATCCGTGCCGCGTGTGGCCTGAATGCAGGCGACGCCGTGTTCTTCGCCTGTGACCAGGCTGCCGGTGCCGCCAACCTGGCCGGCAAGGCCCGCGTGAAGCTGGCGGACCAGCTGGAACTGATCACACGCAACCAGTACCGGTTCTGCTGGATCGTCGACTTCCCGCACTTCGAATGGAACGAGGACGAGAAGAAGATCGACTTCTCCCACAATCCCTTCTCCATGCCCCAGGGCGGGATGGAGGCGCTGGAGAGCATGGATCCGCTCGACATCCTGGCCTATCAGTACGACATCGTCTGCAACGGCATCGAGCTGTCATCCGGTGCCATCCGGAACCATCGCCCGGACATCATGCTGAAGGCGTTCGAGGTTGCGGGCTATGCGGCGGAGGAAGTGGAAACCCAGTTCGCGGGCATGCTCAACGCGCTGCGCTATGGCGCGCCGCCCCATGGTGGTATCGCGCCGGGCATCGACCGTATCGTCATGCTGATCCTGGACGAGCCGAACCTGCGCGAGATCGTGGCTTTCCCGATGAACCAGCAGGCACAGGACCTGCTGATGGGCGCCCCGGCCCCGGCCGATCCGAAGCAGCTGCGCGAACTGCACATCCGCACCGTGCTGCCGAAGACGGACAAGAAGGACGGCTGAGACCGGTCAGAGGTGCCTGCGGAAATCCATGCGCTGATGCAGGATCCGCAGGACTATCGCGTCACCATTCTCACGTCGGTTGAAGAACACGACATGAGAACCTGACCGGACCGAGAGCAGGCCGGGTCTGATTTCGCTCGCGTCGCGATCATTGGCTTCAGACAGGCACAGTTTCTCGAAGGTTGCGTCGATGCGCGAGAGGTAGGAAATGACCTGCTCCGTGCCCCAGCGCTCCAGCGTGTACGCACCTATGGAATCAAGATCATCCTGAGCCTGGGCTGTGAGGATGAATCGAGCATTCTTCAACGCTTCACGCCAAGGCGTTCAAGCGTGTCGTCAAGGCTGTAGGCTGCGAATTCGCCCCGTTCGGCCTGTTCCCAGCCGATGTCGATGGCTTCGCGTAGGCGGGCAAGCCTCGCTTCCTCGCTCATCTCCGCCTCGATCTGGCGGCGCAAGGCTTCGCGCACCACTTCGGAGGCATTGTTATACAGTCCGCTTGCCACCTTCTCGCGCACATAGTCATTCAGCCGGTCGGTCAGTGAAACGTGCATGGGATGCTCCTCTGCTTCGGGCTTGATTGTACAGGCATTGACAATCCTTGTCTGCACTTCGCGCGCGTCGGGCCTGCGTTCCGGGCAGGTGCCGTGCGGCAATTTCATGTATGCTCCGGCGCATGACTGACTTTGCCGCATCACCGCAGAATGCCGGATATTTCACCCGTGACCGGGTGGGATTCCTGTTCCTGAACGTGGGTCACTTCTTCGACCACATGTTCATGCTGATCTTCGCCACGGTGGCCGTCGCGCTGGCCGGACAGGACGGCATGTCCTACCGCGAACTGCTGGAACTGCTGACACCGGCGCTGGTCATGTTCGGTGTCGGCTCCCTGCCTGCAGGCTGGCTCGCCGACCGCTGGTCGCGTGAAGGCATGATCGCGGTGTTCTTCATTGGCATCGGCGGCTCCTCCATAGCGACCGGCTTCGCCAACGAGAACTGGCAGATCATGGTCGGGCTGGGCGCCATCGGGACCTTCGCCGCCATCTATCACCCGGTCGGCATCGCCATGGTGGTCGAGGGGCAGGAGAAGGTCGGACGCGCCCTGGGCATCAATGGTGTCTGGGGCAACATGGGGCTGGCCGGGGCACCGCTGCTGACCGGCTGGCTGATCGCGATCTCGAGCTGGCGTGCGGCCTTCATCGTGCCTGGCATCGTGGCCATTCTTGTCGGGCTGGCCTACATCGCATTCTGCCGGCAGGGACGGGGGGTGGTCCGCGCGGCCAAGCGGACCGTTCCCGATCCCGGCGACCATGATCTGACCCGCACGGTGCTGATCCGCGTCGCGCTGTCCCTGGCCCTGACGATTCTCTTCGGTGGCCTGATCTTCCATGCTTCCGCGGTCGTGCTGCCGAAACTGTTCTCGGAGCGTCTGGCCGACGTCACCAGCGACATTGGTGCGGTGGGGACCTATGCCGCCATCGTGCTGGCCATCGCCTCCTTCGCGCAGATTGTCGTCGGGCACCTGCTGGACCGGTTCCCGGCGCGGCGCATCCTGTTCCTGATCGCCCTGTTCCAGATACCGGCGCTGGCACTGGTGGCCTCGATCTCCGGCATTCCCATCGTGCTGGCCTCGGTGCTGATGATGGCGCTGATCTTCGGCGAGATTCCGATCCATGACACCATCGTCACCCGCTATACCCGCGCCGCCTGGCGTGGTCGCGTGTTCGCGGTGAAGTTCGTGCTGGCCCTGCTTGTGGCTGCCGTGGTGCCGCGGCTGATCGGGTCCCTGCACGACAATTACGGGCTGGACGTGCTGTTCTTCGTGCTCGCCGCCGCCGCCGGCGGGGTCGCCCTCTCGGCGCTGATCCTGCCACTTGCCCGCAAGGCCGCCTGACACCGCTTCTGCCGGAGTTTCCAGGCTGTGAAGCCCGGGGAATTCGGCACCACGAATTTTTCTTTAAAATAATTCCAAAGAGCATTGATTGCCGAGCCAAAGGCATTATCTCCATGGCACCGGGGCGGCCATGTCGCCCCACACAGATCCGAATGCAGGAGAATTTCGATGCGCGTACCAAGTGTTACCTTCAAGACCCGTGTCCGTGACGAAGCCGTCGGTGGTCCGAATCCGTTCCGCTGGCAGGACCGCACCAGTGACGAGATCTTCAATGGCCGTCGTGTCGTTGTCTTCGCGCTGCCGGGTGCCTTCACGCCGACCTGCAGCTCGACCCACCTGCCGGGCTACGAGGCCAATTTCGAGGCGCTGAAGGCCGAGGGTGTGGATGAGGTGATCTGCCTGTCCGTGAACGATGCGTTCGTCATGTTCCAGTGGGGCAAGAACCTGGGTGCGAAGAATGTCACCCTGCTGCCCGACGGCAATGCGGAGTTCACCGACAAGATGGGCATGCTGGTGGACAAGGGGAACCTCGGCTTCGGTGCCCGGTCGTGGCGCTATTCGATGCTGGTCGAGGACGGTGAGATCGTCGAGCAGTTCGTCGAACCCGGCAAGAGCGACCTCTGCGAGACCGACCCGTTCGAGGTCTCCGATGCCGAGACCATGCTGGCCGCCATCAAGGCCCGCAATTCCAAGGCGGCCTGACACCGCCGTATCATTCCCGACTGAAGGTGAGGCCCTTCGCTGCAGACCGCAGCGGAGGGCCTTTCCGTTTCATCCCCGAAGGAATGCGCTATCCTGCTGGCCAGTGGGCGAAACGGAGCAGGCTGACAGTGCAGACAGAAGCCGGAACGCGCTGAAGCCTTTCGGTGTACGGCCTGAGAATTCCTGGGGAGGGACCGTGTCGATGAAACCCTATGAAGGCATCCGGATCATTGATCCGACGCATGTACTGGCCGGACCGTTCTGCTGCTACCAGATGGCGTGGTTCGGGGCGGAGGTCATCAAGATCGAGGCGGTGGAGCCGCGCGACTTCATCCGCTACGCCAGTCCCGACGCGGAGCTTGCGGCGGCCGGACTGTCGGAGAGCTTCCTGGCCCAGAACGCCAACAAGAAGTCCGTGGTGCTGAACCTGAAGGACCCGCGCGGTCAGGACCTGTTCAAGAAGCTTGCCGCGACCTCGGACGCGATGGTGGAGAACTTCCAGCCCGGCACCATGGCCGGACTCGGGCTTGGCTACGACGACATGCGCGCCGTCAACCCGAAGCTGGTCTATTGCTCCCTGACGGGCTTCGGCCAGACAGGACCGCTGCGGGACGTGCCGGCCTATGACCATCTGGTGCAGGGCATCTCGGCCATGGCGTCGATGCAGAACGGCACCACCGATCCGGTGCGTGTCGGCTTCCCGGTCATCGACTATGTGGTCGGACTGCTCGGCGCCTTCGCCCTCTCGACGGCGCTGTTCCAGGCGCGCGCCAGCGGGCAGGGGCAGTACGTGGATGTATCGATGCTCGATTCGGCGCTGATCATCATGGCGCCAGTGGTGCAGCAATGGCTGACCAGCCAGCGGATTCCGCAGTCGACCGGGCGCCGTGCATTCTCCGGCAGTCCCTTCTCCGGCATGTTCGAGACAGCGGACGGCATGCTGGTCACGGCGGCCAACACAAAGATCCAGGCCGCCTCCGTGCTGCGCGTGATCGGTCGGGAGGATCTGATCGACGACCCCGATGTGCTGGACTGGCATGGGCGACCGGAGATTTCGGACCGGGTGCAGCCGATCCTGTTCGAGGCCTTCGCGACCCGAACCGCGCTGGAGTGGGAGGCATTGCTGTCAGCCGCCTCCGTCCCCGCCGGAAAGCTGCGCGATGTGCCGGAGATCATGGCGCATCCGCATGTGCAGGAACGGGGCCTGCTGCACACGATCCCCGACGTGCCGGGCATCGGGCGGCCCATCGAGGTGATGGGGCCTGGATTCCGCATGGCCGATCCGGAGGCCATGATCCGCAATCCGAGCCCGCCGCCCGTCAAGGGTGCCGATACCCGCCACTACCTGCGCGAAGTCGGCCTGAGCGATGCCGACATCGATGGTCTGGTCGCCGACGGGGTGACGCTGGTCGCCGAGTGATCCGTCGCCGGGGATGAGACTTTGTTAACCCTGTTGCTGCACCTTGGATGCCATCTCAGATCCGGGTGGCGATGGCGTGAAACATCAGGCGGCGAAGGTGGTGTCGAAGAACCTGCAACGGGCGAACGGCCTGATGGCGCGTGGCCGTCCCGATCAGGCCCTGCAGGTCTTCGAACAGGCACGGCGAACAGCGCCAGGCGTCTTTGAAGTCCATTTCGGTCTTGCCCGTGCGCGGCAGGCGCTGGGGGACGCGTCGGGTGCCGTTGATGCTTTCGGCACTGCGCTGGATCACGCACCGCCAGGCGACCCCAGGGCGCTGCTGGCGCTGGGACAACTTGCCCGTGACCTGAAGGCGGCGGAGCAGGCGGTCGGCTTCTTCCGTGCGGCCGCGCTGGCCACGCCGGGCAGTGTCGATGCCCAGACCGGTCTGGCCCATGCGCTGCGGGATCTGGGGCGGCAGGAGGACGCGATCGAACTGTTGCAGTCGGCCCTGCGGCTGTCGCCGGACCAGAGTGCGCTGTGGACCGCGCTGGGTGCCGTGATGGCGGATCTGGAGGATCACGCCAACGCTGAAACATTCCTGCGGGAGGGGCTGCGGCTGGACCCGAAGAATGGCGCGGCGGCAGGCAATCTGGCCGAACTCCTGTTCGCCATGGGACGGGCAGACGATGCGGCTGAAACATATGAACTGGCCATGCGGTTGCGCCCCGACGATGCCGCGCTGCGATTCAATCACGCGCTCTTCGCGCTGGGTACGGGCGACCTGGAAACCGGCTGGCGCGACTATGAGGCGCGACTGGACAGGAGCTATCCGGGGTTCATCCGACGTGACCTGAAACACAGGCGCTGGGACGGTCGGGAAGTGCCGACAGGCCGTCTGCTGGTGCTGGCAGAGCAGGGGGTGGGCGACGAACTGCACTTCCTGCACTGCATCCGGGATACGGCAGAGCGGGTGCAGGAACTCTGGTGGGAATGCGATCCGCGCCTGCTCGACCTCTGTACGCGGTCGTTCCCGGACGTAAACTTCGTGCCCTGGCAGGGGTCGGACCGGCCCGGCTTCCATCGCGGCTATTACTGGCTCTCGGACGCACCGCGTTTCGATGCGGTGATCGAGGCGGGCAGCCTGCAGACGCTGTTCCGCCGCGACCTCGACGCGTTTCCGGCCAACCCCGCCCTGCTCGGGCCGCGAGCCATGCCGCGACCGGCGGATGGCAGGCTGCGGGTCGGGATCAGCTGGACGAGCATCCACCGCAACCGGTTGCGTGACCGCGGCTATGTCCCGCTGGAGCACTGGGGGCCACTGTTCGCGCTGGCGGGTGTGGAATGGGTCAACCTTCAGTACGGCGAGGTCGCGGAGGAGATCGCGGCGGCGGAGCAGCAGTTCGGTGTCAGGATCAGTCAGGTTGCTGGACTGGATCTGAAGGACGACTTCGATGGTACTGCGTCACTGATCGCGACCTGTGATCTGGTCATCGCACCAACCAACACCGTGCGCCAGCTTGCGGCCTCGATTGGTGTGCCGTCACTGGTGTTCTCGCGTCTGCCCTACGAGTTCGCGCTTGGGCAGGCGGTCAATCCGTTCTTCGCCAACATGCAGGATTTCGTCCGGCTGCCGGATCTCGACTGGACCCGCTGCATGCAGGATGTCGCAGGCCATGTCCGGGGACTGGCAGACAGTCACGCAGCCGCCTGATACGCGCGCACCTTGCGCGCCAGCTTCTCCAGGTAGCGGTCGCGCAGGCCAAGTTCCTGCAAGTGTTCCAGTGTCTGAAACAGATAGTCGGAGCAGGGACCCAGCCAGCCCTCCGCCCGCGCGATGCTGAAGGCCACCTTGTCGAGGTCGGTCTCGCCGCAATAGCGCGGACTCTTGCGGTTGATCACGAAGGTCGCGGCCCGCACCGGCCCCTGGTCGGTCTGTGCCCGCACCACGGTGGCACGATAGGCGTCCGAGATCATCTCCCGCCGCCACAGGATGCCCAGTTCGTCGCGCGCCTTCTCCGGTGCCACGCGAAAGGCCATGCCGGCGCATGATCCACCGCGGTCGAGGCCGAGCACCCGACCGGGCTGTTCCGGTGATCCGCGCCCCAGCGGGGTTTCCAGGCAGAACCGGCGATGCAGGCCGTGAATCCGGGCGATACGTTTCTCCTCGAAATGGAACGCCGGGTTCCAGATCAGGGAGCCGTAACCGAAGACCCAGATGTCCTCCTCCGGTGCGAAGCGGGCGATCGTCCGGTCACGCGATGCCTCCCGATCCTCGTCCGACAGGCGTGTCAGCAGACCACGGCGCTCCGCGTCCTGCATGAATTCCTCCAGCGCGCCGGCTGCGATGTTCTCGCGGGTCAGCGTCGGGTGGCTCATGCATCCTCCCCCGCCGGGACGCAGTGGCTTTCACGGATGAACAGCGACAGCAGGGCGCCCAGTCCGGCGCAGACCGGCAGCACCAGCAGCGCGACCTGATAGTCGGCGACGGAATAGACCGGAATGCCGGTCTCCGGTGAGACAGTGCCGTCCCAGGAGAGGTCGAGCACGATGCCGACGGCAGGCTGCAACAGGGCACCGCCGCCGACGAACATGCCATTGACGAAGCCTGTTACCGCGCCACCGATGGACGGTGGCGACAGTTCCCGCGCCGCAGCCAGGCACACGATCATCGACCCGCCGAACAGGCCGACCAGGAAGATCATGATCTGGCGCTGCAACAGCGTCGGTTCGAACCCGTAGAGCATCACCACCCAGAGCAGCAGCGAGAAGAATGCCGCGTTCATCAGCGGCAGCTTGCGTCGCCGGAAGAAGTCCGACAGGAAGCCGCCCACCGGTCCGCCGAAGGCAAAGCCCACGGTCATGAGGGATGTGGAGAAGCCCGCGACTTCGCGGTCCACGCCATGCATCAGCATGATGTGCGGGACACCCCACAGCAGGCCATAGGACAGGAAGGGACCGGAGAGCAGCAGGCCATAGAAGCCGAGCACCCAGTTCTGTCGGCGTGTCATGGCCTGTTTCAGGGACGTGCCCAGGCTCTGGGTGCCGGTGCGCTCGACGCGTTGTCCGTCCGGCCGGTCGCGCACCACCAGCCAGATCAGCAGCGCCAGCACGGCACCCCAGATCCCGCTGGTCAGCATGGGGTCGCGCCAGCCGTATTGGTCGATCAGCCCACCCAGCGGTCCCTGCGCCAGAAAGCCGCCGAGCATGGCGTAGCCCATGGTCAGACCGGAGAACAGGCCGAAGCGGCTGGGCGGATGCCAGGCGGAGGCGATGGTCAGGGCGGAGATGAAGCCAACGGCGGACCCGGCGCCGACCAGGAAGCGGCCGGCGTAGGCAACCCAGATGTTCGGTGACAGCGCGAAGGCCATGACCCCGATGCCCACCAGCGCCATGCCGCCCGCCATCAGGATGCGCGGCCCCCAGCGGTCGAGCAGCAGTCCCACCGGCAGTTGCAGCACGGCATAGACGTAGAGGTACAGCGCGGCCAGATTGCCGGTGACTGCGGCGCCGACATCGAAGGCGGCCATCAGCGGATCGACCATCACCGAAGGCGCGGCCCGCTGGAAGAAGGCGTAGAAGAAGCAGTTCGCGGCCAGGAACCAGACGATCCAGGCCCTCAGGCCCCCGATCGCATGGATGCGGGTGACGGTGCTTGTCATGGTGTCGGTCATGCGGCGGCTCTCTGGTCCAGTGCGAACGCTTCCGCCAGCAGTTCGTAGGACCGGACCCGCGCCGTGAAATCATGGCTGATGGTCACGACGACCAGTTCCTCGACACCATAGAGTTCGGCCAGCCGTTCCAGTTCCGCCTTTACCCTGTCCGGCGACCCGGAAACCGAGCGGTCGCGATTGGCCTCGATGATGGCGTAGTCGTGCGGGCTGTAGGGATAGGCATCCGCTTCCTCGGGCGTCGGGAACGGTCCCCACTCCCCCTTCATCAGCCGCAGCAGCCACAGGTCACGCGACTTGATCAGATAGTCTGCCTGTTCCTGGGTCTCGGCGCAGAGCGCGAAGACACCGATCGTGCCTTCCGGCTTCGGGCAGTAGGCGGAGGGCCTGAAATGCTGGCGATAGGCCTGCATGATCCTGTCGCCGCCCTGGGTGTTGATGAAATGGGCGAAGGAGAAGGGCAGGCCGAAATGGGCCGCGTAGGTCGCACTGTCCGCCGATGAGCCAAGCATCCAGACCTGCGGTGCCGTCGGGCCCAGCGGCTGCGCCTTGATGGCGGCGAAGGGGTGATCATCCTCCAGCGCGTCATTCATGAAACCGATGAGGTCGAGCACCTGCCGCGGATAATAGTCGATGGAGGCCTTGCCCGGTCCGGCCTGCAGGGCGCGGGCGGTGTGGCCATCGCTGCCCGGCGCACGCCCGACACCCAGGTCGATGCGACCGGGATAGAGCGTCTCCAGCATCCTGAAGGTCTCAGCCACCTTCAGCGCGGAATAGTGGCTGAGCATCACGCCGCCCGAGCCGACACGCAGGTTCTGCGTTGCGCCCGCAATGTGCCCGATCAGGATTTCCGGCGCGGCACCGGCCAGCCCGCCGGAAGCATGATGCTCCGCCAGCCAGTAGCGGTGATAGCCCAGCCTGTCACAGGCCTGGGCCAGCGCGATGGATTCCCGGATGGCGTCCGCAGGTGTCGCACCTGCCCGAATGGGACTCTGGTCAAGGACACTCAGGCGCACGACAGGCCCCTGCGAGCGTGGTTGCGTTCGGTCTGCTGTTTGCTCATGGTTCCACGAGATAGCGCGCGGGAGAAACCGATGGAAGACCCGAGAATTGCAATGGTGCTCCGCTTCTGGTTCGAGGAACTGGCACCGGAGCAGCACTGGAAGCGTGACAGCGCCGTGGATGCTGTCATTGCCGAACGTTTCGGGGAGCTGAACGGGCAGGCCGCGCGCGGCGACTGCGACGGCTGGCAGGGCAGCAGTGACGGTGCCCTGGCGCTGGTCATCACGCTGGACCAGTTCAGCCGCAACCTGTTTCGCGACAGCCCCGATGCCTGGGCCAACGACCCGAAGGCACTTGCCATTGCGACCACTGCCATTGAGGCGGGTTTCGATCAGCAGCAGCCAGAGATGCGCCGGTTCTTCTTCTATCTTCCGTTCGAGCATTCGGAGGTGCTGGCGATCCAGGAACGCTGCATGGACCTGTTCGCGCCGCTGGACCTGCCGGAGGCGCACATGGCCGCAGTGCGCCGCCATCACGAGATCATCGAACGCTTCGGCCGCTTTCCGCACCGCAATGCCGTTCTGGGACGCGAAAGCACGGCGGAGGAGATCGCGTTCCTGAAGGAGCCGAACAGCGCATTCTGAGGGACCGTCCCATGTTGCGACTTCCGGTCATTGTCGTCAGCGCACTCCTGGTGTCGGCGGGTGCCGCAACTGCGGGCGGTGATGCATCCGGCACCGGCTGGCGGGTCAGCGAGACAGGCTATCGCTGCGCTGACGGGACTGTCGTCGAACTGACGTACCTGTTCCATGACCAACAGCCGGGTCTGGCGGTCATGGGGTTCCGGGGACAGCAGGTGGCGATGCGGCAGGTACGCAGTGGCTCCGGGGTGCGGTTCGCGGCGCTGGACGAACAGGCCGGGCTGCGCTGGCATGTGAAGGGGCCTGTCGGATTCGTGGCGATGCTCGCGGCCGATCACACCGCAACGATGCAGGTTCTGGCCGATGATTGCCGGGAGACGCAGAGCCGCGCATACCATCTGCCACGCTGATCTGCTTCCCCCCGCCGTCCCGCTGGGCCACCATGGCCGCTCAACATCTGGGGAGGTGGACCGATGAGTGCAATTGCAGACGAACATCCCGAGGAACTGCGGCAGGTGGTGGACGGCCTGATCGCCTTCGCCGACAAGGAGATCCTGCCGCGCCATGCCGCCAACCGGGACCTGTTCGAGGACGGGCGGCGCATCTACACGGAAGACGGGCGCATGTCGCCGCCGGTGGTCGACCTGATCCGTGAAGTGCGGATGGCGGCCTCGGAGGCGGGCTACTACCAGATGTGTGTGCCCGAGGCGCTGGGCGGCGGCGGGTTGGGCAACGAAGCCTATTTCGCCGGCTGGCAGGCCCTGTTCCACCATTGCGGGCCGCAGAACTGGCTGATGCTCTATGCCATCAGCCACTGGGCCTTCGGGCCGAGCCGCCTGCTGGAGAAGGTCACCGACCGGGCGCGGGACGAGATCCTGGAGCCGCTGATGTCGGGGGAGAAGGGCATGTGCTTCGGCCTGTCCGAGCCGGGGGCGGGTTCCGATGCCACGATGATCAGGACGCGTGCGGTCCCGGACGGCGACGGCTGGGTGATCGAGGGACGGAAGATCTGGACCACCAATTCCCCCATCGCCGACTACTGCATCCTGTTCGCCGTCACGGACGCGGAGCGGGCGGCGCAGAAGAAGGGCGGCATCTCCGCCTTTCTGGTGCCGACCGACGCGCCGGGCTTCGAGGTGCAGCGCATCGTCAAGATGTTCGGCCACATCGGCGGCGACGAGGCGGAACTGCGCTTCGAGGGGCTGCGGGTGGAACCCTGGCAACTGGTGGGCGATCTGCACCAGGGCTTTGCCATGGCGCTGTACGGCGTGTCGCTGGGTCGGATATACAATTCGGCGCGCGCGGTGGGGCTGGGGCGCTGGTCGCTGGAGCTGGCACTGGAATACGCCAAGGCGCGGGAGGCGTTCGGCAAGACGATCTCGGAATATCAGGGGGTCACGTTCCCGCTGGCGTCGTCAGCGATGGAACTGCATGCCGCGCATCTGATGGGCATGAATGCGACGCGACTGCTGGATCAGGGGCAGGCAGCGATCAAGGAACTGTCCATGACCAAGGCCTATGCGGTGGAGATCGGGGTGCGGGCCGTGGACCGCGCCATGCAGACCTTCGGTGCCATGGGCTTCACCAACGAGGTTGGTCTGACCGACGCCTGGCAGGCGCTGAGAGTGATCAATGTCGCCGACGGAACCAACGAGATCCTGCGTCGGACCGTCATTCAGCGGCTGCTGAAAGGCGACATTGACCTGTAACAATCCGTTAACCCTCAGTCCGGTCGGAAGCGCGGCGGCGCCAGCGGCGGATCATGGCCAGGCTGCGGGGCTGCTCCGCGTCGGCGGCGCGTTCCGCCTGCTGGACGTCGGTGTGGCTCGGAACGTAGCCAGCCTGCCGGGTTGCGTTCATGTAGGAATTGCCGAGAATGCTGAGCATGATGCTGTCTCCTTGGGTTCGTGTGTGAAGCGCTATCTGGTTCACGGACGCGCATAAAACCAGTCAGAGAAATTTTCTGACTGTAAGGTGGAGTTACAGATGGACTGGTCCGACATGCCGCCGCTGGCAACCCTGCGCTCCTTCGAGGCAGCGGCCCGCCATCTGAACTTCACCGCTGCGGGCAGGGAGATGAACGTGACCCACGCCGCCGTCAGCCAGCAGGTCCGCAGGCTGGAGGAGCGTCTGGGGGTCAGCCTGATGGTGCGGGAGGGGCGCGGACTTGCCCTGACCGACGACGGGGCGCGGCTTGCCTGGCAGCTTTCGGAGGGCTTCGGGACGCTGCAGCAGGCCATCGCGGCCTTCACCGACAATGAGACGATGCGTGCCCTGAAGGTCACGGTCACACCGATCTTCGCGACCAGTTGGCTGATGCCGAGAATCGCGGATTTCCGGGCTTCCTACCCGGATATCGAGCTGATGCTGAACCCGACCTTCGAACTGATGGATCTGCGTCGTGACAACTATGATCTGGCCATTCGCTATGGCCATGGTCGCTGGCCGAGGCTGGAAAGCGAGCCGCTGATCCCGTCTTCCTTCGTCGTGGTGGCGGCGACTTCCCTGGTCGGCAACCGGCGTATCCGGGAACCGGCAGATGCGGCGGACCTGCCGTGGCTGCAGGAGCTGGGGACAGATGAACTGAAGATATGGATGGAACGCCGCGGCGTGGTGGTGCCCCGCAAGAAGAACATCACGCACCTGCCCGGCTACATGATCATGTCAGCCCTGCGTGACGGGCAGGGCCTTGCCTGCACCGCGCGCGTCTTCGTGGAGGAGGACATCCAGGACGGTCGCCTGACCGTCCTGTTCGAGGACGAGGAAGGCGACGAGATGAACCCCGCTGCCTATCACATGGTCTGGCAACCCGGTCCCATGCGCGCCCCGCTGAAAGCCTTCGTCACCTGGCTGAAGCAGGTGGCGAAGGCTGACTCGGACGGGCCGGGTATCGGCTGAACGGCATCAAAGCCCGCGGGCGATGATTTCCTTCATGATCTCGTTGGTGCCGGCATAGATGCGCTGGACGCGGGCGTCGGCATACATGCGGGTGATGGGATATTCCCACATGTAGCCATAGCCGCCGTGCAGCTGCAGGCATTCGTCGATCACCTTGTTCTGCATGTCGGAGGTCCAGAGCTTGGCCATGGAAGCCGTTTCGGCATCCAGTTCGTTGACCAGCACCTTCGACAGGCATTCATCGACGAAGGTCCGGGCGACCTGGGCAATGGTCTTCATCTCGGCAAGCTTGAAACGGGTGTTCTGGAATTCCAGCAGCGGCTGACCGAAGGCCTTGCGTTCCTTGCAGTATTCCACCGTCATCTCGACGGCGGCTTCCATGGCGGCGGCGGCACTGATGGCCACCTGGATGCGTTCCCACGCCAGTTCCTGCATCAGATAGACGAAGCCCTTGCCTTCCTCGCCAAGGATGCGATCGGCGGGAATGCGCACATTGTCGAAGAACAGCTCCGACGTGTCCTGCGCCTTCATGCCCAGCTTCTTCAGGCGGCGGCCCTTCTCGAAGCCGCTGTCACCGCGTTCGACCATCACCAGCGAGGTACCCTTGGCACCCTTTTCCGGGTCGGTCTTGGCGACAACGATGACCACATCGGCGTTCCAGCCATTGGTGATGAAGGTCTTCTGGCCATTGACGACGAGCTCGTTGCCATCCTTCAGTGCCGTGGTCTTGATACCCTGCAGGTCCGAGCCCGTGCCCGGCTCCGACATGGCGATGGCACCGACCATCTCGCCGCTGGCCATCTTCGGCAGGTATTTCCGCTTCTGCTCCTCCGAGCCATAGCGGTTGATGTAGGGGGCCACGATCTCGTTGTGCAGCCCGAAGCCGAGACCCGTCAGGTTCAGCCGCTGCGTCTCCTCCATCAGGATCGCGCTGTAGAGCCGGTCAGCATTCGAACCACCGAACTCCTCCGGCATCGACATGCAGAGGAACCCGAGTTCACCGGCTCGGGTCCAGGCTTCCCGGTCGACATAGCCCTGATCTTCCCACTTCTCGTGGTGCGGGGCCATTTCGTCCTCGAGAAACTTGCGAACAGTGCGACGGAAGATCTCGTGGTCTTCACTGAAGATCTGACGCTGCAAACCCATGGCTCCAAGCCCTCCCCGGCTTCAGTCAATTGAACAGGGATCGGTTATAGCGCGGGGCTCGCGTCAGTGACCAGCGGTCATCGCGGACTTTTCGAGTTGCCGGATCATCTTCAGGGTGTCGGCCAGCGGGCTCTCGGGATCCAAATTGTTCACGGCCGGCTCGGTGCTGACCGGTTCAGGCCCGGCAGCAGCCATGACGCGGATGATCTCGGAGACCAGCAGGGAGACATCATACGGCTTCATGACGACGCCATCCATGCCGGCGGCGCGGAACGCCGCGCGATGCTCCGGCGAGTCGTGGCCGGTTACCCCCAGGATCGGCAGCCGGGACCCGGCTGGTTCAGCGGCACGGATTTCCTGTGTGGCGGCAACACCGTCCAGTTCCGGCATCTGGATATCCATCAGCACCAGATCGACGTTGCCCGACAGTGCACGCTCCACGGCGGATCGGCCATTGTCGACCGTGATCACCTCATGCCCCAGCTTGCGCATCACCGCCTCCAGCAGGGCGCGGTTGATCAGATGGTCGTCGGCGACGAGCACGCGCAGACTGGCAACCGTTTCCTCACCTTTCGGGAGGTCGGAGGTGGCTTCGCCGACCTGTGCCTCACATTCGGGCAGCGCGATCTGCAGGCTGAAGCTGGAGCCGATACCGGGCTCACTGGTGACGGTAATGTCGCCGTTCATCTGCCGCGCCAGCCGCCGGGAGATCGCCAGGCCCAGCCCCGCGCCGGATTCCGCGTGCAGACGGCGTCGCTTCCAGGGCTGGAACAGGTCGTCGATCATAGCGGGTTCCATGCCGCAGCCGGTGTCTGCGACGACAAACCGAAGGCCGACGAGATCGCCCTGGTCATGTGCCGACATCCGGACGCTGACCTGACCGCCGGAGGTGAACTTGATCGCGTTGCCGATCAGGTTGAGCAGTATCTGGCAGATGCGCGTCCGGTCGCCACTCAGGGTGCGGTTGCACCGTTCCCCGAAGCGGGCTTCGAAGCGCAGGCACTTGTCGGCGGCCTGCGGTCCCATGACCCGACCGACATGTTCCAGCAGTTCGACCGGCGAGAACGGTGCCTCCACCATCCGGAATCGGCCAGCTTCCATGCGTGACAGGTCGAGCATGTCGACAGAGAGGTTGCGCAGGCTGTCGGCGCAGGCACGGATGGTGTCCACCTGCCTGCGCTGTTCCCTGTCCAGCTGGCTAGTCAGCAGCAGTTCGGTCACGCCGAGCAGCCCGTTCAGGCTGTTGCGCATCTCGTGACTGACGGCCGCCAGCAGATCAGGACGGGCAAGACTCGGGTTGTGCGCCGACATGTCATTCACGATGGTTTGCTCCGGTCCATTGCAACCGGAACATTTTGTCGGATCGGCGTTAACGAAGCCTTGCCGGAGCAATCAGGCCCTTGGCCGGGACGCCTGCCTGATCGTGTGGCTCAGCAGGATCACGGGCACCACACCGGCCAGCACGATGGCGAGGGCACCGGGCGTGGCCTCCGCGAAACGTTCATCGACCGCATACTGGTGTGTCACCGTTGCCAGGGTCTCGAAGTTGAAGGGGCGCAGTGCCAGGGTCATCGGCAGCTCCTTCAGCGTATCGACGAAGACCAGCAGGGCGGCGGTCAGGCTGCTGGCGCGCAGGAGCGGCCAGTGAACGCGCCGTACCAGGTCAACAGGACCTGATCCAAGCAGCCGGGCAGCATCGTCGAGGGAGCGGGGCACCCGCTCGAACCCCGCCTCGGTCGCGCCGAAACCCAAAGCCAGGAACCGCACGGTGCAGCCGAACAGCAATGCGATCAGGGTGCCGGAGAGCAGCAGGCCACTCGACAGTCCGAATGACTCGAACAGCCAGGCATCCAGGGCGTTGTCGAAGGCGGCGAAGGGGGCAAGGATACCTATTGCCAGCACGGAGCCGGGGATCGCGTACCCCATGCTGGCCAGGCGCGTACCCAGGCGGAGCAGCGGCGCGCCGCTCATGCGTCCGGCATAGGCCAGCCAGAGCGAAAGCACGGTCACGACCAGGGCGGCGAGGGCGGCAAGCTCCAGCGAGTTGAGCAGTGCGGACGCCAGGTCCCCGGTGAACAGGGCATCTATGCGGTGCCACGAGGAGCCTACCAGCAGGCTGAAGGGCAGCAGGAAACCCAGCACGACGGGCAGGGTGCAGAGCAGGGTCGCGGCCAGGGCCAGGGCACCATGCAGTTGCGCGCGGGCCTGCGCGGGGCGGGTTGAGCGGGCGTCGGTGAAGCGGCGATCGGCCCGTGCCCGGCGTTCCGCCAGCAGCAGGATCGCGACCGCCGCCACCAGCATCAGGGCAAGGCCGGACGCGCCCTCCAGGCTGCCCATGTTGATCCAGACGTGGAAGATGCCGGTCGAGAAGACGGGCACGGCGAAGAAGTCGACAGTGCCGTATTCGTTCAGTGTCTCCATCAGCGCCAGCGCGACACCGACGACGATGGCGGGGCGTGCCATGGGCAGGGCAACGCGCCAGAAGGCCGCGCTGGCCGACAGTCCCTGCATGCGCGCGGCCTCCACGGCAGCGCGGGACTGGGCCAGGAACGCGGTGCGGGTCAGCAGATAGACGTACGGATAGAGCACCAGCGTGATGATGATGATGGCGCCGGGCAGGCTTCTGATCTCCGGGAAGCTGTAGTCGGCGGCATTGCGCCAGCCGAACAGGTCGCGCAGCGTGCTCTGCACCGGCCCGGCATAGTCCAGCAGGTCCGTGTAGACAAAGGCGACGATGTAGGATGGTGCTGCCAGCGGCATCATCAGCGCCCATTCCAGCGTCCGGCGCAGCGGGAAGTCGTATGCCGCGACCAGCCAGGCCGCGCCGACACCGATCAGGGTCACGCCCGTTCCGACGCCCAGCGCCAGCAGGCTGGTGGTGATGGTGTAGTTGCCCAGGACCGTTCGGGTCAGATGCGGCCAGATCCCCGGCTCCACCGACAGCGCGAACCAGACAAGCGCACCGACCGGTAACGCAACAAGCCCCGTCGCGAGTATCGCGACGAGGCCAATTACGAGATAGCTTCTGTCATGTCCGCGACGGACGGCCGTCGGCGGCGCAACCGCAAGTGTCATGCGGTCACGATGTCAGATCACGCATCAACTGGAAAGACCGGCGCGGTCCACCATCTGGGCGGCGGCACGACGCTGGGCCGCGACATCGGCCAGGCTGACCGGATCTTCCTTGAATTCACCGAAGACGGCGATGACCGGAGCGATCGATACCCCGCCCAAGATCGGGAACTCGAAGTTCTGGGCGGCGTAGATTTCCTGCGCGTGCGGGCTGGTCAGATACTCGATCAGCTTGACGCCGTTCTCCGGGTGCCTGGCGTGCTTGGTGACACCGGCACCGGTGATGTTCATGTGTGCGCCGCGCCCTTCCTGGTTCGGGAACACGGGACGCACGGCCTCGGCGGCGGGGCGCTGTTCCGGGTCGGAGAGCATGATGCCGTAGTAGTAGGTATTGCCGATGGCGATATCGCACTCGCCCTGGGCAACGGCCTTGATCTGCGCGCGGTCATTGCCCTGCGGCTTGCGCGCCAGGTTGGCCTTCACACCCTGCAGCCACGTTTCCGTCCAGGCTTCACCATGGGACGCGATCATGGAGGAGATCAGGTCGATCATGTAGGGATGCGTGAACTGGCGGGCGCAGATCTTGCCCTTCCATTCCACGTCGGCCAGACCTTCGTAGGTCAGCGCGCGATCCGCCGCCACACGCTCACGGCTGGCATAGAGCACGCGGCTGCGCTTGGTGATCGCGAACCAGCGGTTCTGGGGATCCCGGAAGTTCGCCGGAACGGCAGCCTCCAGCTTCGGGGAGGTCACCGAACGCAGCACATCAGCCTCGACGAGGTCGGCCAGACGACCGGCGTTGGCGGTGATCACCACGTCGGCCGGCGTGTTGCGGCCTTCGGCAACCAGGCGCTCCAGCAGACCCTTGTTCGCGTAGACCATGTTCACCTTGATGCCGGTATCGGCGGTGAAGGCGTCGATCAGCGGCTGCATGAGGTGAGGCTGGCGGTAGGAGTAGAGGTTGACCTCCTCCGCAGCCTGCGCGGCACCCGCGGTCAGGCCGCAAAGCAGGGCGGCACCGGTTGCGAGGCGCGTGATGGATCCAAAGACTGACATGGCAGGCGAGTCCCTTTTTCAGAATGAGTTGCAAGATCAATAACAGCGCAGGATCACCGCTGCAACATCATTGATAATCATTTGCAGCACGGCAATTCGCGTCCCTGCCGCTGACCCGCAGTCCGCGCGGATGGCCATGCGTCTGTTTTGGATTGCCGCAGGGGCAGGACTGCGTAAGCTCCCGCGCATGACAACTGCCTTACCTCCCGTTGAAGAGAACGCGGCGTCGCGTTCCTTCAGTCTGATGATCTTCGTGCTGCTGATTCTGGTCTGGGGCCTGCTCTGGCCCTTCATGAAGATCGCCGTGGCGGAGATGTCGGTTCTCAGCTTCCGTGCCATCAGCTCGGTGCTGGCCGCGATCACCATGCTGATCGTGACACGGATCGCCGGGCACAGCCTGCGCGTCCCCCGTGACCACTGGGTTCCCCTGATCGTTGCCGGATTGTTCAATGTCGGGGCCTGGCTGTACCTGTCGGCGGTCGGCGTGACCCTGATCGAGGCCGGTCGCGCATCGCTGATCGCCTATACCATGCCGGTCTGGGCCTTTCTGATGGGTATTCCGCTGCTGGGCGAGAAGGTGACGCGCTGGCGCATTCTGGGTCTGGTCCTGGCCATGGCCGGGCTGGCCGTCCTGATGGGGGACGAGGCCAAGCGGCTGGGTGAGGCGCCCCTGGGTGCCCTGGTCATGGTGGCGGCATCGCTCTGCTTTGCCTTCGGAACCGTCTGGCAGAAGTACAATACCTGGCGCGTGCCGCATCTGACGGTGATGAGCTGGCAGATGGTGGTGGGCGCGACACCGATCACGCTGCTGGCCATACCTGACCTGCTGGTCCTGCAACCGGTATCCTGGCAGGCGACAGCGGCAACGCTCTATGCCGGCCTGATTGCGCAGGTCTTCGGTGTGGCCGCCTATCTGTGGCTGGTGAAACGCCTGCCGGTGAAGACGGCATCGCTGTCTGTCATGCTGGTGCCTCTGGTCGGGCTTGGTTCCTCGGCAATCCTGCTGGACGAACCGCTCGGGCTGCCGGAGCTGCTGGCGACCGGCCTGATACTGGGGGCCATCGCGACGGTTTTTCCGAAGGATTTGCCGAAGACAAGATAGGGGAGGTTCAAAAAATGACTGAGAAACGGGTGGATACCGTACGCCTGCAACGCATCTCGAAGGCCTATTGGGAGACGGGCGCCATGTATGCGGCCATCGATCTGGGGGTCTTCACGCAGATCGCGGCAGGCGCGAATACCATCGCGAAGCTGGGTGAGGCCGTGGGGATCGGTGCACTGAACGGCGAGCGGCTGCTGGATGCCCTGGCGGGGATGGAGCTGGTGACACGGGATGCGGACGGCACCTACGCCAACGCCCCCGATGTGGCGCGTTTCCTTGTGGAGGGAGAGCGCAGCTACGCGGGTCCCTGGATGACCTTCATGCGGGAGAGCTGGGGCGACTGGGGCAGGCTTTCTGAAATCCTGAAGGAGCAGAAGACCGAGCCGCTGGGCATGTACGATGACCTGACGGTGGAGAGTGCGCGCGCCTATCACAAGGCCACCTATTCCATCGGCATGGGCGCGGCCCGCAAGTTCCATCGGGAAGTCGATCTGACCGGCCGCAAGCGCATCATGGATCTCGGCGGCGGCTCCGGTGCCTACTGCATCATCGCCGCCCAGACCTGGCCCGGGATCAGTGCGGTGGTGCTCGATCTGCCGCCGGTCGTGACCGTGGCGCGGGAATTCATTGCGGAGAATGGTGTGTCCGACAGGGTCACGGCGGAATCCTGCGACTTCACGCGGGGGCCGTTGCCGTCCGGTTGCGACGTTGCGATCCAGGCCTCGAACCTGCCGATCTATGACCGCGAAACCTGGACCCGTGTCGTGGCACAGGTATTCGACGCGCTGGAGCCCGGCGGCGAGTACCATCTGATCGGCGAGATGCTGGACGATGACCGGATGGGGCCGATCGCCCCTGCGATGTGGGGACTCTACGAGGCGATACCGCACTCGATCGGGCATGCCCACACGATTGCCGAGTGCGTCGGCTATCTGGAGAGCGCCGGGTTCGAGGGGATCAGCGCGACGGAGTTCATTCCGCAGACACTGACGCGGGTGACGGGGCGCAAGCCGGGCTGATCAATGATCACCGGGCCGCTCAGTCCGGGACGGGCACGGGCTTCCTGAAGCGCATTCGCGAGATCAGACGCAACACGGTGACGGCGGTCTTCGGCTGATCCATTTCCAGATGCAGGGCCGCGATGGCGAGCAGGTTGCCCGCCGGGTCGCCTTCCGCCGCGTGGTTCAGCATCTCCTCCAGCTTCTTCCTGCCCTCCGCGCCGATGCCGCTCACCTTCTCCGGGAACCGACGGCGCAGGTGCGGGACCAGCCGTGCCGAACCAAGCTGGACCAGGGACGGCTCGGCCCGCAGCGCGACGCGGGCATAGACCGTTGCCGCTCGCTTCAGGTCGCCGGAGACAAGCCTGTGCAATGCAAACAGCAGCATTTCCCCCTGCAGTCGGCGCGCGTTGCCCTGTCGGACTTCCACTGCCGGCAGCTTCTCCGGATCGGTGGCGACTTCCGGTGTCCAGACGCTGTCGAAGACGCCCGCGGTGAAGCCCGCATTGTCTCCCACCGCGGCGGGCAGGCCGCCGCCTTCACCGATGCTCGCGGCCCACTTGTCCAGGAAGGCGCGGCCCCCGTCACTGTTGTGCAGGCCAATGATGCCGTCTTGCATGGCTTCCGCGCCTTCCGACGGCAACAGGGTCACATCGATCCCGGGTTGTGCCAGCGGTTTCATCAGGGTTCCGACCGACCCGGAGCGCAGGCGGCAGTGGGAGTTGACGTAGAAGGCACGATCAAAGATCTCGCGATCCATGGCGCGGCGGCAACAGGTGGCGACACTGGCGGACGGATCATCGGCCATGGAAATGACGATGTTGAAGACAGCCGTGCGCCAGAGCCTGTGGGTCGGACGGTTGGTCACGACGGCGATCGGGACGTCCGTGAAATGCTGGCGCACCGACCAGGCGGCCATCAGGGTCCGGTCGATCTGGGTCTCGTCGCTGTTCGCCACGAACAGCACGACCCATTCATTCTTCCGCTTCGTTTCAGGTGTTTGCATCGCCCCAGACCTGCCTCGCTGCACCGCACCCGAGCCTAGCCCGGACGAATGGCTGATGCCACTTGTCAAAGTGTGCGGTGAAACATCTCCGGCGTCCTGTTCGCGGCGGCGAAACCAGGCAGGATGGTCTCACTGATTTCCGTCGGGCTGTAGGAAAGATGATCGGCAAGTGCTGCTGCAAAGACGTCCCGCAGATCCCTGGTCGGACGCAGGTCCCGCGCCGCGACGCGGTCTGCCGGACGCAGGCCGGGCCAGTCAGCGATCATCCGCCCGCCCCGGACCGCTCCGCCCAGCAGCAGGGCCGAACCGCCGATGCCATGGTCCGAGCCCCCGGTTCCGTTCGGCTCCACTGTTCGACCGAATTCACTGGCGATCAGCACCACGGTCTGCGACCAGGCGTCGCCGAGCTTGGCCCGCAGCCGCGCGATCCCCTGATCCAGATCAGCGGAAAGTCGGTTCATGTGGAACAGCAGCGTGCCATGCATGTCCCAGCCGTCGCTGTCCATGGCAACGATACGTGGTCCGTCCGCGCGCGCCATCAACTGGCCGACCTGTTCCAGCAGACCGGCCATGCGACCGGAATTGGGGTCTCCGCCCATGCCGCCGGTCATTGCCTGCAACTCCCGCCCCTGTGGCAGCATCCTGGCCAGCAGCGGGTCATTGGCCCACAGTGGCACCAGACGGTCCACCAGTGTCGGGTCCGCGACCGGCAACTGTGACGGTGCCCAGGATCCGACAGGTGCCGCACCGCGCATGATCAGCGGCGTTCCCGCGCCAACCGACAGTCCGCGACGGGCGCTGTCCGGGCGCAGGGCAAGGGCGCGGTTGAGCCATCCGTCGGCGGAACCGTCGGGGCGGGCAAGCCCGCTCTCCAGTACGTTCTGCGCGTCGAAGTGACTCCGATCCTGATAGGGGGTGGAGATGGCATGAAATCCGATGAGTTGCTGCTGCTTCCAGAGTTCGCCGATGGTCGGCATGGCGCCGTGCAGGGAGAAGAAGCCGTCCAGCGGAAGCGTCGGAAAGGCGCTTAGTCTGCCGCGAATGTCCGCCAGATCCGGGTCGCCTGTTGGCGGAAGCATGCTCAGCCCATCCGCCCCGCCGCGCAGGATGATCATCAGGAAGCGCGGGTCCGGTCCTGTCGTGGCGAGTGATCGACCGGAAATGGAAGCCAGGGCCGAGGCACCGCTGAATTTCAGCAGCCTGCGGCGCGAGATATCGAAGCGGCGGTCCGGCATTGAGGTTATCTCCGTTGGAATTCAGGGGCCGAGAGCGCCAGCGCCAGCGCCTGACGCGGGCTCTCGGCCCGGCTGATCGCCATCATCGTGTCTTGGCCATACAACTCACCCATCATGTCCCTGGCCTGGATCATGGGGTCTTTCGGAAGGGGGGCCATCCGTTCCGCCATGGCGGCTCCGAAATCGACACGCCTGAGTGCCCGGTCCGGGGTGATCCAGGCCTCCGCCGTATCCGGCCAGCCCTTCGGTGACGGGGCCATCCACGGGCGCTGTCCCAGTTCCACCAACGCATTCAGCACGCCACGGTTGGCCCCCTTCGCCCCGATACCGCGCAGGGCAGAGATGACAAGCTCGTCAGGTGTCTTCAGCTTGGTCAGGGGTATCCAGGCCGACTGTATTTCGATCAGGGCAAGAGCCATCTGTGTCAGATCGCCCTCTGTTTCGATGAACGTCCGGCTCAGGCGGGCGACAATCTCCGGCGCAGGCCGGTCCGAAACGAAATGGCGTGCGAGTTCCCTTGCAATGTTCCGGGCCGTTGCCGGATGAGCAGCGAGATCGCGCAAGGCCCGCTCTGCCTGGCCGATCCCGTCATCAGCATAGCCGACGCCCATGAGGTGACGGTCACCGGGCTCGTGGGCTGTTGCATGAAAATGGAACCCTCCACCCGACCCATGGCCGTCGGCGGGGCTGAGACTCCATCCGGTCAACATGAGAGCGAGTGACCGGACATCCGACTGCTCGTAGCCACCATCGACGCCCAGCGTATGCAGTTCAAGTACCTCCCGTGCCAGGTTCTCGTTCAGACCGCCGTCGCTGTAGCGTGCGGCGGGGGTGTTCGGGCCGAAGGACCTGGCGTTGTCGAGATAGAGGATCATGACGGGATGCTGGATGACGGCCAGTAGCAGATCTACGAACCGGCCGCCGACGTTGGGACGAATGGCTTCCCTCTCAAACCCACCTGCCAGACCGACGATCACGGGTTTCTTGCCGGTAACCGTGAAATGATCGGACCAGAAACGCACCCAGCGTTCGTGGAACGAAGTGGACGTGGTGACCGCCTGCCCGCTCCGGACAATGGCTTCGCGCACATACTGGGGACGATAGACATTCCGCAGCAGCGAGATCACGCCGGAGACGCCTTCACTGCGGATCGCGACCTGAAGCTGGCTGACCAGTTGATGCGAAGGTTCGAGAGAAGTCATCTCGGCGGAAACCGGGGCCGGGTTTGCAATCTGCGCCGCCAGCCAGCCCCGTGGATCGGACAGGGCGTCGCTGATCTCGTTCGGTCGGGCACCCATCCCAAACCGGACGGTCGCTATGGCTGCCTCCATCTGTCGGTTCATCTACCGCGCTCCAGCAAACGCTCTTCACATCTTGCGGATGCTACCATGCTACCGGCCAGGGTATCGTTACCGATTGCAACGCCGTGCAACTGCTGCCGGAATGGCGCGCATGAGCTTCGTGACCCGTTTTGCGCCCAGCCCGACCGGATACCTGCATGTCGGGCACGCCCTGTCCGCCGTGCTGGCGCATGATCGGGCACGGGCGGTCGACGGACAGTTCCTGTTGCGGATCGAGGATATCGACCACACCCGGTGCCGCCCCGAGTTCGTCCACGCCATCCTGGCTGATCTCGGGTCCCTGGGCCTCACCTGGGAGGGACCGGTCTGGCATCAGTCCAACAGGATGCGCACCTATGCCACGGTGCTGGAACACCTGCAGGCGAGGGAACTCGTCTATCCCTGTTTCTGCACCCGGCGACAGGTGGCCGAGGCCTCGCCGGGGAAGGGCTTCGACGGGCTGATCTATGGCGGCACCTGCGCCGGGCTTGGCCCGTCCGAGATCGATGCGCGGCTGGCCGACGGTGCGGTGCCCGCCTGGCGGTTGCGTCTACGGCATGCGCTTGGCCTGACCGGTCCGGTCACATGGCAGGACGAACAGGCCGGCCTGCAGCGCTGGGCGGGCGAGGGGCTGGGCGACGTGGTGCTGGCCCGCCGCGACATCGGCACCAGTTATCATCTTGCCGTGACCGTGGATGACGCCGCCCAGGGCATTACCCATGTCATCAGGGGACGTGACCTGTTCCATCAGACATCCGTCCATGTTCTGTTGCAGAAACTTCTTGATCTGCCGAGGCCACATTATCTTCATCATCGGCTGGTACAGGACGTGCGGGGACGCAAGCTGTCGAAATCGGAAGGTGTTCGCAGCCTGCGCGACATTTTTGCGGATGGGACCGATGCAGTCTCCCTTGTAGGGCATCTGCGGTCCATGATTGCGGGTGCAAGCCCGTGGGACAGTATCTAGTTTTGCGGGCCTTTTCGTTGGCCCCAGGGGAAATGTGACGGTGAATGAACCCTCACGCGAGAGACGTGGACTGGTAACGAACCTGGGTCGGTTGACCCGGATGAGACTGATCGTGCCCCTGAAACGCGGACAGGCGCCGGCCGAACATGTCGCCCGTGGCGTCGCGGTCGGGCTGGCTGTTGCCTTCACGCCGACTGTGGGCGTGCAACTCGTTCTGGTGCTGTTGATCTGGATGCTGGCGAAGGCCGCCGGGCCAAGGTTCCACTTTCACGCGATCTCTGCCTTTGCATGGGTCTGGATCACCAACATCTTCACCATCGGACCGATCTATTATGGCTTCCTGCTGACCGGCCAGCTCATGCTTGGGCGGTTTGACGAGCTTGGCGGGATCGGACTGGATCAGTTCACCGCGCAACTGACGGCAATCGCCTCGGCGGACACCGGCTTTGTCGAGGCGCTCTGGGTTGGCACGCTGACGCTGTTCGATATCTGGGGCATCCCGCTGTTCCTGGGCTCGGTGCCCTGGGCCATATTCTTTTCCTGGATCGGCTACGTCTGGTCGAAGCGCTTCATCGAGAGGTTCCGAGCCCGTCGCGCCCAGCGTCAGAAGATGACGCGGGAGAAGCGTGGCAGCCGCTTCAGGCGAACCAGCGCAGGGGGCACCGGACAGACGGAACAGCCCAGGATCTAAGTGTCCCGAGGGCTGTGCCTGGCGTCAGTCGTCTGATCGCATTTCCGGCAGGATCGAGAGCGCAACGATCCGGGCGTCGCTGCGCGTGATGCCCGCACGCATGCGCGGGTGATAGAGCATGCGCAGCATGGTGTGATCCAGCTCCGTCAGATGCGCATGCGGGCTGTCGATCGCCAAGGTTGACGGCTGATCACCGGGCAGTGCGAACGGCAGGCCCATGATCCGCGACAGTTGCGAGACGATGCAGGCATGGGCGACCGGCGCCATCCTGTCTATCGGGATGAAGACGATTGCCTCCGCCAGGTGGGTGCCGCGCGCATTGACCTGCCCGGCGCAGACCGCGCCGGCGGCCCTGTAGCCCGACAACAGGCTGTCGCGCCGGCTGTCGGAGGCGACGAAGCGGTCCAGCAGATCATTGTAGTGTCCGTCCAGCACCTCATCGAAGCGCGGTACGAAGGCGATGATCACATCCGCGCCGATCCCCTGCGTCGTGCTGATCTGAAGTCCGGTCAGCGCTGCCAGGCGTTCAATCTGCGCCTCCGTCCATTGCCGGAACCGGGCAGGCGCGTCACCTGTCATCCGAACGGTGACCGGTTTGTCGTTCGACCAGCGGTAGAGGTGTGGATCGGGACGGTCGGCCGGACCGAAGGCAGCCGTGTCGAAGGCATCGAGAATCTGTGTGCCGCTCAACGACGCGGTTCCTGCCGTGTCCTGGGCCTGTACCTGGAGCGAGAGCGCCGCCAGTAACACGACAGCCGTGGAGACCGGGACCAGCAGCCGATCCAGAAGGCGCCCGGGCATCCGAAGAATGTTTGAAACCAGTACCAACATGACCTGACCGTCACCCCACTCCTGACGATTCGCGCTCCATTCTAGCGGTCGTGTGACGGCGCCGACAGCGCGAAACCGTTCGGGATTCCGGGTGCATGGCGGATAGGGCTTGCACGATCCCTGTTCGTGCCTATTGTTCGCCGCCGATGAAAGCACCGGACGCCTTACCCGATCTTCCTTTCCCCCATCGGCACCTTTTGGGGATGCAGGAGCTTTCCCGTTCCGACATCCAGTGCATCCTTGACCTGTCGGAGCAGTTCATCGAACTGAACCGGCAGGACAACAAGAAGCTGCGCGATCTTCAGGGCCGGACTCAGATCAACCTGTTCTTCGAGAACTCGACCCGGACCCGGACGTCCTTCGAACTGGCTGGCAAGCGGCTGGGCGCGGACACCATCAACATGTCCGTCGAGGCCTCGTCGACCAAGAAGGGCGAGACCCTGATCGACACCGCCATGACACTGAACGCGATGCACCCGGATGTGCTGGTGGTCCGCCATCCGGACTCCGGCGCGGTCGCGCTGCTGTCGCAGAAGGTGGATTGCGCGGTGGTCAACGGCGGTGACGGCCAGCACGAGCATCCGACCCAGGCTCTGCTGGACGCGCTGACCATCCGGCGCAGACTCAACCGGCTGGAGGGGCTGACGGTCGCCATCGCCGGCGACGTCATGCACAGCCGCGTTGCACGATCGAACATCTACCTGCTGAACACGATGGGCGCGCGGGTGCGGGTCATCGCCCCGCCGACCCTGCTGCCCAGCGGGATCGAGCGTCTGGGTGTCGAGGCCTTCACCGACATGCGGCGCGGGCTGCGCGATGTCGACGTGGTCATGATGCTGCGCCTGCAGCGGGAGCGGATGCAGGGGTCCTTCCTGCCCTCCGTCCGCGAGTACTATCATTTCTATGGCCTGGATCACGAGAAGCTGTCGCACGCCAAGCCCGATGCGCTGATCATGCATCCGGGACCGATGAACCGGGGTGTGGAGATCGATACCGAGGTCGCGGACGATATCCACCGCAGTGTGATCCGGGAGCAGGTCGAGATGGGTGTGGCAGTTCGAATGGCCGTGTTGCGCCTTCTGGTCGCCGGAGGCGGAAACGGGAATGGTGGCGATGCCTGAGCAACGCCTGGCATATCTGAACGCCCGCCTGCTCGACCCCGCCAGTGGCCGTGACGAGGTTGGTCATGTCCTGATCGAGGATGGGCTGATCGCGGCTGTTGGTCCCGACATCTTCCCCAACCGGGTACCCGACAGGACGGAAGTGATCGATCTGGATGGCCTGTGCCTGGCGCCCGGCCTGGTGGACATGCACGCGCGGATCGGGGAGCCGGGGGCGGAGCACAAGGAAAGCTTCGAGAGTGCAGCCGCCGCGGCCCGTGCCGGGGGCGTGACGACGCTGTGCACCCTGCCGAACACGGAGCCCGTGATCGATAACGTGGCGCTGGTCGAATATGTGCATCGGCGCGCCAACGAAGGCTCCGATGTCCACATCCGTCCCTTCGCCGCCGCGACCCAGGGACTGAACGGCAAGCAGTTGACGGAATTCGGCCTGTTGCAGGCAGCCGGTGCGGTGGCCTTCACGGACGGCGACCGGGCCATTGCCGATGCCACCGTGATGCGCCGGGCACTGAGCTATTCGACGGCCTTCGACGTGCTGATCGTGCAGCATGTGGAGGAACCGTCGCTGGCCCGCAACGGCGCGATGAACGAAGGTGAACTGGCCACCCGGCTGGGGCTGAAGGGTATCCCGACAGCCGCGGAGACGATCATGCTGGAGCGTGACATCCGCCTGGTGGAAATCACGGGTGCCCGCTATCACGCCGCGCATCTGACGACCGCAAAGGCACTCGACGCCATGCGCCGGGCGAAGGCGGAAGGCCTGCCGGTGTCCTGCGGGACAGCGCCGCATTACTTCGCCCTGAACGAGAATGAGGTCAACGGCTACCGGACCTTTGCCAAGGTCTCGCCGCCTCTGCGTTCGGAGGATGACCGCCGCGCGGTGGTGGAGGCCATTCGCGACGGGACCATCGACGTGATCTCGTCGGGACATGCGCCGGAGGACCCGGAGGCCAAGCGTCAGCCGTTCGAGCAGGCGGCCTTCGGTGCCGCGGGGCTGGAAACCATGCTGGCGCTGGGGCTGCAGCTGCACATGAGCGAGGATGTGCCGCTGCTTTCCGTGCTGGCCTGCATGACCTGCAATCCGGCGCGCCTGCTGGGTCTGGACTGTGGTATCCTGCAGGCGGGCCACCCGGCGGATCTGGTGATCTTCGATCCCGGTGCGCCCTGGGTCGTCGACAGCAAGAAGTTCCGTTCCAAGTCCAAGAATTCGCCCTTTGACGAGCGGCCCATGCAGGGCCACGCTGTCCGCACCGTCGTGGAAGGCCGGACGGTATTCGTGCGGCGGGTGGAACGGTGATGGGGGCTGCGCCATGTGGATGAAGATACTGATCCTGGTCGCAGTGGTGGCCGTCGTCATCTACGGCTTCCGCGCCATTGGCGGCAAACGGAGCAGCCGGTCGGGGACCAGTGACACGTCTGGCCAGACGCCGGCCAGGGAAAATGCCGTCAATCTGATCCAGTGCGGCAATTGCGGCGCCTATACGCCGGAGGGCAAGTCCTGCAGCAGTTGCGGCAAGAATACGTCAGGCTGATTCCGGCGGTTCCGCGACAAGTTCATTTGTACGCTTGGCGGCGTGGAACAGGACCACGCGCAGGTTGCCGCTCTTCATCGCGTCGGAGCGACGCTGCCAGTGGTCGACGATCCGCACCAGTTCCTGCAGCATCGTTGGCTGTTCGATATAGGATGCCATGGTCTCGACCGCGCGCTGCCAGTCCGCGAAGACGCTGATCGTGTGTTTCAGCAGTTCGTCGGTGACGTCCTCTTCCAGGGCGACGTCAAGACCCGCCTCGATCAGGCAACGCCGCTCCTCCTCGCGTGTCAGATAGACGTAGTCCGTCGGTTCGAGGGACGTGCGCAGATCAAGTGAGAGGTCGTCGGTGTCGGCGTCGTCGTCTGCCACCAGTTGGGTGAAGACCATCCTGCCGGTCCGTCGCAGGATCTTCTCCACCCGGCTGTAGATCTCGTGCCGGTCAGCCTGCGTGTGCAGGATCTCCCGCGCGACCACCAGCTGGTATTTCGCGAACCCGAAATCCATGTGCTTCAGGTCGATGGGCCCCAGTCGCACGGCCTTGCCCCGCATCGTGTCGCGGATCATCTCCATGCCGCACCGCAGCAGTTCGCGGTCAGGGTCCAGTCCTTCCACCCGCAGATTGAATCGTTCCGCCAGATCACGGCACATGCCACCGGAACCACAGCCCAGCACCAGGGCCTTCTGTTCCTGCAATGGCACATGGGTGCCGATCATGCGAAACAGGAAATCGGTCCCGCCCGGCTGGTGATAGCCCTGACCGAACAGCAGCCCATGCGTATCGGCCAGGGGGCCATACGGGCAGTGGCGGCGAATGACTTCCGTGTCGCGACGCCCGGTGCCGCTTACCGCACCCGACTGCGCATCAATCGGATAGCCATCCCACCAGGCCTTTATTCGGTTCTTCAGGGCAACTTTGGGCATTGTGCACCACATGACGCGCGGGTCGGAATCCAACTCAGTCGAGTGGTAGTATGACCGCACTAAGATTGTGTTAACCCCGTATGGATTCCTGCCTCTGGCGGCTGGCTTGACAGAGGAACGCCCGCTCGCCAGATTAACTCGGTTGTGGGAAGAAATAGTTCCCGGAAAACAACAGGTTAGAAAACGAATTTGGAGCGGTTCCACGCTCCGGGCCGCATTTTGGCGCGGTCTTCCACAGATGCGAGACCGGGGCTGCGATGCCCCCCTGCAACGAGACAGAGGTTCCCTTGGCTGGCGGTAACGAAATTCGTTCGACGTTTGTCGACTACTTTGCGCGCAACGGGCACACCCATGTGCCATCGTCACCGCTTGTGCCGCACAATGACCCGACACTGATGTTCACCAATGCTGGCATGGTCCAGTTCAAGAACGTCTTCACGGGGCAGGAGAAGCGTGATTTCAGCCGGGCTGTCACGTCGCAGAAGTGCGTGCGTGCAGGCGGCAAGCACAACGACCTGGACAATGTCGGCTACACGGCGCGGCATCACACGTTCTTCGAGATGCTGGGGAATTTCTCCTTCGGTGACTATTTCAAGGACCAGGCGATCGAACTGGCCTGGAACCTGGTTACCCGGGAATACGGGCTGGCACAGCACCGCCTGCTGGTCACCGTGTATTCGGAGGACGAGGAGGCGGCGGCGCTGTGGAAGAAGATCGCGGGCCTGTCCGATGAGAGGATCATCCGCATCCCGACCTCAGACAATTTCTGGTCGATGGGGGATACCGGACCCTGCGGTCCCTGTTCCGAGATCTTCTTCGATCACGGTGACCATATTCCGGGCGGCCCGCCGGGCAGTCCGGACGAGGATGGTGACCGTTTCATCGAGATCTGGAATCTGGTCTTCATGCAGTACGAGCAGGTGGACGCGGCAACCCGCAACAGCCTGCCGCGCCCGTCGATCGATACCGGCATGGGGCTGGAGCGGATGACGGCGACCCTGAACGGGACGCATGACAATTACGCAACCGACCTGCTGCGCAACCTGATCGAGCAGTCGGCGCATTTCTCCAACAGCGACCCCGATGGGCCGGACGCGGTGCACCATCGCGTCATCGCGGACCATCTGCGGGCGAGTGCGTTCCTGATTGCGGACGGTGTGCTGCCGACCAATGACGGTCGGGGCTATGTGTTGCGCCGGATCATGCGCCGCGCCATGCGCCATGCGCACATGATCGGCTGCCGCGACCCGCTGATGTACCGGCTGGTGCCGGAACTGGTGCGGATGATGGGCAGCACCTTCACCGAGCTGCAGCGTGCGGAGGCGCTGATCACCGAGACACTGAAGCTGGAGGAGAACCGGTTCAAGCAGACGCTGGAGCGTGGACTGAAGCTGCTCGGCGACGCGGTTGATGAACTGGGCGAGGGGCAGGCCCTGCCCGGTGACGTGGCGTTCCGCCTCTACGACACCTATGGCTTCCCGCTTGATCTGACGCAGGACATCCTGCGCGGCCAGGGACGTCCCGTGGATACGGCCGGTTTCAACGCCAGCATGGAGAAGCAGCGGGAGGCCGCACGGCAGAACTGGGCAGGGTCCGGCGGGGAAGCGACGGAGAAGGTCTGGTTCGCGGTGCGCGACCGGGTCGCGGCAACGGAGTTCCTGGGCTACGACGCGACGGCGGCAGAGGCGAGGGTTGAGGCCATCATCGTGGACGGGGCCGAGACGGCCACGGCCGCGAACGGCACGGAAGCCATGATCGTTCTGAACCAGACCCCGTTCTATGGTGAGTCCGGCGGCCAGATGGGCGACATCGGAACGCTGACCACCGAAGGCGGTATCGTCGTTGCAGTGACCGATACGGCGAAGAAGGTCGGCGATCTGCATGTCCACATCGGGCAGGTCAGTGGTGGCGACCTGGCGGTCGGCGATGTGGTCCGCGCCGTCGTGGACAGGGACCGGCGGGACCGCCTGCGGGCCAACCACTCGGCGACGCACCTGCTCCACAAGGCGCTGCGGGACCGGCTGGGCGATCATGTTTCCCAGAAGGGGTCGCTGGTGGCGCCGGAGCGCCTGCGCTTCGACATCAGTCATCCGAAGGGTATGACGGGCGAGGAGATTGCGGGCGTGGAGGCGGATGTGAACGCCATGATCCGTGGCAATGGCGAAGTGTCGACCCGCCTGATGACGCCTGATGCGGCGGTGGAGGCCGGTGCGCTGGCCCTGTTCGGCGAGAAATACGGCGACGAGGTCCGTGTGGTCTCCATGGGACCATCGGACGAACCGACGCTTTCGACGGAGCTTTGCGGCGGCACGCATGTCCGCCGTACCGGGGACATCGGCCTGTTTCGCATCGTCTCCGAGGGGGCGGTCGGGTCCGGTGTGCGCCGGATCGAGGCGCTGACAGGGGCCGCCGCGTTCGAATATCTGAGTGAGCAGGAACAGGCGCTGAGGGAGATTGCCGGAACGCTGAAGGCGACGCCGGGCGAGGCGCCTGCGCGGGTGAAGCAGTTGCTGGAGGAGCGGCGGAAGCTCGAGCGTGAGCTGGCCGACGTGCGCAAGAAGGCCGCGATGGGCGGCGGTGCGGCCAGCGACGGTCCCGCGGCGAAGGATGTGGGCGGTATCCGCTTCATCGGCCAGGTCGCCGAGGGTATCTCCGCCCGCGACATGAAGGGCATGGTCGACGAGATGAAATCCGGCGGCTCCGGTGTCTATGCCATGGTCGGGGTGACCGATGGCAAGGCGGCGCTGGTTGTCGGTGTGACGGACGACCTGAAGGGCAGATTGAGCGCGGTTGACCTGGTCCGGGCCGGTGTCGGGGCCATTGGCGGCACCGGCGGCGGCGGACGGCCTGACATGGCGCAGGGCGGCGGGCCGGATGGTGCCTCTGCCGCAGCGGCGATCAGTGCGGTGGAAGCCGCACTCGCCGAGGCCGCCTCGGGGGCCTGAGCAACATGGTGGCGCAGCGTGACGAGGTCAGCCTGCGCCACCGAACCTTCGAGATTGTCGAGGAGGCCGGTCCCGGTGATCGGCTCAGCCTTCTCTTCGACCGGTTCCTGATCGTTCTGATCACCCTGAACATCGCCGCCGTGGTGCTGGAAACGGTGCCGTCCCTGCACGACCGGTTCGGCTTCGAGTTCATGGTGTTCGAGGTGATCTCGGTGATCATCTTCACGGCCGAATATATCGTGCGGATCTGGGTGGCGCCCGAGCATCCGTCACTGAAACGGCATGGGCCAGTCATGAGCCGTGTTCGCTACGCGCTTTCCTTTGGCGCCATGATCGATCTGGTCGCCTTCCTGCCCTTCTATCTGGCGATCTTCTTCGGGGCGGATCTGCGGGTGCTGCGGGTGCTGCGGCTGCTCCGGTTCCTGAAGCTCATGCGATATTCCTCGGCGCTGATGACCTTGCAGCGCGTCTTCTATGACGAGCGTCGGGCATTGCTGGCATCGCTGCTGATCATGTTCGGGTTGCTGATCATTTCCTCGACGGCGATCTATCATGCCGAGCGCCATGCCCAGCCCGAAGCGTTCGGGTCGATACCCGCCGCCATGTGGTGGTCACTGGCGACGCTCACCACCGTTGGATATGGCGACATCGTGCCGGTGACCCTGTACGGCAAGCTGATCGGCGGCGTGGTCATGCTGTTTGGTCTGGGCATGTTCGCCCTGCCGCTGGGCATCATCGCCATGGGCTTCTCGCAGGAGGTCAACCAGCGCCAGTTCGTGGTGACGCCAGCGATGGTCGCCAAGGTGCCGCTGTTCGAGGATCTGAATGCGCGGGAGATCGTGCGCATCTCGCGGATGATGCGGGCACGGCGCTATGCGTCGGACGAGACGATCATCCAGGGTGGCAGCGAACCGTGGGAGGAACTGTTGTTTGTCGCCAACGGCATCGTCACGGTGGAGTTCGCGACAGGCAGCCATACGGTCATCGAGGGCGGCATCTTCGGGGCGGAGTCCGTCCTGCGCCTGGGGCATCAGATCCTGTCAGCGGTTGCGGAGACGCCGGTGCAACTGATGATGCTGGAGGCCAATGACGCCCGCGACCTGATCCGGCGCCATCCGGAAATCGGGGATACGCTGCGGGCACAGGTTGCCAGCGCCGAAGCTGCCGAAGCCGCTGAAGCATAGGGCAATCGATCCGGGGCCGGCCGCCGTCATCCCAGGCCCGCGATCGCCGCGACCCGGGCAATGTCGACGTGCCCCGCCAGATGCTTCGACAGTGCATCCAGGGTCGCATCGACGCTGCCGTCGAAATCCAGGGTTCCGTCCGTCTCCGCGCCCAGGTGGTCGAGAAAGTGCCGCCGGAAGGCGTCATCGCGGAACAGGCCGTGCACGTAGGATCCGATGATCCGCCCGGACCGGTCCATCGCCCCCTCCGGCCTGTCGCCGATCTGCAGGAACGGCCGCTGCCGGTCCGGGCCGTCGGTGCTGCCGATATGGATCTCGTAACCGCGCACGCTGGACCCTGACGCAGGGTGCAGCCCTTCGACCGGCCTGGTCTGCTTGGCCGGATGCATCATGGTCTCGACCTGCAGCAGGCCCAGACCCTCTTCCGTACCGCTCGTGCCCTCTATTCCGTCCGGATCATGGACCAACCGGCCAAGCATCTGATAGCCACCGCAGAGGCCAAGTACATGCCCCCCACGTCGGGCGTGGGCGAGAATGTCGATGTCCCAGCCCTGTGCGCGCAGGAAACGCAGTTCGCCGGTGGTGGACTTGCAGCCGGGCAGGATCACCAGATCAAGGTCGGCGGGAAGCGGTGTTCCGGGCTGGATGATCTGCAGGTCGACGCCGGGTTCCGCCGCCAGCGGGTCCAGGTCATCGAAGTTGGCGATGCGTGACAGGGCCGGAACCCCGATCCTGAACGCGCCCTGTCGGTGCCGGGCGCGACCGGCCAGCTCCATCGCATCCTCCGCCGGCAGCCGGTTTGCCGCGTGAAACCATGGAATGACCCCCAGAGCCGCCCAGCCGGTGCGGAAAGCGATCAGGTCGCGGCCATCATCAAACAGGCTCGGGTCACCCCGGAAACGGTTGACCAGAAAGCCCCTGATCCGTGCCTGTTCGGGAGCGGGGATCAGGGCATGCGTGCCGACGATCTGTGCGATCACCCCGCCCCGGTCGATATCGCCGATCAGGATCACGGGCACATCGGCCGCCTCCGCAAATCCCATGTTGGCGATGTCGCCAGCCCGCAGATTGACCTCCGCGGTGCTGCCTGCACCCTCCACGATGATCAGGTCGGCGTCCGTGCAGAGGTGATGATAGCTCTGCATGACGCGGGTCAGCAGTTGCGGCTTCAGGGCGGAATATTCGCGTGCACGGACCGTCGCGAAACGCTTTCCCTGGACCACGACCTGTGAACCGGTCTCGCTCTCCGGTTTCAGCAGGACCGGATTCATGTGCACGCTGGTGGGAACACGGGCGGCGAGGGCCTGCATGGCCTGGGCACGCCCGATCTCGCCGCCGTCATCGGTCGCGGCTGCATTGTTCGACATGTTCTGTGGCTTGAAGGGCCGCACGCGGAGGCCGCGATCGGCAAACAGGCGGCAGAGCCCGGCGACCAGCATGGATTTCCCCACGCTGGACCCGGTGCCCTGCAGCATGATGGTGGGGGTCAGAACCGCTCTCCCGCCCCGTCCGTCACCGGACAGGACAGGGGGCAGCGCCCTGAGCGGACCTCACCCGGCCTTGAGGTCGGGGTCGTCGTCATTGTCCAGATCATCATCAGGCTCCGGACCCGTTGTCATGGCGTCGGTCAGCAGTCCGGCGTGATGCATGATCTGCTGTTCGATCTTCAGCGCCACATCGGGATTGTCGGCAAGGAACTGCTTCGCGGCCTCGCGGCCCTGACCGATCCGCTGGTCACCGGCGGAGAACCACGACCCGGCCTTGTCGACGACACCGGCCTTTACGCCGTGATCGAGCAGTTCGCCGGTCTTGGAGATGCCGCTCCCGTACATGATGTCGAATTCCACCACGCGGAACGGCGGTGCCACCTTGTTCTTCACCACCTTCACACGGGTCTGGTTGCCGACCACGTCGTCGCGGTTCTTGATCGCGCCGATACGACGGATGTCGAGACGGACCGAGGCATAGAACTTCAGCGCATTGCCGCCCGATGTGGTCTCCGGGCTGCCGAACATCACGCCGATCTTGAGGCGGATCTGGTTGATGAAGACAACCATGCAGTTGGTGCGGGAGATCGAGGAGGTGAGTTTCCGCAGCGCCTGGCTCATCAGCCGCGCCTGCAGGCCGACATGGGAGTCCCCCATCTCGCCTTCGAGTTCCGCCTGCGGCACCAGGGCCGCCACCGAGTCGATCACCACCACGTCGACGGCACCGGAACGCACCAGCGTGTCGGCAATCTCCAGCGCCTGCTCGCCCGTGTCCGGCTGGGAAATGATCAGGTCATCGATATTGACCCCCAGCTTCTTCGCATAGGCCGGGTCCAGCGCATGTTCCGCATCGATGAAGGCACATGTGCCGCCCTTCTTCTGGGCTTCCGCAATGACATGCAGGGTCAGGGTGGTCTTGCCCGAACTCTCCGGGCCGTAGATCTCCACCACACGACCCTTCGGCAGGCCGCCGATGCCCAGCGCCATGTCGAGGCCGAGGGAACCGGTCGAGATCGACGCGACGTTCATGGCTTCCCGCTGGCCGAGGCGCATCACGGAGCCCTTGCCAAAGGCGCGTTCGATCTGGCTCAGGGCCGCATCAAGGGCCTTGGATTTGTCTGACACGCTCCGACCTTCCTTATCAACGAGACGCAAAGCTGATTGCGACATGGTCCGCTCCTTATTTCACAGGCTGCTCTTCAGGTGCAATTGCGTTCAATGTACGCTTTTTGTTCCCGTTGCAAAGCGGTTTCATCAACTCATTGAAAGTAGATGGAAAAATGCGATATGTACGATGAATGTTCACGTCTGAATTGGCGAAGGTGCATCTGCGTCCTGCAAGCGGGGCGCTGTCTCCGAATCAGCTGCCGAGCTGTTCCTTCACCTTGGCTGCCAGGTCTTTCAGGCTGAAGGGCTTGGCCAGAAACTCTACGTCGGTCAGGTCCTCGCCCAGGCTGCGGCGGAAGGCTTCTTCCGCATAGCCGGAGATGAAGACGGCGCGGATGTCGGGCCGTACCTCCCGCGCGCGGCGGATCAGGGTGGGGCCATCCATGTTCGGCATGACCACGTCGCTGACCATCAGGTCGATCTCGTGCTCACCTTTGCTGATGATCTCCAGCGCGGTATCGCCGCTGTCGGCCTCCAGCACCGTGTAGCCCTTGTTGCGCAGTGCCCGCACCGCGAACATGCGTACCGCATCCTCGTCCTCCACCAGCAGGATGGTGCCCTGGCCGGTGAGGTCGACGCTGGCGCGGCGACTGCTGGCACCCGTGGTCTCCGGGTCCGCATCGACCCGGGGCAGCAGGATGCGGAATGTCGTGCCCGCATCGACCTTGCTCTCGACCAGAACGTAGCCGCCGGTCTGGCGCACGATGCCATAGACGGTGGCCAGCCCGAGGCCCGTGCCCTGCCCGACTTCCTTGGTGGTGAAGAAGGGTTCGAAGATCTTGGCGATATTCTCCGCCGAGATGCCGTGCCCTGAATCAATGACGGCGATCTCGACATAGTCTCCGACGGGCATGATCTCGTCGCCGACCGGTTCCGGCACATCAATCCGCACGTTGCGGGTCTCGAGCGATACCGTGCCGCCCGATTCCATGGCGTCGCGCGCATTGACGACCAGGTTCGTCACGACCTGTTCGATCTGCCCCTGGTCGACCTTGACCAACCCCAGATCGCGGTCATGCACGATGCGCAGGTTCAGATGCTCCCCGATCAGGCGCCGCAGCAGATCCGACAGGTCGGCCAGCACGTCGGTCAGGTTCAGCACCTTGGGGCGCAGGGTCTGGCGCCGGGAAAAGGCGAGCAACTGGCGCACCAGGGCCGCCGCGCGGTTCGCGTTCTGCTTGATGTGGACGATATCGGCGTAGGAAGGATCACCCGGCGGATGACGCATCAGCAGCAGGTCGGAGAAGCCGATCATGGCCGTCAGCAGATTGTTGAAATCATGTGCGACACCGCCAGCCAGTTGCCCGACGGCCTGCATCTTCTGGCTCTGCGCGAACTGCGCCTCCAGACTGCGCTGTTCCGTGGCGTCGATGAGATAGAACACGACAACCCGTTCATGGTCGACCCGATCCAGCCAGGTGCCATGGATGCGTGCCACCCGGGCGGCACTGCCGGCGAGTTTCACTTCCACCGGTTCAACGGAGTCATTCCCCTCCATCAACTGCGTCTGTCGCAGCAGGGCGGCGTCCCGGTCCTTCTCGTCGACGAACTCGACCCAGTTGCGGCCGATCTCCTTGCCCCTGGAGCCGAACATGCGTCCAACCGCGCCATTGGCCCGATTGATGCTGCCGTCCTGCGTGACAACGATGATCCCGATCGGCGCACCACTGATGAACCGCTCGAAGTTGTGCCGGTCGTGGTCAATTGCCTGGCGGAGCTCCGCGATCTCATCCGGATCAGCAAGAGGGGCTTCGGGGTGAACGGTCGCGGGTTCCTGCGGCTCGGTCTCGGGTTCGACCGGTTCCTCCACCGGCTGGATGTCGGCTGCGGTCACTTCGGGCACAGGCGGGGGCATGTGCGCCCGCCTGTCATCCGCAGTCCGCACGCTGCGGCGGCGGAAGATGACCGGCAGCATGCCGATGAACAGGGCGGAAACCAGAACGCCGAGGATCTCCCGGCTCAGATCGAGCTGACCGGCGGCGAGCAGCAGACCCAGCAGGATGCCAAGCAGGGCCATGGCGAGTGCCAACATCGGTGGCCGGGTCCCTGCACGGTCCTGCCCGGAGGTCAGGTCTGGCGGTGTGCTGATCTGGTCGGTCAATTCTGGATGCTCCGCGCGGGTGCGCGCCCGCCGCTGTAACTCTGGCTCAGGTTCATCACGTAGCTTATCACTTCCGCCACGGCCTTGTAGTGCTCCGGCGGTATTTCCTCATCCAGTTCCACAACCGCGTGAAGGGCCCGTGCAAGCGGCCGGTTCTCGACAACCGGAACCGCATTCTCCTCGGCGACCTGCCTGATGTTCAGCGCCACCTGATCGACACCCTTCGCCACGCAGACCGGTGCGGCCAAGGCAGACATGTCGTACTTCAGCGCCACGGCAAAATGTGTCGGGTTGGCAATCACGACACTGGCTTCGGGCACGGCGGCCATCATGCGGCGGCGGGAGCGTTCCATGCGAATGGCACGGATCTTCTGCTTGATCATCGGGTCGCCGTCCGACTGCTTCTGCTCATCCTTGATGTCGCGGCGGGACATGCGCAGGTCCTGCCGTGTCTTCCATTTCTGGTAGGCGAAGTCGGCCGCCACGATCACGGTCATGACCGCCATGACGCCACCGACCATGGTCAGTGCTTCGCCGCGGACGAATTCCAGAATGCCGAGGGGCGGTACGGCGATGAGCTGGGGCAGGATGTCGAAGTCTGGCCAGATCAGCGAGAAGGCGACAAAGGCAACAAGGGTCAGCTTCAGGATTCCCTTGCCGAACTCCAGCAGTGAATTGACGGAGAAGAGGCGTTTCAGGCCGGCGATCGGGGAGATCTTGGAGAGCTCCGGCTTGATCTTCTCCGGCGTGAGCTGGATCGGATGCTGCACAGCCGTGCTGACGACGGCCAGCACCGCCAGCACGCCCATGATCGGCAGCACGGCGTAGGCGACGCTGCCGACCAGACCGTTGAACAGGCCCTGCATTGCCCCGGCATCGACGATGATCCGGTCCGGGGAGGCGACGAAAGCGCGCAGGCTGTCGACCAGGATCGCCCCGGCATTGCCGATCATGAACATCAGCAGCGCGGCGGTACCAATCATCATGAACCAGTGACCGACTTCCTGACTCTTGGCGACCTGGCCCTTCTTGCGGGCCTCCTGCAGTTTCTGTTCTGTCGGTTCTTCGGTTTTTTCCCACTTGTCCTGCCCGTCACCGGCCATCCGTTCCCCCTATTGCACCAGGAACATGGCGAGGCCGTTCTCGAAGTGGTCCAGGAACCACATCATGCTGGCCCCCAGGGCCATCATCATGATGACGAAGGCGAGCATGATCTGCAGCGGCATGACGATGAAGAAGACCTGCATCTGCGGCATCAGGCGATTGACCAGGCCCATGCCGATATAGAGCACCAGGGCATAGGCGATGAAGGGGGCGGAGATCTGCACCCCGATCAGGAAACTGTTGGCGACCCAGCCTGCGGCGGTCTTCGCGAAATCCTCCATCGGGGGCACGGTGGCCGCCGGAAACAGCACGTAGGAGTCGCTGATCGCATACATCATCATGTGATGCAGGTCGGCCATGAAGATCATCACCAGGCCCATGATGCTGAGGAAGCTGCCCAGCAATGCCCCCTGGGCACCCTGCGCCGGATCGAAGAACTGCGCGAAGCCGAGGCTGGCCTGGAAGGAGATGACGATGCCCGCCACGTGCAGGGCGGTGACCAGCAGCCGCGCGGCCCCGCCGATGAAGATGCCGATCAGGGCTTCCCCGGCCACGAGGGGCAGCAGGCTGACCGGCTGCTCCGGGATCGGCGGCAGCGTGGCGACAAGGACGGGCTGAAGGACGATGGAAAGGGCGAGCGCAATGCCCAGCCGGACACGCGGCGACACATAGGGTTCACCGAATCCCGGCAGCACCATGATCATTGCGCCGACGCGGGCGAAGATGAGCATGGTGGAGAAGATCGTGACAGGCAGGACTTCGGCCAGCACGATCGCTATCCGGCGATCTGGCCGGACTCGGCGATACGCTGCGCGATCTGGTCCATGAAACCGGTCAGTTCACCGATCATGTAGGGGGCGAGTGCCACCAGCGCGATGAAGATCGCCAGGATCTTCGGCACGAAGGCGAGGGTCATTTCCTGCATCTGGGTCAGGGCCTGGAACAGGGAAACGACCAGGCCGACGCCCAGGGCGATCAGCATGACGGGGGCGGCGGTCTTCAGCAGCACCCAGATGGCGCTGCGTCCGATGTCGACGACTTCGACGGGGCTCATGTCAGTCCCCCGTCAGATCGGCATGCGGATGATCTGCTGGTAGGCGTCGACGACCCGGTCGCGGACGGCCACCACGGTCTGCAATGCGATCTCCGCATTGTTCACCGCGACGACGACATCAGTCAGACCGGCCTTGTCGACGTTCGACGACATGGCAACCTGCTCGGACTTCTCCAGCGATCCGACGGCGCTCTCTGCCGCCTCGCGCACCATGTCGGCAAAGCTGCCGCCCTGGGCGCCACTGACCATACCGGTGTCCGAACCGCTCGGGTCCGCATCTCCGCCTCGGCTCAGGGCCTTGCCATAGGCCATGGCCGCGTTCTGCAGCGTGACATCCATACTGGAAGCTCCTTGAAGGGGGTGCGATTTGGGGTCTCAGTGAGAGTTCAGCTTCAGCGCAGCAGATCGACCGTGCGCGACATCATGGCCTTGGCATTCTCGATGACGGTGACATTGGCCTCGTAGGAACGCTGGGCCTCCTTCATGTCCACCATCTCGATCAGCGGATTGACGTTCGGCAGCTTGACGTAGCCGCTGGCGTCCGCGCCGGGGTTGCCCGGATCATAGTTCTTCTCGAACGGCTTCTGGTCGGTGCTGATCTTGTCGATCTCCACCGTCGGCGCGCCCGACGCATGCATGGTCTGCTGGAACGTCATGATCTTGCGGCGATAGGGATCAGCGCCCGGCGTCATGGAGGTCGAGTGCGCGTTGGCGATGTTTTCCGCAATGATCCGCATCCGGGCGCTCTGGGAGCGCATGCCGGAGGCGGAGGTGATCATCGTCTTTTCGAGGTCCATCAGACTCTCCCGGTTTCAGCCACTGAGCGATCAGCCGCCGCGACCGCCAATGGCGGTCTTCATCATCTGCATGTGCTTGCGATAGAGCGACACGGCCAGGTCGTAGGACATGCGCGTGTCGCTGACTTTCAGGATTTCTTCCTCCAGCACCACGGAGTTCGCCGATGGTGTCGATTCGTAGTTCTCGCCCTTCGCCCTGGCATAGGCATCATCGGCCTCACCCGGCGGGGCGATGTGGCCCGCGTTCGTCTTGGTGGTCCGCATGGTCGCCTGCGGCTTGTGCACCAGTTCCTCGAACGTCAGCGGCTTCAGGTCCTTGGCGCTGTAACCCGGCGTATCCGCATTGGCGATGTTCTGGGCCAGTACCTTCTGCCGCGCGCCGAGCCAGTCCATCTGGCGCGTCAGGGCGGCGAATACCGGTATGTCCTTCATCAGCATCGGGCGGTTTCCACGAGGGGTTCAGGGGCAGCGGGTTCATTGATCCGGCCAAGAATGAACGGAGAAGATTAATGAAAGGTAATGATCGGTCCCGACAGCCTGACGGTCTGCACCATCGCGCCCCGGCGTTATCGGATCGTTAACCAAACACCTTCAAACATTGCGCCTGCGGGAGAGAAATTCCCGCCCCCATCCCGTTCGCTCCGGCACCGCGATGCGCGGCCCCGGGCGGCAAAGGCAGAAGGCCCCGCAGGTTTGGACATACTGGATTACATGAGATTTCTCGGTGCGCTGGTGCTGATCATCGGCATGATCGCCGGTGCCGCCTGGCTGGCCCGTCGCTATGGCCTGGCACCCAAGGTCACCGGCGGCAACGGCCGTATCGGCATCGTCGCGGTGCAGAGCCTGGATACCCGGCGCAAGCTGGTTCTGGTGCGCCGTGATGACCGTGAACACCTGCTGGTGGTCGGTCCCACAGGCGAGTCGGTCATCGAGACCGGCATCACGCCCCCCGCCGGCACGGGGGCGCAATCGTGAGGCACCTGCTCCTGCTGATCGCGGCATGCCTGCTGCTGACGGCGACCCCGACCTTCGCACAGGACGTGTCCATCGACCTCGGCGAAGGCGGCAGCTTCACCGGGCGGGTGCTGCAGCTTGTCCTGATGCTGACGGTGCTGAGCCTGGCCCCGGCCATCCTGGTTGTCGTCACATCGTTCACCCGTATCGTCATCGTGCTGTCGCTGCTGCGTTCCGCCATGGGTGTGCAGACCACGCCGCCGAACGTGGTGATCATCAGCCTCGCCCTGTTCCTGACCGCCTTCATCATGGCGCCCACGTTCGAGGCCGCCTGGAACGACGGCATCCAGCCCCTGCTGAACGAGGAAGTGGACGAGCGCGAGGGCCTGACCCGCGCCATCGCCCCGATCCGCACCTTCATGCTGGCCCATGTGCGCGAGAAGGACCTGGCACTGTTCATCGATATCGGGCGCATCGACACGGAGGGGCTGACGCCGGAGAACACGCCGATCCAGGCGCTGGTCCCGGCCTTCATGATCTCGGAGCTGAAACGCGCCTTCGAGATCGGGTTCCTGCTGTTCATCCCGTTCCTGGTCATCGACATGGTCGTGGCCAGCGTGCTGATGTCGATGGGCATGATGATGCTGCCCCCGATCATCATCTCGCTGCCGTTCAAGCTGATCTTCTTCGTCATCGTCGACGGCTGGAACCTGGTCGCGGAGAGCCTGGTCAGAAGCTTTGTCGGAGGCGGTGGGAGTTAGCGCTTCCCACTGTTCGATATTGCGGCACCCTTTCACTCGCCACCCGGCCACCCACGGGGATGTCACCAAAGGGTTGCGGGGTGAGCCGATGCGCTTCTGTCAGTTGAACGAATGATCGAGTGCCCGGGATCCGGCAGTTCGAACCAGTACCTGCGATCCTGTCCGAGAACTTTGCGTATGGCAGCAATGCGGACAGGACGGCCGCTTTGGATCGCCGCATATGGAGCCTGCGACCGGTCACGTACGGCCGA
This sequence comes from Minwuia sp. IMCC3009, assembly GCF_029909415.1. Classification (GTDB taxonomy): domain Bacteria; phylum Pseudomonadota; class Alphaproteobacteria; order Minwuiales; family Minwuiaceae; genus Minwuia. Next base: position 1,105,859 of record NZ_CP123781.1, read on the forward strand.
ATTGTGCGAACACCTGCCAGTCGGAACTGCGGGATCATGGCCAGAACATCGAGCGCCCGGAAAAGGTCAATACGGCGCTACCTGTCCTTGGCCGCATCATGTACTGTCTCGTCGACTGGGTACTGACCCGCAAACGCAATCTCGGGCGCCCTCGGAAAGGGGGCGACGTGTCGGATATCAATCAATGGTTGTCCGGGCTCGGCCTGGAAAGATTTGCGTCGGTGTTTGCAGAGGCCGAGATCGATCTTGAAACCCTGCCTGATCTGGCAGAGGCCGATCTGGTGGAACTTGGGCTGCCGCTTGGTCCGCGCCGAAGAATCTGGGGGGCGATTCAGCGTTCGGCCGGTTCTGAAGAACCGCCGGTTGGAGCCGAGAATGCTGTTGCATCAAGCGGCGTCCAGAACCCTGTCACCGCAGCAGTTTCCTCAGACGCCGAGCGTCGGCATCTGACGGTGATGTTCGTCGATCTGGTCGGTTCGACCGAGATGGCGGGACGCATTGATGCCGAGGACATGCGCAATGTCATCACCAGCTACCAGAACACGGTCGCCGGTGTCGTGAGCCGCTACGAGGGCTTCGTGGCCAAGTTCATGGGCGACGGTGTGCTGTGCTATTTCGGCTGGCCGCGTGCCAATGAGGATGACGCGGAACGCGCGGTTCGTGCCGGACTTTCGATCATCGACAGCGTGAAGAACACAAGAGAGTCCGACGGCACACCGCTGGCAACGCGCGTGGGTATCGCCACCGGCGTGGTGATCGTGGGCGACCTGATCGGCAGTGGGGCAACGCAGGAAGCCGCGGTCGTTGGCGAGACGCCCAACCTGGCAGCGCGCCTGCAGGGTTTCGCCGAACCGAATCAGTTGGTCCTGCCCGATGAGACCCGCCGCCTGCTCGGCGGCGCCTACCAGGTTCGATCGCTGGGCGGACAGGAACTCAAGGGCATTGGTGCGCCGGTCGAGGTCTTCGTGGTCATTGGCGAGGTGTCGCAGGAAAGCCGCTTTGCCGCGCGCCAGACCGGAACGCTGACGCCCATTGTCGGGCGGGAGCGGGAGATCGAACTGATCCTCGAGCGCTGGGCCATGGCCCGTGCACGCAAGGGACAGATGGTGATCGTCAGCGGCGAGGCGGGCATCGGCAAGTCACGCATCACCCGGGCTGTGATCGATGCAGTTGCGCAGGATGAACATGTGCGCATGACCTATCAATGCTCGCCCTATCACGCCGACAGCGCGTTTTATCCGGTCACGCAGCAGATGGCGCTTGCCGCAGGCTTCGCACATTCCGACAGTTCGGAAACGCGGCTGGACAAGCTCGAAAGCCTGCTGGGCAAGGACCGCGCCACGCTGAGACTGATTGCACCGCTGATGGGCCTCGACGGCGCTGTGCGATACGGCGCACCGGACCTCACTCCTGCCCAGCAGCGTGCACAAATCATGCTGGCCCTGGGCAGGCTGCTGGTGCGCCAGGCGACCAAAAAGCCTGTCCTGCTGGTCTATGAGGATCTGCACTGGATAGACCCGACATCGCTGGAACTTCTCGAAACCCTGTTGGATGAGATCGCTGAAGCGCCCATCATGATACTGGCGACAGCGCGCCCCACCTTCGAATATGGCTTTGGCGGCAACCCGATTGTCACTCGTCTTGCACTCAATCGCCTGGGCAAGGACCAGATCGGCGTCATTGCCGCGAAATTGACTGGTGGCAGGGCGCTGCCTGACGAGATCATGGCGATCATCGCCCAGCGCACTGACGGTGTGCCCCTGTTCGTCGAGGAACTGACCAAGACGATCCTGGAATCCGGCGCTGTGATGCAGGACGGCGACCGTTTCGTACTGAACGGCCCGTTGAGCACGATCGCCATTCCCACCACGCTGCATGACAGTCTCATGGCGCGTCTGGACCGGTTGCAGCCGATCAAGGAAGTGGCGCAGACAGCTGCCTGCATCGGGCGCGGGTTCAGCCATGGTTTGCTGGCAAGAATTGCCCGTTTGCCGGAACCCGAACTCGCGACCGCACTCGACGGTCTGATCAGCGCCGAACTGGTCTACAGGCGCGGCCTGCCGCCGGAGGCGACCTACTTGTTCAAGCATGCGCTGGTGCGCGACGCGGCCTATGAAAGCCTGCTGAAGGGCAAGCGCCGGGCGATCCATGTGCGCATTCTGGCGGCTCTGGAGGCGGACCCCGACATCGCCCACGAAGTTCTTGCCGTCCATGCCGAAGCGGCGGGCCTGACCGACCGCGCCATCGACCTGTGGGAAGCGGCCAGCAAGGTTGCACTCGGTCGGCCAGCCTTTGACGAGGCCCTCTCGCATCTTGGTCATGCGATCAAGCTGATCACGCCGCAGCTCGATACCGGCGACAGCTTCGTCTTAAACCGCGCCCTGTCCCTGCAGGTGCCGCTCGGCATGGCGCTGTTGACGCGCAGGGGCTATGGCGCTGACGAAACCGTAGCTGCGTTCAAGCAGGCATTGGCTTTCGCGGACAGGGTGGGCGAGACGCCGATGCGTTACTCCATCCTCTATGGCTTGTGGGTGGCTACCGGGATCAGAGGGCAGCACGCGGAGGCGTTGAGAACGGCCGAGGCACTTGTGGATCTGGCGGGCCGATCATCAGATTCCTCATCTGTTGTGGTTGCTCATCGGGTCGCAGGCAGTTCGCACTGGTTCATGGGCAACACTGCCGTTGCCGAGCATCATCTGGAAATCGCGCTGAGCCATTTCGATCCGCTCAAGCATGCGGGGCTTGCCGACCGGTACGGGCAGGATATCGGGGTGTCACTGCATGTCTTTCTGGCTTGCGTCGCAATGACGCTTGGCAAGACATCGCGTGCATTGGCACACGCCGCCGAGGCTGAACGCCTTGCCCAATCAACAGGACATGTTCAGACGATATGCTATGCCGCTGTAATACTGAGTTTATGTTACCTTGCTGTCGGTGACGACGCAAAAGCCCAGCGTTCAATGAAGACAATCGAACCAATCGCACAAGAGCATGATTTGCTGCTCTGGATTGCATATATTGCTTCGTTCAGCCAGGTCATAGCCGCGAGACGGGGGGACAAGAACAGCATCGAGCGGTTCAAGTCTGCGGACCAGAAGGTTATCGACCACAACTGCACTTTCTTCGGTTCCCAGCTACGCATTAGTGTTGGATGGTCTGCCTTGGAGATGGGACTTGGCGACGAAGCCGCCGAGTTGGCTTCCATGGCGGAGGGTCTGATCGAGAAGACAGGCGAAACCTACGCACTGTCTGACCTTCATCGACTACAGGCGGCGATAGTCAAGGCCGATGGAGACAATGTAGCTTCACAAAGATACCTGGAAATTGCCCTCGATGTGGCCCGGCAGCAGAGCGCCAGGTTGTGGGAATTGCGTGCTGCGATTGATCTTGCCCGACTATGGCAGGCAAAGGGCAGGATCAAGGAAGCCGTTTCCCTTCTCCGGCCCGTTCACGAAAGCATCGCAGAGGGTGACTGTCCGGAGGACCAGGCAAAAGCGCGCGCGTTGCTCGCGGAACTTGGGGCAAATGTTGCCGTGCGCCTCTGATCTTGGTTCAGGCACGCTGTTGGCGGCCCTTCAAATCGCGGAATGACGAATGCACGCAGAACCTGTGCACCCGATCCGGGTGGAACTGTCGCTTCCGCAAATTCGCCTGGGGTCCCGGTTGGGCGGCGCTGATCGTTCGCAGAAGGTTCCTGTCAGCCCGCCCCGGCCACCCGGATATCTGCCTCGTGGTGGACAGGGAAGTTCACCGAACTGGCGATGAAACACACCTTGCTGGCGGTGCCGTGCAGGCGCAGCGCATGGTCCACCTTGTCCGCCTGGGCGATGGTGACGACCGGGCGCAGCGTGGCCTCCGTGAAGGCACCGCCGCCCTTGCCGTTCTCCACCATCGTGGCCGTGGCCCGGTCGGTATAGTCCAGCACCGTGATGCGGGCGCGGGCGCAGCAGGCGAGATAGCTGAGCATGTGACAGCTCGACAGGGCGCCGAGCAGCATGTCCTCGGGGTTCCAATGTTCCGGCAGGCCCAGGAAGGCGGGGTCGGAACTGGTGGTCAGGGTAGGCTTGCCCGGCGCGGCAAGCTGGTGGGTCCGGTCATAGGATTCGTAATCCGCGAACCCGGCTGCCGCGCCGGTCCATGTCAGGTCGGTCTGATAGGTATGATGTCCAGTGTCGGACATGCCGGATCAGCTCCTCCAGAAGGGCTTTTCAGCTTCCTGGTTCGCCGACATGCGGTCAATGCCCATGTCGCGCAGGATGCGGTCATCCATCTCGGCCAGGTTCTGACGCTCCACCATGCGCTTCTCCCACACATTCAGCAGGGATGCGATGCGCAGCACCGGGCCCAGAATGGCGGTCAGAGGGCGGTAGGACAGGGTCGGCTGTCCATACCGGACGGTTGTGTAGGTCCGGCTCATGGTTTCTCTCCTTGGGTACGAGTGTGTCCGGCGGCTTGCCGCGACACCTGCTCATCTAGAACCGGGGTCGGGTACTTACAAACGATGCTTTCTCAGCTAGTCTGTTAGAAAATCTCATATGCGAGAATCGCCATGGCCCGCCGTTTACCGCCTCTTAACGCTCTTCGCGCCTTCGAAGCCGCCGCCCGTCATTTAAGTTTCACAAGGGCAGCGTCGGAGCTGAACGTGACCCCGGCGGCGATCAGCCATCAGGTCAAGGGGTTGGAGGACTGGTTCGGTGCCAAGCTGTTCCAGCGCCGCAACCGCGAGATCCTGATGACGGAGGCCGGGCAACTGCTGCTGCCCGGCGTGCGCGATGGCATGGACCAGCTCGAAACCGCCGTGCAGCGCATCACGGTGCAGGGCGACGATACGGAGCTGCGCGTCACATGCATGCCGTCATTTGCTTCGAAGTGGCTGGTGCCGCGGCTGGGGTCCTTCCGGGCGCGGCACCCGGAGATCGACGTGCTGCTGTCCACATCGGAAGGAATCGTCGATCTGGAGGTTGAGCCGTTCGACCTCGGCATCCGTTCCGGGCGGGGCAACTATCCCGGCCTGACAGTGCACAGGCTGTTCGACGACGCGGTCTTTCCGGTCTGCAGCCCGGCCCTGCTGGAGGGGCCGAACCCCTTGCGCTGTCCGGATGATCTGAAGAACCACACGCTGCTGCATGACGACTATCCCGTCGGCTGGCAGGAATGGCTGACGGCTGCAGGGGTGGAGGGCGCGGACCCCCGGCGCGGACCGATGTTCGACAATTCCGCGATGCTGTTGCAGGCCGCCGCTGATGGGCTGGGGGTGGCGCTGGCGCGGCATGTCCTGGCCTACGCCGATATCGTTGCGGGGCGTCTGGTGGCACCGTTCCCGATCACCCTGACATCGGACATGGCCTATTACCTGGTGCATCTGCCCCGCACCGCCGACCGCCCGATGATCCGCGCCTTCCGTGAATGGCTGTTCGAGGAGGCCTACACCTACCGCGCGGAGCAGGACCGGGGATAATGCAGTGTCGAGGCGGCGCTGAGGATGCAGGCTGACAGGCGGGGCGCGGCTTCCCTATAGTCGGCGGTATCAATGTCACCCGGCGACAGATCGGGGACGGGGAGGTAACTGTCATGCGCCGATCTTCGGTTCCCATATGGATCATGCTGGCGCTGCTGGTCCTGCCAGTGGCACTGGCTCCTGCACAGTCTCTGGCTCAGGCAGCGGAGCGGACCTTGCGTCTCGGCGTGCTGGGTTTCGGCACCGTTGCGTGGGAGCTGGAGACCATCCGCAGCCACGGCCTGGCGGAGGCGGAAGGTCTGGACCTGCAGGTGCGGGAGTTTGCCGGCAAGCAGGCGGCGGCCATCGCGTTTCAGGGCGGTGAGGTCGATGCCATCGTCACCGACATCGTCTGGGTGGCCCGCCAGCGCGCGTCCGGCCGGATGCTGCGTTTCGCGCCCTTCTCCAACACCGTCGGCGCGCTCATGGTGCCTGCGGGTTCTTCGCTGCAGGACATTGCCGACCTGAAGGGTGTGAAGATTGGTGTCGCCGGTGGCCCGCTGGACAAGTCGTGGCTGCTGCTGCGCTCCCTGGTGAAGCAGCGCCATGGCTTTGACCCTGCCGATGCCGCCAGCCCGGTCTATGGCGCGCCACCCCTGCTGCAACAGCAGTTCATGAAGGGGCAACTGGATGCCCTGATCACGTTCTGGCATTTCGCGGCCCGGCTGGAGGCCGCGGGCCATCGCAGGCTGGCGGACATGGACGACATGGTTGTCGGGCTTGGTGGTTCCGCCGGCACGTCGCTTGTCGGCTACGTGTTTCGGGAAGACACGGACGGGTCGAGAGCGGAGGCGGAAGCCGCCTTCCTGCGTGCCTCCCGCGCCGCGAAGAACGTCCTGTCGAATGATGATGCGGCATGGCTGCCCCTGCGCCCCCTGATGCGCGCAAGCGACGATGCGGTCTTCGAGACCCTGAAAGCCCGGTTCCGGGCCGGAATACCTGCGGGGTTCGGTGATGCGGAGATCAATGCAGCCCGCACCTTGTACGACCTGCTCGCCGGGGCAGGGGGCACGCAGCTTGTCGGGCAGGCGACGACACTGGATGCCGCCGCCTTCCACCCGGCCGCGCGTTTCTGAGCGCCAGGCCCCGCATGCCACGTCCGCCGTCAAAGGGACGCCTTGTCTGGATCCTCTCGCTCGGCAGCCTGCTGGCCCTCTGGGTCGTCGCTGCCGCGCTGACGGACCCGCTGACCCTGCCGGGGCCGGTGCAGGTGTTCGACGTGATGGCGCGGGAGGCGGCGAGCGGGGAACTGTTCCGGCAACTGGGGGTCACGCTCTATCGCGTGCTGCTGTCCTTCGTGCTGGCCATGTCGCTGGGCATCATGATCGGGCTGTGGATGGGGCTGAACCGCTCGGCGGACCGGTTCCTGGACCTCTGGCTGGTGTTCTTCCTGAACCTGCCTGCGCTGGTTGTCATGATCCTGGCCTATGTCTGGCTGGGCCTGACGGAGGTGGCGGCAATCCTGGCCGTGACCGTGAACAAGGTGCCGAATGTCGTCGTGACGGTTCGCGAAGGCGCGCGGGCGCTGGACCCGAAACTGGCGGAGATGGCGCGGGTGTTCCGTTTCACGCGCGGGCAGACGCTGCGACACGTCATCCTGCCGCAGATGGCACCATTCCTGGCCGCCGCTGCCCGGTCCGGGATCGCACTGATCTGGAAGATCGTGCTGGTGGTCGAACTGCTCGGCCGGGGCTCCGGCGTCGGCTTCAAGCTGCACCTGCATTTCCAGTTGTTCGAGATCGACGCGATCCTGGCCTATGCGCTGGCGTTCATCGCGGTGATGCAGATCGTCGAATGGGGCATCCTGCGACCGCTGGAACGGCGCGCCAACCGGTGGCGGCACGCATGAGCGCCCTCGACATCCATATCCGCGCCAAGCGTTTTGGTGATGCAGTGGTGTTGAGGGATCTGGACCTGCGGGTCGCGGACGGGGAGGTCGTGGCCATCACCGGTCGGTCCGGCGTCGGCAAGACCACCCTGCTCAACATCATCGCCGGTCTGGACCTTGCCTTCGAGGGGGAGGTTTCACCGGCCCCCGCTGACAGCCGGGTCGGCTATGTGTTTCAGGAACCACGCCTGCTGCCCTGGCGGACGGTCAGCGAGAACCTGTGTCTGGCCTGCGGCATCACGCCTGCGCAGGCGCAGCAGTGGCTGGCTGATGTCGGGCTGGCGCGGGAGGGGGTGAAGGTCCCCGGTCAACTCTCCCTGGGCATGCAGCGTCGGGTGGCCGTTGCCCGGGCGCTTGCGATCCGTCCCGCGGTGCTGCTGCTGGACGAACCGTTCGCGTCGCTGGATGCGGAGACCGCCACGGAGATGCGTGCCCTGTTGCAACGCCTGCTGGCGGCGCACCCGACCACGACACTGCTGGTGACGCATGATGCGGCGGAGGCCGCGGAACTGGCGCATCGGAATGTCGTTCTCGACAGGGGCGATGCATCCCGCTCCACGGCGTAGGACCGTCAGCCGGTGGCACCAAGACAAGTGGTCAGTTGGGTCACCAACCGGTCCATCATGCCGAAATAGTTGTCCGTTGCGGCGGGCGACGTTGTCCCGACGGGATCCACCACACCAACGTGTACATGGTTGTCACTGGCCAGCGCCTCGACGATGTCGCTGTTGAACTGGGGCTCCGCCAGTACGCAGTGAATGTTCTGTTCGGTAATGCGGGACCGGATCAGGCTGATCTGGCGTGCACCGGGAGAGACCTCCGGGTTGATCGCGATGGAACCGGCGGCGGTCACGCCGAACCGGTTCTCGAAGTACTGATAGGCGTCATGAAAAACGATGAACGGTCTGTCGGTGACAGACGCCACCCGCTCGGCGGTGCTTGACTCCAGCTCGTTCAGGCGCCGGATGGTCCGCGTGGCATTTTCCCTGTAGATGCTGGCATTTGTCGGGTCGGCTTCACCCAGAACGTCCGCGACATGGCGAACGATGGCGATCGCGTTCTGCGGGTCCAGCCAGACATGCTGGTCTGTGTCTCCCTCATGGCCGTCGTGGTCGGCATGCTTCTCGTGGTCATCATGGCCGTCGTGGTCGGCATGCTTCTCGTGGTCATCATGGCCGTCGTGGTCGGCGTGCTTCTCGTGGTCATCATGGCCGTCGTGGTCGGCGTGCTTCGCGTGGTCATCGTGCCCGTCGTGGTCGGCATGCTTCGCGTGGTCATCATGGCCGTCGTGGTCGGCGTGCTTCTCGTGATCATCATGGCCGTCGTGGTCGGCATGTTTCTCGTGATCATCGTGCCCGTCGTGATCGGCATGCTCTCCGTGATCATGGTGATGTGGTTCGAAAGCTTCATTGTCCCTGACGGGCAGCAGGCGCATGCCAGGGGCCTCGATCAGTTCGACGACTCTCGCCTTCTTCGAGAGATTGGCGAGGGGGCGGTTCAGAAAGGCCTCAAGGGAGGGCCCGACGCGAAAGATCACGTCCGCGCGGGACAGGGCCAGCGCGTCGGAGGGCCGGAGTGCATACCCATGCGGTGACGCCCCCGGCGGCAGGATCAGGTCCGGCTCCGCCACACCCTCCATGACCGCAGCGACCAGTCCATGGATCGGGACGATGGAGGCGCTGACGCGGATACGCGCCTCCGCCATCGCCGATCCGGCAGTGAGTGTCAGGGCCAGAACGGCAGGCAAGAGGGAACGCAGCATCAGTCTTCTCCACACTTCGATGTGCGGCGAAGTTTATACATCATTCGATGAACGTCAAACTGTTCGTGTGGGCCCGTCAGGTCCCCGCGAAATCGTCTCTGAGCGTCCGTTTCAGGACCTTGCCGGTAGCGTTGCGCGGCAGGGTCTGCACAAACTCGACACGGCGCGGCACCTTGAAGGTTGCCAGATGCTCTCGGCAATAGGCCGTCAGCGCGTCAGCGGAGAGTTCCGCACCCTTCTTCAGCACGATCACGGCGCAGCCGATCTCCCCCCACTTGTCGTCTGGCAGGCCGATCACGGCGGCTTCCGCGATCTGGTCCAGGCGATAGATCACGTTCTCGACCTCCGCCGGATAGACGTTCTCGCCGCCGGAGATGTACATGTCCTTGGTGCGGTCAACGATGAAGTAGAAGCCATCCTCGTCGCAGCGCGATGCGTCACCCGTGTTCAGCCAGCCGTCCTGGATCGCGGCCTCCGTGGCCTCCGGCCGGTTCCAGTAGCCGGGGGTGATGTTGGGACCCTTGCACCAGAGTTCGCCGATCTCGCCCACCGGCAGGTCGTTGCCGTTCTCGTCCACGATCCGAACCTGGTTGTGCAGTGCGGGCTTGCCGGCCGATCCGGGACGGGTCATGGCGTCGCCTGCATCCAGCACCAGGACGGTCGGGCTCGTCTCCGTCATGCCGAAGCCCTGTGCCAGGCCAAGACCGCGTGCGGCCCATGTTTCCAGCAGGGAAACGGGAACCGGGGCACCGCCGACACCCGCGACCTGGACGCGCGAGAGGTCGGTGTCGGGGAATTCGTCGAGCTGTGCCATGAACTGATAGTTCGCCGGCACACCGAAGAAGTGGGTAACCCCGAACTCCGGGTCGCCGAGCAGCTTCAGTCCGGTTCCGGGATCGAAGGCGCGCATGATCAGCACCGTGCCGCCCGCGTGCATGACCGGATTGGTGTAGCAGTTCAGGCCGCCGGTATGGAACAGCGGCAGCACCGTCAGCTGCACCGAGTCCGGCGTGATGCGGTGGGGCAGGCCCAGGTTGACCGTGTTCCAGAAGGTCATGCCATGGGTGATCATCGCGCCCTTGGGCAGCCCCGTGGTGCCGGAGGTGTACATGATGGTCCACAGATCGTCGTGCGTCAGGTCCACCATCAGCGTCGGCTCGGTGTGGCTTGCGATCCCGCGCTCGTACGCGCTGTCGCCGCCGTCGCATGTGGTCTCGACGACATGGGGAATGCCGACCTTCTCCGCCACTGCCTGCGCCGTCTCCGCGAACTCGCTGCCGTGAACGATGACCTTCGGCGTGGAATCCGAGGTGATGAAGCTCAGTTCGGAGACCGTCAGACGCCAGTTGAGCGGGACCATGACGGCGCCGAGCTTGGCACAGGCGAACTGGACCTCGATGACATCGGTCGTGTTGGGGGCCAGCACGGCGATGCGATCACCCTTCTGCACACCGAGATCGCGCGACAGCCAGGTCGCCAGACGCCCGGTGCGGTCATTGGTTTCGATGTAGGTGAACCGGCGGTCACTCGCCAGATCAATCAGCGCCGTGTGTTCGCCGCGGAACATCGCGTGGTGCGCCAGCCAGTCGTAGACCTTGATCGTCATGGAAATTCCTCCCCTGTTGGCCGAGTCATGGCAATGGGCAGGACGAAGTGCAAGCCACTATCGGCGCAGGGGTGTGTCAGGCGAACGGCATGCTCAGTTGCCCTTGCGCGCCGGGGCTTCCCGGTTATGCCACCAGATGCGGGCGACCCGTGCCGCACCGTTGGCAAGCAGCCGGCATTCGATGATGCCGTCGCACTCGACGCGAACACCTGAATCGACCAGATCGAACTGCGCGGCCCAGCGGGCGACACCCATGTCGCCGTTGGTGGCCAGGATCCGATACATGAAGACGATGTCCGCCTGGCCCTGCAACGCCTGTTGCCAGTGCGCGCGAATGGCCTCGGCCCCCTTGACCGGCGGTCCGAAGGGGCTTTCGAACCAGGCGCCGTCGGCGTCGAACAGACCTGCGAGGTCGTCGGCGCTTTCCGCCTGCCAGGCACCGCCAAAGGCCTGCAGCCATTTGTCGAATATCTGCTGCAGGGAGGGCGCGCGTCCCCCGATCTCGAAATTGCCGCTGGTCTCGCTCATGTCCGGGTCTCGTCAGTCACTGTCCGGCATTCCCTGTACTCGGCACCGGTCCGCATCCGGGTACGGTTGCCGGTCGTCAATGGTTTGGTGACACTAGGAGACGCAAGAACCGTACCGCAAGCGCGATCTGATCGGATCCCGTCCCTGTCGCGGGGCCGGGTGACAGCGCCGCGCGGTTCAGTCGCGGCCCAGCGCGCCCATCATTTCGCGCCATTCCCGGGCCGAGAGGCCGCTGTCAGCCTGCGTTACCTGCTCCCCCGCCAGCATCCGGCGCACGATGGCGACCGCGGTACGGGACAGGTGCATACCCCCCAGCCGATACTCCTCGAACGCATCGGTGGTCAGCGGTACCCAGGCCCGCATCATCTCGATCATGGCGTCGGCGTAGACGCGAATTTCGTATTGTGCATGCGGATCTGCACGCAGGGACAGAAAATGCATCAGATTGTGCAGGTTCGTCTTCCAGTACCACTGGGTGTAGAAGTTGAGCGACAGGTTCATGCGCGCCAGTTCCCGCGCCAGTCCGCTCTTGTTCGCATCAAGCGGCTGACCGTCCGTGCCCTCGTTCAGCATCTCGGAATAGTGCTCGTACACCTGCGCGGAATCGTTGCGCAGGATGTCGAGGACCTGGGCGGCTTCCTCCCCCTCCAGCACCGCGCCGCGCCCCTGGTGGTTCGCGGTCGACTGGGACGCCAGCTGCGCCGGCTCCGGGATGTAGAACTCCCGGTCGAGGATCGAATAGCGGGCGGAATATTCGTTCACGTTGGCGGTGCGGTGGCGGATCCACTGTCGTGCCACGAAGATCGGCAGCTTGACGTGAAACTTGATCTCGCACATCTCGAACGGCGTCGTGTGGCGGTGCCGCATCAGGTAGCGGATCAGACCGGCATCCTGGCTAACCTTGCGGGTGCCGCGCCCGTATGAAACACGTGCCGCCTGCACCACGGCATTGTCGTCGCCCATGTAGTCGATGACCCGCACGAAGCCATGATCAAGCAGGGGAACGGCGGTATAGAGCTGATCTTCCAGCGCGGTGGAGACGACCCGGCGCGTGGGCTGCGTTTCCGCCCGCATCCGCTCGATATCGTCGATCTGGTCCTGTGTCAGCGGCATCTGGGCGTTCTCCGGTGGCGTGGCGCACGATGATAGGGGCAATTGGCGATTCGACGATCCCGAATTCCGCCTGCCCCCTCTAGGAAATGCCGTCGAAATGGCCCATATAGGGGCTGTCGGGCAACCGACTATGGCGATAAACGCTATACGAAATAGGCGTAACGGACCCGGGGGCAGTGCCCGGCGCCTCCACCAACTCCTCCAGCCGGACTTGTGCCGGGGACGATGGGACCCGATGGGGGCGAAACAGGATCGACGTGCGTAGTAAAGGTGTGGTTTTCGCCCGGCATGGTACCACCGTATCGGACCAACTTTGATAAGTGCCAATGATAATGAAATGGTGCTCGCTGCTTAATAGCTAAGCAAGCGCGGCCCGGGGGGCGCCGGGCAACAGAAGCCCCCCACCCAATTCCGGTCGCGACTGGCCAGACCCGCGGTGATACCGTGTCAGAGGGGGGCAGTCGCAGACCCGCGACTTCGGAGGGTACGATGAAATACGCACAGATGGTCGAGGATGCTCTCCGCGGGGTTGTCCGGCGCGCGCTGCATGCCGCGAACACCGAGGGGCTGCACGGCAACCACCATTTCTATGTCACGTTCCTGACCCGCTTTCCGGGCGTGGAACTGCCCGATCATCTGCTGGAGCGGTACGAGCACGACATGACCATCGTGCTGCAGCACCAGTACTGGGATCTGAAGGTGGAGGAGACCTTCTTCGAGGTCTCGCTAAGCTTCAACAAGCTGCCGACCCGCATTCATGTGCCCTATGCTGCCGTCACCTCCTTTGCCGACCCGAGCGTGCAGTTCGGTCTGCAGTTCGAGCCGCAGATGGACCAGATCGACAGCGAGTCGGTGGTGCCCGCCGGCAATGCCTTCGCACCGATGAAGGTGCCGGAGGAGTCCGGCGATTCGGAGGTTCCGGAGGCCGAAGAGAGCGGTGAAGGTGCGCCGGAGGAGAAGGCCGGCGAGGTCGTGTCGCTGGATGCGTTCCGCAAGAAGAGCTAGGACGCGACCGATTACCGGCTTGCCGCCGGTTCGCGATCAGCGGGCGTTCCGTGGACTCGGTCTTCTGTCCGGCAGATCGATGCAGCGCCGTCTCGACACATTGTGATCTCCTGTTGGCACTGTCCCAATATGCACCGTCCGTCGCGTTTCGGTGCATCGATCACGTCTATTTGCAATCACAGTTCGTGATTTGCGCAGGGTCAATCGCGCCGGCGCAATGTTAACGGCCATCACACTTCAGACCACCTGTCGGGAATGCCGGACTGCTGGTATTCGGGGCCAAGTACGCGATCTGGCGTCTGAATCTCCGTTTCCCGGCTGTTCTGCCGTTGGTGGATTCCCGGGAAGGTTCCCGTGCTGCGGATTTCTGGCCTGTTGCTTGCTGTTGTTTGATCAGCCCTCGGGCTCCCGACGACCCGGGCAGCAATCAGGATCCCCGACCCCCCAATCCATGCTGTCCGGGTCGCCGCGGTATCTCCGCAAGGCGGAGACGCCACCACTTTCCATATGCGTCAGTGACTGAGATGATCATCATGGCCCCGGCCCAGTGATGTGGAGAATGAACATGCGCAAGATTGCCCTGCTGCTCGCGATCACCCTGCTCTCGGCGCCCGTTGCCGCGGACGGCCTGTTCGGCAAGGCCAAGAACCTGCTGGGCGGTGCCACGCAGAGCATCCCGTCCCTTGGTGGTTCATCGTCCGGTTCCGCGCTGGGAGCGGACGAGGTCGGGCGGGGTCTCAAGGAAGCCCTTCGTATCGGCAGCGCCCGCGTGATCGACCAGGTCAGCGCGCTGGGGGGCTTCGAGAATGACAGCCTGATCCACATTCCGCTGCCCGACAATCTGGCCCGCGCGCAGAAGGTGCTGAACCGCATGGGGATGTCGAACCAGCTCGATGATCTGGAGACGCGCCTGAACCGTGCTGCGGAGACGGCATCGGTCAAGGCGCGCGACCTGTTTGTCGATGCGGTCGACACCATGACCATCGATGACGCCATGAACATCCTGAACGGCCCGAAGGACGCCGCGACGCAGTATTTCCGTCAACGCATGACGCCCGGCCTGCTGGCGGAAATGGAGCCGGTGGTGGACCGGAGTCTTTCCGAGGTCGGTGCGATCCAGGTCTACGAGAATGCGGTCGGCCAGTTCGGCAAGATGCCGCTTGTGCCGGACCTCAGGGCCGATCTGACAAGCCACGTGCTGGATCTGGGGCTGGACGGAATCTTCCATTATCTGGCGGTCGAGGAGGCGGCGATCCGCGCCAATCCTGCCAAGCGGACCACCGAACTGTTGCAGAAGGTCTTCGCGAACTGAGCCGTTTCGACGAACCAGCGCGTCAAGGGCTGTATCCATGACAGTTTCGTTTCATACTGTCTTTCGCAGACAGGCAATCAGGAGGGGCCGCAGTGCCAGATGATCTCGGCGCAGCAGAACAGCGCCGTTTCATCATCGTTGATGACGACCGGGTTGCCGCAGGCCATGCGGCGGCGCTGCTGAAGCGTGCCGGTCACGCGGTCGAGGTGTTTCAGTCGAGCCTTGAAGGGCTGGAGGCGATCCGGCGGGAGAAGCCGGATGGCGTGGTCACCGACATCATGATGCCGGACATGGACGGGCTGGAACTGACCCAGAAGCTGCGGGAGGATCCGGCGAATGCCGATACCCGCATCTTCGTCTTCTCCGGCAAGGCCTTCGACTACGACCGCCGCCGCGCGCTGGAGGTTGGTGCCGACGCCTTCATCCAGAAACCGATCAAGAGCGACGTGTTCCTGGAGACCGTGGAGCGCATCCTGAACGACACCGTGGAGGTGAAGTTCTGGGGCGTGCGCGGCACCCTGCCGAAACCCGGGCCGGACAGCCTGAAATATGGTGGGCAGACCAACTGCATCACCCTCAATTTTCCCCGCGGCCAGTTCTTCGTCTTCGATGCCGGCAGTGGCATTCGGGAGGTCGGGGACAGCCTGATGAAGGCCGGCAAGACCCGGACGGAGGGAAAGATCTTCATCTCCCATCCGCACTGGGACCACATAAACGCGCTGCCCTTCTTCGCGCCGCTCTATGTCACCGGCAATGACTACGAAATCCTGGGGCCGTCACATGGCTCCATGGGGATCGGCGATCTCGTCTCGGCGCAGATGGACGGCGCCTACTTCCCCATCACCGTCAGGGAGTTCGGTGCCCGTGTCACCTTTCGCGACCTGCGGGAGGGGACCTATGACGTCGCCGGGCTGAAGGTGCGCACGATGCTGCTGTCCCATCCCGGCTACTGCCTGGGCTACCGGGTCGAATATGGCGGACGGAGCTTCTGCTACATCACCGACAACGAGCTCTTCCTGCCCGAGTCCGACTATCACTCGCCGGAATACATGGACCAGCTTGCCGACTTCGTGCGCGGCACCGACCTGCTGGTGACCGACAGCACCTACACCGACGACGAATATGCCTCAAAGGTCGGCTGGGGCCACAGTTGCCTCAGCCAGGTCGTCGAACTGGCCTGCAGGGCGGAGGTCCGCGAACTCTGTCTCTACCACCACGACCCGTCCCAGGACGATGCCGCCATCGACGAGAAACTGCGCCTGGCGACGGAGATGATCGCGGAGAGGGGGGCGGCGGTGAAATGCTCCGCCCCTGCCGAAGGGATGAGTGTGAAGCTTTAGGTCGAACACTGTTCGTTCGCTTGAGTTGGCGGCGCGTTGCTTTCGATAGAATGTCTGGCACTGAATCCGTTGTCTGAAGCACATGGATCCAGCTTGACCCGGACGACGAGCAGGCGAGCAAGAGGGCTTCGCTATCAGATAGGTGCCAGTAAGATTCCAAATTATCTTTCGGCGTTCTATTTGAATTTCACCAAGGAAAGAAAATCGCTATGAATTTTTCGATGATGATCCTTGAGTGTTGTCGATATGGTGTAAGTGATTAATTGAAATGTTCTTTTTGGTCTTGATACAATTTTATTGAAATAAAGAACTTTAAGGCCTTGCCATTCTCCCGAATATATCAGGAGTGTGGATTTTCCTCCACCAAAATCACCGTCTTCTGCACTGTGTATGATGATATCTTCAGCTGAAATTCCAGCAGCAGTCGCGAAATTCTGAATTACAGCAGTACGCATGTATCTCAGGGTCATACCGTCTTCGTGCCCCAGTTTTTCAACGACAAAGATCCCGTAATTCCGGTCGTCAAGACGAAATTGCGCAGAAATTTCCCTCGATGCTGCGCCAATCCGGTTCCATCCTTGTTCAGCACCGCAGAAATCAAACTCCGGACTTATAGGAATGCAGTTGTTGCCTGTGTTCTCAGAGGTGGCCCGACAAATCTGGACAGTTGAGTTAGGTGGATTTTCTGCTCCCAATCCGGCAGCGTTGCCGGGACGAAGGAGCGAAGATGACAAGACGACCCAGGCGGAACCACAGCCCTGCCTTCAAAGCGAAAGTCGCATTGGCGGCGCTGAAGGGCGACAGGACGATGAGCGAGCTGGCGACGCAGTTCGACCTGCATCCCAATCAGATCAAGCAGTGGAAGGATCAGCTGCTTGAGGGCGTAACGGGTGTCTTCGATGACACGCCAAAGGCCGCGAAAGAGCCGCAGATCGACGTAAAGTCCCTGCACGCGAAGATTGGCCAGCTGGCGCTGGAAAACGATTTTTTAGAGGGCGCGCTCGACAAGGCCGGTCTGTTGCCGAGCGCAAGGAAATGACGGGCCCGGACCACAGGCTGAGCCTGACACGGCAAGCCCGGCTTCTCGGGATCAGCCGGGGCAGCCTGTATTACGCGCCGCGCCCGACCAGTGCGGCGGACCTCAAGCTTATGCGCAGAATTGACGAGTTGCACATGGACTACCCGTTCGCGGGCAGCCGTATGATGAAAGGGTTGCTGCGGCAGGAAGGCTTCACGGCCGGGCGGCTGCACGTGGCAACCTGCA
This sequence comes from Minwuia sp. IMCC3009, assembly GCF_029909415.1. Lineage (GTDB taxonomy): Bacteria > Pseudomonadota > Alphaproteobacteria > Minwuiales > Minwuiaceae > Minwuia. The sequence goes on from NZ_CP123781.1 coordinate 1,123,174, forward strand.
TGAAAACGATGGGCATTGAGGCGCTCTATCGCAGACCGAACACCAGCAAGCCTGCGCCCGGTCACAGGATCTATCCCTACCTGCTGCGCAAGCTGGCCGTGACGCAGCCCAATCAGGTCTGGGCCATGGATATTACCTACATTCCCATGGCCCGAGGGTTCGTCTATCTGGTCGCCGTTCTGGACTGGTTCAGCCGCAAGGTTCTGGCCTGGCGGCTGTCGGTGACGCTGGAAACAGCGCCGTGTCTGGAGGCCTTGAATGATGCCCTGCGCAGATATGGCAAGCCGGAGATCATGAACTCGGACCAAGGATCACAGTTCACGTCCATTGACTTCATCAAGGCGCTGAAGGACGCCGACATCCAGATCAGCATGGATGGCAAGGGCGCTTGGCGCGATAACGTGTTTGTCGAACGGCTCTGGCGCAGCGTCAAATACGAGGAGGTCTATCTGCACGCCTATGAAAGCGTGTCAGCCGCCCGACAGGGCATCGACCGATACCTGGCCTTCTACAACACAAGGAGACCGCATTCATCGCTGGAAGGGCAAACGCCCGATCAGGCATATCACATCAAGTTGCAACCAATCCCGGTGGCGGCATAACCAAGCGGAAAATCCACCTAAGAAACGGCTCGAAACTGTTCAAACGAACCGAACCACCTCTCGGGATGATCGGAAAGATGCACAGGATGTGTGCACCTTTCCAGAATGATGACAAAAGCGTCTGGCTTCGGCCGGAATGAGTCAAGCGCTACATGACATGGCGCAAATTTTGGGCGCGTGTATCATCTCTTGAGCGCGCATCTGTCCAGTTTTGCGGCAGAGCGTGGTTCGGAGACCTGATTTCACTGCACGCAGGGGCGCGATCCGCGACCAGCGGCAAGCCGGGATTTACCAGTCAGGCAAACGCACTAGCCTGGGCAGGGCAATGCATTTGGAGGGGACTATGCTGAAGATCTGGGGACGGACAAATTCGATCAACGTGCAGAAGGTCATGTGGACCGTCGCCGAACTGGGTCTGCCGCATGAGCATACCAGCGTCGGTGGTGCCTTCGGTGGCCTCGACACGGATGAATATGGTGCCATGAACCCCAACCGGCGGGTTCCGGTGATCACGGACGGCGATGTCACGATCTGGGAAAGCAATGCCATCGTGCGCTACCTGTGCGCAAAGTATTCTGCCGGAGCCCTGTGGGCGACCGATCCCGGGGAGCGCAGCGCCGCGGATCGCTGGATGGACTGGCAGGCGGCAAGCGTGGCGCCGGACCTCATCACCGTGTTCCTGGGGCTGATCCGCACCCCGGAGGCGGAGCGCAACATGACCGTCATCAACGCTGCCGTCGGGCGTCTGAATGCGCAGATGGGCATCCTCGACGCCCAGCTTCGGAAGACCGGTTGGGTCGCAGGCGAGACCCTGAGCATGGGCGACATTCCGACCGGGGCACTGGCCTATCGCTGGCTCAACATGCCCATCGACCGGCCCGATCTTTCCGCGGTCGTGGATTATCATGCGCGACTGGCGGAGCGTCCCGCCTTCCGCGAACATGTCATGATTCCGTTGAGCTGAGGGGGAGGAGACCATGGCCGATCAGCCGCATTCACGCCCACCGGTCGATCCGCAGTGCCAGATCGTGCTGGATGCCGCCGCGAGCGGGGGCTCCGCGTTCCAGAAGCCGACACCGCAGGCCATGCGCACCGGCTATGCGTCTATGATGGAGACATTCGCGCAGGCGACGCCTGAGCTTGCCCGCGTCGAGGACCTTGTCGTTCCCGCCTCCGGTACGGATCCGGAGGTGCCGATCCGGGTGTACCATCCGCCCGGCATCGGGGCCGCCGCGCCCGGGGTGATCTTCATGCACGGCGGTGGCTGGGTCATCGGTGATCTGGAAAGCCATGACGCGGTCTGCCGGACGCTGGCGTTTCGCTCCGACGCCGTCATCGTCTCCTTAGGGTACCGGCTTGCCCCGGAGCATCCGTTTCCCGCCGCTCCGATCGATTGCGAGCGTGCGACGCGTTTCATCGCCGACAATGCGGCTGACTTCGGCATTGACGCCTACCGTCTGGCACTTGCCGGGGACAGTGCCGGCGGCAATCTGGCGGCTGTGACCGCGCGCCGCCTGCGCGACGCCGGTGACGGCCCGGCCATTGCCCTGCAGGTGCTGACCTACCCCGCGACCCAGTTCACGGCGGAGGGAGGCAGCCTGGAGGAAAACGGCACCGGTTACCTGCTGACCAAGGCCACCATGGACCTGTTCCGGGGGATGTACATGCCGGATGAGACAGACTGGACCCATCCGGATGCATCACCACTGCTGGCGGAGGATCTGTCCGGGCTGCCGCCGGCGTTCGTGCAGGTTGCCGGGTATGATCCCCTGCGTGACGAGGGCGTTGCCTATGCCGGACGCCTGCGGGAAGCAGGCGTGCCGGTTCAGCTTGTCGAATATCCCACGATGATCCATGGCTTCCTGCGCATGGGCCGGGTTGTCAGTATCGCCCATGTCGCCATGGATGACATTGCTGCGGCATTGCGCCGGGCCTTCCGGGGCTGAGGACAGGGGGAGGGTTGCACCGCGCTGGTCAGCGCGCGTTCTCCAGGGTTCGCAGTCGCCGCAACTCGTCACGGGTTTCGGTGATGTCGCGCATGATGGAGAGAATGCCGGTGATCCTGCCGTCGTCGTCCGAGATGGGGGCGACGGTAAACTGGATCGAAATGGTCTTCCGCAGTAGGGTCAGCGCCGGCACATTCAGCAACTCGCTGGGCTGGTGGATGGATGTTCCGGTCTTCAGCATCGCGAAGTAGCCATTCCAGTGACGTTCGCGCAGCCGTTCCGGAATGATGATGTCCAGGGACTGTCCCAGCGCCTGGGTGGCGCTGTATCCGAATATCCGCGCAGCACCGTCGTTCCAGAAGGTGATGACGCCCTTCCTGTCGCACAGGACCGCCGCGTCGGGGATCTTCAGCAATGCCTGCAGTCCCGCCTGTTCGAGTTCCCTTTTGCTCAGGGTCGTGGGGGAGGCCTGATCGTTCATCCTGTTTCCTTCCGTGTCCGGTGCCACGCCGGACCAGGCCGGATCGACTTCATGCATGAAGCAGGGTGGAGAGGCATAGGCAGCCGGTTTCTCTTCTGGGTTGGTCATCGGTGACTCCCATTGATGATTGCCCCTGCAGGACAGGGGGAAGGAATGGTGGGCCTGTTCGGCGTGGGATGCCAATGCGTTGGCTGGCAAGCTGCCATGCGTATGGCTTGCCACGGGGGTGCGGCGGGGCGCAGGATAGCGGGCGCGGACGCTGTGGAATTTGGGGAGGTTACACAGGCATGACGCTCGAATTCGGAATCTCGCTCAGCCTTCAGGCGCATGCCGGCGCGGGCGAGACCGCTGCGCAGGTCTATGGCGAAGCACTGGAACTGGCGGCAGAGGCCAGCAGACTTGGCCTCGACAGCATCTGGGTCAGCGAGCACCATGGGGAGGCGGATGGCTATTGCCCGTCGCCCATCGTTGCCGGTGCCGCGCTGGCCGTCGCCGCGCCTGGCTGTCGCATCGGTCAGGCCATCGCGATAGCCCCGCTCTACGGCCATCCCATGCGTCTGGCGGAAGATCTCTCCGTGCTCGACAATCTGTCCGGCGGACGGGTGGAGATCGGTCTGGGGCAGGGCTACCGGCCAGAGGAGTTCGCGGCGGTCGGAGCCGACTATCGCCGCCGGACCCGTGCGTTCGAGGAAGCGCTCGAGGTGCTGGGGCTGGCCTGGACGGGGGAAGCATTCGACTATACCGGTGACATCTATCAGGCGGCGAATGCACGCCTGTGCCCGGCACCCCTGCGGCCCGGACCGCCGCCACTCTGGATCGGTGCAGCGGCACCCGTGTCGCGTGCCCGGGCGGTGCGTCATGGCGGCGGGCTGGTGATCTCGCCACTGGTCGAGGATCAGCATGCTGCGCGGCAGTTCCGTGATTTTGATCAGGAGGCGGCACGGCAGGGGCGGGCGGCACTGCCCCACGCGATCCTGCGGGAGGTCTTCTTCGGCGGCTCCGTGGAGGATGCGCTGAAACGGCACGAAGCCACCATTGATCTGGTCTATCGCCAGCAATATGCCCCCGAACGGACCGGCCTGACCTGGCGCGACCCGAAGACCGGGCAGAAACGTGCCATGACGCGCGACGATCCCGACTATCTTTCGCCCGACTTCGTGGAGGGGCGCTGGTTGATCGGGCCACCGGACCGGATCGTCGATGACATTGTCGCCGGACAGGCACCGATGAAGCTCGACCGGCTGGTCTGGCAACCGAAGTTGCCCGGCACGTCGCTGCAGAGTGCAGTGGAGAGCCTGGAGATCATGGTGCGCGACGTGATCGCACCCGTCCGGGCAAAACTGGCGGCCAGGGAGGGCCGAACATGATACCGAACCAGCCACCAAGTCCGTTTCTGAACGAGGATCATGAGGCCTGGCGCGACACCGTGCGCCGCTTCACGGAACGCGAGATCGAACCGCATGTCGAGGAATGGGAGGCGGCGGAACGCCTGCCGCGCGACCTCTATCGCAAGGCTGCGGAGATGGGCTTCTTCGCAGCACATTACCCGGAGGACGTGGGGGGTCTGGGCCTCGACGTCTTCTACATGATCATTGCCAGTCAGGAGATGGCGCGTGCCGGGGCGGGCGGCGTCAGTGCCAGCCTGGGCAGCCATGCCATCGGACTGCCGCCCGTGGTGCGCGCCGGTTCCGACGCCCTGAAGCGGCGGATCGTGCCGCAGGTGCTGTCGGGCGAGAAGATCATGGCGCTGGCGATCACGGAACCGTCGGGCGGATCGGATGTGGCCAACCTGCAAACCACAGCGCGTCGCGATGGCGACCACTATGTCGTCAATGGCTCCAAGACCTTCATCACCTCCGGCATGCAGGCGGACTTCATCACGGTGGCGGTGCGGACCGGCGGTCCGGGCATGGGGGGCGTCTCCCTGCTGCTGATCGAGGCGGGGATGGACGGTTTTACCCGGACACCGCTGCGCAAGATGGGCTGGCATGCCTCCGACACCGCCACGCTCTACTTCGACGATGTGCGGGTCCCGGTGGGCAACCTGATCGGGGAGGAGAACCAGGGGTTCCGCATCATCATGCAGAACTTCAATTACGAACGCCTGATGATGGCGGCGGGTTGCACCAGCTTTGCCCGGGTCTGCTACGACGAGACGGTCGCCTACGCGCAGCAGCGCCAGACCTTCGGCAAGCGGCTGATCGACCATCAGGTCGTGCGCCACAAGCTGGTGGACATGGCGATGCGCATCAGTGCCACCCAGGCGATGCTGGAATCGCTGGCCTGGCGCATCACCCAGGGTGACAACCCGGTGGCCGAGATCTGCATGCTGAAGAACCAGGCGACGCTGACGATGGAGCACTGCGCCCGCGAAGGAGTCCAGACCTTCGGCGGCGCGGGTTACCTGAAGGGGCCGAAGGTGGAGCGGATCTATCGGGAGGTGCGCGTCAATGCCATCGGAGGCGGGGCGGAGGAGATCATGCGCGATCTGGCGGCAAGGCAGCTCGGGTTCTGACCTGATCCGCACCGCCTGAGCGGCGTTGGCGACTACTTCTGCTTGCCGCCCGCGCGCGGCAGGCGGACGGTGAACCGGGCACCGCGAATGCCCATCAGCAGGCCGTGGCTGCCCACATCCTTCACGTTCTCCACGCTCATGCTGCCACCGTGGGCTTCCACGATCTGGCGACAGATGTTCAGGCCGAGACCGGAGTGGGTGCCGAAGGCCTCCCCCGCCGGGCGTTCGGAATAGAAGCGCTCGAAGATCTTCTGCCGTGCCTCCTCCGGCACGCCCGGACCCTCGTCCTCGACCGCCAGCAGAATCTGATCCGCCTCCGCCGAGACACGGATCATGACCTGCCCGTTCTCCGGGCTGAAGGACACCGCATTGTCGACCAGATTGCGCAGGACCTGTCCCAGCCGGTGCTCCGCGCCCATCACCCGCAGGTCCGCGCCCGACTGCACGTCGGTATTGATCCGCACGTTGGTCCAGGTGGATTGCAGGATTTCGCGCAGGGCAAGGACCATCTGACCGACATCGACGCTCTCACGCTCTATCCGTCCCATTTCGGCGTCGATACGTGACGCGTCGGAAATCTCGCTGATCAGGCGGTTCAGGCGCTGTACGTCCTCCAGAACGATGCGTGTGAGCTCCTTGCGCGCCTCCGGCTTGTCGGTGCGCTCCAGCGTTTCCACCGCACTGCGCAGGCTGGTCAGCGGGTTCTTCAGTTCGTGCGCCACGTCGGCGGCGAAGGCTTCGATGGCGCCCACGCGACCGTTGATCGCCTCCGTCATCGCGCGCAGTGAAACCGAAAGGTCGCCGATCTCGTCACGCCGCGCCTTCATGTCGGGAATGGCATCGTGGCCGCCGCCTTCCGCGCGCACCCGGTCGGCGGCGCGGGACAGGCGCTGGATCGGGCGGATGATGGAGCGCGAGAGGAAGAGCGACAGCATCAGCGTGATCAGTGCCGCCATGCCGAACACGGCGAGGGTTGCCGCCTGCTCCCGCCGGACGGCATCGTCGATTTCGTAGGTATCGACCGTGAGCACGATGGCGCCCAGAACGCGTTTCAGTGCCCTGACAGGTACGGCAACACCGATCACGAGCCGTCCGCCGGAAGTGCGCCAGACCTGGCTGACCTCGAACCCCTGCGCGGCGAGGGCAATGTCGGGCCAGTCACGCACCGTGCCGCCATTGGTCTCGCGATAGACCGGATAGTCGCCCCGGCGGGGTATCAGGTTCATCGCCCGATCCCACATGACGCCAAGCAGGCTCAGGGGGTCCGTCAGGTCACCGGGCGGCGGCAGGTCGCGACGTTCCACCTGCCGCTCGGCCGTCGGCAGGCGGCGGCTGTCGAGCATCAGACGCCCCTCCGGATCGAACAGCCGCGTCCGCGCACCGGTGGTCAGAACCGCGCGACGCAGGATGTAGGCGGCGAGGGCAGGGTCCAGCCGCAGCCGCTCGATGGGGCCGGCAAGGGCAGCCTCGCCCAGTGCGCCCGCCACCAGATGCGCCTCCTTCGCCAGGGCTTCCTGCCGCGCCTCCACCAGCCCGGCACGATACTGGTCCAGATAGAACCACGCGCCGACCAGCACCAGAAAGGCAGGCAGGTTGATGGCCAGTATGCGGCGGGCGAGGGGAGACAAGTGGAAACGGCCCGATCAGGTTTCGCGAAACCGGTAGCCGACGCCGTAGAGAGTGTCGATTGCCGCGAATTCGTCATCCACCACCTTGAACTTGCGGCGCAGGCGCTTGATGTGGCTGTCGATCGTGCGGTCGTCGACATAGACGTTGTCTTCGTAGGCTGCGTCCATCAACTGATCGCGGGTCTTCACGTGGCCGGGGCGCTGTGCCAGCGATTCCAGGATCAGGAATTCCGTGACAGTCAGCTTCACGGCCTTGCCGCGCCATTCACAATGGTGGCGGTTGGGGTCCAGGGTCAGATCGCCCCGCTCTATCACCTTCCGGTCATTGTCTTCCGACGGATTGGCCGCGGCTTCCCGGCGGCGCAGGACGGCGCGAATGCGCTCGATCAGCAGGCGCATGGAGAACGGCTTCTTGATGTAGTCGTCGGCCCCCATCTTCAGGCCCAGCACCTCATCAACCTCATCGTCCTTCGAGGTCAGGAAGATCACGGGCACATCGGAGGTGCGGCGCAGGCGGGTCAGTGTCTCCATCCCATCCATGCGCGGCATCTTGATGTCGAGCACGACCAGATCAACGGCCTGCGCGGTCAGTCCGCGCAGTGCCTCCGCCCCGTCCGAGAAGCTGCGGACGCGAAAGCCCTCACCCTCCAGCGCGATGGCAACGGATGTCAGGATGTTGCGGTCGTCATCGACCAGCGCGATCGTGTCACTCATCCCCAGTTCCCCCTCGGGTCGTTCTGTATCTGATCGTTGCATGGTCCTGTCTCTGACGAAAGCTGGACCGCAACGGGTCAGGATTGCGGCGATTCAGGGGCAGGGAAGACGCTTTTCTCTGACCCCGGCCAGCCCTCTCCCCCTCCCGGCCACCCATTTCAGGATACTTGCGTGGGTGGCCGGGAGGGGGAGAGGGCTGGCCGGGGTCAGCAAACAAACGCCTCCCGCGCTCTCACACCCGGCGCAGCGGACGGCGGGAGATCACGTTGAAACGGAAGGCGGCTATGGTCGTCGCCGCGACACAGCCCGCATAGATGCCGCCCATCAGACCCGGCGTGCCGAACTCCATGTGAAAGGCCAGCATCCAGGCGACGGGCGTGGCGATCAGCCAGAAGGCAACGAACTGTCCGGCCATGGGAAACCAGACATCACCGAGCCCGCGCAGTGCATTGACCAGCACGCCCTGCGATCCGTCGAAGATCATCATGCTGCTGGCGACCGCAAGGGCACCGATTGCCGTCGCCGCGACCGCTGCGTCGGAGGTGTAGAGGCCGGTCAGCAGGTCCGGGATCAGCACGAAGCAGGCGCCGAGCAGGATCATGGCAATGACCACCAGGCCAACGCCGACCCCACCGGCCATGCGGACCCCGTGCGGATCATTGCGCCCGACGGCATTGCCGACACGCACGCCGGTCGCCGCGCCGATGCCGATCGCCGACATGAAGACCAGTGCGACCAGGTTGTGCGCGATCTGGTAGCCCGCAACTTCCGCCTTGCCGAGGTGTCCGGCCATCTGCGTCATGGCCATGAAGGCTGCGGTCTCGATGAACATGCCAAGGCCCATGGGATAGCCGATGCGCCGGATGCGCTTGCCTGCCTCCGGTGCCGAGGGACCGCCGCCACGCACGCGATAGCGGTCGCGGCTGGGCATGAACCAGATGTAGGTCAGGGCGATCAGCGCAGTGGCCCAACGGGCGATGGTGGTGGCCAGTGCCGCACCTTCCGCGCCCATGGCGTCGCTGAAGGTGATGCCGGCAACCGAATTGCCATGGATCAGCAGCCAGTTGAGACCGAAGTTCAGCACGTTCGCGCCCAGCATGATGATCATGCCCGGGGCGGGTCGGCTGACTCCCTCGAGGAAGAAGGAACAGGCGACGAAGACCATCACGGCAGGCAGGCCCCAGCCGAGCATGTGCATGACCCGCCCTGCACCCTCTGCCAGGTCAGGGGCCTGACCCAGCGCCAGCAGGATCGCGATCCCGAACTGGCAGACAATGGCGAAGATGGTTCCGACGACCAGTGCATGGCCCAGCCCGACATGCCAGATATGACCTGCGCGTTCCGGCTCCCCCGCACCATCTGCCTGGCTGGTCAGCACGGTGACACCCAACAGGAATCCCAGACCCAGCAGTGTGAGGGCGATGGTCGGCGACAGGCCCAGCCCGAAATAGGCCAGCTCGTCCCCGCCTGCGCTGCCTGCCATGGCCGTATCGACAGCCATCATGATCAGCACGCCGGACCGCGCGATGACCACCGGTCCCGCCAGCTTCAGTGTCTGCCAGATGTGGTGGCGCAGCGACTGGGGCATGCCCGGCGCGGCGACGCTCACGCGCTGCTGCGGGTCATGGAGAGGAAGACATCCTCCAGGTCCGACTCCTCCGTCGACAGGTCGGCGATGGTGTGACCGGCGGCCTGGACTGCGGCCAGAATCTCGCCGATGGAGCGTTCGGAGGGATGGTAGCTGACGCACAGGCGACCGAATTCGTCCACGGTGGCACCCAGCCGTTGCAGCCGGTCGGAGATCCCGTCGATCTCCCGGTCGAGCCGCATCGCGACCGACTTGTGGTCCAGCCGACGGATCATCGTTTCCTTCGGCTCACAGGCCGCCACCTCGCCATGGTTGATGATGGCGATGGTGTCGCACAGCTCTTCGGCTTCCTCCAGATAGTGGGTCGTCAGCATGATGGTGGTGCCGTCCTGGTTGAGGGCGCGGATGTAGTGCCAGAGCTGCTGGCGCAACTCCACATCGACGCCTGCAGTCGGCTCGTCCAGTACCAGAACGGGCGGGCGATGGATCATGGCCTTTGCCACCAGCAACCGCCGCCGCATGCCCCCCGACAGCGAGCGCGAATAGACATCGGCCTTGTCGGCCAGGCCCATGGCGTCCAGCACCTCCATCGTCGCGCGTTCCTTGCGCGGCACGCCGTAGAGGCCGGCCTGGAACTCGACCACCTCCCGGGGGGTGAAGAAGGCATCCAGGTTCAGTTCCTGCGGCACGACACCGATTGCCGCCCGCGCCTGGCGGGGATGACTGTCGATGTCCATGCCCCAGATGGAGGCGGTGCCGCTGGTCTTCATCACCAGCCCGGCTAGGATATTGATGAAGGTGGACTTGCCCGCCCCGTTGGGGCCGAGCAGCGCGAAGAATGATCCGCGCGGCACGGTCAGATCGACGCCTTTCAGCGCCTGCTTGATGCCGTCGGATTTCTTGCCGCGATAGGTCTTGCGCAGATCCCGCGTCTGGATGGCGTTGTCGGTCATGCAGGGTCCCGTCGTGTTGGTTCGACATGCTGCTCCGTCGGGGCAGGCGTCGTGTGCCGGTCGGCAATGCAGTGGGCATGATCGGCAAGGGATTCGATGACGCGACAGTCGGCCACCGTGCCGCCCGCGCATTGGTCGATCATGCGACACAGTTCCTGCCGCAAGCTGGCCAGACTTGCAAGCCTGCGCTCGACCTCCTGCAACTGGTGACGGGCGATGGTGTCCGCGCTGGCACACGACCGTTCCGGGTCATCGCTGAGGTCGAGCAGGGCGCGAACATCTGCCAGCGGGAAGCCCATGTCGCGGCAGTGGCGGATGAACCGCAGCCGATCGACCTGCTGCTGGCCATAGCGCCGCTGGTTGCCGACGGTGCGCTCCGGCTCCGGCAGCAGGCCGATGTCCTCATAGTAGCGGATGGTCGGAACCTTGGTTCCGGTCTCCGCAGACAATTGTCCGATTCCCAGCATTTCCCTGCTCCGGCGAAAAATCTGGAGGTCCACCAAGATAGCCCTTGAACCTCTAGTTACTGGAGATCCCATGTTGCAGGCATCACAGTGAAGTCAAGGAGACAGCCATGGGTGCCGGATGCAATCACGGCGCGGAACTGCCTGCCGACAGGCCGGAGATTCGCCGGATCCTGCTGATCGTCATTGCCATCAATGCGGTGATGTTCGTGGTGGAGGTTGCGGCCAGCGTTCAGTCCGGCTCTCTGGCGCTGCTCAGTGATTCGCTCGACTTTGCCGGGGATGCGGCGACCTATGGCATCAGCCTCGCGGTCCTGTCCGCCAGTCTGCGGACCCGGTCCTGGGCGGCAATCCTGAAGGCCGCCAGCATGGCACTGTTCGGTATCTGGATCCTGGCTGCGGCCGTGCGGGCAGCGATCATGGGTGATGTGCCCGATGCGACGACCATGAGCGCGATCGGCGGTCTGGCCCTGGCGGCCAACCTGATCAGCGTCCTGTTCCTGCTGCGGTTCCGCAGCGGCGACGCCAATCTGCGCTCCGTCTGGTTCTGCAGCCGCAATGACGCCATAAACAATGTCGCGGTGATTCTCGCCGGTGCCGGTGTCTTCGCCAGTGCCAGCCGCTGGCCCGATCTGGTCGTCGCCAGCATCATGGCACTGCTGGCATTCTGGAGCGCGGTTTCGGTGCTGAGGCAGGCGCGGCATGAACTTCGCCATGGGGCGCCGGGCCATGCTTGAACGGTGCGCTGCCGACGCTATCATCGCGGCCACGCAACAGCACAGGGGCCGAGGCCATGGAACCAGCGGAAATCGTTGAAACGGAAGACAAGCGCGTCGCCTGCGACGGCGACAATGGCCCGCTCGGCCATCCCAGGGTGTTCCTGGAGATGGGGAACGAGAACTCCATCGATTGCCCCTACTGCGGTCGACGCTTCGTCCTGAAGGAAGGTGCGGGCCACGCCGCGGCGCATTGAGCCGACCATGAGTGACGGTTCCGGCGCGGAGAAGACGCAGCATCTGGTCTATCTGGTCGATGGCTCCGGCTACATCTTCCGGGCCTATCATGCGCTGCCGCCACTGACCCGTGCCGACGGTACGCCGGTCAATGCGGTGCTCGGCTTCTGCAACATGCTCTACAAGCTGCTCGATGATCTGACGTCGGCCGGCAAGGCGAGCCATCTGGCGGTCATCTTCGATACGTCGCGGAAGACGTTCCGGTCCGAGATCTATCCCGAGTACAAGGCCAACCGTCCGCCCGCGCCGGAAGACCTGATCCCGCAGTTCCCGCTGTTCCGGGAGGCGGTGGAGGCCTTTGGCGTGCCGTCGCTGGAGATGGACGGCTTCGAGGCCGATGACCTGATCGCCACTTTCGCGCAGCACGCGCGGGAGGACGGGCATGAGGTGGTCATCGTCTCCTCCGACAAGGATCTGATGCAGCTTGTCGATGATGGCGTGACCATGCTCGACCCGATGAAGAACCGCAGGATCGGCCCTGCCGAGGTGCGGGAGAAGTTCTTTGTCGATCCCGACAAGGTCGTCGACATTCAGGCCCTCGCCGGAGACTCGACCGACAATGTGCCGGGCGTGCCGGGCATCGGCGTCAAGACAGCGGCGCAACTGATTGACGAATATGGCGATCTCGACTCCCTGCTGGCGCGGGCGGAGGAGATCAAGCAGCCGAAGCGGCGCCAGAACCTGATCGAGCACGCGGAGCTGGCGCGGATCAGCCGCCAGCTCGTGACGCTGAAACGGGACGTGCCGGTCAACGAGGCTTTCCTGGATTTCACCATCGGTCCGCCGGATCTGGCGAAGCTGACCGGATTTCTGGAGGCGAACGAGTTCCGTTCCCTGACCACAAAGGTGCGCAACCGGTTTGGCACGGAAGGTGAGGTCGAGGCCGCCCGCGCCGCCGAAGCTGCCGCCCCGGCGGATGCGGCCTATGAACTGGTCCAGGATGTGGACAGCCTGAAACGCTGGATCGCAGCGGCGGAGAAGGCGGGGGTTGTCGCGGTGGATACGGAGACGACGTCTCTGGATGCGGTCGCCGCGGAACTCGTCGGAATCTCCATGGCGACCGCGCCGGGACAGGCCTGCTACATCCCGCTGCGCCACAAGGGCAAGGTGCCGGAGGGGCAGCTGGACCTGGGCGGCGAGGCCGCTGACGATCCTGAGCAGATTCCTGTCGAGGAAGCCCTGGACCTGCTGCGTCCGCTGTTCGCCGATCCCGGCGTGCTGAAGGTCGGCCAGAACATCAAGTACGACCAGACGGTACTGACCCGCGCCGGGGCGCCGCTGGACCCGATCGACGACACCATGCTGCTGTCCTTCGTGCTCGACGCCGGACAGCATGGTCACGGGATGGACGAACTCGCGCGGCTGCATCTGGACCACACGCCGATCCCCTACAAGGAAGTCGCGGGCACCGGCAAGGCGCAGGTCACCTTCGACCGTGTGCCGCTCGACAAGGCGCTGGACTATGCGGCGGAGGATGCGGACGTGACCCTGCGGCTCTGGCAGTTGCTGAAGCCGCGACTGGTGCATGAACGGATGGTCACCCTCTACGAGACCATCGAACGGCCGCTGGTGCCGGTGATTGCCGGCATGGAGCAGGCCGGGATCAAGGTGGACCGGAAGATCCTGGAGGACATGTCGGCGGACTTCGAACAGCGCGCCGCCGAGATCGAGAAGGAGATTCACGGTCTGGTAGGGGAAGAGTTCAACGTCGGCAGCCCGAAGCAGCTCGGCGAGATCCTGTTCGACAGGATGAGCCTCAGCGGCGGCAAGAAGACCAAGACCGGGGCCTATCAGACCGGCGCAGAGGTGCTGGAGGATCTGGCCGCGCAGGGCGTGGACCTTGCCCGGCGCGTGCTGGACTGGCGGCAGCTTACCAAGCTGAAATCGACCTACACGGATGCCCTGCCGCGGGAGATCAATCCCGAGACCGGGCGCGTCCACACCGCCTATCACATGGCCGGTGCGGCGACGGGGCGGCTGTCGTCATCGGATCCCAACCTGCAGAACATTCCGATCCGGACGGAGGAGGGGCGGAAGATCCGTACCGCCTTCATCGCGGAGGAGGGGCATACCCTGATCTCCGCGGACTACAGCCAGATCGAACTGCGCATCCTGGCCGACATCGCCGGAATCGACTCCCTGAAACAGGCGTTTGCGGATGGTGTGGACATTCACGCCCTGACCGCGTCCCAGGTCTTCGGCGTCCCGCTGGAGGACATGGACGGGGCGACCCGCCGCCGGGCCAAGGCGATCAACTTCGGCATCATCTACGGTATCTCGGCCTTCGGACTGTCGCGCCAGCTCCAGATCCCGCAGGGGGAGGCGAAGCAGTTCATCGACGCCTATTTCGAGCGCTATCCGGGCGTGAAGGACTACATGGACCGCACCAAGGCGGAGGCGCGGGAAGCGGGCTCCGTCATGACCCTGTTCGGGCGGCGGATTCACCTGCGCGGCATCAAGGACAAGAACCCGGCGATGCGCAGCTTCTCGGAGCGTGCGGCGATCAACGCGCCCATCCAGGGCACGGCGGCGGACGTGATCAAGCGCGCCATGATCCGCATTCCCGACGGGCTGGCGCAGGCCGGACTGAAGGCGCGGATGCTGTTGCAGGTGCATGACGAACTGATCTTCGAGGCCCCGGATGCGGAGGTCGAGGCGACCATTGCAACGGTGCGCCGGATCATGGAAGGCGCGGCACGCCTGTCAGTGCCCCTGGTGGCCGAGGCCGGGCAGGGCCACAGTTGGGCCGACGCGCACTGATAGACCTTTGTTGATCTGAGGAACTTGCGGTCAGGCGGTCAGGCCATCGCGGCAATTGACGGCGATCTCCGCGACGGAGGCGGCGTTCGACAGGGACAGGATCGTGAGAACGATCTGGGCCAGGTCGCCGGGAGGGATCATTTCCTCCTGCGGCACGCTCTCCACCTTCGCCGTCATGTCCGTCGCCACGTAGCCGGGGCACAGGGCGGTGCAGCGCACGCCGTCGTCCCAGCCCGCATGGCGGGTTGCGTGGGACAGGGCGACGGCGGCGAACTTGGTCATCGAATAGCCGATACCACTGTCGTAGACGACCTTGCCCGCCAGCGAGGCGACATTGATGATGCGCCCGGCCCCGCAACGCCGCAGATGGGGCAATGCCTTCCGGGTCATCGACAGCGGCGCCTTGACGTTGATAGCCCACATGCGATCCAGATCCGCGTCGGAGCCCTCCTCAACGGAAATGCTCTCCAGAATTCCCGCGTTGTTCACCAGACCGTCAATTCGCCCGAAGTGACCGACGGTGGCATCGATCCAGTCCTGATGCGTCTGCTGGTCCTGGGCCTCGTAGCGGCCAGTGATGACCCTGTCGGTATCCCAGCCGGTGATGAGGTCGCGAAAGGCTTCCGGCTTGCGCGCACCAAGACTGAGACTGAAGCCCGCATCGTAGAGTACGCGCGCGGCGGCAAGACCGATTCCCCGGTTGGCGCCGGAGATCATGACGACCCGTCCGTCAGGTTTCAGCATGTGGATGTCACCTTCTTCCCGTGCGCGTGCCGGTCAGTCATAGAGGACCACGCATCGCACCTCGATGCTCCAGCGGTCGGGGGCATCGGGCCGGGTAGTCCGGTCCCGGAAGGCGCTGTGAAAGCTGAAGGTGCAGGGCTTGTCGGCTGCGTCGCCGGTCTTGCCCTCTGATCGGGCCAGTTCACCCGCTGAGTCCCACTGCTTGATCAGCAAGGCCTCGTCCCGCGTCAGCTTCGGGTAGAAGTACCAGCCATGGGTCTCGGCGTGTCTGGCGAAGTAGTTCTCTCCCACACGGTCCTTGTAGTGGATCTCGAAGACCACCAGGTCTTCCGGCCTGACCGTCGCGGCATCGCAGAGCGCCAGCGGATCGGTCTCGACAGGCTCCGCCACGATGTTGCGCCAGACATTGATGATGGCGAAACGCCCGTCCCTGATCGCATGCTCGGTCCTGTCGCGATCCAGAAGGGCCTGCCCCTTGGGCAGCAGGCTGCGGATGGTGTCGTTCGCGCCCGGCGGCCGCGTCAGGTCCCGCAGGCGCTGCGGGGCGCTGGTCAGGGTATAGTCGCCGTGCACCACGCGGGCCGGGCCCTGTACCTGCTGGCCACCGTCGATGCGCTTCCGGCTCTTCTTGCCGGTGGCGGAACGTACGTTGTGGTCGAAGGCCGCGACAACCGCCGCGCCCGTGGCCTGGCGCACGACTTCCTCGCAGTCCGGGTAGTAGTTCCGCAGCACGCTGTCGTGGCTGAAGAAGTCGAGATCGGGATCACGCAGCCGGTTCGCCTGCAGCTCGAAGCCATTGTGCAGCAGCGTGGGTTGCCGACCGGCGCCGAGCTGGCGGGCGTCCGTGACGGGCATGTCCGTCTCCACCAGGTCGACACCGATCCAGGCATTGTCGCTGCCGTCCAGATCGCGGCGCGTCAGAACCTTGCCGTTGCGATACAGCGAAGGCTCCGATGACCCGGCCATGTAGTTGAATGCCCCGGGACGCACTGCGGTTGTATCCAGTTCCATCGTCAATGCCATTCTCCGATCAGGCTCCTCTGTTCCGGGCAGACCGCGTCCTTCCGCGATCAGGCCGCGTCCGGCAGGGCGAAACCCTCACCGACATGCGTGTCCTGCCACCAGGGTGCGGTTTCCACCCGCTCCGTCATCCATTTGACCACATTGGCATGGCGATCAAGGGGCAGCCTCTGCCAGCCATGCAAGTGCATGGGCGCGGCCACCACCACGTCTGCGATTGTCGGCTGATCGCCACAGACCCATGGGTTTTCGCCAAGCCGCGTGTTCAGGATTCCCGCCAGCTTGTGGAAGTTCTCCGCTTCCGCCTCCAGGACCGCCGGGTCGGTCTCCGCCCCCAGCAGCGGCTTCACGCAGTTCTCGACCAGATAGACATAGCAGCTCGGGAACCAGGCGCCGCATTCCCACAGCAGCCAGCGGTTCACGTCCGCACGGGTCTTGAGGTCGGTGGGATAGGCCTGCGCATTGCCCGACTTGTCGGCAGCATACTGTAGGATGGCGTTGGATTCCCACAGCACCAGATCGCCGTCGCGCATGGCGGGGATCGACGCATTGGGGTTGATCGCCATGTACTCGGGGCTTTTCTGTTCGCCCTGGAATTAGTCGATCTTGGTCAGGCTGTAGTCGGTGCCTATCAGTTTCAGTCCGGCGAGTACCTTGAGGCAATTCACCGTGATCGGATCGGCAAGTATCTCCATCATTTCCTCCTGTCACGCACCGGCATTCAGGGAAGGGCGCCTGTGCCGGTGTCATTCCTTTTTGGGCTTCAAAAGCGTGAAGAACAGTTCATCATCGGTCCAACAGATGAAAATGGTATCTGCCACAATGAACCGTGATATTGCCCGACTGGACGTGCGACTGCTGCTGGCGTTCGAAGCCCTGCTGACGGAACGCAATGTCTCGCGCGCTGCCGAGCGACTGGGACTGACCCAGCAGGGCATGAGCGGGCAACTGTCGCGGATGCGGAGCCTCTTTGGCGATCCGCTGTTCGTGCGCTCCACCGGGGGTGTCGCGCCGACACCGCGCGCCGAGGAACTGGAGGGCGCTGTTCGCGCCGCCCTTGCCAGTCTGGAGCCGTTGGTATCGCCCGCCTTCTTCGAGCCCGCGAGCTTCGAGGGGACGGTGACGATAGCCGCCACGGACTATGCCCTGGCGCTGGTGATGCCGGGGTTGCTGGGGCGCCTGCGGGCCTCCGCGCCGGGATTGCGGATTGTTGTTCGTCCGGCTGATGCCGCGTCCCTGGAAACCGACATGCGGAAGGCACGGACCGAACTCGCCCTCACCGTGCCGCAGTTCGCGCCTTCGGGGCTGCACGCGATGAAGCTGTTTGACGAACGCTACGTCGGTGTTGCCCGGGCAGGGCACCCGCTGGTCGCGTCCGGCAGGGTCTCGATCGATGCATTCTGTGACCATTCGCATCTGCTGGTCGCCCCGTTCCGGGGGTACGCATCGGGACCAACCGACGACGCCCTGGCCGCGATCGGACGCAAGCGGAAGATTGCGCTGGTGGTTCCGGGCTTCTCGGTCGTTGGCGCGTTGCTGGAGCAGACCGATCTGATCGGCGCCATGCCGGAGCGGCTGATCCTCTCCATGTGGCGTGATCTCGTGCGTTTCGAACTGCCTGTCGCTGTGGAGGGCTTCCGCTGTGACATCTACTGGCCCCCGCGCCTGCACGAATCCCCGCCGCACCGTTGGCTGCGCAACGAGATCGTGGCGGCGGCAGCGGCGTTCGATACCGGGGCCGGATCAGGCAGCATACCGGGCGGTCACTGAGACCACCCCGGTTGGCTGCCCCTGCATCATGCGCAGGGGCAGCCTTTCAGGTCGCGCGGATCAGGCCTTGGCGAGTGCCTGTTCCAGGTCCGCCAGAATGTCGTCGATATGCTCGATACCGATCGACAGGCGGACGTAGCCGTCGGACACGCCGGAGGCCAGTTGCTCCTCCGCCGTTAGCTGCGAATGCGTCGTCGTCGCCGGGTGAATGGCCAGGCTGCGCGCATCGCCGATATTGGCCACGTGATAGAACAGTTCCAGCGCATTGATGAACGCAGAACCGGCCTCCTTGCCGCCCTTGATCTCGAAGCCCAACAGGCCTCCGAAACCGCGGTTCAGATAGGTATCGGCCCGTACCTTCGCCTTGCCTTCGGCGAGTCCGGGGAAGATGACCTTTTCCACCTTCGGGTGGTTCTTCAGGAAGTCCGCGACGCGCACTGCGTTGTCGCAATGGGCACGCATGCGAAGCGGCAGTGTCTCCAGACCCTGAATGAACTGGAAGGCATTGAACGGGCTCATGGCCGCGCCGGTATCGCGCAGCAGGGTCACGCGGGCCTTCAGCACATAGGCAATCGGACCCAGCGGCCTGACGGCATCGACCCAGACCGCGCCGTGATAGCTCGGGTCGGGCGTGTGCAGCGCAGGCTGGCGTTCCGGTACCGCGTCCCAGTCGAAGTTGCCGCCGTCGACGATCAGGCCGCCGATGGAGGTGCCATGACCACCGATGTACTTGGTGGTGGAATAGACGATCACGGCAGCGCCGTGGTCGAACGGACGGCACAGGATCGGTGCCGCCGTATTGTCCACGATCAGCGGAATGCCCAGCGGGCGACCGATCTCCGCCACTTCGCGGATCGGGAACACGCTCAGCTTCGGGTTCGGCAGGGTTTCCGCATAGTAGGCGCGGGTGCGTTCATCCGTGGCGCGGGCAAAGGCCTCCGGGTCTTCCGGGTCCACGAAACGGACTTCGATGCCCTGGTCCTTCAGCGTGTTGGCAAACAGGTTCCATGTCCCGCCGTAGAGGTCGGTGGAGGAGACGATGTTGTCGCCTGCGCGGGCCAGGTTCTGGATCGCCATGGCACTCGCTGCCTGACCGGAAGCAACGGCCAGCGCCGCGGCACCGCCCTCCAGCGCCGCGACACGCTGTTCCAGCGCGTCACAGGTCGGGTTCATGATGCGGGTGTAGATGTTGCCGAGTTCCTTCAGCGCGAACAGGTTCGCCGCATGTTCGGTATGCTGGAACTGGTACGATGTGGTCTGATAGATCGGCACGGCAACGGCCCCGGTGGTCGGGTCGGCGCGGTGACCGGCATGCAGCACGATCGTTTCGGGATTCTTGGATGACAGGCTCATGGTCTTGCGTCCTCACGGCTTCGCATAATGCCAGCGGAGGCGGTGACATCCCGAACGGGACGCAAGTACACCTCTTTAGCGGAATTTGTTTAACGCGCCCGCAAGCTGGCTCAAATCGGCGCGGTCGGGAAACTAGGGAAGATCAGTCAGAGCTGTCAAGCATTCACGCGGCGAGGCGCAGGCTCTCCTCCAACCAGACGACATCGTCCGAATGAAAGGGCTTGAGTCCGAAGGTCATGCTGGACGAACGGAACAGGTTGGAAAACAGCAACATGTCCACATTGGTGCCGTCGGTCGCCAGGGGCAGCAGCAGTCGGTCCGTTTCCAGTTCGCGATCATCGGAGTACTGCATTGTCGTTCGGGAAAACACGGGCGTTCTTCCGACGACGCATTCGGCATAGAGGCTTTCCAGAAGGGCCACAAGCTCACCTGACTTGACCTCGGTCAGCCAGCGGTTGGTCAAGTCCATGCCGGTGATGTGGTTCATCTGGGTTCCGACCAGGCGATAGCGATAGCGGTAGTTGCCGCCGACTTCCTGCATCTCGTCGATCAGTCCGATATTCTTGAGCAGGCGCGGGAGATCAAGCGGGTTCACAGCCGAACGGGACGGCAACCGCCCACCGGCCTCAAGACCGCTCCAGTAGTCAAGCAAGGTCAGGTGTTGTGGTCGCAGGTGGCCTCTGTCCAGCACGATTGCGCCTTTCCTGTGCAAGCGAGGCATCATCTCGCTTCAAATGCCAATTCGTTCCCTGACGAGTCCCTTCGCCGCCCGCCGAGACTGTTGGCCGCGACAATTGCAGCACGAAAATCCATCATGCGGCAATCAGGATGATTCAGACGCCGATCGCGACGCCGTCATGACCGGGATCGGCGGCACCGTCGAAGCTGCCGTCCGGCCTGACCCTGATGCCATGCACTGCCGCAATGTCGAACGTCAGCGGATTGCGCATGACTTCGTAGCCATCGGCCTCCAGTTCGCGCTGCACGAAGCGCGGGATCCGGTTGGTCACGTCGATGATGTCGGATGTCGCGGAGAACCTGGGTGCGGAGACCGCCTCTGTCATCGTCATGCCATGGTCGATGACGTTCAGGGTGGCCTGCATCACGCCCATGGCGATCTGGGTGCCGCCCGGTGCGCCAATGGCCAGCTCCAGCCTGTTGTCGCGGAATCCGAACGTGGGGCATACGGAACTGAAGCGGGCCTTGCCCGGCGCGATCGACCCGGCCCGGCCCGGCCGTGGGTCGAAGACGGCCATGCAGCCGTTGTACATGAACCCCAGCCCGTCGGTGATCACGCCGGATGGCATGCCGAGGGAGTGGGTCATGGTGACCGCATTGCCCTGGGCATCGATGACGGCCACATGCGTCGTCTGTTTCGATTCCTCCATGCCGATACGCTCGACATGATGCTTCTCTCCGGCCCTGATCCGCGCCGCGGCTTCCGCGGCATAGGCCTTGGAGGTCAGGCGTTCGATGGGCACATCGTAGAATGCGGGGTCGCCCACGTGGCCGTCCTTGTCGGCGGTCGCCACCTTCATTGCCTCCGCGACGACACGCAGGTACTCGACCGTGTTGTGACCGATCCCGGCGAGGTCGAAATTCTCCAGGATGTTCATCATCTCGGCCAGCATGATGCCGCCGCCGGGCGGCTGGTTGGTGGTCAGATGCCAGTCGCGGTAGTCGATCTCGATCGGCCGGTTGCGGGTGGACGTGTATTCAGCGAGGTCGTCGTAGCCCAGCAGCCCGCCATTGGCGGCAAAGTCCTCCGCGATGCGTTCCGCGATCTCGCCCTTGTAGAAGATGTCGGGACCGTGTCGGGCGATCAGGGAAAGTGTCCTGGCCAGGTCCGGATTGTTGACCCGGTCACCGACGCGCTTGGTCGTGCCGTCTCCCCTGAAATAGGCCTCACGCCCGGTGGCGGAGAACCGCAGGCGGTCCGTGACGTCGGCGCGACCGTAGCTGCTGCCGGAATCCCACCAGAACTGCACATGCGGGCGGACGACGAAGCCTTCCTCCGCCTGCGCCACGGCGGGGGCGCAGATGTCGGCCCAGTCCATGGTGCCGAATTCGGTCACGGCCTCATGATAGGCCTTCAGGCTGCCCGGTGTGGTGATCGCCTGGTAGCCGAGGTCGTTGACGAATCCCTCCAGCACGAAGCCGAAACCGTCCCGTGTCTCGCCGACGATGATGTCTTCCCACATGTCCGGCGTGGCCTTCTTCGGGGTCTTGCCGTGGAAGTCGATGAAGGTCAGCACATCCCGGTCCGGCATGTAGACCTGGCAGGAACCGAAACCGGCGATGCCGCACATCTGGGGGTCAACGACACCCTGGACCAGCGCCGCAGCCATTGCCGCATCGATGGCGTTGCCACCGCGTTTCAGGATCTCCGCCCCTGCCTCGGCAGCCTCCGGCTGTGCGGCAACGATCATGGATGTCGCTCTTGCGGCCATTGTCTTCCTCCCCCGTTATTTGCAGGGAAGCCAATCACAAGCGCACTGCAACGACAAGCGCGGCAAACGCATTCCGGGCTGCGGGTCAGGTGGTCAGACGGGCAGGACCAGTGTCATTCCATCGCTTGCTCCCGAACGAACCGTCTGGGTCATCACGCGGTGTCAGGGCATGGTGATGCTGCCCAGCAGTGCCTTCGCGCGCAGACCGGCAACACCCGTGGCGGCAACGATCTGGGGCAGGAGCATCCACTCCAGCGTCCAGGAAATGCCGGACCGTTCCTGTTCGTGGACCGCCGCCTGCTGCATGCCGCCGGACTGCACGGCGACGAATCGACTGAGCGTCACCAATGCCTCCGCATTGATCGGGTTCACCTTGTGCGGCATGGCGGAGGAGCCGCCGCCGCTGATCACCCGCAGCTCGCCGATCTCGTTCTGGGTCATCAGCGTCACGTCCAGGCCGATCTTGCCCAGCGCCGCGGTGACGGCCGCGCACCAGTTCGTCAGTGAGATCAGGCCCCGGCGGTTGGTCTGCCAGTGCCGCGCCGGGACCGGCAGGTCCAGTTCCCGCCCCAGCGCGGCCGCGACCCTGTGCCCAGCATCGCCCAGCTTGTCCAACGTGCCTGCGGCGCCGCCGCATTGAAGCCGGAGGGCGGAAGTCCTGACCATCGCCAGATCCTCCAGGACTTCCCGCAGAGGCGTGATCCAACTCTCCAGCCGGTCCGCGTACCGGATCGCGATGGCCTGCTGCATGCGGGTCCGGCCCATCAGCGGTTGCGCGCCATGGGCTGCCGAGAAGGTCTCCAGTGCCGCCAGAATGTCCCCCAGACGGTCCTCCAGAATATCCAGGCAGGGACCAAGGCGGAGCACCAGCGCGGTATCGATCACGTCCTGCGAAGTGCTGCCGAAATGCAGGAAAGTGCGGTGGGGTTCGGAGACGGCGGCGCGAAGCTGGCTGACCAGTGCCGGCACGATCAGCCCGTCACGGGCGCTCGCCTGAGCCAGGGCCGGCATGTCGGGGCTGAACCCGTTGATCAGCCCGACGATCTCCGTGACCGCCGCTTCGGGAATGACGCCACATGCCCCTTCGGCGCGGGCCAGCGCGGCCTCGAACCGCAACATGGCCGCGATCTCGGCTTCGGGCGTGAACCATGCGTCGATATCCGGGTCGCCGAGCAGGCCCGCCAGCAGGGGATGATCAAGTGCGCTGATGGCCAAGGAAGCGACCTCCTGTATCGTGGGAGCGGAAGCATGGCGCAGCCGGTTGGCTGGTGCAATCAACGCGGAGAGGGCAAGGACAGGCATGGCAGAGGGGAAGCGCCTGAACTGGCTGGAACCGCGACCGGGCGGCCTGTACTGCATTCCGGGGGATTTCTACATCGACCCGATGCGGAAGGCGGAGCGGGCGATCATCACCCACGGACATGCGGACCATGCGCGTCCCGGTAACAATCATGTCCTCGCCACCCACGAGACGATCGCGATTGCGGAGGCTCGCTATGGCAGCAATGCCGGTCGCTCGTTCCAGCGGGTGCGTTATGGCGAGGTCACGCGGATCGGGGACGTTTCGGTGCGACTGGTCTCCGCCGGTCACGTGCTCGGCAGCGCCCAGGTCGTGCTGGAGCATGGCGGGGAACGCATCGTCGTCTCCGGTGACTACAAGCGCAGTCGCGACCCGACCTGCGCACCGTTCGAGGTCGTGACCTGCGATGCCTTCATCACGGAGGCGACCTTCGGCCTGCCGGTCTTCCGCCATCCCCCCGCTAGTGCCGAAGTCGGTCGCCTGCTGGCCTCCGTCGCCGCCGCGCCGGAGCGCTGTCATCTGGTGGGTGTCTATGCCCTGGGCAAGGCGCAGCGCGTCATCGCCCTGCTGCGTGAAGCCGGTTACAGCGACACGATCTATCTGCACGGGGCGCTGCAGAAACTCTGTGCTCTCTATCAGCGGCTTGGCGTTGACCTGGGTGATCTGGCACCGGTCGCGGGATTGCCGAAGCAGGCGCTGACCGGGCGGATTGTCCTGTGCCCGCCGAGCGCCCTGGCGGATCGCTGGTCGCAGAGGATGCCTGATCCGGTCACCGCCGTGGCCTCCGGCTGGATGCGCATCCGTGCCCGCGCGCGCCAGCGCGGTGCCGAGCTGCCGCTGATCATTTCCGACCATGCGGACTGGGACGAACTGACAGCGACCATCCGGGACGTGGAGGCCGGGGAGATCTGGGTGACACACGGGCGGGAAGACGCGCTGGTGCACTACGCCCGCTCCCTTGGTCTCGAAGCCCGCGCCCTCAGCCTTGTCGGGCGGGAGGAAGACGGCGACACGGAGACGGAGATGGAAGAGGCCGGGTGCTGATGCAGGCCTTTGCCGAACTGCTCGACCGGCTGTCCACCGCTCCGGGGCGCAATGTCCGGCTGGATCTGATCGCCGCGTACCTGAAGTCGACACCCGATCCGGACCGTGGCTATGCGCTGGCATCCCTGGCTGGCGATCTGAAGCTGCGTGCCGCCCGCCCGTCGATGATCCGCGAACTGGTGGCGGAGCGGACAGACCCGGAACTGTTTCGCCTTTCCTATGACTACATTGGCGATCTGGCGGAGACCGTATCGCTGCTCTGGCCGCAGGACCGCACCGCGAATGCCACCCCGCGCCTGTCGGAGATCATCGGGGCGCTGGGGGCGGCGAAGCGTGGAGAGGTGCCGGATCTGGTCGCGGGATGGCTCGACCGGCTGGATCCGACAGGGCGCTGGGCGCTGCTGAAACTGATCACCGGCGGGCTGCGGGTTGGCGTCTCGGGTCGCCTGGCGCGCACCGCCCTGACACGGCTGGGGGAGGCTGACCTGTCGGCCACCGAGGAAGTCTGGCACGCGGTGGAGCCGCCCTACACGGCCCTGTTCGACTGGCTGGAGGGGCGCGCGGAACGCCCTTCGCTGGCGGAGGCCATGACCTTCCGTCCCCTGATGCTGGCGCATCCGCTTGAGGCGGGGGAGCAGTCCCGACTCGACCTGGCCGACTTCCGGGCCGAGTGGAAATGGGACGGCATCCGCGTGCAACTGGTGCTGCGGGGCGGGGAGGGGCGTCTGTTCTCACGTACCGGCGACGACATCTCCACGGCCTTCCCGGACCTGATGCAGACGCTGGCAGGCGACGCCGTGCTGGACGGGGAGTTGCTGGTGATGCGTCCCGACGGGATCGGCAGTTTCAACGATCTGCAGCAGCGGCTGAACCGCAAGACGGTGGGTGCGAAACTGCAGGCGGAGCATCCGGTGGGCATCCGGCTCTACGACATACTGTTCGATGCCGATCGGGACTGTCGTTACCTGCCGTTCACCGAACGGCGGCAGGTGCTGGCGGACTGGGTGGCGCGTCATGCCTCGCCGCGGCTGGACCTGTCGCCGCTGGTCCCGGCGACCGATTGGGACCGGCTGGCGGAGGCGAGGGCCGATCCACCGCATCCGGCCATCGAGGGGGTGATGCTGAAACGCGCCGACAGCCCCTATCAGGCCGGACGCCCCCGTGGCCTGTGGTTCAAGTGGAAGCGAGAACCGCACCGCGTCGATTGCGTGATGATGTATGCGCAGCGCGGGCACGGCAGGCGGTCGTCGCTCTATTCGGACTTCACCTTCGGGGCCTGGCGCGGCGACGCGCTGGTGCCGGTGGGCAAGGCCTACTTCGGTTTCACGGATGCGGAACTGAAGGAACTGGACCGTTTCGTGCGCAACAATACGGTGGATCGCTATGGCCCGGTCCGCGCCGTGGAACAGAGCCTGGTGCTGGAGATTGCCTTCGACGGGGTCAACCGGTCCCGCCGCCACAAGTCGGGGGTGGCGATGCGCTTTCCCAGGATCGCCCGCATCCGCTGGGACAAGCCGGCGGCGGAGGCTGATCACGTGGAAACCCTGGAACGACTGATCGCCTGATTGTCTGATCCTGTGGCCGGGGCCTGTCGTCGGGGTCTGACGCGCTCGGCAAGCTTGACCCGGATACCCGCTTATCTGCTATGAGAAGCCGCGTGCGCGGACGATGCAGCGCGCCCCTTGTCATCATTGCGGAACGCGGAGCCTGAACCCCATGGCAGGTCATTCACAATTCAAGAACATCATGTACCGCAAGGGCGCGCAGGATGCGAAGCGCGCCAAGCTGTTCACGAAACTGGCGCGCGAGATCACCGTCTCGGTCAAGGAAGGTGGCGATGACCCCGCCGCCAACCCGCGCCTGCGCGCCGCGATCATCGCCGGGCGAAAGGAAAACATGCCCAACGACAACATCAACCGGGCGATCAAGCGCGCTACGGGCGATGGGGCCGCCGACAATTTCGAGGAGATCCGCTACGAGGGCTATGGCCCCGGCGGCGTCGCCGTGATCATCGAGGCACTGACAGACAACCGCAACCGCACCGCCTCTGAAGTGCGCTCCGCCTTCTCCAAGCACGGCGGTGCGCTGGGGGAGACCAATTCCGTTTCCTTCATGTTCGACCGGCAGGGCGTCGTTGAGTATCCGGCGGATACGGCCACGACCGACGAGATGTTCGAGGCGGCGGTCGAGGCCGGCGCCGACGATGTTGCCACCAGCGATGACGGCCATGAGATCATCTGCGCCATCGAAAGCTTCAACAGCGTCCGCGATGCGCTGGAGGCCCGCTTCGGCGAAGCCAGACGTGCCGGCCTCGATTGGCGCCCGCAGAACACCACCCCGGTGGATGAGGACAAGGCCGCGACCCTGCTGAAGCTGATCGATGTGCTGGACGACAATGACGATGTGCAGCGCGTCTTCTCGAACTTCGAGGTGGATGACGAGGTGATGGCGAAACTCTCCGCCTGAAGCACATCGCTGATAGTATTCGGAACAGGGCCTTGCAGGGAACTGCGAGGCCCTTTTTCGTTTCTGCCGCCCCTGCAGGACGGTCTTGTGGGCTTGACGAAAAAGGGCGCCGCATTGCTGCGACGCCCCTGATCTTGTCCGAAACACCGAACCGGTACCGGTGCCGCCCAGGAAGGGCGGCACCGGCAGACGGGATCAGTGGGCCAGAACGGCCAGCAGCAGCAACGCGATGATGTTGGTGATCTTGATCATCGGGTTGACGGCGGGGCCGGCGGTGTCCTTGTAGGGATCGCCGACGGTATCACCGGTGACGGAGGCCTTGTGCGGCTCGGAACCCTTGCCGCCGTGGTTGCCGTCCTCAATGTACTTCTTGGCATTGTCCCAGGCACCGCCACCAACGGTCATGGAGATGGCGACGAACAGGCCCGTGGCAATCACGCCCAGCAGCATCGCGCCAAGGGCGGCCAGTGCGGACGCCTTGTCGGATACGGCCAGGATGACGAAGTACATGACGATCGGGGCCAGGACCGGCAGCATCGAGGGGATGATCATCTCCTTGATGGCGGACTTGGTCAGCAGATCGACCGCACGGCTGTAGTCCGGCTTGGACGTACCGGCCATGATGCCCTTGTCGTCACGGAACTGGCGACGCACTTCCTCGACCACGGAACCGGCTGCACGACCCACAGCGGTCATGGACATGGCGCCGAACAGGAACGGCAGCAGGCCGCCCATGATCAGGCCAACCACGACGAACGGGTTGGACAGCCCGAAATCGGGGACGACACCCTCGAAGTACGGATACAGGTCGGGCCTGGAAGCGAAGTACAGCAGGTCCTGCGTGTAGGCGGCGAACAGCACCAGTGCACCCAGACCGGCGGAACCAATGGCATAGCCCTTGGTGACGGCCTTGGTGGTGTTGCCGACGGCGTCCAGGGCGTCAGTGGTGTTACGCACCGAATCGTCCAGTTCCGACATCTCCGCGATGCCACCGGCGTTGTCCGTTACCGGGCCGTAGGCGTCGAGGGCCACAACCATGCCGGCCAGCGCCAGCATGGCGGTGACGGCGATGGCGATGCCGAACAGGCCCGCCAGGCTGTAGGTGATGATGATACCGGCGGAAATGATGATCGCGGGGATCGCGGTCGATTCCATGCCGATGGCCAGACCCTGGATGATGTTGGTCGCATGACCGGTCTCGGAGGCCGCGGCCACCGAACGCACCGGGCGATACTCGGTCGAGGTATAGTACTCGGTCACCCAGATGAGCAGGCCGGTGATCACCAGACCGGTGAGCGCACACCAGAACAGGTCCATGCCGGTGAAGGCCACGCCTTCGATGGCGCCGGTGCCGAGAATGAACTCGGTGACCGGGTAGAAGGCGATTGCCGACAGCACGGCCGAGACGATGAAGCCCTTGTAGAGCGCGCCCATGATGTTGTTGGACGAACCCAGGCGGACAAAGAAGGTCCCGATGATCGACGCCGGAATGGCGACGGCACCGATGGCCAGCGGGTACATCATCGCGGCTTCCGCCGTGGAGCCGATGAACAGGATCGAGGCCAGGACCATGGTCGCGACGATGGTCACGGCATAGGTCTCGAACAGGTCAGCGGCCATGCCGGCACAGTCGCCCACATTGTCACCGACGTTGTCGGCGATCACCGCCGGGTTACGGGGGTCATCCTCGGGGATACCGGCCTCGACCTTGCCGACCAGGTCGGCACCGACGTCAGCACCCTTGGTGAAGATGCCGCCACCGAGACGGGCGAAGATGGAGATCAGGGACGCACCGAAACCCAGTGCGATCAGGCTGTCGATCAGCGGACGGCCTTCAATGCCCATGCTCAGCAGCACGCCGTAGTAACCGGCACAGGCCAGCAGGGCCAGACCGGCAACCAGCATGCCGGTGACGGCACCGGCGCGGAACGCGACGGACAGGCCAGCGCCCAGGCTCTGGCGGGCGGCTTCGGTGGTGCGGACGTTGGCGCGAACGGAAACGTTCATGCCGATGAAGCCGGTGGCACCGGAGAGTACCGCGCCGATGACGAAGCCAATGGCGACGAGCCAGCCCAGAAGCAGGCCGAGCACGATGGTGACGACCACACCGACGATGGCGATGGTCTTGTACTGACGATTGAGGTAGGCGGAAGCGCCTTCCTGGATGGCGCCGGCGATTTCCTGCATCCGGGCATTGCCGGCCGAAGAGGAGAGAACACTCTTCGCCGTGACGATGCCGTAGATCAGCGCCAGCACGCCGCAGCCGATCACGGCCCAAAGCATTGCTGTCATTTTCTTCTTGTCCCCTGTGTCAAAGACGCGTGAGAGACCCGGCATGGCGCCGGACCGTTGCGAGACTGATGTTCTGGTGATCGGGAGCAGCACCGAATCCGCCACGCGGACCCCATCCCGGCAAGCTCCCGCCAGGTCAGTTGCGCTGGCTTATGCCAAAGTGCGGCGCACCATGCAAGG
Source organism: Minwuia sp. IMCC3009 (assembly GCF_029909415.1). GTDB lineage: Bacteria > Pseudomonadota > Alphaproteobacteria > Minwuiales > Minwuiaceae > Minwuia. Next base: position 1,152,457 of record NZ_CP123781.1, read on the forward strand.
CGGTGCGGTGACGTCGTCCCGCATGGCAGATCACCTGCAGGTCCGCTTCAGACTCCGGCGCCCGCCATGCGGCGGCGGTGCAGGGCCAGCCACAGGGTGGCCAGCAGGGCAAGGCTGATCATCGGCAGGGCGGCTGTGGTGACCACGTCCCAGCCGAAGGCGTGCAGCAACTGGCCCGAGCTGAGGGAGCTGACCGCGACGACACCGAAGACCATGAAGTCGTTGATGCCCTGGACCCGCGCGGCCTCCGCCGGGGTATGTGCCTCGGCCAGCAGGGTGGTGCCGCCGACGAACATGAAGTTCCAGCCGATGCCCAGCAGGATCAGTGCGCTCCAGAAGTGCAGGAACTCGAGACCGGAGTGGGCTGTCGCGATGCAGATCATGTTCAGTACCGCACCGGCCGCGATGATGCGCAGCACACCGAATTTCCGGATCAGGATGCCGGTGAAGAAGCTGGGGGCGAACATGCCGACCACATGCCACTGGATCACGGTCGCGGAACTGTTGAAGTCATGCCCGCAGGCAACCATGGCCAGCGGGGTGGCGGTCATGATCAGGCTCATGGCCCCGAATCCGGCCATGGCGGAACCGGCGGCGACCCAGAAGACCGGCTGCTTCGCGATCTCCCAGAACGGGCGGCCACGCGTTGCGGCGGTATGGCGAACCGGCTTGGGGATTCGCAGGCCCATCAGGATCAGCGCCGATAGGACCGTCAGGCCGGACGCCGCGATGTAGCTGCCGGCGAAGGTGATCGGCTCGATCATGTCCTTGGTCCACTTGGCCAGCTCCGGCCCCAGGAAACCGGCGACGACACCACCGGCCATCACCAGGGAAACCGCCTGGCCGCGCAACAGCGGCGGGGCCATGTCCACTGCGGCATGGCGATACTGCTGTCCGAAGGCGGAGAACATGCCGACCAGCCCGGTGGCGCAGCAGAACAGCCAGAAGTTGGCCTGGTACAGCGCCACCACCCCCAGCAGGGTTCCTGCCGTGCCCAGCATCGTGCCGAAGATGAAGCCCGCGCGTCGGCCAACACGTCCCATCAGCATCGCCGCCGGAATTGTCATCAGCGCCGTGCCTGCGACCACGGCAGTCACGGGCAGTGTCGCCAGTGCCTTGTCCTCCGCCAGGCTGAACCCGATCAGTCCACCCAGCGCGATCATGATCGCGGAGGTGGAGGTGAACAGCGCCTGGCAGATCGAAAGCAGGATGACGTTGCGGCGGATGCTGCTGAAACCGGCGGGGACTTCAGCCTCTGGGGATGTGTTTGTCATGATGGCCGGGAACATACGCAGTCACCGCGCCTGCCGCCAAACCAATTTTGCACAGTTGGGTTGCGTGGAATGAGACTGGCCCCTGCAGCCGCCGCGCCCGCCTAGACGGTCGCTATCGGCGTTGCCGGGCTGCCGACTGCGCCGGGCAGGCGCAGGGGCGGTGCGGTGAGCAGGAAGCGGTTACGGTTGTTGGCGCGTAGCCAGTCGGCCAGTTCCGACAGGAACCAGAGTTCCGCCAGCGGCAGGCCCAGCTTGAACAGGCAATGGTGATGCAGCGGCAGGGCAGGGCGCGGGCCTTCCTTCGGCTGTGCAGGAATGCCTTCGACGGCGTAGTTGTCGGCGATCAGGGCGGCGACGCCTGAATCAGTGATCCAGTCGAGCAGTTTCTGGTCGCGGCCATCCAGCACGGCACAGCTGTTCTCCAGCCGCTCCTTCGTCGGCTGGCGGTTCATCGACAGGATCTCGTCGGCGAAGCCGGTGCGGAAAAGCAGCATGTCGCCCGGTTCCACGACGACGCCGTCATCCTGCATGATCTGCATCAGCCGGTCGTGGCCGACGTAGACGCGCTCCCGCCCCACATGTGCCTCCAGATCCACCAGCACCGCGCGACCCTGGATGCCATGGTAGGCGAAGTTCTCGATACCGAGGGACCTGGCGCCGAAAAGCTGCGCGTCGCTGTCCTCCCCGTCCCAGGACTTCGGGCCGACAACATGTTCACCGGCACGGAAGCCGTTGTAGTAGACCTTCTCTGCCTCCCCATCGCCGTCGGCATCGAAGAAGGATCCGACGTGGGAAAGCGCGTCCCACTGGGTGGAATACTGCAGGCAGATCGTCACCTGATCGTCGCTGACCACATCGGTGTTTTGCCCGTCGATGTTGCGCAGAGGGAAGTTGATGTAGGGCTTGTCGCCCAGGAATGTCGGCTGGCGGTGCGGCGGGTGGCGGCGTTCGTTCAGCATGTTGCCGCCGGGATAGTCGAGCGGCAGGCTGAGGCAGAAGGTCCGGCCCTCCCGCACCTCGGCTACACCCTGACGCACCTTCTCCGGCGTGATCAGGTTGATGCGGCCAAGCTGGTCATCGTCACCGAAGTTACCCCAGTTCGACCCTTCCGGCCGGTTCTTCCAGCGTGTCGTGCTCATCCGTTCTCTCCCCTGAAGCGATGGACCGAGAGACTGTCGACTGACAGTCCCTGGTCCAGAATATCGGCCGGTACCGGCTTGCCCGCGATCTGTGCGGCGGCGACGCGGCCCATGGCCGGTGAGGTCTTGATGCCATAGCCGCCCTGGCCGACCAGCCAGTAGAAACCTTCGACCGCGTCGTCGAAACCGTTCACGGGCGAATGGTCGTCCACGAAGCAGCGCAGTCCGGCCCAGCTGCTGGCCAGACGGCGGACCTGCAGGTCAGTGGCATTCTGGATGCGGTCGACGCAGATGGCGATGTCCATCTCGTCGGGCTGCGCATCGCAGGGCGCGGAGGGTGTCTCGTCGGCGGGGGAGGCGAGAATGCGCCCGGCATCAGGCTTGAAGTACCAGCCGCCGCCCAGTTCGAACGTCAGCGGCCAGCTGCTGACATCAGTGCCCGGCGCCGGGTCGAAGGTGATCGCCGTGCGCCGCTTCGGCACCAGCCCGACGGGTGCGGCCCCGGCCATCGCGGCCAGTTCGTCGCCCCAGGCTCCGGCGGCGTTGATGACGATCTCCGCCCGGAATTCGCCTGCGGTGGTCGCGATACGGAAACCATCGCCGCCGCGTTCGATGGCCGTGACAGCCGCGTCGCCGATGATTCGCCCGCCGAGGCCCCGAAAGACCCGGACGAAGCCCTGCAGCATGCCGTGCACGTCGATGTCCATGGCCAGCGGTTCGTGGACACCACCCGAAAGCTGGTCCTGACGCAGCGCCGGGCAGATTTCCCTGCAGCGCGCGGCATCGACGCGGGTCAGCACGTCCGGGCGCTGCATTTCCTCCATGAAGGCATCCAGCCGTTCCGCCTCGCCGCTGTTCGCGACCATCAGCGCGCCGCGCGGGGTCAGCAGCGGATGGTCGGCGTAGCGTTCGGCAGGGTGTTCCATGAAGTCCCGGCCGGCACGGACCAGGGCGCGAATGACATCGTTGCCATAGACTTCCGTGTACATCGCGGCGGAGCGGCCGGTGGTGTGATAGCCGGGCTGCGATTCCCGCTCCAGCACCACGATATCCGCGCCGTTGCCCGATTCCTCCGCGATCAGGCAGGCGGCCGATGCGCCCGCCATGCCGCCGCCGACAATGGCTATCCTGACGTCCGTCATTCGATGCAGCCCCCTTCCACGACAAGGGTGCATTGTCGGACGGCATCGCCTGCGTGACAATGCATCAGCGACGAGAGGCAGGAACCGGAGAGGGGCCAAGATGGCGGACGAACTGATCAGAAAGACAGCGGGCGACCTGGCTGTGGGTTACGAGAAGGGGGAGTTCAGCCCGGTCGAGGTTGCCGGCGCGGTTTTCGACCGGATCGATGCGGTCGATGGTCGGCTGAACGCCTTCCGTGTGCTCGACAGGGAGGAAGCCATGGCTGCCGCCGCGCGCTCGACCGAGCGCTGGCTGAAAGGCACGCCGCTGTCGCCGATCGACGGGGTGCCGACCAGCATCAAGGACCTGTTCGCCGTCAAGGGGATGAGCAACCGCAAGGGCTCTCTGACGACACCGGACACACCGGACCCGGAGGATGCGCCGACGGTCGCGCGCCTGCGCAATGCCGGTGCGGTGATCCTGGGCAAGACCAACACGCCGGAGTTCGGCTGGAAGGGTGTCACCGACAGCCCGGCGGAAGGCCCTACCCGCAACCCCTGGAACACGGATCGTACTCCCGGTGGTTCCTCGGGCGGTGCGTCTGCTGCCGCGGCGGCGGAGATGGGTGTGCTGCATCTAGGGACCGATGGCGGCGGTTCCATCCGCATTCCTGCGGGCTTCGCAGGGGTGTTCGGTCACAAGCCGTCGTTTGGCCGGGTGCCCTATTTTCCGCCAAGCCCGATGGGCACGCTGGCCCACGCCGGGCCGCTGACCCGGACAGTCGCGGATTCGGTGCTGATGCTGAATGTCATGATGGGGGAGGATACGCAGGACTGGTACACGCAGCCCTCCGGTCCCGTTCACCTGGCGGCCCTTTCCGGTGGCGTGAAGGGTATGAAGGTCGCCTACAGCCCGGCGCTGGGCCATGCGACTGTTGACGGGGAAGTGGCGGCCAGCGTTGCGGAGGCCGCGCGGCTGTTCGCCGAAATGGGCGCTGAGGTGGAGGAATGCGATCCGTTCACCGATGACCCCGTGGGCATCTTCAACACGCTCTGGCAGTCGGGGGCCTATGGCGCCCTGCGCGACCTGCCGCCGGACCAGCGTGCAAAGCTCGATCCCGGTCTGTCGAAGGTACTGGATGACGCCGCCGGGATCAGTCTGGGTGACTACATGGATGCACAGCGGGACCGTGCCGCCTTCAGTTCGGCGGTGAAGGTCTTCATGTCGAAATATGACCTGCTGCTGACCCCGACCCTGGCCGTGCCGGCGTTCGATGTTGACCGGCTGGTGCCGGAAGGCTGGGCGGAGGACGCGGAGAACAGCTGGGTTGCCTGGACGCCCTTCTCCTATCCCTTCAACCTGACGCAGCAGCCGGCCTGTTCGGTGCCCTGCGGCTTCACGACGGATGGTCTGCCCATCGGCCTGCAGATCGTGGGGCGCATGTTCGACGATGCGACGGTGCTGCGCGCGGCCCAGGCCTACGAGGATGCGAAACCGCTGTATCGGCACCACCGCCCGGAGCTCTGAGATGACGCCGCAGAACGCGGAGCCGCTGCTGTCCGTCCGGCAGATGTACGCCGCCGATGCCCATGCCGTGGCGCATGGCGTGTCGGGGGAGGTGCTGATGGAGGCCGCTGGACGCGGCGCCGCGCGCGCGATCACGGACCGCTGGGCTGCCATGCCCTGTGTCATCCTCTGTGGCCCGGGAAACAATGGCGGCGACGGCTATGTGATCGCCCGCCATCTGTCGGACGCGGGCTGGCCGGTACGTGTCGCGGCACTGGGCGACCAGAAAAAGCTGAAGGGTGACGCGGCGATCATGGCCCGGCGCTGGGATGGACCGGTGGAGCCGCTGCACGCGGACTGTCTGGGCGGGGCGGAACTGGTTGTCGATGCCCTGTTCGGTGCCGGTCTGACCCGTGGGCTGGACGGCATCCCCGCCGAACTGGCGGAGGCCGCGAAGGGGCGCATCGTCGTTGCCGTCGATGTGCCGAGCGGGGTGTCGGGAGACAGTGGCCTGGCCGAAGGTGCCAGCTTCGATGCCGACCTGACGGTCACGTTTCACCTGCGCAAGCCGGGACATCTGCTGATGCCGGGGCGCGCGCGCGCCGGCGAGGTGGTGGTGATCGACATCGGCATTCCCGCGACCGCCGCTGAGGAGATCGTGTCCAGGTGCTGGGTGAACGGGCCGGAACTCTGGCACCATTGCCTGCCCGTGCCGTCGGCGCAGGGCCACAAGTTCGGGCGCGGTCACGCGCTGGTGGTCGGCGGTGGCATGCTCAGCAGCGGTGCCGCGCGGCTGTCCGCCATATCCGCCTTGCGGGCCGGTGCCGGTCTGGTGACAGCCGTGCCGCCGCGCAGTGCCGCGATGGTCTACGCCAACCATCTGACGGCGGTGATGCTGCAACCGGCGGACACCCCGCAGGACTGGGCCAGGCTGCTGGACGACCCGCGTCGCAACGCGGTGCTGGTCGGGCCGGGCAACGGGGTCAATGCCCGCACACGGGCCTTCGCGCTGGCGGCTCTGGACCGGGATCGTGCAACCGTTTTCGACGCGGATGCGATCACCGTCTTCGCCGATGATCCGAAGGGACTGTTCCTGCGCATCACCGCCCCCTGCATCATGACGCCCCATGCCGGAGAGTTCGCCCGGCTGTTCACGGTCACGGGCGACAAGCTGGAGGATGCGCGTGCCGCCGCACGCCGCAGCGGTGCAACAATTGTTTCAAAGGGGCCGGATACGGTCATTGCCGCTCCGGACGGGCGTGCCGCGATCAACTGCAACGCGCCGCCGGACCTTGCGACAGCGGGCTCGGGCGACGTGCTGGCCGGCATTGCCGTCGGTCTGCTGGCGCAGGATGTATCGCCGTTCGAGGCGGCCTGCATGGCAGTGTGGCTGCATGGCGCAGCAGCGACGGTTGCAGGTCCGGGACTGATCGCAGAGGATCTGGCGCCGAGCCTGCCAGCGGTCTGGCAACAGCTGCGGCGACAGGACTGAAACGCACCGTTCGACGGTCGCACGAGCCGGAGGCCAGCACGATGAACAGACCCACCGGAAACTTCTGGTCCCGGACCCTGTCGCGATTGCGCGACTGGCGTGGCGACGCGCTGGCCGGTGTCCGGCCACTGTCCGTCAGTGCCGATCTGGCCGGTGATGATCTCGCGGTGATTTCGGCCCAGATAGGGGCCTGTCTCGAAGGTCGGGGGGGTGCCGTTTCCTCCCGTCTGCGGGCCGCGGAACTCGGCCGTGCCTATCTGAGTCTCGACAGCGAGGGGCGGCTGCGTTTCTTCCAGCTGCTGGCGGAGCGTTTCGACGTTGATGAGGCGGCGGTGGACAAGGCTGCGACCAGCCTCGGTGAAGCGGACAATGATGCGGACCGGATCAGGGCACGACGGGCGCTGCGCCGGAACCTCGTGGCACCACGGGTGGACCTGTTCCGACAGTTCAACAGTCTGGATCGCGGTGTGAAGTTCCTGGTCGACATGCGCGCCGATCTCCTGCGGCTGCTGCGTGACCATCCGGAACTGCGGGGGGTGGAGGAAGACCTGCAGGACCTGCTGCGGGCCTGGTTCGATGTCGGGTTCCTCGAAATGGCGCAGATCACCTTCAACTCCCCGGCGTCTTTGCTGGAGAAGCTGATTGCCTATGAGGCCGTGCACGAGATCCAGTCCTGGGCCGACCTGAAGAACCGGCTGGATTCCGACCGGCGATGCTTCTCCTTCATGCATCCCAACATGCCCGATGAACCGCTGATCTTTGTCGAGGTGGCACTGGTCAACGGCATCGCCGACAATGTACATGACCTGCTGGACGAGATGGCCCCCGCAACCGATCCGGAGATGGCGGACACGGCGATCTTCTATTCGATTTCCAACTGTCAGCGCGGCCTCGCCGGGGTTGGTTTCGGCGACTTCCTGATCAAGCGGGTCGTGGATCGCCTGTCCCAGCGCATGCCGAACGTGAAGACATTCGCCACGCTGTCGCCGATCCCCGGCTTCCGGAAATGGCTGGACCAGCAACTGGAGTCCGACGCGGAACTCCTGTCGGATGCGCAGGCCCGCCTGATCAAGGCAATCGCCCGCACCGGCTCCGCCAACGAGGCCTTCCGCAAGCTGATCAGCGATCCCAAGTGGCCCAACGACCATGATATCGAGGGGGCGGTGAAGGAACCCCTGATGGCGCTCTGCGCCCGCTATCTGGCAAGGGAAAAGGACAGCCGTGACCGCCCGCTTGATCCCGTGGCGCGGTTCCATCTGAACAATGGCGCGCGGATCGAACGGCTGAACTGGCTGGGCGACCGGTCCTCGTCCGGGTTGCGCCAGTCTGCGGGGATGATGGTCAACTACCTCTACAATCTGGATCACATCGAGCGGAACCACGAGGCCTATCGCGGGGAGGGCCGCATCGCCGCGGCCTCTTCCGTGACGCGACTGGCGAAGTAGGCCGGGTGGCGACGGCGCGGACGCGGATTCCCTGAAATTCAGTGTGCCTTCTGACGGCGGAAACGCTGGTGTGCGCTTGACGTGTCCCGCGCTCCCGCGTATGGCTCCGCCGCGGCGATGAAGGCATAGGCGGCAGGGGATCGGCCACGGCGCGGTACGGCTCCGCAGGCGCGTGGTTCAAGCGGGCGTGGCGGAACTGGTAGACGCGCCAGGTTTAGGTCCTGGTGACGAAAGTCTTGGGGGTTCGAGTCCCTCCGCCCGCACCATCGCTGCACTTCGGGTTGCCTGACCGGTTACCGGTTCCGGGTTGCACCGCGGGAGTGAGGAAATTTGACGCCCCGATCATTCGGACCGGGGCCGGGTACGTGGCCCGCATGACGGGCAGGCAGCACCATCGGGGTGCGGCATGGATAACAAGGGATAAGGTTTCGATGCAGATCGAACAGCTCTCGGCGGAAGGCCTGAAACGCGAGTTCAACATTGTTCTTTCCGCCGCTGAGGTCGAGGAACGGATGGGTGCAAAGCTGGGTGAGCTCGGCAAGCAGGTACAGATGAAGGGGTTCCGCCCCGGCAAGGTGCCGCCCCGGCTGATCCGTCAGCTCTATGGCAAGTCCGTCCTGGGCGAGGTGCTGGAGGAAGCGGTCAACGAAAGCAGCCAGAAGGCGCTGGAAGACAATGACCTGCGCCCGGCCGCGCAGCCGAAGATCGAGATCAAGAGCTTCGACGAAGGTGCGGACCTAGAATACACGATGGCCGTCGAAGTCATTCCGGAGTTCGAGATCACCGACCTGTCGGCGCTGGAAGTCGAGCGCCTGAAGGCCGAGGTCGACGAGGACAAGGTCACGGAAGCGCTGGAGCGTCTGGCCGCCGACCAGAAGAACTACGAGAAGATCGAGGAAGACCGCCCGGCTGCCGAAGGTGACCAGGCCCTGATCGACTTCCTGGGCAAGCTGGATGGCGAGCCGTTCGAAGGTGGCGCCGGTGAGGATGTGCCGCTGGTGCTGGGCTCCGGCCAGTTCATTCCGGGCTTCGAGGAGCAGCTGATCGGCAAGTCGGTCGGCTACGAGGGCGACATCAACGTGACCTTCCCGGCGGAGTATGGTGCCGAGCACCTGGCCGGCAAGGAAGCGGTGTTCGAGATCAAGCTGAAGGAGATCCGCACGGCAGCCGAGGCGAAGATCGACGACACGCTGGCCACCAACCTGGGTCTCGAGAACCTGGAAGCCCTGCAGCAGATCATGCGTGACCGCATTGCCGAGGAATACGGCCAGGTCGCCCGCATGCGTCTGAAGCGGACCGTGCTGGACCTGCTGGCCGACCGCCATGACTTCGGCGTGCCGGAAGGCATGGTCGAGGAGGAATACGGCCAGATCGTTCGTCAGGCCAAGGCCGATGACGGCCAGGCTGATGACAGCCAGGCCGGGGAAGCGCACGATCACGATCACGATCACGATCACGACCATGATCACGATCATGCGCATGACGAGAAGCCGGTCGACGAGGGGCTGGACGACGAGAAGAAGGCCGAATACCGCGGCATTGCCGAGCGTCGCGTGCGCCTCGGCCTGGTGCTGGCCGAGATCGGTCGCCAGAACAAGCTGGAAGTCGGCCCCGAGGAAGTGAACCGCGCCATCATGGAGCAGGCCCGCAACTTCCCCGGTCAGGAACGGATGGTGATGGAATATTACCAGAAGAACCCTGACGCGATGATGCAGCTTCGTGCGCCGCTGTTCGAGGACAAGGTCATCGATTTCATCGTCGAGATGGCGAAGGTCGAGGAGAAGGCCGTCTCCATCGAGGAGCTGACCAGGGATCCGGACGAAGAGAACGAATCGGCCTGATCGGCGATCGTTTGACGGGGAACCACCAAGGGGGCTTTGCCTTGGCGTGAATCAGCGCCATATAGGGCATCTGTCTTTTTCCCGCAGCGGCGTTCGCGACCTGCCGCTGCGGGCTTTCCAACCTTCGAGGAGCCGAGATGCAGGACCCCCGTGACGTTTACATGAACACCCTTGTCCCGATGGTCGTGGAGCAGACCAACCGGGGCGAACGGGCCTATGACATCTATTCCCGGCTGCTGAAGGAGCGGATCATCTTCATCGTCGGGCCGGTGCACGATGGCCTGTCTTCTCTGGTGACGGCGCAGCTGCTGTTTCTGGAGGCGGAGAACCCGACCAAGGAAATCTCCATCTACATCAACTCGCCGGGCGGCATCGTGACCTCCGGCCTGGCGATGTACGACACCATGCAGTACATCCGCCCGAAAGTGGCGACGCTCTGCATCGGGCAGGCCGCCTCCATGGGATCGCTGCTGCTGACGGCGGGGGAGAAGGGCATGCGTTTCAGCCTGCCGAATTCCCGCATCATGATCCATCAGCCGTCGGGCGGGTTCCAGGGGCAGGCATCGGACATCGAGATTCACGCCCGTGAGATCATCGCCCTGCGTCAGCGCCTGAACGAGATCTATGTGCATCACACCGGTCAGGACATCGAGACGGTTGAAAACTCGATGGACCGTGACAACTTCATGACACCACAGGATGCCGTGAAATATGGCCTCATCGATGAAGTGGTGGAGCACCGCGCGGTGCCGACGGATACGCCGGAAAGCTGATCGCGGGCTGTTTTCGGGGCTGTTAACCGAACCTTGATCCGTACCGGGTCAGCATTGTCGGCAGCCTTGATCACCGTCACCTGCATGCTACCTCGCCGGGGTGCAGCACTTCGGTGGGGTTGAACGGCGGACGAGCGGCTGTCTAGAATGAGGATGGCCTTGAGAAGACTGGAGCTGAAATGACCAAGCTGAGCGGCAGCGACTCGAAGAACACCCTGTATTGCTCCTTCTGCGGGAAGAGCCAGCATGAGGTGCGCAAGCTGATCGCCGGTCCCACCGTCTTCATCTGTGATGAATGCGTGGAACTCTGCATGGATATCATCCGTGAGGAGAACAAGGGATCGCTGGTTAAGACGCGGGACGGCATTCCGACCCCGCAGGAAATCTGCACGGTGCTGGATGACTACGTGATCGGCCAGTTCGTGGCCAAGCGCGTGCTGTCCGTCGCGGTCCACAATCACTACAAGCGCCTGAACCATTCCGGCAAGAACGGCGATGTCGAGCTGGCGAAGTCGAACATCCTGCTGATGGGGCCGACGGGCTGCGGCAAGACGCTGCTGGCCCAGACGCTGGCCCGGATCCTGGACGTGCCCTTCACCATGGCCGACGCCACCACGCTGACGGAAGCGGGCTATGTCGGCGAGGATGTGGAGAACATCATCCTGAAGCTGCTGCAGTCTGCCGACTACAATGTCGAGCGGGCGCAGCGCGGCATCGTCTATATCGACGAGGTCGACAAGATCAGCCGGAAGTCAGACAACCCGTCCATCACCCGCGACGTTTCGGGCGAGGGTGTGCAGCAGGCGCTGCTGAAGATCATGGAAGGCACGGTCGCCAGCGTTCCGCCGCAGGGTGGACGCAAGCACCCGCAGCAGGAATTCCTGCAGGTCGACACGACCAACATCCTGTTCATCTGTGGCGGTGCCTTTGCCGGTCTCGACAAGATCATCTCCGCCCGCGGGCAGGGCACGTCCATCGGCTTTGGCGCCGATGTGCGCAGCCCCGATGACCGCAAGACGGGTGAAGTGCTGGCCGAGGTGGAACCCGAGGATTTGCTGAAGTTCGGCCTGATCCCGGAATTCGTCGGACGTCTGCCGGTTCTGGCCACCCTGAGTGACCTCGACACCGAAGCGCTGGTCGAGATCCTGACGAAGCCGAAGAATGCGCTGGTGAAGCAGTACGAGAAGCTCTTCGAGATGGAGAGTGTCGGCCTGACCTTTACCGAGGATGCCCTGACCGGCATCGCCAAGAAGGCGATTGCCCGCAAGACGGGTGCGCGTGGACTGCGATCGATTCTGGAGAATATCCTGCTCGATTCGATGTACGACCTGCCGTCCATGGATGGGGTCGAACAGGTTGTCGTCAACGGCGAGGTTGTGGAGGGTCGGGCCAAACCCCTGAAACTCTACGCGGATCGCGCCGGAGAGATGGACAACAGCGCCTGATCCGGGTCTGCCATTCGCACTGCGCGCGCGTGCAGTGCTTGAAGCATGAAACCAATTGCATAGATGATGACGCAGGGACCGCCGCTCCGGTGAGGGCGGTGCGGCCCGCGCGTAAAGGAGAATTGTGTGTCTGACGCAGAGAACATCGTGACGCTGCCGGTCCTTCCGCTCCGTGACATTGTCGTATTCCCGAACATGATCGTGCCGCTGTTTGTCGGTCGCGACCGCTCCGTCCGTGCCCTTGAGGCCGTCATGCAGGGGTCCAAGGAGATCCTGCTGGTGGCGCAGAAGGATGCGACCGTCGATGACCCGGGGGAGCGTGACATCTATCGCTACGGCGCGATTTCCACGGTCCTGCAATTGCTGAAGCTGCCTGATGGCACCGTGAAGGTTCTGGTCGAGGGCCGCCGTCGCGCGGAACTGACCGACTTCATCGAGAATCCGGAATATTTCGAGGCGACCGCCCGCACCCTGACCGAGGACGAGGGCGGCGCCGACACCGTGTCGGCCCTGGGCCGCACGGTGCTGGATCAGTTCGAGCAGTATGTGAAGGTCTCGCGCAAGGTTCCGAACGAGGTGCTGGCAACCGTCCAGCAGATCGAGGAATCCAGCAAGCTGGCCGATACGGTGGCGCAGCACCTGCAGCTGAAGCTGGCCGACAAGCAGGTCCTGCTGGAAACCCTTTCGGTTGCGGAGCGTCTGGAGAAGATCAGCGGCCTGATGGAAGGCGAGCTGGGGGTGATCCAGGTCGAGAAGAAGATCCGTGGCCGCGTGAAGCGCCAGATGGAGAAGACCCAGCGCGAGTATTACCTGAACGAGCAGATGAAGGCGATCCAGCGGGAGCTGGGCGAGGGCGATGACGGCGGCGACGAGCTGTCGGAACTGGAGCAGCGGATCGAGGAGACCAAGCTGTCCAAGGAAGCCCGCGAGAAGGCCGATCAGGAGATGAAGAAGCTGCGGGCGATGAGCCCGATGTCAGCCGAGGCCACGGTCGTGCGGAACTATCTCGACTGGCTGCTCTCGATTCCGTGGGGCAAGAAGTCCCGCGTGAAGCGCGACGTGAATGCCGCCGAGATCGTGCTCAACAACGATCACTACGGTCTGGAGAAGGTCAAGGAACGCATCCTGGAATATCTCTCGGTGCAGCAGCGCGCCAAGAAGCTGAAGGGTCCGATCCTGTGCCTCGTCGGTCCGCCGGGTGTCGGCAAGACCTCGCTCGGCAAGTCGATTGCCCGGGCGACGGGCCGGAACTTCGTGCGGCTGTCGCTGGGCGGCGTCCGTGACGAGGCGGAGGTGCGCGGTCATCGTCGTACCTACATCGGTTCCATGCCCGGCAAGATCGTGCAGTCGATGAAGAAGGCGAAGACGTCCAACCCGCTGTTCCTGCTGGATGAGGTCGACAAGCTGGGCGCCGATTTCCGCGGCGATCCCTCTTCGGCCCTGCTGGAGGTGCTGGATCCGGAACAGAACCACACCTTCGCGGACCATTATCTGGAGGTCGACTACGACCTGTCGGACGTGATGTTCATCTGTACCGCCAACACGCTGCGGATGCCGCAGCCGCTGCTGGACCGCATGGAGGTCATTCGCCTCTCCGGCTACACCGAGGACGAGAAGCTGGAGATCGCGAAGCGGCACCTGCTGCCGAAGCAGATCAAGGACCATGGCCTGCGCAAGGGCGAATGGGATATCACCGACAACGCGATCCGCGACGTCATCCGCTATTACACGCGTGAGGCCGGGGTGCGTAACCTGGAACGCGAGATGGCGAAGCTTGCCCGCAAGTCGGTCAAGGCCATCGTCACGGGTGAGGCGAAGACGGTGAAGATCACCAGCCGCAATCTCGACAAGTATGCCGGCACCCGCCGCTTCCGCTTCGGCGAGATCGAGGAAACGGACATGGTCGGTGTGACCACCGGTCTGGCCTGGACCGAAGTCGGTGGCGAACTGCTGTCGATCGAGGCGGTGATGCTGCCCGGCAAGGGCCGCATGACCATCACCGGCAAGCTTGGCGAGGTGATGCAGGAATCGATTCAGGCGGCACGCTCGCTCGTCCGGTCCCGCGCCCTTGGCTTCGGTGTCATTCCACCGACCTTCGACAAGAAGGACATCCACATCCACGTGCCGGAGGGGGCGACGCCGAAGGACGGCCCGTCCGCCGGTATCGCCATGGTGACGTCCATTGTCTCGGTTCTGACGAACGTGCCGGTACGGCGCGACATCGCCATGACCGGGGAGGTGACCCTGCGTGGTCGCGTGCTGCCCATCGGCGGCCTGAAGGAAAAGCTGCTGGCGGCACACCGTGCCGGTATCAAGACCGTGCTGATCCCGAAGGACAACGAGAAGGATCTGGACGATATTCCGGCCAACGTGAAGAAGGACATGGAGATCGTTCCTGTCGGGACCATTGACGATGTGCTGCCACGTGCGCTGACCGAGCCGCTGAGCGCGGTGGAGTGGGATGAGGCCGCCTACGAGGCCGAGCAGCTTGCCGCCCGCCGTGGTGATCCGGATCGGGAAGGTGTCGTCACCCACTGATTCGATGATCGGGCAGCCTGGCATGCAGGCTTGACAGCAACGCGTGCCGTTGCCGCGTCACTGAAATGCAACGTTAAGTGCATGATTTGCAAAGGCGGAGAATCCTTGGGATTTCTCCGCCTTTCCCTTTGACGGGCCAAGGGTCGCCGCCTATTCTTGCCGCGGAATCACGACCTGACCGGCAATTGATGAAGGGGACGCCTTGTGAACAAGAATGAGCTGGTAGCAGCAGTCGCGGAAGCGACGGAACTCTCGAAGCGCGATGCGGGCAACGCAGTTGACGCAACGCTGGCAGCAATCGAAGGCGCGATGGCGAAGGGCGACGAAGTTCGTCTGGTCGGCTTCGGCACCTTCCTGGTCGCCAAGCGGGCCGCCTCCAAGGGCCGTAACCCGCAGACCGGTGCCGAGATCGATATTCCGGCTTCCAACCAGCCGAAGTTCAAGGCTGGCAAGGCTCTGAAGGACGCGGTCAACTGATCCTGTCCTGATTGACGACGAAGGCGCGCCGACCCTTTCCCTTGTCTGGTGAAAGTGGTCGGCGTTGTCTTTCCGGGGCCGTTGGCCCGGAACCCGGCGATTGCTTGCCGGAGCGCGATACCCTCTCCCGGGGGATTGAAGCGTCCTGCAGGGTGAATTGAGGGGCGGTTAGCTCAGCTGGTAGAGCATCTCGTTTACACCGAGAGGGGCGGCAGTTCGAACCTGTCACCGCCCACCACCACATCCTGCACCTGATAATGCCTCAAGCCGCTGAATATTGCGGTTTTGTGGGTCGCGGCGGCTTGCCCCGACCGTCTTCACAGGGTAATAAATCCCTGTAACAGAACAAGATTCACAGCCCCGTGCGGCCCGCCAGTCGGGCATCGTCGAAACACCAACCCGATCAAGGGTGTGGACACGCTCCGGGCGATCCTGAGGACCTATTTCTTGGCAACCGAACAGGGCACTCCTCCGCCGGAATTTCCGTCGGACATTTCCGGAATCACGATCGAGGAGGAGATGCGCCGCTCCTACCTCGACTATGCGATGAGCGTCATCGTCTCCCGCGCGCTGCCTGATGCGCGGGACGGTCTGAAGCCGGTCCACCGGCGCATCCTGCATTCGATGAACGAGAACGGATTCACCTCCGACAAGGCCTACCGCAAGTCCGCCCGCGTGGTCGGTGAGGTCATGGGCCGCTATCACCCGCACGGTGACCAGGCGATCTATGACGCGATGGTGCGCATGGCGCAGGATTTTTCCATGCGTCTGCCGCTTCTGGACGGCCAGGGCAACTTCGGCTCCATGGACAACGACCCGCCTGCGGCCATGCGGTACACGGAAATTCGCCTGGACAAGGCGGGGGAGGCGATGCTGCAGGATATCGACCTGGATACGGTCGATTACCAGGACAATTATGACGGCACGACCAAGGAACCCATCGTGCTGCCGTCGCGCATTCCCAATCTGCTGGTCAATGGTGCGGGCGGTATCGCCGTCGGCATGGCCACCAATATTCCGCCGCACAATCTGGGTGAGGTCATCGACGCCTGTCTGGCGTTCGCGGAGAATCCGGCGCTGACCGCCGAGGAACTGATGGAGTTCGTGCAGGCGCCGGACTTTCCCACCGGCGGCCAGATCCTGGGCCGTGCAGGCAGCCGCGCCGCGCTGACCGAGGGGCGGGGTTCCGTCATCATGCGCGGCCGCAGCACGGTCGAGGAGATCCGCAAGGACCGCGAGGCGATCATCGTCACCGAGATTCCCTATCAGGTGAACAAGGCGGCGATGATCCAGAAGATCTCCGAAGCGGTGAAGGCCAAGCGGGTCGAGGGAATTTCGGAACTGCGCGACGAGTCGGATCGCGACGGCGTACGGGTCGTCATCGAACTGCGCCGCGATGCGATCCCCGAGGTGGTGCTGAACCAGCTCTACCGCTACACCCCGCTGCAGACGAGTTTCCCGGTGAACAGCCTGGCGCTGCTGGCCGGGCGTCCCGAAGTCTTGAACCTGCGGGACATGATCGAGGCATTTGTCCGGTTCCGCGAAGTGGTCATTGCCCGTCGGACCCGTCATCTGCTGGGCAAGGCACGTGACCGTGCCCATGTACTGGTCGGTCTGGCCATCGCGGTGGCGAACATCGACGAGATGATCCGCATCATCCGCGCCGCGCCGGATCCGGCATCCGCACGCGATGAACTGATGGACCGCGTCTGGCCGGCGGAGAATGTCCGTGCGCTGATCGAACTGATCGACGATCCGACCCACAAGGTCATCGACGGCAAGTATCGTCTGTCGGAAACCCAGGCCCGCGCCATTCTGGACCTGCGGCTGAACCGCCTGACCGCGCTGGGCCAGGACGAGATCGGGGACGAACTGAAGGGACTGGGCGAGAAGATCGCCGACTATCTGGACATCCTCTCCAGCCGGGCGCGTCTGATGGACATCCTGCGGGAGGAACTGGCGGACGTGCGCGAACGCTTCGCCACGCCGCGCCGGACCGAGATCCTGGATATCGAGTTCGAACATGACGAGGAAGACCTGATCCAGCGTGAGGACATGGTCGTGACCGTCAGCCACAAGGGCTACATCAAGCGGGTGCCGCTTTCGACCTACCGGGTGCAGCGCCGTGGCGGCAAGGGCCGTTCCGGCATGGCCACGCGGGACGAGGATTTCGTCACCAAGGTGCATGTGGTGAACACCCATACGCCGGTGCTGTTCTTCTCCTCCGCCGGCAAGGTCTACAAGATGAAGACCTATCGCATTCCGCTGGCGCAGCCGAACGGTCGGGGGCGGCCGATGCAGAACCTGCTGCCGCTGGAGCCGGGGGAGGTGATCCAGACCCTGCTGCCGCTGCCGGAGGATGAGGCGGACTGGGAGAACCATCAGGTCATGTTCGCGACCCGCAGCGGCAACGTGCGGCGCAACCTGCTGTCCGATTTCTCCAACGTGAAGTCCAACGGCAAGATCGCCATGCGGCTGGACGAGGATGATGCGCTGGTCAATGTCCGCCTGTGCGGGGAGGAGGATGACATCCTGCTCGCCGTCGGCAGCGGCAAGTGCATCCGCTTCCGCGCCAGTGATGTGCGGGTCTTCAAGGGGCGCGACTCCACCGGTGTCCGGGGCATCCGCCTGGTCGATGATGCCCAGGTCATTTCCATGAGCGTGCTGCGCCATGTCGATGGCACGCCTGCGGAATTCCGCGCCTATCTGAAGCACCAGAGCATGATCCGCCGGGGTGAACAGGCGGACGTCGATGGTGAGACGCCGGAGCCGCAGGACGAGGACAACGGTGACGAGGGCGAGGTTTCGCTGAGCTCGGAACGGATTGCCGAACTGGGCGCCGCGGAACAGTTGCTGATCTCCATTACCGAGAACGGGTTCGGCAAGCGTACCTCCGCCTATGAATATCGCGTCACCGGACGTGGCGGGCAGGGCATCGTCAATATCGTCACCAGTGGACGCAACGGACGCGTCGTTGCATCGGGTCCGGTGGAAGACACCGACCACATGATGCTGATGACGAATGGCGGCAAGCTGATCCGTATCCGGGTTGACGAAGTACGCCTGGCTGGGCGCAATACGCAGGGTGTGCGTCTGTTCGATGTCGGCAACAAGGAACAGGTCGTCTCCGTCACCCGCCTTTCGGAGGCGGAGAATGAAGGCGAGGAAGACGAGGACGAGAACGACGGCGGAAGTGAGGGGCAGGTGGAGACCTGATACCGGATCGCCGTCACCAATCTCTGAAGGGGAGAGCAGAGTTGAGTGAACGTGAAATCGTCGGATTGTATCCCGGCACCTTCGACCCGATCCATCTGGGTCATTTCGACATCATCCGCCGTGCCGCGCGGCTGGTGGACCGCCTGGTCATCGGCGTCGCCATCAATGCCGGCAAGGGACCGCTGTTCTCTCTGGAGGAGCGGGTGCAGATGGTCGAGCACGAGGTGAGGGAGTTCGACGGCCAGGTCGAGGTCCGTCCGTTCGAGGGGCTGCTGATGCACTTCGCCGAGGAACTCGGTGCCCGTGCCATCGTGCGCGGCCTGCGCGCGGTGTCCGACTTCGAGTACGAGATGCAGATGGTCGGCATGAACCTGCGCCTGAATTCGAACGTGGAGACCATCTTCCTGATGGCGTCCGACAGCCACCAGTTCATTGCCTCCAAGCTGGTGAAGGAGATCGCGATGCTGGATGGCAATGCGAAACCCTTCGTCTCCGCCCATGTCGCGGGCCTGCTGGAAGCCAAGGTCGCCGCGCGGAAGAAGTGAGGGTCGATCTCTTCGATTTCGACCTGCCGCCGGAGCGGATCGCGCTTCGGCCCGCCGAGCCCAGAACCGCCGCGCGCCTGCTCGAGGTGACGGCGGACGGCGTCGCGCACGCCACCATTGCCGACCTGCCGGACCTGCTGCGCCCGGGTGACCATCTTGTGGTGAACGACACGCGGGTCATTCGCGCGCGCCTGCGGGGCCAGCGTGGCCAGGCACGGGTGGAGATCATGCTGCACATGAATCTCGGGCCCGACTGCTGGGCCGCCTTTGCCCGGCCGGCGAAGCGGCTGCGCGTCGGTGACCGGGTGCTCTTTGCCGATGAATTCTCCGCCGAGGTGCTGGAGAAGCGGGACGCGGGGGAGGTCGTGCTGCGCTTCGACCGCCAGGACGCCGACCTCATGGCTGCCATCGACCATGTCGGTGAGCTGCCGCTGCCGCCCTATGTGGCCTCGCGCCGGGCCGTCGATGACCGCGATACGGCGGACTATCAGACCATCATGGCCGACCGCCCCGGTGCCGTCGCTGCCCCCACGGCGGGCCTGCATTTCACCGACGGGCTGTTCGCGGAGCTGTCGGCGCGGGGCATCGACAGCACGCGCGTGACGCTGCATGTGGGGGCGGGCACCTTTCTGCCGGTGAAGGCTGATGACACCACCGAGCACCGGATGCATGCGGAAGTGGGGGAGATCACGGCGGAGGCCGCGGCCCGGATCAATGAAGCGCGCGCGGCGGGGGGGCGGATCGTGTCGGTCGGTACCACGTCGCTCCGCCTGCTGGAGAGCGCGGCGGACGAGGACGGGACCATCCGGCCCTATCATGCGGCGACGGATATCTTTATCACGCCCGGATATGCCTTCCGCGCCGTGGACATGCTGATGACCAATTTCCACCTGCCCCGCTCGACCCTGTTCATGCTCGTCTCCGCCTTTACCGGTCTGGAGCGGATGCAGGCCGCCTATGCCACCGCGATCGCGGAGGGCTATCGCTTCTATTCCTACGGCGACGCGACCCTGCTGCACCGGGTGTCGGCATGAACGCGCCGACCTTCGGTATGGACGTGCAGGCGACCGACGGCATGGCCCGCGCCGGGGTGCTGCAGACCGCCCATGGCCCGATCCAGACCCCGGTCTTCATGCCGGTCGGCACGGCAGGTACGGTCAAGGCGATGACCCCCGCCGCCGTGAAGCAGACCGGCGCCACGATCATTCTCGGCAATACCTATCACCTGATGCTGCGGCCCGGGTCGGAGCTGGTGCAGGAAATGGGCGGGCTGCACCGTTTCATGAACTGGCCGGGACCGATCCTGACCGATTCTGGCGGGTTCCAGGTCATGTCGCTGGCGGGGCTGAGAAAAATCGACGCCGACGGGGTGACATTCCGCAGCCACGTCGATGGTGCGCATGTGCGTCTGACCCCGGAAAGCTCGACCCTGATCCAGGACCAGCTCGACGCCACCATCACCATGGCCTTCGACGAATGCACGCCCTGGCCGGCGACGGAGCAGCAGGCGCGGGAATCGATGGAACTGTCGATGCGCTGGGCGGAACGCTGCCGCACCGCCTTCCGCGCCCGGCCCGGCTATGGCCAGTTCGGCATCGTGCAGGGCGGCACCTTCGAGACCCTGCGGCTGCAGTCCGCCAGCACCCTGACCGACATCGGCTTCGACGGCTATGCCGTGGGCGGGCTGGCGGTGGGGGAGGGGCAGGAGGAGATGTTCCGCACCCTCGATTTCACCACCCCCGCCCTGCCGCATGACCGCCCGCGTTACCTGATGGGCGTCGGCAAGCCCGACGATCTGGTCGGCGCGGTGCAGCGCGGCGTGGACATGTTCGATTGCGTCGCCCCCACCCGGTCGGGGCGCAACGGTCAGGCCTTTACCCGGCGCGGCACCGTGAATCTGCGCAACAGCCGCCACCGCAGCGATCCGCGCCCGCTGGACGAGGAATGTCCCTGTCCCGCCTGCCAGGACCACAGCCGTGCCTATCTGCACCATCTGATCAAGGCGAAGGAGATCCTCGCCGCCATGCTGCTGACCTGGCACAACCTGACCTACTATCAGACCCTGATGCAGCAGATGCGCACCGCGATCCTGGCTGGCCGCATGGACAACATGGCAGCCGCCTTCTCCGAGGAACAGGCCATGGGCGACATACCGCCAAGGGACTGAGGACAGGCCCCGACCCGCAGTCGCCGGATGACGCCACGGCAGCGCCCGGACAGTCTTGACCCCGCTCCCCACCCCGCCTATCGTCCGCCCGCCGCGACACCGGAGCCCCCTCCGGTCCCTCCCGCACACCCCATGGGGGCCCTTAGCTCAGCCGGTAGAGCAACTGACTTTTAATCAGTAGGTCGTTGGTTCGAACCCAACAGGGCTCACCATTCTTTTCAAAGGGTTAAGAGAGATTTCGAAGTGCAGATGAATTTTCCGGAAGCATATCGGAAGCAGTTGGGAACATTTCGGGCAACAAGCCTTGCCGTTCAAAATCGTCTCGAGCCCGATCATCCACAAAGCCGCGTTCGCGGCGCATTTTTAGGATAGAAAGATTCCCAGACATCTTTCGAGCAATCAGATGCCTTCATCGTAAAAAGCGCTGAGAGCTGTCACAAGATAGAAGAGGTCGTCACCTTCAAATCCCTCTTCCTTAATCCAAAGAGGTAGAGTGTCTGCGGTGAGCTGCATGCCGAGAAGGGCTTTGGCAAGCGTGCGAAGACGGTCGTTGATCCCCTCTTCAATGGTTGTGCCATCCGCTAAAAGAGCACGAAATGCGAGCGATAAGGACAGTAGAATTTCAAGAAATACTTGTGGTTGTTTTGCCTCGTCTGCAGGATTTCCGATCCATGACCAGAAAGATTTGCCAATTCGTCTGTAGACCTTCACCTGCCCTGTTGCGTCATCAACAAGAACGCCGGGATGCTCGTGCTGGTCTAGTTCCGAGAAACCCTGACCCAAGAGTTTTGCTAGTATTTGGTTTTCTTTATTGTTGGTAGAGCGCTCGGTTCCGTAAGTTAAGCCAATTACTACATCGATGCCTTCGAGCTCTGGAGTTGCCTCTTGCGACTGCCGGAGCCACTCGGCATGTTTGGCTACAATCGCATCCACCATGCCCTGTACTTGGGTGTCATTGATAGTATTTGGTCCGCTCTTGATCGAGGTCATGTAGCGACGACGTTCGACTAATACGTCCTTGTCAATCTCACGCCATATTGAGTTGCTACGCGCTGCTGCTCTAGCCGACCGCCCCTTGTGCTCAAGTTTTTCTCGCTCGAATTCTGCAATCTTCTCTTTTGGGTCGCCCCACTTCACATTTGTGTCGCTCGGGTAGCCTTGCACGAAGGCGCGCTCGATTAGCTTCCCGAACGAAGTCTCTAGGCCCATAGTGAGCTTGGAATTGAATAAAAAGTCCGCGAAGCGGTCAGGGTCGGACAATTCCATGATATTTGTTGTGGCTAAAAGTACGTAGGGGTTAGTGCGGTAGTCTGAGAGTACTTTTCGCCGCCCATAGGCAGCAGGGAGACTCAAGGCGAGATCGTCTTTTAGTCGACGTGCGAGATCGTAAACTCGTGCTTGATCGACCAAGGCGAAAAGTCTCTTTATCTCAATTTTGTCAAAGGGATGCCTAGGTTCCTTTAGGATATCATAGAGATCAAGCTTCCTTGATGCTTTCGTCATGACGAGGATTCCAGCATTCTCTTTGTCTTTCTAACTGTCTTCGCGGGAGCATAGTTCGCATCGCTGTTGTCGCCCCCGTCATCCCAAACAAAGGTCTTACCTGCTTTGAACCATTGGCGGGTGCGGACGTGGGCCTGAATGTAAACTGTCCTGAACGCCTTGGGTGGGGTTGCGCGTGCTTTCCAATCAGCATTCCTCAATGCATCCAACTCAGCTGCGATTACCCTGCCTGCGACCTCTCCCAACCGGACAGGAACGGCGTTGCCAAGTTGCGCGTATTGCTCCGACGGGCGACCTTCGATCTTCCAGTCGTCCGGAAATCCTTGGATACGGGCATACTCCCTAGCTGTTAACGCACGTGTCTCAGTTGGATGGCAAAGTGACGTGCTAGCGTGGTTCGGCATCGTTACGAGCGTCGGACAGGGGAGGTCCATACTCAGCCGTCGCCACCAACCGGATCGGCCCCCTTTGGCGTGCCAAGCACGGCCCATCGATTCTTGCTGTACCTCGACCGGGAGGGAACGCCAGTTTGAACCTGGCGGCACCATGGACAGGAATTCTTTCTTTCTTGGACTGAAATCTAGGCCAACTTTGCCGGGATCATTGAGACCGTGTAGCGCGTCACCCAAGGTGGTCCAAGGTTCCAAACCGGTTTGTTGGAAAAGGTCATTGTTCGGCTTTGCTATCCCGTGAGTTGGCTCAGGGAAATCCACTTCGACTCCGAAACGATTTCCGATGAACAAGGCGCGCTCTCTGAGTTGTGGTGCGCCATAATTGACCGCATTCACCTCGAAACAGTCCATGTGATATGGGTCGCCTTGAATCGCCTGTAGATCTTGGGCGAACATGCGGATTACAGAACCGGGTTGCTCATTCTCAGAAAGGGGGGGGCCACCTTTGTTTGGACGATTTGAGATCGGCCTGTGCTTGAGTGAGGCGGAAAGTAGCCCCCGTACATTCTCCATGAGGAAAAATTTCGGCCTTAGCGCTTCTATGAATCGCAAGTAGTCCCAAAGGAGCGTGCCCCTAGGGTCTTCGATGCCCTTGCGCCGTCCGGCTGTGCTGAACGCCTGGCAAGGTGGACCACCGACCAGAACATCGACCTCGCCCGACCTAATCCCCGTCTGTTCCATGAAGGCTTCGGCCGACAGCTGCGTTAGGTCGTCCTCAATCACTATTAGGTCAGCGGGGAGCTTACCTGCGGTTTGATTTGCACGAATCGTATCGCAGAACGCGGGGACTAGTTCCACGCAGGCTTTTAGCTCAAAGCGGCCTGTATGGTGCAAACCAAGGTCTAGGCCCATTGCCCCTGAAAACAGGGACACAACCTTGTAACGGTCGGTGTGATCAGTATCTTTGGGAATGATCGTGCCTCCGCTGAGAATCGTCGAATTTTCCATGGGTCCAGCATGCATGGTATCGCGTTTGAATTCAGTACCTTTCTAAGCGCTGTGCACGTTGACCTCAAGGCGAAGACCCTTTGGATTCGTATGTCTCTCCGTAATTTTGGGGAGAAATAGAGAAAAATAGTTGATATAGACATGGGGATGGGATTTTGAAAGAATACATATTTCCTAAAGAGCCGGAAGATACTGATTTTCAGGTATTTCCGGAATGTATTGAGCGGGACAAGAGTATTTTTTTTCACGGAACTAACGTTGAAAATTTTTCATATATACGAAAAAGTGGTTTCGCTATTCCGGAAAACTCTATATTGAAATCAATTTCATTTGCAAAAAGTAGTGCTCTTGCGCTTAGATATGCATGTTCTGCGCGTGTTTTAAAAAAAAATGAGGGTTGCATTATAGTCGTGCGATATAAAGATCTTTTTATTGAGAATATTGTTGAAGAGGTAAGTATGATTCATGATTACAAATTGAGTCCTCAGCCTGAAATTGTTGGTTATTGTATCATTCCAGACAATTACCGCTTCATTTAGGGTAATATTTTCTAGGTATTTGATGAAATTGATCTTGAGAACGCGAGATCAAATTTGGGTATATTCATTGAACGCAGAGTCGGATTGGGTATTTGCAGAGCTGACCTTCGGTTCACCTGATGGCTTCCTGTTGATTCACTGGTTGCAGTGATTCGGTGGGAGGTTGAGATGATCAGAAGCCTTGGTGTCGATCTGCGTTGGCGTGTGATTGAGGCGGTGGAAGAAGGTGTTTCGGCGCGTGAGGCGGCGAGGCGCTTCAGGGTGGGTATCTCGACGGCGATCAAATGGCATCGCCGTTATCGGGAGACCGGCGAGACGAGGCCACGCAAGCAGGACCAACCATCGCGCCCCCGGCTGGATCCGCATAAGGGGTTCATTCTGGCTCTGGTCTCCGAACAACCGGACATCACGCTGACAGAGATCGGTGAGTGCCTTGCCGAGGAGCACGACACTCACGTCGTTCCATTGGCAATCTGGTACTTCCTCGACAAGCGTGGCGTGACATTCAAAAAAGACGGCGCATGCCGCCGAACAACAGCGCCCCGATGTCCTGAGCTGTCGCGAGGCCTGGTTCGACGCCCAACCCGATCTTGAGCCTGATAAGCTGATCTTCATCGACGAGACCGCCGCCTCGACGAAGATGGCACGGCTTCGGGGGCGTAGCCCGCGTGGCGAGCGATGCCGCGCCGCCGTTCCCCACGGTCACTGGAAGACCACCACCTTCACTGCCGGTCTGCGGCTGGGCGGCATGGCGGCACTGATGCTGCTGGACGGCCCGATGAATGGCGATGCCTTCCGCGCCTATGCCGAACAGGTGTTTGCACCCGAACTACGGCTCGGTGATGTGGTAGTGATGGACAACCTTCCATCTCACAAGGTCAACGGTATCCGCCAGGCCATCGAGGCGGCGGGCGCACGGCTGCTGTTCCTGCCGCCCTACAGCCCCGACTTCAACCCCATCGAGATGGCCTTCTCGAAACTCAAGGCCCTGCTGCGGAAAGCTGCAGCACGAACCATCGACGAGCTTTGGGACACCATCGCCAACTGCATCAAGGCCTTCTCACCCGACGAGTGCAGAAACTACTTTCAGGCAGCCAGATATGAACCCGAGTAGATTGAATTTGCTCTAGGCCTGTGACGGACAGGACATCCTCTGTAGAGGATGTCCTGTCCGTCACAGTCTCGGGCCGAGCGTGACAGCTGTGACATGTCCGGAAACGTCACGCCGTCACGTTTTCCAGACTTGGTCGTTCCAGATGCGGATATGACCCTTGGTTTGGAGTCCTTGGCGCATACGTCCCCATCGTTTGCGAGCTCGGTCGGGCGCGTCTTCTTCAAGTATCTCAGTTTGCTCGAGCCGGTCTTTCCAAAGACGCAGTTCGGTGGAAAGGACGACGGGCATTCCCTCCTCGGGGATACGTTCTTCCCCGTGATCGAGGAGGGCAATATCCAGCTCTTGCAGTGCCAGATACTCAAGGTTGGAGAGCCTAGTGCTAGAGCCATTTGGTGCGCTCTCCCGACACTCCAGGACGCAGCTTGTTACCGGCTTGCCCCTTGCGTTTTGGCCTAGTTCAACAGTCACCAGTTCGAAAGCGAATTCACCGGTGGTCTCCAGGTCACGCTGCTTGGTGACTTTGGCACGGGACAGGTCCAGAGCGCTGTCTCGGGTCAGGTGGATCTCCGTATCTGCCGCCGCTCGCAGCAAGCTGTGGCCACGCGGCCCCTTTGTCGCCTCCTTGCCGGAGTGATGAACGAACATTAGGTGGGCTCCTGTTGCGGCTCGGATTTCGTCTGCAGCCTTCACGATGGCGCCCATATCGTCGGGCGAATTTTCGTTCCCGCCTGCCAGGACGCGAGAGAGCGTATCGACAACGATCAGCGTGGTAGGGATGTTGGAGGCTGCCGAGATGGCTTTTGTGGCTTCCACGATCGCATTGGCAGCTGTTGAATCGTTCAACAGGTCGATAGGCTGGCGGCTCAGGTAGAAGGGTGCAGCGTCGGAAAACCCATGGTTTTGGGTGAACGCTGCAACGCGATTTTTTGCGCCAAATCCGCCTTCTGCCGCAACATAGAGCACGCCGCCTTTCTCAACCTCGCGGTCCCGCCATCGCCAACCAAGAGCGACGTGCAGGGCCAGGTCCGTTGCGAAGAACGATTTGCCGCAGTTGCTCTCACCATAGAGTATCGAGAGCCCACCACGGCTCAGGAGCCCTTCGACAAAGTCGTTGGCGTCCAGCGTCGCGGAGATATCCGAAAGGGCGATGAGCTCCAGCGTTGCCTTCGATGCCTCAGTTCCTGGTGCGTGTTTGGCGATGGGGGACACGGCGAACCTTTCAAGAGGGACCGCGCCAGGCATCACCGCTGGGAATTGCATGCTGTCTCTCCAATAATTTCGGCAAAGGCAGATGTCTCCGCGTCGGTGCGTGACAGTCCGCCTTCAAACTCCCGGATGGCCGCCCGCTCTTCAAAGCATGGCAATAGCGAGTTCCAGTCGGCCCCAGCCGGTGGCCTCAGGTGCAGCACCTTGAGACCAAGCGACGTGAAGTGCTGATAGGCCTCTGTAACTGCCTTCGCTGCAGCATCATCAGCATCGGGGGCCAGTATCAGGGTCTTCACTGTTCCAGGTATTGCGACGGATTTCATTCGCGCCACACCCAGGCATGCCCAGGTCGGGACACCAGACATTTGAATCAGGGACAGGGCGTCTTCGACGCCTTCGGCAAGGGCGAGGGTATCGCCAGACAGAGCGAGCCTCACCGCCCCGTCGCCAATCGGCCCCAAGCTCATCTTGCAGGGAATGAGGTCCGCCTTCTCTTCGCCATCGATCCATGTCCGTTGAACAGCCGTGATCTGTCCGTGACTGTCCTGGATGGCGGCCACCATAGCGCCGCCAGTCTGACCGGTGGGGTGTCTCAGCTCTGAATGCCAGCGAATTGTCTGTGGCACAGAAATCAGGATTCCACGCCGCAACAGATAGCCTTCGAGCGGCTGAAGGTTGCGCTGACTGCATGAGTCCCAAATGGCGAGCGCGCGTGATGCACGAGCCGTGTCCGATGGGGCTTTCGGTGCAACCGGCATGGGCTTGTCGGTGTGCCGCGAGCTATTGGGCTGTCTGGCCCCGATCGTGTGGCCGCAACTGTTAACGCGGTTGCAGCGCCCAACAAAACCACGGCCATCCGCATCGATTGTCAGGCTGAAACGATTGCGATGGCCACACTCGGGGCAGTTGATGTTCGAGCGCTGCCCCGGTTGCGGGATCTGAGTTGGCAGCCGGTGTTGTGCCAGGAGGTCGATCAGTGTTGGTGACATTGCCTAGGCACCAGACAGGCCGGAAGTCTGAAGCAGCCAGGTGATAACCGTGGCTGGCACGCCAATATGCCGAGAGCCGATGATCAACCGCTTCAGCAAAGCGCGAAACGTTGGCCGCGTTTCGCGCGGGTTGCGAGGCCAGTACACCAAAGCCTCAGTCCTTCTGAGAGCGCCGCAGGAAGCTGCGCCGCCGCCGGGCTTCAAATTGCCCTTCAGAGGTGGTCTCGGTTGTCGGAGCAGGATCGAGCTGGTCGGAAGTGCTCGCCACCAGGCGGGCTTCTGTCCATTCCAGGAGATCGCAGAACCGGTATCGAATGGAACGAGAAGAAACCCGCACGAACAGCGGGCCGCCGCCACGCAGCCGCCAGTTCTGAAGAGCGCGGACCGAGTAGCCAAGAAAGTCGGCTGCTTCGGTCTCTCGCAACAGGCGATTGGCGTCTTCAGGCAAGCTGGTCTGGTTGGAATGATTGTCGGTCAAGGCTTCACCTCATGTCTTGAATGTGAGGTGAAGATGGGTCAACGAAGGTAGGAGTCCGAGGTGGATAAATCCTCTGCGACTTTATCCTTTATCCCTGATCAATTGACGCCAGGTCTTGCTAATTGTGCTGTTGCCCAAACCTGTGAATTTGCCATCAAGGCTTGGGTTCATCGCCCAGATGGTTTCGCGAACGAGGTCAAATTTATTCTTGGTTGGACCGTCAGAGAGAATGATTTGGCCTTCTCGATCCAGTCGTTCCAGCGCAGAGATGATTTTGTCTCTCTCCGAGGGGCGCCCAGTTTTCTGTGGTCTTGCAACAGCTCCGCCGGTTCGGATCATAAACGGAGAGCCTAATCGAAACTCTATCTTTGGTTCCGGGGCTGGATCTGGTGGGGGGGCGAATGCTGAATCGGGATCCCAAGATGTGTGAGGGTCGAATAGCATTGCGGAAGAATATTCATAAAAATCAACAACACGAACATGGCTAAATTTTCGCCCTCCAAGATTCAAGTGGCCGGATTTCCAATTAAATTCTTCAAGAAGCGCTTCGCAATCGATCCGGATTGGGCCATCACCGCGCGGCTTTGGATCGCGATATCCTAGCAGTACAACTTTCTCAGATTGCGCCATCTGAAAAAGATGATCGATGCTTCGGCTGATTTGTTCCTCGCGGGCGTCGCGTTGATTTCGAAGCTCTTGTCCCAATTTGGGGTTACCTGCTGAAGACTTGTTTTCAGGCGGTGCGCTTGCAAGCGCCGGGTGCAGTTTCGCCCAGATATCGTCAAGTTGCTGCGCAAGAGATATTCCCTTCTCCCAAGCCTCATAGAAAGTCCAAGCCGATGGCAAGGGATCACTCCTGTCTTTTCGGGTCAGTGTGCGTATCGAAGGATTCGAGAAAGATTATCGCACAACACAATCAGCACGGCGCGCAATCCACCACGAATGGAACGACATGCATGTGTCTGGTTAGGTTCCCGTCCGCGTTGGAAACTGCACGATGTTTGATGCCTCGGCCTCATCCGTTGGGGCCGGATCATCTTCTGAAGCACGCGCAGCCATCGCCTGCCTTAGCGAGCTGGCGATCTTCGCGGCGGCTGCCTTGACCGGATCGTCTGCCAGGTGGGCGTAGCGCATCGTGGTCTGTATCTGCGTGTGACCAAGCAGCTTGCTCACCATCAGGATATCCATGCCACCCATGACGGCGTTCGAGGCGTAAGTGTGCCGCAGATCGTGAATGCGCACGTCCTCAAGCCCAGAGAGTTCGCGGATACGCCGCCATGGCTTTTGCAGGTCGTTGATGGGTTGGCCTTCGATAAGGCCGGTGATGATGTAAGGGTTGCCCTCAATCTCGGGGATTTCGGCAAGTACCGCCTCAATCTCCGGAGTTACGGGAATGCGGCGTGGTCCGGTCTTGCTGTCGGGTAGCACCAGATATCCCGGTTTCACGAACTCCCACTTGAGCATCCGTATCTCGTTCAGCCTGCATCCGGTCAGGATCAATAGCCGGAA
This sequence comes from Minwuia sp. IMCC3009, assembly GCF_029909415.1. Lineage (GTDB taxonomy): Bacteria > Pseudomonadota > Alphaproteobacteria > Minwuiales > Minwuiaceae > Minwuia. The sequence continues at coordinate 1,182,175 of NZ_CP123781.1, forward strand.
GGCGGAGACGACAGGTTTAGATTCGGAGCCGTTCGCTTCGCAATCGCTGAGCACCTTGCCCAGCGTCTTGAGTTCTTCCGGTGAGAGGAACCGCTCCCTCTGGTGGACGCGATATTTCTTCACATGGCGGCAGGGGTTGGAGCCGTCCGGCTTCAAGCCCCAAATCTCGGCCAGATTGAACATCTTCGACATGACGGATAGCGCATGGTTGGCCTGATACGGCGTGGCGCGCATCCGGTGATGCAGGTCCGATATGTCAGCCCGTGATATGTCGCTCAATCGAAACGCGCCGATGGCGGGCTTGATGTGCTTCTCGATGGTGCGGCGGTACTCGCGGATGGTGATGGGCTTGCAGTGCTGCTCGACATGCTCAATCAGAAACCGGCTGCACAGGCTGGCGACCGTTGGAGTCATCCGCTCCTGTCGTCGGTCCTCTGACGGGTTGTTTCCTGCCGCGACGGTCCCGAGCAATTCACGGGCGCGCCCTCTGGCTTCGTCGGGCGTGACAGTCCCGAACCGGCCCAGGCTGACACGGCGGGTGCGCCCGCCTGAGCGATACTGGACCAGGAACGTCTTTCGCCCGGTCGGGTAGAGCCGCAAGCCGAAACCCGGCAGCAGTTCATCAAAGATCAATTGTTCGCCGTCCGGAGCGGGCAGGCTGTCGATGTAGCGCTTGGTCAATCTGGCCATCATGTCCCTCGAATTCGGAAGCATATCGGAAGCAGCAGGGGGCGAATTCAGGCGTTGACGGTGACAGGTGAGCGCAGTCGTTGTCCAGAAAAAAATAAATAAAAACAGTTAGTTGGTGTGGTCAGCGTAGCTTGGCGAAAGTGGGCGGAAAAGCTCTGAGACGAGCTTTTAATCAGTAGGTCGTTGGTTCGAACCCAACAGGGCTCACCATATTTTTCAATAATTTATCAAATTATTGATCTTACTCGCGCTCAAGGCCGCCCTCAAAGTTTCCTTTTTTGTGTAACGCAAAAGGCTTCTTGAGGCTGTCTCGGTTCGGATAGTGCTTTGACCCCCATAGAATTCCAGATGCCGGTGGTCCAGACTTGGGGACCGGAGCATACTGAACAACAAATTTCATTCAGGCAGGGAAATGCATGGCCGAAGAAGATTACGACGAAGAACTGCGTTGGCGGCTAGAGGTGCTGCGTACGCAGTTTGAGGAAGGCAAGATACACATCGCTGAGCATCTGGCTGCTGATTTTGAGCGAAGCTTGGGAGCAGTGCGGTACCGCGCAGACGGCAAAATCGATCTATCAACCGTCGATGGTCGCGTACGTTCAATGGCAATGATGGCAGCTGTTGTCAAGAATCGCCAAGATGCGAAAGACGCAGTTTCTTTGGAAGAGATTGCTCATTTATATTTTTGTTGTATTGAAGAAAATCTTGGATTATTTTTAAGAGAAGCTCGACAAAAAAGTACGATGCACATTCATTTGCGAAGATGGTATCTGGACAACCGAGTGTTGTTGTCAACATAAGCCCACAGATTCCAAGATTGCTGGAGGGCCTAGAGGAATTTTGGTCGTCATTGACCGATTCCTCACATTATCATGTTCAGGAATTGACTGGGGTTAAGGCGGTTTTTGGCGGTGATCTGTTCCCCTCCTACCAGCGCAATATTGCAAGCAGCACGGGCTTGTATGTTGATACAATTGTTCTGTCTGACCCATTTTGGCATACCCGCCACATTTTTGAACGCGCGACTCCAGAACGGCAAGTTTATTACTTAATAAAGCACGCGATTAACCTGATGCAGTATCGTGACCTAGCTCTTGCCGATTTGGATAATCCGATAGTTATCATCACACCATTTAGGTCTTCAGTAGATGAAGAAGAGGTGAAATTCTTAAAAGGGTTGGCGGAGAAAGATGCCTTGATCCACGCGGAATATCTTTTTGGTCGTAAATTTAATTCAGTTGAAGAATTTTTTGAATTTGCAAATAGTTTGGACACGCCGGAAAGCGTCGTGAAAGAGCTTGTTGATAGAGATCGGTTGCTTTTTGATATCGATTGGACAGAGCCATTGGAGCAGCAAATTCGTCGTTCGATTAAGTATAATGCTGAATTGTTGCCTGTTGGCACTAATTCTGGCGGCTTGGTTGCTTCGCAATGCATGGGAAGAATGATGCAGTCGACTGACATATTGCTCAAGATTCGCTATCTTATGGGCACGCCTTTGATTGATGCGGCCACATCTTGGAAGTACTTTAGCTGGAAGTTGGAGTATAATTCGGCATTGACCGAAAGCGCGGAGGCGAATTTACATATGGTGAGAGGGCTGCAACGTGTTGCGGAAACGGATATGCAATGGCTTGGCAACATTCCGCCAGCGGCACTCATAGAGATGCGCCAGCAGGGCGCTTTTGACGAAATCCGTGAGATGTTGTCACAAGGTGTCAGTGAAATTGCTGCGACCAGACCGGATTCTTTTTTCAGGCCCAGTGATAAGATCGTTGATAACGTGCAAGACGCTTTTGAGAGGCATAAAGAAAGAATCAGAGAACTTCGTCAGAAGAATATGAATTTCGCGGGAAACGATCTCGGTTCTTGGCTCGTTTCGGGGACAATTGAGCTTGCGGCAATTGCAACTGGTACACCGACCTTCGGGGTTGCAGCATTTGCAATCAATCAAGTGGTCGATGCACCCAAGTTGAGAGAACTACCCGAACGGTTCCGTAGTCTGAGAGATGCTCACGTCGAACTTAAGAAGTCACCTATGGGACTGTTTTTCGCTCACAAGTAGGCCAGATCGACGAAATGAACGGTCCCTGACCTGCTCCCCTTTGAATCCGCGATTCAAGGTTTGCACAGTTCAGGTTTGGTTCTCTGTTGACCGTTGATGATACTCCCGCGGGGTGAGACCATTGTCACAAGGGGAGGTGGCGTCTCTCATCCAAACAGCCGTTGAACTGCACTCCAGGGCCTTGGATCTGGCGAAGGATTGGCGTTGGCAGTTCCCCGTTTCGACCGCTTTCATATCTGCAGTTTCTGGTATTGCAGGAATTTTGTTGGGAGTGCTGCTTACTTGGCTGCTTCTACTCCGTAGTTCGTTGGTTCGAACCCAACAGGGTTCATCCCTTTCAGTTGGTGCCCGTTCGGCTATCATCGGGGCTGAACCTGGCAGGCATTTGGGGAAAATCAGTTGATCACCATTCATCATCTTGGCGTATCGCAGTCCGACCGCGTGGTCTGGCTGATGGAGGAACTCGGTCTTCCCTATGACCTGAAGTGGCATCACCGGAAGGCGAACCGGCTGATGCCGGACGCGTACTTCAACCTGCATCCGGCGGCGACCGCGCCGGTGATCGAGGATGACGGTCGCGTGCTGACGGAATCGGCGGTGGTGCTGGAATATGTCTGCCGCACGCATGCCGGGGGCCGGTTCACCGTGAACCCCGACCAGCCGAACTATTTCGACTACCTCTACTGGATGCAGTTCAACAACAATGCCCTGGGCCTGTATTTCGCGCAGCTTGCCATGGGAGCCAACCCGACGGGCGAATCGACGCCGATCGTGAAGGAACTGCTGCACCGCCGCTGGTCAGGCTATTACGACTATCTGGAGCAGACGCTGGCGAAGCACGATTATCTGGCAGGTGACGAATTCACCTGCGCGGACATGATGGTCGTCTACAACTTCGGCAACATCCTTGCCTCCGGTGGCCGGACCCTGGCGGATCTGCCGAACACCAATGCCTATTTCCAGCGGATCAGTGCCCGGCCCGCGTACCAGAAGGCCATGCAGATCGCGGGGCCGGAGGCGACGCCCCCGGCGTAGGTGCTTCTGAGGCCGGATGCGGAGGGCGGTGTGGCGATTGTCCTCACTGTGCCCTGACCTGATCAGTGGCAAGATGCAGGCACCTTTCATGACCTGAGCTGATCGAGCCGGGTTCCATAATGGAGGTGCAGGCATGAAGGCGATGGTGCTGGATGCGCCCGAACAGGCGTTGCGGCTGGCGGAGATGCCGACACCGGTTCCCGGTCCTGACGATGTGCTGCTGGATGTGGAAGCCTGCGCCGTCTGCCGGACCGACCTGCATATCGTCGATGGCGATCTGACCGAGGCAAAGCTGCCGCTGGTGCCGGGCCACGAGATCGTCGGTCGTGTCGCGGCAATGGGCGCGGCTGTCCAGGGGCTGACGGTTGGCCAGCGGGTCGGGGTGCCCTGGCTTGGCGGCACCTGCGGGCATTGCCGCTATTGCCTGAAGGGTGCGGAGAACCTCTGCGATACGCCCGTCTTCACCGGCTACACGCGCAACGGCGGGTTCGCCGAACAATGCCTTGCCGATGCCCGCTTCGTGGTGAAACTGCCTGATGATGCCGACCCCGCCCATCTCGCGCCTCTTCTGTGTGCCGGGCTGATCGGGCACCGGTCGCTGGGCATGACCGGGGAGGCCCGGCGGCTCGGGCTCTACGGGTTCGGTGCCGCGGCCCATATTGTCGCCCAGGTGGCGCGCTGGCAGGGACGCGAGGTCTTCGCCTTCACGCGGCCCGGCGATTCCGATGCCCAGGGTCTGGCCCGGCGGCTCGGCGCCGTCTGGGCGGGCGGATCGGACGAGATACCGGCGGAGCCACTGGACGCCGCGATCATCTTCGCCCCTGTCGGCGCGCTTGTGCCTGTCGCCCTGCGGGCCGTGGCGAAAGGGGGAACCGTCGTCTGTGGTGGCATCCACATGTCCGACATTCCCGGCTTTCCCTATCAGGATCTCTGGGGCGAGCGCGTGATCCGCTCCGTGGCCAATCTGACCCGTGCCGACGCGACGGACTTCTTCGGGACCGTGGCGGAGGCCGGCATCCGCACCGAGGTGACGCGATATCCGCTGGAGGACGCGAACACGGCTCTGTCGGCACTCAGGGAAGGACAGATTTCCGGGGCAGCCGTTCTGATGTGCGGGCAGGCGCGCCATGAACACACCTGAAACGGACCAGGCTGCGACCGTCGCCTTCATGATGCGGGCGGATACGCACGGCGGTAGACCCGTCGAGCATATCGAGACGCATATCTCGCACATCTTCCTGGCCGGCGATTATGCCTGGAAGATGAAGAAGGCTGTCAGTCTCGACTTCGTGGACTTCAGCACCCTGGCGCAGCGCAAGGCGGCCTGCGAGGCCGAACTGGTGGTGAATGCCCGGACAGCACGGGCGATGTATCTCGATGTCGTGGCCGTCAATGAGCGGGACGGGCAACTCTGGCTCGGTCCGCCGACTGCGCCGGTCGAGTATCTTGTCCGGATGCACCGCTTCGAACAGGCGGACCTGCTGGACCGGATGGCGGCGGAACACAGGCTGGATCTTCAGACCGTCCGGGAATTCGCCGACGCCGTGGCGGGCCTGCATCTGACCGCCGAGGTCGTGCGCCCGCAATCAGGTCGGGACGCCTTTGCGATGACGCTCGATGATCTGATCACCAATCTCGACCATGCCGTGCCGGACGGGCTCCGTGCCGCTTTCGGGCGCTGGCGGGCGAAGGTACTTCCGGTTGCCGGGGCGCTGGCAACCAGGCTGGCGGCACGGGCCCGTCGGGGTGCCGTGCGCCACGGTCACGGTGACCTGCACCTCAACAATGCCTGTCGCTTCCGGGGCGAGGTGGTGCTGTTCGACGCCATCGAGTTCGAGCCGCGGTTCAGTCACGTCGATGTGCTCTATGACGCGGCCTTCGCGCTGATGGACCTGCGCCATCGTGGGGAGGATGAACCGGCGATTGTCTTCCTCAGCCGATATCTTGTGGCGACGCGGGACTATGCGGACATGCCCGCGTTGCGGCTGTTCCTTTCGGTGCGCGCGGCTGTGCGGGCCCTGGTCGGCGTGCTTTCGCCTGCCGGGCAGACCGCTGCGGCAGAATATCTGGCACTCGCCGAGGATCTGCTGGCGGCGCCTCGGCCCCCGCAGGTCATCGCAATCGGGGGCCGTTCCGGCACCGGCAAGTCGACACTTGCCCAGGCGCTGGCACCCCGGATCGCTCACGCACCGGATGTGGTCATCCTGCGCACGGACGAGATCCGCAAGCGCATGCTCGTCTGCCGCCCCGACGAGACGCTGGGGGCGGATGCCTATCGCCCGGAGATCACGGCTGCAGTCTATCGCAGGCTGGCGGACGACGCCGGGCGGGCGCTGGGCGCAGGCGCGAGTGTCATTGTCGACGCGACGATGCTGAAGCCTGAACAGCGTGCCATCGCACAATCCATTGCACGCGACGGGGGGGCGGCGTTCCACGGCTTCTGGCTTGTCGGGGCGGAGGAGACCCTGGCCGAGCGGATCGCCGGGCGGGGCACGGATGCATCCGATGCCGACCAGCAGGTCATGCGGCGACAGCCGAAGATCGGTGAAGTCGAGGGCTGGCAGACGCTACGGTCCGACCGTGACAGTTCCGCCACCCTGGAGGCGGCGCTGGCAGTGCTCGGGCTCCCCGCCTGATGCCGGGTCCCGGATTCCGGCATTCGTCAGGGGGGCGCATTTTTCGATGGGAACACATGCGTTCGTGACTTAAGTGTCCGGGATCGAATTCCTGCGGATTGTTGAACCATGACTTCCGAGACTTCAGCCAATACCGAAGAGACCATCCGCCTCACGCAGCGGCCTGACTGGGTCTATCTGCTGCGTGAGTACTATGAGCTCTACCGGTTCCTGTCCGCGGGCGGCAGTTCGAAGATCCGGACGCATCAGCGCACGGTGCGGGAGGCGATCAACAAGGTGATACAGGCGAATGCGCCGATGACCTTTCCGCTGCCGGAGCGCAAGCCGGTCGTCAGTCACATGCGGCGGGCCCTGGACGAGGGGCTGGCGGAACGCCATGCGTCCTGCATCCGGGCGATCATGGCCGTGCAGGATGAACTGAGCTGGCAGTATGGCTATGGCCGCATGCCGAGGGGGCTGTCGCAGAAGTACGCCTATGCGGAGATCACGGGACCGTCCGGTCCGGTCATCACGGAGCAGGTCATTCTCGGCCTGGTGCTGTTCGCGCCCGGCTGTACCTATCCGGCGCATGCCCATGACGGCATCACCGAAAGCTATGTCTGTCTTTCAGGCTCGGTCAGCGAGAATCACCAGGGCGTCTATTCGCCGGGGTCGCTGATATACAACCCGCCGGACCATCGTCACCGGATCACCGTCGCGGATCATGAGCCGGCCTTGCTGGCCTACGCCTGGCATGGGCCGACCGAAAAGCTGGCCGGGCAGGTGATGTCTTTCCGGCGGTCCTGAAAGCCATTCCGGCCCGTCCGTCGGGTCGGAAACACGTCACGGAGGACGCCATGTTCCGGGATTCCTCGATCATTTGATCTCGTCGAATGTCCGCCACCTGGCCGCCCATACCGAAATCTCGGTGATGGTGGTGCGGCGGGCACATCACCGGACACTGCGCGGGCGCGTTCCGGATCAGCCCTGATCGAGCATATCCACGTGCGCGGTCAGGTTCCGGTGAAAGTGACCGATCGCCTGCTCGAAGTGGCCGAACGTCAGATGGCTGTTGGCGCCGCTTTCCATGTGGGTCTGGATCGTGTGGGCTGCGTCGCGATCCTCGATCAGGCCGGTGTCCTGCACGAAGTTGGCGTCGCGGCGGGCGACCTCGACATCGATCGGCTTGCCGTCTTCCGGTTTCAGGGTGACCTGATAGATCACCCATTGGGTCTCGGTCGGGCTGACCGGCTCCAGAATCACCAGCATCGCGTGATCCGTCAGGTAGGAAATGTGCGTGTTCGGAAACAGCTGGTAGACGTCGGTCACCATGCCCTTCAGGCGTCGTTCCTCCCGCGGAATCTGTCGCAGCTTCTCGATCCGGCGGAAGGGAAAGACGATCCGGGAATTGCGCCCGTAGGTCTCGACGACATTCAGGTTGTCGAAGCCGTAGGGGTAGAACGACTTATTGTGCAGGGCCTTGATGTGATAGCCCTCCATCGAGGTCTCGCCGATCAGTTTCCAGTTCGATTCATCGGTGAAGCTGATGGAGTTGAAGACTTCCTGCCCGGGTTCCAGCAGATCTGGCATCTCGCCCAGTGCCCCGTCCGACAGCGGCGTGTCCTGGGTGACGAAGATCAGTCCCCCGCGTTCCTCCACCGCATGCACCGGCACCAGCCCGTTGTCCGCCTTGTCCAGACCGGGAAAACCGTCTTCGCCGGGCACATGTTTCAGGCTGCCGTCCAGGCCATAGGTCCAGGCGTGATAGGGGCAGGCGAAGGACCGCTGGCAGCCCTCCCCCCGCGCCACGGCCATGCCGCGATGGCGGCAGGCATTGCGGAAGGCGCGGGCCACGCCGTCGTCGCCACGGACCACCAGCAGTGGCGTGCGTGCGGCCGTGCGCGCGATGTATGACCCCGGTTCGCTGAGGGCGGCGGAGGGGCAGAAGGGGACGGGTATGCGGCGCAGCACCTCGATCTCGGCGTCGAACCTTTCCCGGGACCGGTAGTTCTCCACCGGCTCCCGCCACACCTGGGTGCCAGCATCCGTCGTCTTGCCGTCGATGTGACTGAAGATCCGGTCAATCAGATCAGCGTCGTTCAGCAAATGTCCCATCAGTTCCTCCCCGAACCTCCGTCATGAACAGACAGATAGCATTGCACCCCGCACCCGCCAAGGAATGGTGTGATGCGTCCTAGCCCTTCAGCCGCGACAGGATGGCGGCCATGCGCTCCCGCACATCGGTGATCTCGTAGGTGGTTTCCGCCTCGTAGGTCAGGCCGTCATCCAGTCCGGCATTCTCGGAGCGCTGGTAGAGATCCTTGTAGGCGGCGATGGAGCCCGAACTGTTGGCGGCCATCGCGGCAGCCAGTGCATCAACGCGGGCATCCAGTTCAGCGCGGGGAACGGATTCAAGGGCCAGGCCGTAGCTGGCCGCCTCCGTTCCCGTGATCGTGCGGGCGGTGAAGGAAAGCTCCTTGGCGCGCATCATGCCGACCTTGCGCGACAGTCGCTGGGTCATGCCCCAGGTCGGGCGCAGGCCGATCATGGCGTGCGTGTCGCCGAACTTCGCCTCATCGGCGGTGATGGTGATGTCGCAGGCCAGCATGATCTCCAGCGCGCCCGTGAAGCAGAAGCCGTTGACCTTGGCGATCGTCGCCTGCGGCATCTCCGAGAGCAGTTTCTGCACCCGACGCGCGGCGCTGTTGAGTTCGGTGCCGACGTCTCCGGCGCTGACGTCCTGTCCACTGGCCTGCAGTGCCTTCAGGTCGACACCGGCGGAAAAGGCCCGGCCCGCGCCGGTCAGCACGACCACAGAGACATCATTGCGCGCCGCAAGGCCGGACAGGGCGTCGCCAGCCTCCGTCAGCAGATCGATGGTCAGCGCGTTCAGCGCGTCCGGCCGGTTGAAGGTGACGGTGGCGACACCGTCGGCCACTTCAGTGATGATGAATTCATGGGCCATGCGACTGCTCCCCCTTGTGCGCCGGATCGCGGCAGTCTTCCATCAATGGGCGCGCGGCTCAACGGTGCGCCACGCGCAGGCGGGATGCATCGGCACCAGGGCAGGGAGGCGGAACGGGACAACATGCGCAGCAGCAAGGTGATCCACGTGATCTCCGCCCATGCGGAGGGGGAGGTGGGCGATGTCATCGTCGGCGGAGTCGCGCCGCCACCGGGGGAGACCCTCTGGCAACAGCGTGACTTCATCGCGCGGGATGGGGTGCTGCGCGACTTCGTGCTGAACGAACCGCGTGGCGGTGTCTTTCGCCACGTCAATCTGCTGGTGCCGCCGAAGCACCCGGAGGCCGATGCGGCCTTCATCATCATGGAGCCGGAGGACACACCGCCCATGTCCGGCTCCAACAGCATCTGCGTCGCGACGGTCCTGCTGGACGCCGGTCTGGTCCCGATGCAGGAACCCGTCACGCATCTGACGCTGGAGGCTCCGGGCGGACTGGTGCGGGTCAGGGCCGAATGCCGGGACGGCAAGGCGGAGCGGATCACGGTGCGCAATCTGCCCAGTTTCATGGACAGGGCAGGGGTCGTGCTGGAGGTTCCTGGTCTTGGCCGGATCACGGTCAACACGGCCTTTGGCGGCGACAGTTTCGTGGTCGTCGATGCCGCCGGACTGGGCTTCGCCATCGTGCCGGAGGAAGCGCGGGCGCTGGCGGAGATGGGAATCAGGCTGACCAATGCCGCAAACGCGCAACTGGGCTTCCATCATCCGCAGAACCCCGACTGGCGGCACATTTCCTTCTGCCTGTTCGCGGGACCGCTGGAGCGGCGGGGGCAGGGCCTGCATGCCCGCTCTGCCGTGGCGATCCAGCCGGGCAAGATCGACCGTTCCCCGACCGGCACCGCGCTGTCGGCGCGGATGGCGATACTGCATGCACAGGGGGGCATGCGGACCGGTGACACGCTGACCGTCGAATCGATCATCGGATCGCATTTCACCGGACGCATTGCCGACACCACGATTGTCGGCGACAGGCCTGCGATCATCCCGGAGATTTCCGGACGGGGCTGGATCACCGGCACGCATCAGCACATGCTTGATCCCGCCGACCCCTGGCCGCGCGGGTATCGGCTGAAGGATACCTGGGGCGTGTAGTTGTGGTTCGGGGGGCGAACGGGCAGAGTGTCGCGTGGGCGCAAATGCCTGATAATGGGGCAGAAGGCTCGTTATGATGCCATGCTGTTCCGATGTTTCCGCCGGAGGATGTTCCCATGCAGGTTGCACCACCGAAAATCACCACCACGCGCTGCGATATCTGTGCGATCCGTCATCGTGCGGTCTGCGGCGCGCTGTCGAACGAAGAACTGGCGATGATGAATGCCATTTCGCGACAGCGCGTGCTGCAACCCGGTGAGCCGATCCTGAGCGCGGGCGACACGATCAACTGGTTCGGCAATATCGTGACCGGCGTAGTCAAGCTGACCAAGCTGTTGAGCGACGGACGCCAGCAGATCGTCGGCCTGCAGTTTCCGCCTGATTTCCTGGGCCGGGCGTTCAAGGACCGCAGCCCCTATTTCGCCGAAGCCGCGACCGAGGTGGAGCTCTGCATCTTCCCGAAGCCCGCGTTCGAGAAGATCCTGAAGGAGAAGCCGGACATGGAGTTCCGGCTGTTCCAGGACACGCTGGACGAACTGGATGCCGCGCGCGACTGGATGCTGCTGCTGGGACGCAAGACGGCGGCCGAGAAGGTCGCGAGTTTCCTGTACATGATCGCCCGACGGTCCCCCATGATCGGCTGTGCCCATCACAATGGCGGTGACGAGATCCGCTTTCAGATGCCGCTGAGCCGGTCGGAGATCGCGGACTATCTGGGCCTGACGATCGAGACCGTCAGCCGCCAGATCGGACGGCTGAAGTCCGACGGTGTGCTGCAACTGCATGCGACGCGGGAATTTTCGGTGCTGGACATGCAACGCCTGACCGAGGTCAGCGGCGAATAAGGCGCAGTTCCGCGATCACCTGATCCTCCCATGCCATGTGGCGGCGCATCTGGCTGAAGAAGTGCCGGATCAGATAGCCGAGTGCGTCGGCGCGGGCCGGGTCCTGCCGGGTGCCATATTCTTCCAGCGCCTCGGCCAGTTCCAGCATGATCGTTTCGTTGTCATGGTGCTCCTCGATGATCAGACCGGCGGCCTGCCTCAGCCATGCCTGTCCTTCCTTGCTGCGGCCCAGCGCCTCCTTCAGTGCGGCTTCCTCGTGCCGGCAATGGGCGGGAATGCCGAACTGCAGCAGGGTGATCAGTTCCGAGAAACTTTCGCGCCGGGGGACGACGGGCAGGGCATCGGCAATGGCCTCCAGCCTGTCGCAGACAGCGCGGATCAGATCGTGTTCCGCACGGAAACTGGATTCGCTGTCGGCCTCCGCCGTCATCTGCGCAGTCATCGCCTGTTTCAGTGGAGAAAATGGCAGTTTTTGGTCCATTGATTGAGCCAGTTCCTGGAGGGCAGCGACGCCCGCTGCGTGGTCGATTGATGCAAGTGTCTCACACGCGCGTGGTTGTGAATTGATCCAGATCAAGGCGTCGGGACCGGCCCCCACCTACTGCTCTCGGCATGCAGCTCCCGTTCGGAGCGGAAGCAGAGGGAACTTCCATGGGCAATGTAGTCTTGATCATCCTGCTGGGCCTCGCCGCCGTGGCAGGTCTATTCGGTGCGGCGCGGGGACACGACGCACTGTTCCAGGCCCATGCCTGGGTCATTGTCGCGGCCAGTCTGGTTGCGATCGTCGCGCTGCTGCAACGGCTCGACAGGCCGTCGCAGGAGGATACGGAGAACAGCTATGCCGACGGCGTCGTCCGTTTCGGCGTCATCGCGACCGTGTTCTGGGGGGTCGTCGGCTTCCTGGTCGGGCTGGTCATCGCCTTGCAACTGGCGTTCCCCGAGCTCAATCTCGGATATTCCTTCTCCAGTTTCGGACGCTTGCGGCCGCTGCATACCTCTGCGGTGATCTTTGCCTTCGGCGGCAACGCGCTGCTCGCCACCAGCTTCTATGTCGTGCAGCGGACCTGCCGCACCCGGCTGGCGCTGGGCGGGCTGCACTGGTTCGTTTTCTGGGGCTATCAGCTCTTCATCGTGCTGGCGGCCACCGGCTACGTCATGGGTGTCACCCAGTCGAAGGAATATGCGGAACCGGAATGGTACGTCGACATCTGGCTGACGCTGGTGTGGGTGGCCTATCTGCTGGTCTTCCTGTTCACGCTGTTCAAGCGCAAGGAACCGCACATCTACGTTGCCAACTGGTTCTATCTCGCCTTCATCGTCACCGTCGCCATGCTGCATCTGGTGAACAATCTGGCGGTGCCGGTTTCCTTCCTGGGTTCCAAGAGCTATTCGGCCTTCTCCGGCGTGCAGGATGCGCTGACCCAGTGGTGGTACGGCCATAACGCAGTCGGCTTCTTCCTGACCGCGGGCTTCCTCGGCATGATGTACTACTTCGTGCCGAAGCAGGCGGAACGGCCGGTCTACAGCTATCGCCTCTCGATCATCCATTTCTGGGCGCTGATCTTCCTCTACATCTGGGCCGGTCCGCATCACCTGCACTACACGGCGCTGCCGGACTGGGCGCAGACCCTGGGAATGGTGTTCTCCATCATGCTGTGGATGCCCAGCTGGGGCGGCATGATCAATGGCCTGATGACCCTGTCGGGGGCCTGGGACAAGCTGCGTACCGATCCCGTGCTGCGCATGATGGTCGTCGCGGTCGCCTTCTACGGCATGTCGACCTTCGAGGGGCCGATGATGTCCATCAAGGCGGTGAACGGGCTCAGCCACTACACCGACTGGACCATCGGGCACGTGCATTCCGGTGCGCTCGGCTGGGTTGGCATGATCAGCTTCGGTGCGGTCTACTTCCTGGTGCCACGGCTCTGGAACCGGGCCGGCCTCTACAGCCTGCGACTTGTCAGCTGGCATGTCTGGCTGGCGACCATCGGCATCGTCATCTACGCGGCGGCGATGTGGGTCAGCGGTATCACCCAGGGCCTGATGTGGCGCGAGTACGACCCGAACGGCTTCCTGGTCTACAGCTTCGCCGAGACGGTCAATGCCATGCATCCCTTCTACGTCATCCGGGCGTTCGGCGGTCTGGTCTACATCAGCGGTGCCTTCCTGATGGTCTACAACGTCTGGCGGACCATCAAGGGCACGCCTGAAATCCGCGCCGTCGCCAGCGACGTCCCGGCAACCGCAACCGCCAACTCGGCAGCCTGAGGGAGGATCCGATGAAATTCGATCATTCACGCATCGAAAAGAACGCCACCCTGATGCTGGTGCTCAGCCTGCTTGTCGTCTCCATCGGCGGCATCGTCGAGATCGCGCCTCTGTTCTACATGCAGAACACGATCGAGAAGGTGGAGGGGGTGCGTCCCTATTCACCGCTGGAACTGGCCGGGCGCAACATCTACGTGCGGGAGGGCTGCTACAACTGTCACAGCCAGATGATCCGTCCCATGCGGGATGAGGTGGAGCGCTATGGCCACTACAGCCTGGCGGCGGAGAGCATGTACGACCATCCCTTCCAGTGGGGGTCGAAACGCACGGGACCCGATCTGGCCCGGGTCGGGCAGCGCTATTCGAACGAATGGCATGTCCAGCACCTGACGGATCCCCGTTCCGTCGTGCCGGAATCGGTCATGCCCGGATACAGGTTCCTGCTGACATCCGAACTCAGGACAGATGATATCGTCGCGCACCTGAAGGCAAATCGGGCGGTGGGTGTCCCCTACGACGATGCCATGATCGAGGCAGCGGAGGCCGACATCCGGGACCAGGCCGATCCGGATGCCGACTGGGACGGGCTGCTCGCCCGCTACCCCAAGGCCCAGACGGGTGATTTCGACGGCAATCCGCGTGCCCTGACGGAGATGGATGCGCTGATCGCCTACATGCAGATGCTCGGCACCCTGGTGGACTTCTCCGCCTACCGCGCCGATGAAAATTTCAGGTGAGCATGATGGATCACGAAACACTGCGGCATCTGGCCGATACCTGGGGTCTGGTCTTTCTGTTCCTGACCTTCGTCGTTGCGGTTGCGGTGCTGTTCCGCCCCGGTGCCGGAAGCCATTTCCGGAAATGTGCGGAGTTGCCCCTCAAGGATGATCGGAAGCCTGACGTGCGGGAGCCTGGCAAATGAGCGAGAAAAAGACAGACGAGGTGACCGGCGTCGACACCACCGGTCATGAGTGGGACGGCATTCGGGAACTGGACAATCCCTTGCCACGCTGGTGGCTCTGGACGTTCCTGGCCTGCATTGTCTGGGCCTTCGGATACATGATCTTCTATCCTGCGGTGCCCATGGTGTCGGAGGCGACACCCGGAGTGCTTGGCTATTCCAGCCGTGCCGCCGTGCATCAGGACATCCAGGATGCCCGCGCTGCCCAGTCGGAGATGATCTCGAAGGTCGATAGCCTGCCGCTCGCCGAGATTCGCCAGGATGCCGACATGCTGCAGTTCGCGATCAACGGTGGCCGTGCGGCCTTTGCCGTGAATTGCTCGCAGTGTCATGGGTCGGGGGCGGCCGGGTCTCCCGGTTATCCGAACCTGAACGATGACGAATGGATCTGGGGCGGCGATCTGGAGAACATTGCAACCACCCTGCGGCATGGCATCCGTCACCCCGGTGACGATGAGACCCGCTTCTCGGAAATGCCGGCCTTCGGGCGCGACGGCATTCTGGACAGGGAACAGGTCAAGGCGGTGGCGAACCGGGTCCTTGCGTTCGCCGGCCAGCCGCATGACGCGGAACTGGCAGCGGAGGGTGCCGAGCTCTATGCGGACAACTGTGCCGCCTGCCACGGTGATGCCGGAAAGGGTGACCGTGAACAGGGGGCGCCGAACCTCGCGGATGCCATCTGGCTCTACGGCAGCACGGAGGCTGACATTGCCCGGCAGATCCACGCCCCGCGTCACGGCGTCATGCCCGCCTGGGGGGACAAGCTCGACCCGGTGACGATCAAGCAGCTCACCATCTATGTCCATTCTCTCGGTGGCGGGGAGTAGCAACCTGTGGCCAGCAAGGATGCCAATGTAGCGGTTGATGGCGTCGCACGGATCGAGGTGGAGGCGGTCAACAGCCGCCAGCACCGCTCCCTCTACAAGGCACGGGAATCGATCCACCCCATGCGGGTCGCCGGAACCTTCCGGCGGCTGAAGTGGTGGATCATGGGTGTCCTGCTGGCCATCTATTACGTGACCCCCTGGCTGCGCTGGGACCGTGGTGTCGGCATGCCCGACCAGGCGGTGCTGGTGGACCTGGAGCATCGCCGGTTCTTCTTCTTCTTCATCGAGATCTGGCCGCAGGAATTCTATTACGTCGCGGGCATGCTGATCATGGCCGGGATCGGGCTGTTCCTCGTCACCTCGGTGCTGGGACGGGCCTGGTGCGGCTATGCCTGCCCGCAGACCGTCTGGGTTGATCTCTACGTCCATGTGGAACGCTGGCTGGAGGGGGACAGGAACGCCCGCTTCCGTCTCGACAAGTCACCATGGAACGCCGCGAAGATCCGCAAGCGGTTCACCAAGTACCTGATCTGGCTGCTGATCGCGGTCGCGACAGGCGGCGCCTGGGTCTTCTATTTTGCCGACGCGCCGGCCCTGTTCGTGAAGCTGTTCACGCTGGAGGCGTCGGCGATCGCCTATGTCACCGTCGGTGTGCTGACCGCCACGACATTCGTCTTCGGCGGCTTCATGCGCGAACAGGTCTGCACCTACATGTGTCCCTGGCCGCGCATCCAGGCGGCGATGATGGACGAGAACTCGCTGACCGTGACCTATCAGGACTGGCGGGGGGAGCCGCGTGGCCGCCACCGCAAGTCGGCCGACGCGTCCCAGCTGGGGGACTGCATCGACTGCAACCAGTGTGTCGCGGTCTGCCCGATGGGCATCGACATTCGCGACGGCCAGCAACTGGAATGCATCAACTGCGCGCTCTGCGTCGATGCCTGCAACAGCATCATGGCGCGGACCGGCGGCACGCCCGACCTGATTTCCTACACCACACTGAAGAGCTACGAGGCCAATGCCGACGGGCGTCCCGCCCTGCCGCTGAAGAAGACCATCTTCCGCGCCCGCACGCTGCTCTATGCAACGCTCTGGTCCTGCATCGGCCTGGCGATGCTGTTCGTCCTGTTCACCCGCGACAGGCTGGACATCAACGTCCTGCGCGACCGCAATCCGCAGTATGTGGTGCTTTCCGACGGCAGCATCCGCAATGGCTACACCGTGAAGATCCTGAACATGGAGCAGCGGGAACGCCGTGTCCTGCTGCAGATCTCGGATCTGCCGGATGCGCTGATGACTGTGGTTGGCGATGACCTCTGGCCAAGCCGTACACGCGAATTCGTGCTGGACGCGGATCAGGTGCAGCAGTTGCAGGTCTATGTTGCCGTGCCCCGTGAGTCGGTCGAACCCGGCGCAAACAGCTTCCGCTTCTCGGTCACGGACCTGACCGGCATCGAGCAGGCGCACTATGGCGCGATCTTCAGGGCACCGGAGGAGTAAGGCAATGAGTGCAGTGCATGTCGAGAAGCCGTTCACCGGACGCCGGATGCTGATCTATGTCCTCGCGTTCTTCGGTGTGATCATTGCCGTCAACATGGTGCTGATGACCATGGCACTGAGGACGGACAACGGGCTGGTGGTGCGCAACAGCTATGTCGCAAGCCAGAACTTCAACCGGGACCAGGACGAGGCCCGGGCACAGGCAGCCCTGAACTGGTCCGTGGCGCTGGTCTGGAATGATGGTGAGCTGTCCCTGACCTATCGCGATGCGCAGGGCATGCCGCTGCGCGACCTGGAGGTCACGGGCCGGGTAGGACGCCCGGTGACCGCCCGTGACGACCGTGCTGTCGTGCTGACCAGGACAGGCTCCGGCAGCTACACGACGGAACTGCCCCTGGGGGCCGGTTTCTGGGATGTGGACCTGACGGCCACCAATGCGGACGGACAGCGGTTCCGGCGGATCTTCCAGATCAGGGTCGGAGAGGACTGATGAGCTGCTGCACCTCCGGTGCCGCCTGCGCCCCGGCGCCGCGCAAGACGGCACCGCGCAGCATGGAAGGCAATACCCTGGAACTGATCATTCCCGGTGTTCACTGCGCGGGCTGCATTTCCCGCATCGAAGGTGCGGTGAGCGGTCTGCCGGGGGTCGAGAGCGCGCGGCTGAACCTGTCGACGCGCCGCCTGCGGGTCGGCCTCGGCGCCGGGGCCGCCGGGGACGACGTCATCCCGACGGTGGAGGGACTGGGCTATGACTGCCGGACCTTCAGCGCGGCGGAGGCCGGTTCGGCCGCCCAGGACAGGCAGGGCAGGGAACTGCTGTTCGCGCTTGCGGTGGCGGGCTTTGCCGCCGGCAACGTGATGCTGCTCTCCGTCTCCGTCTGGTCGGGTGCGGAAGGTGCGACGCGC